>MNTT01000005.1 GCA_001917135.1 Acetobacter sp. 46_36
AAAGAAATCAAAGCAGCGCACAATACGCTATTCTCACGGCAGCTTCGGGCAAACTATAGAGTTGGCTATTGGGAATATATCATTCAGCACACAAAACCGCTTGGAATCGTCCCCGCAGATATGCGGGCTGGAACGAAAAATGGATAGCAAAATAGCCTGTCCGCAACCCTTGAAATCGCGTTTTGGACAGGCTATAATAACGGTCAAAAAATAGGGAAAAAGCTATTGATAATCTAAGCCCCCCTATAGGGGTCTAGGGCTAGGACAGGGGCTAGATTTTTATTGCGAAAAAATAAAAAATTTCTCTTTTTCGGAAGCAGGCAGGGGGCAGCAGTTTGTATCGAATTGCTAGGTGCTGGATCGGGGGGCGCAGCCCATCCGATAGCAGGGTAGGATTTGTCCACGGTCTTTTCCAAGGTCGTCCATCAGGATTCTCCACGCCTTTATGGTGTGGGGAATCCTGTGGGCGTACCGGCAGGCGTAAGCCTGTGGGATGGGCAAATCCGGATGGTTTGGGATCCCCGCCGCAGCGGACTTTTCTTTTTGCTTCTTTTTCTTTTACTGGGAGGACTTGTGTATGACACAGAATTATACTGAAGGCTATGAGTATTTGAGTTCTCAATTTCCGGAGGTCAGCGGCTATGATTTTTACAGAGAGATGTTCCCGAATAACGAGCGTTCTGACGAGCGGCATATGGATTATTCCCACCCTAATGCAATTTATCTGTATCGGGAACAAACGTCCGATGGTTTTAAGCGAATGCGCCGAAGAATCATGTTCTCTGATCAGTGGGAAAATGATTATATGGAATTTATCGAACAGAATCCGCTGACGCTGTGCAGCGGACTGTCCTATCGCGGGAAATCCAATAAGCTGGAGCACGCGCAGCGGATGAACGCACTGATCTTCGATTTGGATGGTGTTGGCTTGAAGGAGTTGCGGAATCTATTTTTACGTTTTGGCGGCGATCCGACGCGGCTTCGCCGCTTGCCGATGCCGACGTATCTTGTTCTATCTGGAACTGGTCTGCACGTTTGCTATTTTTTCCGGGAGCCAATAGATCTATACCCGAATATTAAAATTCAGCTGAAGAGTCTAAAGTATGATCTTACGTTTCGGATGTGGGAATACAAGGCGACGTCGCAAAACAAAGAGATTCAGTATCAGTCCATCAACCAGAGCTTCCGCATGGTTGGCAGCATCAACGAAAAGCATGGCAATCAGATTGTGGCGTTCCGGACCGGCGATCCAGTGACGCTGGAATATTTGAACGCTTATGCCAGACCGGAAAATCGGGTGGATGTCAATAAACCGTTCAGACCATCGAAGATAACGAGAGAAGCAGCGCGGGAAGCGTATCCAGAGTGGTATGAGCGAGTTATTGTCAAGGGTGAAAAGTACCCGAAGAAATGGGATATTGCGGGAAAGGTACATGGCGACGATCCGTATGCACTTTACCATTGGTGGTTGCGGCAGATATTATCCATCCGAGGCGGACATCGGTATTTCTTTTTGATGTGTATGGCAATCTACGCCTACAAATGTGATGTTCCGAAGGCGCAGCTTCGGAAGGATATGCAGATTGCGTTTGAGGATCTCCAGATGGTGCAGCATGAGAATGCGTTGACTGAGGATGATATTAAAAGTGCGCTGGAGGCGTATGACCGGGAATATTACAACTTTACGATTTCCGATATAGAGGCTTTAACGGACGTTCATATAGAGCGGAATAGAAGAAATGGGCTGACGCAGGAAAAGCATCTCTATTTGGCACGAAGGCGTAAGGAAGATATGAAGGCGATTGGAATCCCAATGAAGGCTGCGGATGGTCGCCCAACGGCACAGATGAAAGTCTATGAATGGAGAAAGACAAATCCGTCTGGTAGAAAAGCTGATTGCCATAAAGAAACTGGGCTGGATCCAAAGACGATCCGAAAATGGTGGGAAACAAAATAACGTATATACTTTGCATAGAGTATATACGTTATATAAAATATTTACGATATATAGATTTATGACAAAGTTGATTGGTGATTGTTTTAGAAAAGGACGCTACTTTTTCGATGTATCTGTGTCACATGAGATGAAGCGGGAATCCGTGTTGCGGATGAGCCGATAGAAGCTGTTTTGTTGTGCTGCCGTTAATTCCGGACAGTCTACATCTGCGGTCGATGGCGCTGCCGCGAGAGCCGTTAGCATTTCTATTTGTGGCGTTGTTAGCGGTGCGGCCAAGTCAATTTCTTTGCGTGTAATCATAAATGCAGCTTCCTTCCTATTACATCCTCATAGAGCGCAATCCTTCTCCTTTGAACGGAAATAGTATAACAAGTAATGAGCTAAAAAGAAATAGCAGATTGATGTGATATAAAGTATATATATTATTTAATTTATATACTTTATATAAATTATTGAATACTTTTTCAGGGCGTATTTCCCAGAAAATTGGAAAGTCTACTGTGTAGCGTATTCATAATAATAAGTGGCACAATGTAAAGTACAAGAAACAATGCAAGGAGCGAGACGATATGATTGACGAAACTGTAATTGACACGCGGAAGAAAGATAAGAACATGGTAATCATCAGCGAGGAACGGTACGGTGAAATGGAGAAGGCTGAAAGAAACTCCGTGTATCTGCGGAAGCTGGATCGCGGCCTTACGCAGGTTTGTGCCGGGCATGGTGTCGTGAAGTCTATGGCCGAGTTGGAGGCAATGGAACGGAAATGTTGACAATGTAAATAAAATATAATACAATGAGAACGCTAAGAGCAGAAAGGAGCTGCGATAATGGCAAGCACAAATATCAATATCCGGATGGACAGCGACTTAAAAATGCAGTTTGAGGCATTTTGCGCAGATATGGGAATGACGATGACCGCCGCATTTAATATTTTTGCGAAGAAGGCGGTCCGTGAGTATCGCATTCCTTTTGAAATCGGCGGAGAAATACCGAACGTTGTAACAAGGAAAGCAATCGAGGATGCAGAGAATGGGATTGGAATGAGCAGGTCTTTTTCCTCCGTAAAAGACCTGATGGAGGATCTGAATGCTGACGATTAGGTATCAGACGGCCTTCAAGAAAGACTACAAGCGGATTGTTCGGAGAGGCTATGATGTGCGGCTGCTGGAGGAAGTAATCACTATTTTGGCTGAACAGAAGCCGCTGCCAGAAATCTATCGGGATCATAACCTGTCCGGGGACTATATCGGATGCCGGGAGTGCCATATAACTCCGGACTGGCTCTTGATTTATGAGATCAAGAATGATGAGCTTGTTCTATGCTTAACCAGAACAGGAACGCATAGTGATCTGTTTTGAAGAAATGAAGAAACAACGGAAAATGTTATATAATTTATATACTGTACATATAATATATAAATCATATAATCCAATGCGGGAATACCGTCAATCGACAGGATCATCCGTTGACAAAATCAGCGGAATCTGCTAAACTACAGTTGACCGAGCAAAGGCGGTTAAGAAAACTACACAAGGCGTAGCGAAGCCCTCCAGAAGTTGCAGCTTCTGGAGGGCTTCTTGTCCGTTATCGGTGGACCAGACCGTTGGGCCGGGTGCTGCGGAGTCAACTATCTCCATCCAGCCACTTGCAGATGTAGTATGAAACTACGCCTGCCAGTACGGAGATAGCAAAGGCGGTTAAGTACGACAAGGCGTTCACCTCCTTCCGCTGGAAGGAGTCGCAGCGTAAAAATTATATCAAAAATGGGCGGAAAATTAAAGGGTGAAGCGAAAATATAGAAAAGGCAACTGTCAGTTGCCTGAAGGTAAACTGAATGTGGTTTACAGTTAATAATGGGAATATTAGACTATGGTTGAAGCCTGATTGAATGGTAACATTGAATTGGGCTGGAAAGATAACGACATGATGACAGATGATGGAGGTAATCTAATGAAAAAAGTCTTTTTGATCTTGTGTGTTGTAGCTATGACGGTGGCTATGTGTGTAGGCGTAGCAGCTGCGACAATGGGGGAAACAGAAGCCGAGGCAAAAGAGAATGATGATTTCGCGATTACAGTATCAGAGGTGGATTCGGACGGTGAAATCAAGATTACAACGTATGAACTTGAAGATCTGTCGTGCACGATTTATGATGTAAATAACAATGTTATTTATGATGGACCCGCAAAGGTGGAAGATCCCGTAACGAGAGGATTCTCGGTGAAGGCATCCGATATTCCTATTGGAGGGACTATTCAATGGCATCCGACAAACGATGAGAATGGATTTAAGAGCGGAAAAGGAATTGCCGTTACCGTCTCTGTAAAGACAAATTCAGAAGTATCGAAAACAATTGGCTTGACGGCTGGGGACTCTAGCACCACAACAAATAAAAATCCGTCTGCAATCCTCTATACAGGCACAGATGGTTACTGGAAATTCTATGTTACCAATAATTCTTCCAGTGCATTTAAGGTGACCGGTGGTTCGATTTCTTGGGGAGAATAATGATACTGCGAAGATTAAACAGAACAAAATAACAATTCTACAACGTTGAGTTTTTGGACAAGTAGAAGGCATGAAATAGGGTCAGAAGGAAATTTCCTTCTGACCCTATTTCATGCTCGTATATAGGGGAAATAGTTGACGAATATCTATTATGAGGTATAATGTAAATAAAATATATAAATTAAATAAAATATAAGGAGATGCTGCAATGAAAGTTATCGCAATAGCAAATCAAAAGGGCGGCGTGGCAAAGACGACAACGACGCACAACTTGGGCGCTGCACTGGCTGCTGCGGGCAAAAACGTGCTGCTAATCGATCTGGATAGTCAGGCTAGCCTGACTATCAGTGTCGGCATGGAGCCGCTGGAGGTTCCGAAGACGATTGTAGACGTTCTGAAGAAAGACGGCGC
>MNTT01000014.1 GCA_001917135.1 Acetobacter sp. 46_36
CATCCGATATAACAATTAGCGTACGAATTACAGGATATCCCCTCACTTCTGGTTGTCTTTTCTTTAAACGCTTCGCCATATCTATAATTTTTAGCTTTTAGCGTGGAACCAACACGATAGTTGTAGGTTATACTGTTGGATACATAAGAGTTATTATGCGTTTTATTTGTCTAATTTTCTGCTAATTTTATTATTATTGTTAATAAGATTAGACCAAAAATTAGTAATATAATGCTTAATATGTCCCATATGAAGTCATAAATTTTTCGTTTGCAATATTCCCAAAAGGTGAGTTTTTCGTAAACTTCGATTTTTTTCTTCAATGGTCTTCTCCTGATAGCTAGCGGGGCGACAAAATTTCCCCGCTAACCGTGTTTTTATGGTTATACAGAAGTTTTTTAAAGTCAATACATTTTTTTTGTAACTTGTTAAAAAAGTCCATAATTTTTAATTATGGCTGTTTTAACAAGTATCTTCATATAGTTGTGTATCTCTTGGTAATTTGTTGGTTTTATTTATTTCTTCAAGGTGTTCTTTTATTCTTTTTAAGTACCATTGTTCTTTAATGTGTAAAGGTATTTCTTGTGGATACGTTCCGTTTAGTAGTTTTTCCCATAGCTCCTTACCTATTTTTATATTTTGGTATCTCCATTTGTGATAGTCTTCCCAGTCTCTTTTTTCCCATTTCTTTTTAAAGTATTTTGGTATTTTTTTTAGTTTTTGTTTGATGAGTATTCCTGAACTTCTTTTTATTTCTTGGAAGTGTGTGTTAAAATAGTTTAATCCTATGCCCGGCATTCTGGACATATTAATGTATTCTTGTTCCGGTTTACCTTTAATTTTGATGATTTTTCTTTTTGTTTTTAGCTTTATTTCTCCTGTTTTTTCGTTTATTTCTTCGACGTCTATTTTTTTGTATTTTTTGTTTATTATTCCGGTTTTTTTCTGCGTGTATCTTGCGACGTAGCATGCGCTTTCGTATTCGAGGTTTCCGACGATGACAAACCCATGTCCCCATATTCTTTGAAGTGTTTTTGATTTGTAAAGTGGTTGTTTATGGTGGTTATATTTATCGAATATTAAGTCTTTAGGCTTATAGTTAAATAAGCACAAGTGATAGTGAGGGCGTCCGTTTTTTGGTCCGTATTCGCCGCACATTAAAAATCTTATTGGTGCTTCTAATTTTTGTGTAATAGGATTATGCCAGAAATCTGTGCCGTTTTCTTCTTTTCGTAGTCTTTTCATAAATCTGACGACGTCTTTGGGCCAGAGTGTCATTTCTCCGTTTTCTGTTAGTGGTAAATTCCATTCTTGGTCTAGTCCGCCTTTTCGTTTTGTGTCTCTTCTTGCTGAATTGTATGTTAATGTTATAAAACAATTATCGTGCCAGCATTGAGCTTCTGCCCATGCCCTGGTAGCCCATTCATTAGCGTGATCTAGTTGGCATGCTAGGCATTTGCCGCAAGGTACTTTGATATGGTAGTGTCCCGGCCATTCTTGAAATTTTGGTTTGTTGAGCTGGTGTAGTTCGTCTTCTGAATAGACATAAGCCGGGTATGTACCTCTTAAGTATAGGTGAAGGGGTGATGTGCAAGTCATTTTTACCTACTTTTTTTTCTAAAAAAAAGGTCAGCCCTTATACACTTGATATATAAGGGCTGACTGACACCAACTATAAAAAAATAGTTGGTGCGCGTCTTCCGCGCCTTTTCCTTTGGTCATATTAAACAAATAGTTTGGCTATTTCTGCTATTGTTTCGATTGTTTTACCTGCTTTATAAGCGGTGTTAACTCCGTTGCGAATTCTTGCTCCGCCGTAGTCAAGGTCGTTGTTTAATCCTACTGTGTAACTCATTTAATTAATCTCCAAATGCTGTCTATTAATTTTATTAATCTCCAAATGCTGTCTATTAATTTTTCTGCATTTTTTCCTGTTATTCCTATTTTATTTATTAATTCAAATGTTTCTTGTGCCTTTTCGGTTCCTATTACATTTGCTAATTTTCCGTATCTCATTTGCGCCGTTCGTCCTGCGCTTTCGGTAGTTTGAGCGCGGTTTAAAAATACTTGTTCTTTTTTAACTTTTTCATCTGCTGCGGATGTTGCTCTTAGCTGTCCTTTTAAGGCTGTATCTGCTGCGGAATTTTTTGTCATTGCTTTTTTTAATGAAGTATCCGCCATAGTGTTTAAAATTGCGGATTTCATATTATCATCAATGTATTTGTTATTGGTGATTTGTGCTATTGTCTGTGCGTCTAGCAATCCGGTTTGTGCATTTGTCATTTTGGTTGAGTTTGCAAGGTTTCCGAAGCTTGTCAGGACGTTTAAAAGTCCTCCTAAATCTCCCATTGGAGCGTTTACACCTCCGCCGCCTCCGCCAGCTCCGCCGGTACTTGCTCCGTTTCCGCCTGCTGATAGAGCAGGGTTAAGTCCTGCTGCTTTTAAGTCGGCAACTTCCCACTGGTGAGCGTTTTGCATGGCTTCTTTTTGGTGCGCCCAGTTCTGATTTTGAAGTGCTGCGTTATATTTATAACTGCTCTTTGCGGAGCTGCTTGCCCCGGTTAGGTCATTTACTAACCCGCCTATACTGCTGAATAATCCCATTGCGTCTATTTCTCCCTAGGTAATATTTTTGATTTTTCAATTCTTCGACGATTTGCGTGGTGCAGGAAGGCAAGAATTTGGTTTGATTGTAACCTTTTTCTCGTGCAAACTGTTGGATGTAACTAAATTGAGTCTTTTGCATTCTGTCCATAATTCGTCTACTGTTTTAAGGTTTTTACGCCAGCGGCGGATATTTTCGTCCGCCGCTTGCATAATTTGTTTATATTCCTCGTTCGGTTCCATTAGAATTTATCCAAACCAGGAATAGAGAAGTATGGTACTTCGGTTACTTTTGTTATGTTTAATTGGAAGTCAAACATAAACTGGTCTGTGTTTTTAGAAGTAACGGTTAATGTTCTGTCTAAATACTGCGGCGTTTCAAGTAACCATGATATGCCGGCAACTGGTGCGGTTGCGTAGTCGTCTGCATAGTTCCAAACATCAAGTGAGTTTTCGTAATCAGGTGCTAACATACCGGTGACTTGGTCAGGTTCTTCTCTATATTCTTGCCACGGCATTTTATAGCCCCATACTTTTTTATTGTTTTCTTGGTTTTCAACGTCAAGGAATAGTTCGCTCATGTATATGGGTTGGCATCCAACGTTATTGAATTCAGGTGTCCAGTAGTCAAGTGGTTTGAATTTTGTATGTTGACAGCTTAATCCTTGGCTATAGCTGTGGTTCTGTCTTACGACTGCAACACCAAGGATTACTGCTGGGTAATCGAACGATTTGACGAATAATTCGTCTGCATCGAATGTAACAGAATATCCTGCCGCATTACCTTGCGGACTTTCACTTGAGGTAGATGAAGTCTGTAATATTGTGTCCATATTTAACGGAATTCGTTTTCCGCCGAGGTATTCAACGGTGTGTGTTGTTACTGCTGATGATATAACGCCGTATCTTGCTCGTAAAATTTCTTTTTCACGAGTACCGAAAATTCCGTTGTTTTCAATGAAGTGTTGTTCTGAAACTAACGTACGCATATCGTTCATAGTGCCAATTATGGCGTCGGCAAAGTTTAGGGTTGCCATAAGTCCGCTGTCGTTGCTTTCGTTGTCTCCAATTTGTTCTTTGGTAGGTACGCCGATGACGTTATAAAGCGTGCCTATTGTTGAGCCGTTTCCTAGATTTTTTCCGACTTCAACGTTGCCTTGCGTAACTGTGTTTACTTTAAGAGTAGCGCTATTATCAATTTGTCCGTTTACGGTTGTTCCAAAGTTTCCAGTGCCGTCTGTAAACATTAATCCTTTGCCTGTACCGTAGACTTCAAGTTCTACTTCGCCGGTTAATGGAATTCTGGTCGGGTCGCCTTTTTGCGGCTCGGGTATGATTGTGCTAAAATAGTCGTGGAATCTGCAAGCTTTACCCAAAGTATACCAGTTATATATTAAATCTGTATCTGTTGCGCCGCCTGTGTAGTATGGGTCTGTTGAGATTGTACTTAGGTTTGTCGGGTAAATATTATTTAGAGTTGCTTTATTAATGTATATAGGTGTGTGGTTAGTTCCGCTATACATGCCCATTGATGGTAATATCTGTAACGGCATGTAGTTTTGGTCTCTAAACCAGTCGTTCCACATTTGCCAATATGTTATTAGTGGTAAAGCGGAGACAAATATTCCGTTATCTTTTGTGATTTCATTCTTAAAAAATTTTAGTCCGTATAGTCTGTTTATGAGACTTCTTGCGGATGTATGGGAGCCGTATAATTTTAATTTAGGTATTTCGTACTCGTACTGTTGTTCGAAAGCTCCGGTTAAGTTTTCTCCCATGAATGGAGCAAATTCGTTAACGAGGTTGTTTTTGTTCTGTTTGAAGAGGTAAATGTCAAGGAATAAATTGTCCATAGATGGATAATTTGATACTGTTAATCTGCTAAAGGACGATAAGTCGATTTTGAAAGTGTCTCCTGCTTGTACTAGTTCGTTTACATAAAAAGGTATGATTTCGCCTAAATTTCCGGTTGTTTGTGTTCTTTTTCTGTATTTGATTTTAGTTCTAGGTCTTAGAAGTTGTGGTACGTTGTTGCCGTTTACAATAGTGTTTCTACTCATTCTTTGTTCCCCTTATTTTTTCTTTTTTCGAATTCTTTTTTGATGTAGTTTTTAGTCCATTCTTCGGCGTTATTAACGAAGTTATCAATGTTATTGTCGAATTCTTTTTTGATGTTGCTGTCTAGGTTGTTCCATAGGTTTTCGCATTTTTTAGCGTTGTTCATGATTGTTTGGAGGTCTCCAATTTCTCCAATATCGCCGTATAATTTTTTGGCGTTTGTTTCCATTGCCTGTTTTGTCATTTGGAGATTTTTGTTGTATTTGTCGAGTGTTGCGTAAATTTCTGTTCCCTCTCTTCCTGATTGTGTATAGTCGAAAGCGTTGATAAATTTACCGTTTCTTTTAATTTTGATTTTTTCTTTATCGAAATTTTCCTGAATTCTTACTCTTTTGTTGTATTTATTGAACGGAGTTTTTTTGATTTCTTTAGAATTTTCAATGATATTATAACCAATATCTTGATTTTCCACTTTTTTAGTATTTTCATTCATTTAGGATTACCTCCCATATTGATGTATTGAATGGTTTATGATGTTTAGAATCTGTCTCCGCCAAACATAAATCTGTTTTTGACGTTGACTTTACGGGTTCTCTGTGCGGTTCGTGCATATGTTTGTCTGTCATTCATGTTTTTTCCTTTCGGTTGCGCGTTTTGGTAGGGATATGGAGAAGAAACGGCATGCGCGCCCCGCCGGATTTTCTAGTTAATCATATTGTTTTCGAGTAGGGATTGTATAACTGCAACAATCCAGCCACCCCATTTAATGATTTCAGTTAGTATGGTTTTCATTTTCAAAATTAATTCCAATGGCGTCTTTAGCTTCCATGATATCAACAATAGTGTTGTCAATGATGCCTTTTTCTCCGTCGATTACTCCCAGTTGGATAAGTTTGTAGTCTTCCGGATGTTTTGCGATGATTGAATTTGCATCTTTGCAGATGTCTTCGAATTCACGAATGGCAATCATGCGGTTCTGTCGTACGATACAATTTAGATGTTCGTTGAGTTTTTTATCAAAGATTTCTACAATGATTTTTGTCATTATTTTGTCCTTTTCTTCTAAAAAGTTGTATAAAAAAAATTTAATTAATAGAATCAGTTATTTGTCCTTTGGTATACATAAGAGTTATTATCGCGCTTACCCCAAAAACAACCCATTTCCCCTTTCCGTTGCTTAAAGGTTCCTTTGAAGATGTGTCGGCAAAAGGATAAAAATTTTAAATTCTTGTAAATGTTGATTTTATTAAAAAAATAAATAAAAAGTATATATTCATTTAATACGTATAAATCGAAAGATTTATACGTAAAAATTTTTAATATTTTCACTTATTACGAGATAAAATAAATTGATGTAAATCAAAAGAGGCGTTATAAACGCCTCTGATTTATCTTCCTGCCAACAATGACACCGAAGATATCGTATCTCCCATTCCAACCAGTGTCTTAGGTTTCTCAATCAAAATAGTGGGAATAGCACTCAGCCAAAAATCATCAATTTCACAGACTCCTGCTTCTAACAACTCTTTTTTGTGAAGCATTTCCGACAAAGCGGTCAATTCGTTTAGCCCCTGATTTGACACCGGCATGCCCAAAGTTTTGGTAACATCGTCATACTTTGCAATTTCACCATTGTATGCCTTACTGGATGAAACTACGGCTGCTGTCATCATTCCTTTTAAATTTTGTTCAGGGGTATATATAAAATCTTTATCCTGAATTGTCATATAAAGGCCAAACATATGCAACTGAATGCGTTTAACGTTTAGATGTTTTTTCAAATATAAAACAGCTTCAAAAAGATTACAGCTGTTTGTTTCAGCCTCAATTCGCTCAGCTAATGCACCTTGCCCCAGAATATTAAGCAAATCAATAGTCTCGCGTTCATTAAGCCCAACGGAATGTACGAGGGGAACAATATTGTCTATAATTGCCTTTCTGACGACTTTATCCTGCGTTGATGCGATTTCCAAATGAATAAGTAACTCAGGATTATTATCTTTCCATCTTTGCAATACCGGTACAGCGTTCTTAATAAGTTGAACTCCGCTGTTACTTTCTAGCAAAGAATGAAAACCGGATAATAAAAGATATTGTACCGGATGAGTATTCAAATAATTAATAAATCCATTGTTGATTACCAAACTCATATTTAAAGGGTCATAGGTAGCAAT
Source organism: Acetobacter sp. 46_36 (assembly GCA_001917135.1). Classification (GTDB taxonomy): domain Bacteria; phylum Pseudomonadota; class Alphaproteobacteria; order RF32; family CAG-239; genus CAG-267. The sequence goes on from MNTT01000014.1 coordinate 6,837, forward strand.
AAACCGATTGGATTTCGGGCAGGTAAACGTTTTGCCGTCGATTTGAAAGCTGTCGCCTTTATCAAATTCAATAATCCAGTGAATCAACGGAATATCTTGTTCTCTGGAGATATCATAAGCTTTTCTGGACTCGCCGTTTTCATCAATCCCCATCAGATTATTTAAATTTAGAAACTGTTCTGCCTGGATTTTCGGGTGCGAGTTGGTGTGTGCAATAACCTGGTTGACACCTAACAGTGCCAGTGCATTTGCAATAATGCCGCCTTGACCGCCCATTTGCAAACGTTCATAACCTAAATTAGTTTCCATCCATTTATAAATGTTAACGTCTTCGGTAACCCATTCTTCGGCAATCCCTCTGCTGAAACATTTGACAATGCCTATAATAACATCGGTAGGCTTTCGAAAATTCGAAAGCTCTATATTAGTAAGCTCATCGACAGTGATATGATTATCAGTGATAAGTTTTTTCAGCGATTCGCCGGTAATTTTAAGTATGGCGTCAATGTTGGTATTAAAAGCGGTGGCAACGGCAGGAATTTGCTTTAATTTTTCTAATTGTTGCGGAACAGTATCATATTTCTGCGCCCAAATCTGTTTCAATTCATCGTAGTTCATTGCCAAGCTCCTTAATTAAAAACGTTATATAGGCGTTAAATTAATCGTTTTTTAAATTTCCTCAACAGTCGCTGGTTCGTTATCAACATAAAGATGCCAATAGCTCCTTCCGATTTCTCCGCAGTGCGGGCAAATCGGCTCCCAATGATCTTCTACATGTCCGCAGTTGGCACAAACCCATTGAAAATCTTTGGGGCAATGTTCCAGTGCCGCAGAAGCTTTTCCTAAGCTTGTAATTTTCTGAGCAAGCGATTTAACCAGTCCGTCAGGTTTTGAAACCTGTTTGTGCGTTTTGGCATCAAGTTCTTTAATAATTTCCGCAATTTTTTGCGTGGCGGGATTTTTTAACAAAAAGATTTTACACTCCGTTCTGGCTTTGGCGTATTTTTTTGCTTTAAGATAAAGTTCGGCCAAAATAAGGTTGTTCAGGGACGGACGTTTGCAGTTGGCAAGAGCCAGTTTTTCCATTCGCTGAATCTTTTCATTTTTGGTATCTTTGGGAAAAAGTTTAAGATAAGCTGCCGCAACTTCATAACACGGATTTTCCAGCCACATATCATATAAAACTTTTTCTGCTTTTCTGACCTGCAAATCATTCTTAACATAATATTCAGCCAAATCTAACGCAGCGGGAATCAGTCTTTTATTCTCACACAGCGCCTGTGTCATAAATTTAAAATATTTTGTCTTGTCTTTTTCGGTAGCGGCTTGCTTAGCCAGCTCATACAGAGCCACGGCTTTTAGCCGTGCCGCCTTTTGCTCGGGCGTAATGTTTTTATCAATCCCGGCCTCAAGGACCTCCAATGCGCCCAGCCAGTCATTGCTTTTGGCACGCAGCAGAAAAGCGCTGCTGATAACCCAATATAAATCCTGTCTGACTTCAAAGGCTTGATTAACCGTCTTTAATGCTTCAGTAAATTCCTTTTTTTGCATCTGAGCTTCTAAAGCCGCTTTCATTCCTACTAATTGTATATCTTCATTCTGCATAAGCTTTTGTGAAAGCTGTTCCATCTTGTCGAAATTTTTTTCTCCTTTATAAATCTTGAGCATGAGAATATCGATAATGGCATCATCGCCGACAATTTTTCTAAGCGAAACCAAAAGTCTGCGGGCTTCATTCATAAGGCCGGCAGTTACCGCGCCCATTGTCCGGACAATAAGGATAGCAGCCTCGTCAAATTGATTCCTGCTCAAAACAATCTTGTCTTCATTTCCTGTTTGAGTATTTTCAATCGATTCTTTATCGTTTTGAAAAGAATGGTTGGATAGCAAAACGTCATTTTTAAGCAACGTTACCGTCGCCCGAAAACTTAAAAACAGAAGTTCTGCCAGCAGAAAAAAGACAAACAGGCCAATAGCGGCTTCAGGAATGGATAAAGCATATACAGTGCCGTTCAAGGTAAAGTTGAGCTGGCTCTTTTCATCAGTCAGCCAAAAAAACAGCGTAAGCAAAGCCAAAATAAAAGCGGATTTTAAAAGGTTGCGTATCATTTGTATAATTTCCTTTTATATAAATAGTCATTCTGTACGACATGGACTGTCCAATATAATTTGGTGGCAATTTTCACAATGCCATTCAGCTATTAATGCCTTTTGGCTATTTTTGAAAAAGCGGCGAATTTTCTGTATTGCTGAAATCCTGGCGTATGGCATTTAACTCTGCTGCAATGATATAAGAAACAGCTTCATCAAAAGAAATTCTCCTCTCAGCCTGTTCTATCCAGTGGGTGAGTTCTGGATTCTGTGTTTTTTGAAACTCGGGAGTCTCTCTGATAAATTTAACCGCATTTTTAAAGTCATGGTTTTCAACTAAAGAGGCAAGCTGTTCCATTAACTGTTTTTGCGCATCTGTTCGTTTGTCTTTTTTCAAAACGACAACCTTGTCAAAATTTATTCCGGCGACGGTATCTTTAATCAAGGCAATGCTTTTGGCTACGGCATTATCGTCTGCTTCTTTGTTTTCCTGGAGTTGTTCGTTGGAAACGGTAAAGGTGAATTCTTCGGCAATTTGCTGATAATTTTTTATCAGCTCATCGTTTGAAGCAATAGGGAGGCTTTTAAGGGATACAATGGTTTGAACGGCAGATGCGATATTGTCCTGCCCTTGAGCCAATTGTGCTAAAATATCCGCCTCGGCAGCAAAGTTTTTGTTATAGAGCGCATTTTCTTTAATAAGGAGTACAGCGCTTAAAATAAGGGCATCAGTGCTTTTTGTTTCTTCAAGCGATTCTAACCGGTGGTTAAGATTGCTGAACTGTTGGTTCAGAATTTCCACCTTTTTATTTCCGACCTCGTCTTTCAACGCCAAAAAATTCTCGTTATACAGCTGAAGAAGTCCTGCATTTTCTGCAATTTTCTGTGCGTTGGCAGAAATGGCAGCCGGAAGGTTTTGCAGTTCTGCAATATATTTTCCCTGTTGTAAGACCGTTTCGGAAAGGGTTGCAAAATCCTTTTGCCGGTCATTATGCTTCGATTCCATAATCAAAACGGCACCAGTAACGGCGGCAGCTTCAAGGATTGCAATGGCCACAATGGCTGAAGTCCACTTAAAAACTTTGGATTTTAGCTTTTTAGGCTCTGTTTTTACCGCTTGCTCAGACATTTTATAGCCTCCTTATATAATAGTTGTTTGCATTCTGCAAAATATAGTCTATAAAATAAAAAAATAAACTTCAATATTTATTGGATAAGAACATGATAGTTTTAGGGATAGAAAGCAGTTGTGATGAAACGGCGGCGGCGCTGGTAAACGATAAAAAGGAAATTCTTGGCGAAGCGCTGTTGTCGCAGGAAGAACATAAGGCGTTTGGCGGTGTTGTTCCCGAAATAGCCGCCCGTTCGCATTTGGATCATATTGACGGTATTTTGGAACAGTGCTTTGCCAAAACCGGGCTGACGTTGAAAGATATAGACGCTGTTGCTGCGGCGTCAGGGCCGGGGCTCATCGGCGGCGTGGTTGTCGGCGTTATGACGGCCAAAGCTCTGTCTGTCGCGCTGGATAAGCCTTTTGTCGCCGTTAATCATTTGGAAGGGCATGCTCTCGCTGCCCGCATCAGTAACGATGTAACATTCCCTTATTTGCTGTTGCTGGTGTCCGGCGGGCATTGCCAGATTTTGGTAGTAAAAGACGTTGGGCAGTATGAGCGGTTGGGAACAACGATTGATGATGCTGTAGGCGAAGCGTTTGATAAAGTGGCGAAAATGCTTGGCCTGGGCTATCCGGGAGGGCCTGCGGTGGAAAAATTGGCAGCAACCGGAGATGAAACCAGGTTTACGCTGCCGCGCCCGCTTATCGGTATGCCGGATTGTAATTTGTCGTTTTCCGGATTAAAAACGGCAGTACGCAAAATTGTTGAAACATATTCGCCGGACGGAGAAATTGCTCATGCCTACATTCCTAAGCAGGATATAGCCGATATCTGCGCTTGTTTCCAATACACCGCAACGGAATGCCTGTGTCGGAAACTTGGAAAAGCAGTCGCATATTTCAAGCAGAAATATCCGTCAGGCAGAAATATTGTCGTTTCCGGCGGAGTCGCTTCTAATACGTATCTTCGGGCAAAATTACAGAAACTGGCTGATGACAATGGGTTGATATTTGCCGCGCCGCCGATTCGCTTTTGTACGGATAACGGTGTTATGATTGCTTGGGCAGGATTGGAGCGCTTTCGTAAAGGCTTTGTCAGCCCGCTGGATTTCAAGCCTCGTCCGCGCTGGCCGCTTGATGCGGATGCGCCGAAAGCAGCCGGAGCCGGCGGTGTAAAAGCCTGACAGGCAAAAACATCAAGGATGGTTTTTATGCGAAAAAAGTCTGAAATTTTAGAAATAATGGAGATATTCAATCGGGATGACCCTAATCCCCGATGTGAATTAAATTACAGCAATGCTTATACGCTTCTGGTTGCTGTGGTTCTGTCGGCGCAAACGACGGACAAAGGCGTTAATCGGGCTACGGCAGAACTGTTTAAGGTAGCGGATACGCCACAGAAAATGGTCGAATTGGGCGAACAGAAACTGATTTCATATATTCGCACCATTGGACTGTTTAACAATAAAGCCAAAAACATTATATCAATGAGTAAGGACTTGCTTGAGCGTTTTGGCGGTGAGGTGCCTGAGCGCCGCGAAGACTTGGAAACTTTGGCCGGAGTAGGAAGAAAAACGGCAAACGTCGTTTTAAATGTCTGGTATCATAAACCGGCTTTAGCCGTAGATACCCACGTGATGCGTATTTCTCACCGGCTTGATTTCAGCCAAGGGAAAACGCCGCTTGCGGTAGAACAGGATTTGCTAAAAGTTTTGCCTGATAAATATGTTATCAATGCCAATCACTGGCTGGTTTTGTTTGGACGTTATATCTGCAAGGCGCAGCGCCCCGAATGCGAAAAATGCCCCATATCATCATATTGTCGCAGTAAGGATAAAAGGATATAAAGTTAGAAACTTTTTAACCTTAAGCAATTACAATTAAGTCGACAGTAATAAAACCGGATAACGTATGAAAACGGAAATTTGTCAGGCAAGGCTGCTATTGTGCGGGAGACAGGCGGATAAATCGTTACCGGCTGTTCCTGCAATCAGATAAGGAACGGTCAGGATGAACACAGAATGCGAAAAAAACATTTTTCCCCGGTTGTTTGCCCAAGCGGCAATATGGCTGTTGATTGCTTTCGGGATTGGTTTTGCAGTCTGGACCGTTTTTTTTACTGAAACCGGAAACGGGGATAACGTCGAGCATATCCATGCGACATGGCTCGTCGCTTACGGAGAAGTTCCTTATAGAGATTTTTTTCAGCATCATAATCCTCTTTTGTGGTACTTGTTTGCGCCTGTAATCAGGCTGTTTGGCGGCAATGCCTTACAGATTTTGGACGCGGCACATGCCATGGCTCTCAGTGCCGGATTCGCCTTTCTTTTCATCGTATATAAAATTTGTACTCGTTTTTTTGCTTCCCGATATGCCGCTTTGCTAAGTTTATTGGTTTTATGTCCGCCATACTATTATATATATTGTTTTAATTATAATCCGGATACCTTTATGGCACTGTCACTTGCGGTGGGATTGTATTTTCTCTTTGCTTATTGGGAAAACAAACGTCTGCCGGCACTGGTTCTGTCTTTTGTTTCATTTTTTGTGGCTTTTCTTTTTACTCAGAAAATCCTGACTGTTTTGGCACCGCTCGGTCTTATTTTTCTGTTGGCAAACCGTAGGGAAAAAGATTGTATCTCCGATATGTGGTATGCTTTGCTTATTCCCGTAGTCGGATTGTTGTTTTTTATTGCGTTGTTATATTATGGAAATGTTTTAGATATTTACTGGCAGTCGAATTTTGTTTTTAATGTTAAAATGCAGGCCTATTATGGCGATAGGAAGATAGATGTAATTGACTATCCGGTATTTTTTCTGTCAGGCGGATTGGCGTTGTTAAGTATTGCAACCCAATGGCAAAAACAGGGAATAATATACAGGACAATTGCGCTTTTGTTTGTTTTAGAGCTGTTTCAGCGCTGTTTTTATTTTGCCATAGCTCCTTATTATATGCTTCCGTTTATGGCTTTTGCCGCTTGTCTGAACAGTGTCCTGATTGAACGGGCGATGCATAAACATTTTTGGACGGTCTGGGTGCTTTTGATTGTGGCCGCAGCTTATGCAGCCATTTCCGAGCCGCGCTATTTGTCTGCGCGGACGACAGACCGGAGTTTTGCCAGATATGTTTCAGCTAACGTAACACCATGCGATTATGTTATCAGCAGCTTTTTAAGTAATCAGTCAATCATCAGCAAAGATCCGCATTATTACTGGTCTTTACTGGGACACGTGGATATTGCGGGAGAAGAAACGGGCATTGCCCTGAAACCGGATTTGAATAAGCTTGTAATGCAATATAAGCCAAAGTTAGTCAGCAGCGGCATCTATTGGAATAATTATTATCTAAATCGCGGCAGAAATGTCCCTGTACAGCAGATATCTCCGGAAATTATAGGTCGTTATTATCTGCCGACGCCGTTTCAGGGCTTATATTTGCTAAAATACGAATATCAGGGTAAAAACTGTATATACGATAAAAACAGGGGAGAGTGGCGTTTTGCAGAATAAGATATTAACAAAATTCTTATGGCTATATATTATCTGCGCAACTGTTGCTGCCTGTTTTGTTTATGGTATAATAGCCAAAGCTAACGGCGATAATGTAGAACATTTGCACAGTTCTTGGCTGATATGGCAGGGATATGTGCCCTACAGGGATTTTTTTCAGCATCACAATCCGTTAACGTGGTATTTGGCAGCGCCGTTCGTCGCTCTGCTGATAAATCAGTTTATGATTTTTTCCATATTTAATATTTTCAGCATATTGGCTGTTTGCCTGATGGTGTATTTTCAGTGTCGGATTATGCTCGTAAATGGAGGAAAGAAAATTTCGGCGCTGTTTTTGGCCGCTTGTGTGGTATCGTCATATTCCGTGTTATGGGCGCTGAATTTCCGGCCGGATACGTTTATGTATCTTTGCCTTTTCGCCGGGATACTGTGTTTATGCCGCTATGTGCGGGAAAAAGCGCTGTGGCTTTTGGTCATGTCGTTTCTGTGTTTTTTCCTGGCTTTCATGTTTACGCAGAAAGTGCTTTTAAATTTAATCGTCCCTGGCTTATTTGTGCTGTACTGGCTTTTTAAAGGAAGCATTGGCGGAAAAGATTTTTTGCAGGCATGCATTTTGCCTGTGTTGCTTTTTGCCGTATTTGCCGCATATTTGTATTATAATGATGCTCTTTCGGTGTATTGGTATGCAAATTTCCCGTTTAATGCCCGTATTCCGGATATCTTTGAACATAACCGGATAACTTTTCCGCCGCGGGAGTATTTTGAATTTTACATATTTGTTCCGTTGGGAAGCATTGCTGCTGCATATTTTGTTTGGAGAGGAAATGCAGTTGAAAGAATGATAAGCTTTATGTTTGTCGAAGAGGCATTGCTGCGAATGTTCTATTTTTCGGCATTTTTGCACTACAGCATCTTTTGGCTGATATTGGCAATGATGCTGACGGTGATGTTTCTGGATAAAATTCCCGTCGGACGCAAGGTGTGGGCTGCGGCCGGCATCATATACCTGTTGTTTTCTGCATATTACAATTATGAAATGACATACAAAAAGGAACTGCCGAACCACAAATATCAGAACGGACATGAATATGCATTCTATAATCTGACGCCGTGTGACTATGCTTTGAACGGTTATTATTCCGTATATAACCTGAAAGCCAAAGATGCCGGATATTATTCAGTTCTTTTAGGTCAGATAGATGTTTTGGGCGAAAAAACAGGCATACGGCCGCGGGATAATCTGAATGAGTTGATTCGTACCAAAAGACCCAAGATTATTTCCGCCGGAATATACTGGGATACATATTGGGAACAGCGTGGTAAAAAGATACCGGCGCATCGTTTGGATACGGCACTTATTGATTTATATTACGAGTATAGCGGAATAGGGGACATTTATATTTTAAAACCCGAGTACCAAAAGCATGATTGCCGCTATAACGGTAAAACGTGGGAGTATGCTGATTAAAGATGTTTGATATCAAATTGGGGCTGAAAGTCCTTCGTGAAAATGTCAAGGTTGCGCCGGAAACTCCCGGAGTGTACCGTATGCTTGATGAAAACGGTGCGGTTTTGTATGTCGGTAAGGCAAAAAATATAAAAAAACGCATTGTGGCATATACGCGGATAGAACAATTGACGATTCGTTTGCAGCGAATGGTGGCCGAAGTGCGCAAAATGGAGTTCATTATTGTTGAAAATGAAAACCGGGCGCTTATTGTTGAAAATGAACTGATAAAAAAGCTGCATCCGAAATACAATATCCTGCTCAAGGACGACAAGTCCTATCCCCATTTGATGCTGAATTTGCATGATGAGTATCCGGCCTTGCGCAAGTTTCGCGGCAATCGCAGCGGCCAGTGCCGGTATTTCGGGCCGTATGCCAGTGCAACGGCGGTAAACGAAGTGATGGATGTTATTCAGAAAATTTTTATGCTGAGAAGCTGTCGGGACAATGTTTTTCACAATCGTGAGCGTCCCTGTCTGCTATATCAGATAAAACGCTGCAGCGGTCCTTGCGTCGGCAAAATCAGTCAAGAAGATTATGCGCAGCTTGTAAAGGAAGTTATCGCTTTTTTAGAGGGGAAAAATACGTCAATTCAGGAGGAACTGTCGCGCAAAATGCAGCAGGCAAGCGACAATGAAGATTTTGAACAGGCGATTGTTCTCAGGGAACGGATAAAAGCTTTGACGGGCATCCAAACCCACGCCAACTTGGAATATTCCGGGTTGAAATCGGTTGATATCATAGGCATTGCTTTGAAAGAGGACTGGTTCTGCATAGAAGTCTTTTTTATCCGTGGCGGCCAGAATTGCGGCAATGCCCCATACTTTGTAAAAAGGGCGGAGGAAGCGTCAGCAGCTGAAGTTTTAGATGCTTTTTTAAGTACGTTTTACGCAAACCATTTGGCTCCTAAAGAAATTTTTGTATCGGAAAATCTGGATAATGCCGAACTGCTTGAAGATGCCTTGGGAGTAAAAATCCGTACTTTCAGCAAAGGGGATAAATATAAGCTGGTTGAGAATGCCAAAAAAAATGCCTTGGCCGCTATTGAGCGCAAACTGGCAGAAAATCGAAGCATAAAGGCTAATTTGGAAGAAATGCGCCGTTATTTTGATTTGCCGAAATTGCCCGAGCGGATAGAAATTTATGACAACTCGCATAATCAGGGAACCTATGCCGTCGGGGCCATGGTTGTCGCTACGCCGGAAGGCTTTGACAAGAAGTCGTATCGGACGTTTAATATTAAAGACCGGACAATTACCAATGACGACTTTGCCATGATGAAAGAAGTGCTGAAACGGCGCTTTGACCGTATGGCGCCGGACAACCGCCCCGACGTCATCTTGCTTGACGGAGGTCTCGGGCAGCTGCATGCCGTACACGAAAGTTTGAGCGGATATGATTTAAGCGGCATCTCGATAATAGCTATTTCCAAAGGTGTAGACCGAAATGCCGGTAAGGAGTTCTATCATCAGCTCGGCAAAGAAAGCTTTGCTCTGCCGTATCGTTCGTCAATAGCCTTTTATCTGCAAACGCTGCGTGATGAAGCGCATCGCTTTGCCATCGGAACACACCGTAAACGGCGGGCAAAATCAATGACAAAATCCAGTCTGGACGATATTGAAGGCATCGGAGCCAAACGGAAAAAAGATTTGTTAAATCACTTCGGTTCTGTTGCTGCCATAAAAGATGCATCGGTTGAAGATATTGCCAAAGTTGTTGGAATCAATAAAAAAACAGCTGAAAACATATATAATTACTTCCATAAATAAAAATAAAGGTTATGATAAACCACAAAAAGAACGTAAAATTATTGGAAAGGAAGAGTGTCGTGTATAATTTGCCGAATTTGCTTACGATTTCGAGAATTGCGGTTATCCCGCTGATTTTCTTGTCGGTTTATTTTGAGTGCAGCTTTTTTAACTATATTGCCGGCGTTTTGTTTATTGCGGCATCAATAACGGACTATTATGACGGCAAACTTGCCCGCGACCGTGGGGAAGTTTCTGCATTCGGGCGTTTGCTGGATCCGATTGCTGATAAACTCTTGGTAGCAACGGCACTTGTCGTTATTTTGGCAAAGCCCGGCATGATTCATGAAGTCAGCTATATCCCCGTATTTGTTATTTTATGCCGTGAATTGCTGGTCTCCGGCTTGCGGGAGTTCTTGCGCGAAGTAAATGTCGGACTGCCTGTAACTCGTTTGGCCAAATGGAAGACGGGCTTTCAGATGACGGCGCTGGCAATGATTTTCTTCAAAGGATGGTGGATATGGGGTGAAACCGGTGAGGTTTTGCTGTGGGTTGCCGGAATACTGACATTCATCACGGGATACCAGTATTTTGAAAAAAGCCTGCTTTATGTAAAAACGGAAGCCGGACAGAAAAAGGCGGCTTCCCAGCCAGCTTCGGCAGCGGAAAAAAAAGTTTCTGCGCTAAAAGCTGAAAATAAAAGTACACCGGTTCGGAACACTGCGGCAAAATCTGCTCCAAAAGCAAAATCGGCAGCCAAAACCGGACAGGCAGCCAAGAAGGCTCCGGCTAAAAAGAAAAAATAGAGGAAACCGCAATGCCGGAGGCCAAAAAACATATTTTGGTGGTGGATGACGATACCCGCCTGCGTAGCCTTCTGCAACGATATTTGAGGGAGCAGGGATTTCTGGTTTCCGCGGCAAAAGATGCTGCGGAAGCAGAAGGCTTTTTAAAAACATATTTATTTGATATCCTGATTGTTGATATTATGATGCCCAAGGTAACCGGAATAGAGTTTTTGGAACGGCTGCGGGAAGGCGGCAATTGGGTTCCCGTCATATTGCTTACGGCAATGGGAGAGGCCGCCGATCGGATTAGCGGGTTGGAAACCGGTGCGGATGACTATGTTCCCAAGCCGTTTGAACCCAAAGAACTTGTTTTGAGAATTAACAATATTCTGAAAAGGACTGCCCGGGAAAAAGACATTGCGTCAAAATTGGTATTTCACGGTATAGTGTATAATCTGGAAAAAGGCGAACTTAAAACAGCTGCCGGAGAAACAATACATATTACGCCGGTTGAAAGAACCCTGCTGAATGTTCTGGGCGGAAAGCCGGGAGAAGTGCACACTCGTGAAGAACTGGCAGAAATATTGGGCGTCGCCGAAAATCTTCGTACCGTTGACGTACAGATAACTAGGCTGCGAAAGAAAATAGAAATCGACACTAAAAATCCCCGTTATTTGCAAACGGTGCGCGGCAAGGGATATATGTTGATTTCAGAGTAGATTAAAGCTGTTCAAGCAAAATTGAGCAGTCCAAAATAAATTGACTTCAAGTAAACAAGGAGAGAACAATGCATATAAAACTTCCGGAAAAAATGGACAGGGTTTTGCAGTATCTTAAACTGAAGATATTCCCCAATACTCTGTTTTTCAGAACCATGCTTATGATTTTTATTCCGCTGATTTTGGTTCAGGTAGTATCGGTAATTGCCTTTTTCAACGGCAACTGGGAAAAGGTCGGCCGCCGCTTGTCGGATAATCTGTCAAATAACATTGCGGTTGCGGTGGAAATGACATCGCAAAATCCCGATATGCTTCCGGAGATTCAAAAACTGTACGAAAGCAGTTACGGTATAAAATTTGAATTGATAACCGGAGAGCGTCAACTTGCAGTTAAAGCCGATACTCATTATGGCAAAGAATACAAAATTGTGACTGGTTTTCTGGAAAATTCGCTGCACCAAAAATTCCCTAATGCCATTACTACCGTATATTTGGCAAACGGGCGCGATGATGTCATCGTATTGGTGGAAGCGCCTAACGGATTATACCGCTTTACGGCATCTACCAAAAATATATTCAGTACATCCATTTTCGGCTTCGTCGCATGGATGGTCGGAACATCGCTGCTGTTGTTTCTTGTTGCAACCCTGTTTTTGCGCATCCAGGTACGGTCTATTGCCACATTGGCTCAGGTCGCCGAGGATTTCGGTAAGGGAATCAATACACCGTTTAAACCTTATGGCTCTTCGGAAGTAAGAAAGGCCGGTATAGCTTTCATCAAAATGAAAGAGCGCATTCAAAAGCAGATTTCCGAACGGACGCAGATGCTGGCAGGAGTTTCGCATGACTTAAGAACACCGTTGACCAGAATGAAACTGCAACTGGCTATGTTGCCGGAAAGTCCTGATAATAAGGAATTTATAGATGATATCGGCGAAATGGAAAAGATGCTGGACGGATATTTGGCATTTGTATCCGGTGAAGGCGGAGAAAAAAATACGTTTATTGATATGAACGAGCTAATCTTAAGCATTATCAATAAATTCCGTAACACCAAAGCCATGATACGTTACTCTACCAATGATCAGGTCAGTGCGATTCAGGGGCGTGAACAAGCTTTGAAAAGGGCAGTCACCAACATTATTTCCAATGCTTTCGCCTATGGCAAAAATATTGCCGTCGGTCTTGAAAGCAATAATAATAAATTGGAGATAACCGTTGACGATGATGGTCCCGGTATTCCGGCCGATAAGCGTGAAGACGTATTTAAGGCGTTTTATCGCTTGGATGAATCCCGTAACAAAGAAACCGGCGGAGTCGGTTTGGGATTGTCCATTGCCCGCGACATCATTACTTCTCATGGCGGCAAAATTGAATTAACCGATAGCGAATTAGGAGGCTTGAGAGTACTCATTTCGATTCCCTTATAACTCTCACATACGAAAATATGTGTTCCGTTGTGGTTACTAAAAAGCACGGAAAAAACAAAAGGAGACAAATTAGTCTCCTTTTGTTTTGGCAGTTTTCTTTACTTGGCAGAAGGTATGAACTAAATAAAGCTGATTGGAATAAAACTGGCCAGTATGGGGCAAGCAAAATACGTAAAAAACAAACCGCTATATATGCCGGGTACCTTATACACAAATAAAGAGGGAGAAAATCTCCCTCAATACTCTTTCAGCACGGTATATGATATGTCGCTTATATATCCCCGATTTTAATCGGTAGAATTACATATGTGAATTCAACCAGTCTTCAATTGTGGCCTGAGAATTGAAACCGACTTTAGAATCAATTTTTTCACCGTCTTTGAAAAGGAACAGGGTCGGAATACTCCTGATTTCAAAACTTGCTGCGGTCGCCGGCGCTTCGTCAACATTCATCTTGCAAATCTTGACTTTCTCGCCCATTTCTTTGGAAACCTCTTCCAGAACCGGGCCAAGCTGGCGGCAGGGACCGCACCATTCCGCCCAAAAATCAACCAGAACCAGGCCTTTTGATTTTAACACTTCATGTTCAAACTGGCTGTCATCAATAGCTCTCATTGTTTTCCCTTTCTCTTTTTAATGTTACTGTATAATTATATAATTTGTATCTTTCAAATATTAAAGATTATTTTAAACTTTAATCCGAAAGTTTTATACTTTCATCATATTACAGGTATTAGTCCACAGCAAGTACGTTTCTACATCTTTGTCAGGGTAAATCTTTTGTAAAAGTTTTTTGTATGTATTCAATTGGTTAATGTATATCTCGGGAACATCATTCAGTGATTTTGCCGCAGGTCTGTTAGTCTTAAAATCGACGATGGTAACCTTGTCTTTATTAATTATCAGCCTGTCTATTTTAGCGGAAACGATTTTGCTGTCAACTTCGCCGATAATCGGAACTTCAGCTCTGGAGTTTTCAGTAAAGATATCTTTATATGTTGAGCAAAGGTTCAAAACTTCCGTCACGATGTTTTGCAGTTCATTACGTGGAAAATCAGGCAAATGTTTTTGTAAAAACTCCCAGGCGGCAGTTTCACGCAAAGATTCATCGGTCGTGCCGATGTATTGGAGCAGTTTATGGATAACCGTTCCCCTGCGGTAAAAGTTTCCTTTGTCTTCCAAGGGGGATGCAGTCAGTTCTGTTTCATCGCTTTCATCTTTTGAAGGAGCATAAGGTTTTGCCAGCGGGTTTTCTATTGGTGCCGGCGTTAAAATATCCGGGCGCTCTGCCGAAACCAAAGATTCGTAAACGGGTTCATCGGTACTTTCGACAAGGTTTTGTTGCGGAATATCATAGACGATGCGTTTATCGTCTTCAGGAAGTTTTGTATTTGATTTAATATTTTCTGCCAGCAATTTGTACCAAGAGTCCTCGCTGGCATCTTTTGTTTTGGTAAAACCGGCAATATAGAGCCTGTCTTCTGCCCTCGTCAATGCTACATACAGCAGCCTGCGGTATTCGTCAAAATCGGTTTCCAGATTAGCGGCTTTGATTTTGGCACAATTCGCGTCGTATCCGTCAGCAGATGTCGGAAAATATACCAAGCCGTCATCTGACCATAAAAATTCGCTTTTACGGGATTTGTTTTTGATTTTTGTCGTATCTGCTAAAATAACAATCGGCGCCTGTAACCCTTTGGAACCGTGTACCGTCATGATTTTAACCGTGTTGCTTTCGCCCTGTTCCATTTCTTTTTGAATAATAACTTCATCTTGAATAATCCAGGCAATAAAAGCTTCCAATGTCGGCGTATTCGTTTGCTCGAATATTAAAGCCAGATTTAAGAACTCATCTAAGACATCTTCAACTTCGATTCCCATACGGGAAATAAAGTTTTTCCGGCCTCTGAATTTTACCAAAACAGTATTAAACAGTTCGAAGGGGCGGGCAAATCCTGCCAGATTTAATAATTCCTTTAGTTGGTCGGCAAGGGAAGCATAATTGGGATGGCGCAGGAGGCTGTTGAAAAGGGAGCCGTCGCGCTGATAGCATAAAACAAACAAATCGTCATCGGTTAGCCCAAACAAGGGTGATTTTAAAACTTCCGCCAGCGAAAGGTCATCATTTGGCAGTAACAGGAATTTTCCCAACGATATTAAGTCCTGCACGGCGATTTGTTCCAAAAGCTTTAGTTTGTCTACGCCTGCGACATTAACTCCCAAATCTTTGCAGGCACGGACAAATTCTTCGACAAAGCTTTTTCTCTGTTGAACCAAAAACATAAAATCGCCATATCGTACCGGACGGTTTTGGGAGGCAAGGATTTCGCCGTTTTCAACCATCTTTTTTATATTTGAAGCAATCTGACGTGCCAAAATGCTGGAAACGGATGACTGCTGTTCTCTGCTGATTGGGATAATCCAGTTATAATTTTCTTTTTTTGCGTTTTCTCCTTTTTGCTCAGCATCTTCTTTCTTTGTCGTATTTTCCTGAACCAGAAGCGGAAAAATTTCTACCCTGCCGCCGTCTCCGAGACGGAATGGCCGGTGATTTATATGCTCTCCGTCGGGCACGACGCCTTTTTTAGCCTGTTCTGTTTCAAACAAGGTGTTGACACAGTCCATGATAGCCCGTGTCGAGCGGAACGAAACATCCAGATGAACGGTTCGGAATTCATGGATTCTTTCATCAAAATAATGGTGCATTTTATCAAATTCGGTCGGATCTGCACCTTGAAAGCTGTAAATAGACTGTTTACGATCCCCGACAACAAAAACTGTGCGCGGCAGGGTATCTTCATAACTTCCCTGTCCGGCAAAGAACTCCTGTGTCAATGCCCTGATAATAGCCCATTGGTTTGGGGAGGTATCCTGCGCTTCGTCAATTAAAATATGGTCAATACCGCCGTCAAGCTTAAATAAAACCCAGTCGGCGACAGATTTGTCTTCCAGTAGGCGCCGGGTTATGACGATAAGATCTTCGTAATCCAGAGTCGCATATATCTCCTTATAGGTATCGTAGCGGTCAATAATATTTTGTGCAATTTGCAGAACGGCCGCGGTAGATTTTAAAACATTCAAAGCAGCAAGCCTGTTTTCAATCATTTTTAGCCGTTCGGCTTCAGCTTGCATAAAAGTCAGTATTTCGGGACAGGCCTTGACAGCATTTTGTGATGCCAGCCGCGCTTTTATACTTCCTGAGGCCGTAAAGAAAACGCTTTTATACAAAGAATAAACCGCTGCTGAAAAGTTATCGGCGGCAACGGCAGTGAAAATTTCAGCGCGCTGCTGGTCTTCCTTGCCGCCGGAACCGAAAATGTTCGCAGCGGTTTTAAGCCGCTGTCGGTCGATAAACAGCATGGCTTTGGATTTAATTTCCTCCTCCGTCTGGTCTGTCGTTACCTCAAGCTTTCCCTCAAGCTTTCGGATAATGGCATTCATGTCATTACCGTAATTTTTCAAAAGCGCAGCGATTTTGCTGCGATTTTCCGTAATCATGTTCATAATTTCGGGAAATTTGTATTCGCTCACATTTTGTGTGAGATAGGAAATTGCTGCTGCCAATTCATTTTGATTGCCGGTATCAGCCTGTTTTAATAACTCAACTTTAATTTTCTGCAGAATTTCCTTGGAACTTCGGTCGTCCATAACTTCAAAATAAGGAGAAATCCCGGCCTCTAACGGAAAACGCTTCAATATATCTTGGCAAAAGCTGTGTATGGTCTGGATTTTCATTCCGCCCGGCGTATCAAGAAGTGTAGCAAACAGAGTCCGCGCAAATTTCAGCAAATCAATGGAATGTTCACAGCTTCGTCCGCCATCGCCGTTAAAATCGTTGCCCAGCAGGCGGGAAAGTTCGGCAGCCAGTTCTTCTTCGCCTTCAACAGCCCATGTACTTAAGCGTTTTGCGATTCGTTCATTCATTTCAACTGCTGCAGCTTTGGTATAGGTCAGACAAAGGATTTTTGCCGGGTTTACTTTAGCCAAAAGCAGGCGCAGCACTCTGTCTGAGAGCACTTTTGTTTTTCCGGTTCCTGCGGAAGCTTCCACCCAAACCGATTTTTCAGGATCCGCGGCAGACATTTGCTGTTGTGTTGCCAGTCTTATTAATTCTTTTTTTTGTTTGTCAATATCATCCGTCATTATTGTCGCCCTCTTCCTGTACCGACCATTCTTTAATCCGCGCCAAATGGTCATAATCTTTGTTTTTGGGGATAAATTTCGGAGTCGGGCGCGAATGGTACGGAGTCGTTTCGAAATCAAATGTTGTAATCAGTTTAAGCAGATACTCTTCGCTTTTTGCCAGAATGTCTTCTTCATCTGGTTGTATTTCCAAGGTGCCTGAACCAAGCTGCCAGTAAATTAGCTTTTGAACTTTGTTGTTTATTATGCCGGTAAAGCCTCCTTTGGAGGCAATCAGTCCTTCCAGCGGCAGTTGCAGGGCATGTCCGCTCATAACCTGCTTTTTGCTCGGAATTTTGCCGGTTTTGTAATCTATGATGTTTATGCTTCCGTCTTTAAGCACATCAATTCTGTCGGCTTTTGCCGTAAAAGTAAAGTCCCCCCCGGGGAGTTGGTATGTAATTTCGCCGTTAGTTTCGTTATTGACTTTTCTGACTTGTCCGCGATATTCCTTTTCGGTAGCAGCAATCCATTCTGCAGTTTTTTCAAATTTTGGCCGCCAAAAAGCTTCAAGTTCTTTTGAGAGCTGCATTGTTTGGAAATGCTTTTTCCCCAGTTCCAGCAGAATATCCTGTATATTTTCCGGAATATCTCCGGGATAAATGTTGTTAAATTCCTCAATAATGGCGTGAACCAAAGTTCCGTAATCCCGTTGGTCAGGCTCTTTATCCAAATCGTCAAGCGGATAAAGTTTTAAAATATATTTGGCAAAAACCGAATATGGATCTTGGATGAGCAGGTCGATGCCGCTGGCAGAGAGCCTTCGCGGACGGGCATATACAGGAGGGCAGGGCGCCGGAGCTTTAATCGGGCAGGAGGAAGCCGGCGTATCCAGCCGATTCGCTAAAATATAGAATTCATCGGCTTTTAAAGCCTCAATATTGGAACCCAGAGCTTTCAAAACTGTTTCCGTTCGGAGCAGCCAGCGCGACTTTTTCATCGGTACGCCGTCAACTCTTTCTGCTCTGGTAATAATGACGTTTTCAGAAGCCAAAAAACAGCATAAATCAGCTCCGAGAATTCCGACGGCTTTTTCGGGAAGACTGAAGCCGAAGTCTTTTTTCATCGGCCGGGACATCCACATATCTGCTTGGGCGGCTTTAGGCCAAATTCCCTCGTTGGCTTCGCCGAGGATTACATAATCGAAATGGCACAGTCTGGCTTCAATCGGCCCTAAAATACTTAGCCTCGGGTGTGTGCCGTAGTTGGTACGAACACTTTCCATCCCCATCAGTTCGCACAAAAGAGGAAGATAGTCTTTTCCGTGAATTTTTCCCAATGTATCGGCAGAAGTCAGAATTTTAGTAATAAAATTAGCGGCACTTCTGCCTGCATCGCCGCGCCATAACAGACTCTTTCCCGCATTGTCGGCAGAAGATGCCAACGTTTCAGCCAGGACAATATGCTGTTCAAGAATTTCTCCAAATTCTGTTTGTGGATTTTGCAAAGTTTCAGCCAGATTCTTTAACGAAATTTTTATTTGATAAAAAAAACTTTCCAAAACAGGAGGCATGGGAGATTTGCCCTTTTGCCGCATAGCTGTTTCGTAAGCGTAAGCCTTCTTTCTGAAGTCGGCTGCGTCTTGTCCGCACAGCATAAAAGGGTGTTTTAACAAAGTTATAAATTTCGTTTCCGATTCGCAGTCTTCGGCTGCTTCTGCAATAAGCCGTAAAAAGACGCCTACCGGCGACAAACTTAAGGGTATTCCGGCAGAATCGTCAACTTTGATGTCAAAACGTTCCAGTTCTGCAGCAACACGGCGAGCCAGATTTCTGTCATAGGTAATTAAAGCCGCGGTTTTTTCCGGATAGTTTAATGCCTCGCGCATCTTAAGAGCGATGGCCAGCGCCTCGTCGCGCTGGGTATTGCAGTTAATAAAACTAATACCGCTGGTAGCTCGCGTTATATTAAAATCCGATGGAAGATTGCGCCATTTATCGGAAACCGGCGCAGGCCGCATGATTTCAGAAATAAATCTTTCCCGTTCCGGACGTAATGGCGCGGAAATGTCAATAACCGATTTTCGGTTAATGCCCAACAGTTCCAGCAGTATCTTATTTTCATAAAGGGGATGAGTTTCATCAACGGCATCCCAATAAGAATTATCGGCAAAACGGTCGATTCCTGCAAAATAAATTTCACCGCGAGGAAGTTCCCGGATGCTTTTAAGAAGTGCGACAACAGAGGGGAAACAGGCGGTAATTCCTGCTGCAACAACGTTTTGCTGTGTTTTTTCTTTCTGCCAGAGTGCAGCTTGGTGAAAAAGTAGTCTGTTTTTTAAATCGCAGCAGTCAACGGCTTTTCTTTCAGCTAAAATTTGCGGCCAGTATTCGGTGATAATTTTCAACAGCTTAAGCGTTTCTTGCCAGTGCGTGGCATATTTTTCGGGTACCAAATCCTGCAGTTTGTCAAAGGAAAGCCCCTGACTGCAAGCCGTATCAATGAGCTTGGCCAAATCGATGGCCAGACTGAGGGCTTGTGCCAGAGAAATTTGCTTTAGTCCGAAATCATTCGGTTTAGACATTATCAGCCGAGAAAAGATGAACAACCGTTCCTCTTTGCCAATGGTCGGCCGTTCTTCTCTGAAAGCCTCGCTCAAGTTGAAACCGTTAAAAAAGATTTCGTCGTCATCCAATTCGGCAATAGGCGTCATCTGCGGAAGAATGGTTGGCTGCATGCCTTGCAGGCGGATAAATGCAGCAGTCAGCGCCTGGCATGCTCGTCGATTCGGCAGCAGGAACAAAACACCGGCTAAATCAAGCCTGTTTTGAGAATATTTTTGCAGATAAACTCTCGCCAGCGTTTCCCAAAACGGGCTGCTGATACGAATATTGAAAATATTTTTAACCTCTTGCTCCATTAGAATATCACAGCTTCCACAAGATATGCCGGTTATTTGTGCCGCTAACGTTTGTTGCTGCCGTTAAAGGCTTTTGCCGGCGGTGTTAAACTTCTTCATTAACGGTCAGATAATCAATAAACTTTTGCAAAGCTCTTCCCCGGTGAGAAATTTTGCTCTTTTCGACGCTGTCAAATTCAGCAAAAGAGCGGTCAAAACCGGTAGGGATAAAAATCGGGTCGTAACCAAAACCGGCATTCCCGCTTTTATGTGTAGCAATTTTACCGTCTACACGCCCTTCAAAAGACTTATAAGAACCATCGGGGCGGGCAAATACGATGACACAGGAAAAATGAGCCGCCCGGTTTTGCGGATTAGTTTCTTGCAGTTCCTTGAGCAATTTGTCCATGCCGAGGTTGAAATCCCGATTCGGCGCATATCTGGCCGTATAAACGCCGGGACGTCCGCCGATTGCATCGACGCATAATCCCGAGTCGTCGGCAAAACAGGGGATATTATGCGCTTTAGCAGCAGCCAGCGCTTTAATATAAGCATTTTCTTCAAAAGTTTTGCCTGTTTCTTCAACATCGGGCAGTTCCAAATCGGCAGCAGACAAAACTTTTATCCCGTAAGGATTCAACATCTCCCTTATTTCGGCAATCTTTCCGCGGTTATGGCTGGCAAAGATGATTTCTCTATATTTTAGCATGAGTTAAAGCCTCTTTCTGAATGGTTATAAGATAGTCGACGCCTTTTTGGGCAAATTCCAGCAGTGTCTGGTAGTCTTCTTTTGTAAACGGCGCACCCTCGGCCGTGCCCTGAATTTCGACAATTTTTCCGTTTTCGGTCAAAACAAAATTAGCATCAACCTGAGCCGTGGAATCTTCTTCATATTCCAAATCAAGCAACGGAATGTTATTGCAGATTCCGGCAGATATCGCGGCAACGAACTCCCGAATGGGATTATGCGTAATTTTTCCGTCTTTGACCATTTTGGCCAGAGCTATATAAAGGGCTGTAAAACTGCCTGTAATTGAAGCCGTGCGCGTACCGCCGTCTGCCTGAATAACATCGCAGTCAATCAGGATGGTAAATCCTTTGAGTACGCTCAGGTCAACCACGGCACGCAGCGAACGGCCGATAAGGCGCTGAATCTCATGCGTTCTGCCGCTGACGCCGTGCGTCTCACGGTTTACTCTTGTTTTAGTTGCTCTGGGCAGGAGGGAATATTCTGCCGTTATCCATCCCTTCTCTTCGGCCTTGAGCCATGCCGGAACTTTTTCCTCTACGGTGGCGGTACATATGACATGCGTTTGTCCGCATTTTATGAGGCAGGAGCCTTCAGCATAAGGATTAAAGTCCGGAATAATTTCTATTTTTCTGAGTTCGTCAAAATTGCGATTTTCAGTTCTCATGAAACAGCCTTTTCTTTTGGGGATTGGTTAATATGTCCGGTTATGGCCTTTAAAACGCGCTCAACCGTATTGTCAACGGCTTCGTTTTTTGTCTCCACGACAATGTCAGCCTCGGAATAATAAGGGTATTCCGCGTCAATATAAGTTTGCAGCTTGCTTTTGATTTTCGAGTCGCTGCACTGCAGGAAAGGGCGTCTTTTTCTGCCGGTTGTCCGGTTGTAAAGAACGTCAATATCGGCCTTAAGCCACACGGTCAGAGCTGTCTTTTTTGCAAGTTGCCGGGTTTGGTCGGCGACAAAAGCTCCTCCTCCTGAGGCCAAAACGCAGGGAGAACCGGATAAAAGCCTTTTCATTATTCTTTCCTCGCCGGCTCTGTATTCTTCCATGCCGAAACATTTAAAAACATCAATAACAGATAACCCCGCCGCTTTTTCAATTTCCTGATCTCCGTCGATAAACGGCAGGTTCAGCTTTTTTGCCAGCCTTTTGCCGACGCTGGTTTTACCGCTGCCGATAAGGCCGACAAGCAAAATTATTTTATTTATTTTTATCATTTGTATATTCACTAAAAATTATTATTCTCACTTTACAATAAAGGATATAATGTTAATAATAATAATCAATATTTAATTAATCAAAGTGGGAAAAGCTTAACTTGTCTTTATTTTAGGGAGAGATGAAAATGAAAACCAGAAATAATAAATATATCTTATATTTGGTTTTGGGCGTGATTGTTCTGGGAATAGCCTATACGGCATGCAAAGATATTACTCCCGAACAGCAGCGGATAGAAAATAAAGTAGAGTTAAAGCTTAGCAAATGAGTGATTACATAACTGAATTTTTAGATGCCAAAGCGGTGGAAGAAGGGGCGGCGCTGAATACGCTGCAGGCTTACCGTAACGACATCAGCCAGTTTGTTGCCGCAATATCTCCGGTGGCAGTAACTGAAGTAAAAACTGAGGATATTGAAAAGTATTTGAAAAGTTTAAAAGACGCCGGCAATCTGCCTAAGACGCTTTCTCGAAAAATTTCATGTATTCGGGAGTTTTTTAAATTTTTGCAAAGTGAAAAAATCGTAGCCGACAGTCCGGCAAATAAACTGCGGACGCCGAAAATCGGCAAAAGTCTTCCCCTTTTTCTGACAGCGAAAGAAGTTAAGAAACTTTGTTCGGCGGCCAAATTGGGTAAAAGATTCTCGCTGATGCGTATGGGGGTTATGGTAAAATTAATGTATTCTTCGGGGCTTCGCGTGTCCGAACTGGTTTCTCTGCCTGAAAATGCCATAAACTACGATATGCGGCAGATTCTGATTTGCGGCAAAGGCAGCAAAGAACGCATTGTGCCTGTGACCAAAGAGGTGATAGACGAGGTTTTTGAATATCTTGAGTATCGGAATAAATTTATGGGAGGGCGCAAAAGTAACTGGCTGTTTCCGTCGCTTCGTTCTGTTTCCGGCCATATAACAAGAGATGGCTTTTTCAAAAATTTGAAAAAACTTGCGGCAAAAGCCGGGATTTCTCCGGAAAAGGTTCACCCGCACGTTTTGCGGCACTCTTTTGCCACCAGGCTGGTAAATAACAGTGCGGACCTCCGCTCAATCCAAAAAATGCTCGGGCATGAAAATATTGTAACAACGGAAATCTATACGCACATCACAACTGAAAAGTTGATAGACGAGGTAAAAAAGCGTCATCCTCTGACCCAGCAGTATGAAAACAACTAAAGGCGATGAAAAAGATAAAGCTTCATATATCAGATGAGCCGCATTGCCGGGAACTTGAAAGCCTCGGGAGCATCTTTGTCCCGTTGGTCAGGGGGCTTATGTCGGCGGAAGACTTTGTCGAAGCGGATATAATGCTGAACTGGGTTGATATAGCGGGAGAAGAGCTTGCGTCATTTTGTTCACCGCTGAAAGTGCGCTTTAACCCGAAGGACTGTCAGCGTACTCTTTTTGTAGAGGTTCCGGCAGGGGGATTCGCTCTGGAAATGCAGCATCGGGAGGGATATATTCTGGAAAAAATAAATGCTTATTTCGGATACAAGGCCGTGCATAGGTTGAATGTCAGCCAGAATATTAAAATGCGGCCGCGCGTTTTTGTTAGGAAAAAAGCTGAGCCGGAAATAAAATTGAGTCAGAATGAAGAAAAGTATCTTAATGAACTGGCAGACGGGATAAAAGACGAAAAATTAAAGGAAATTTTAACAAAATTGGGTAAAAGTGTAGTATTGTCAAACCGTGGAGAAAAATAAATGCTGAAAATAATAAAAAGAATAAGCCGTCTGCTGGCCCTTGTCGTTGTATATGTGATTTGCGCATATGGTTATCTGACGGCAAAGGGGTTTGTTTTTACCGATGGCGTTCCTGTTTTATCTAACCATGCACAGGCCAAAGAAGAGGAGTTTGCCGTCAAGGTCAATGGAAATGTTAAAATAAGCGGAGCACAGCTGCGGGCAAGAGGGGTGGATGATGCTCCGCTGACGATGTATGCTTTTTCGTCGATGGCCTGCTCCCATTGCAGTGATTTTCACCGCTATATATTGCCCAAGTTGGAACGTGATTTTATATCCACGGGCAAACTTCGTTATATCTTTGTTCATTTTCCGATAGATGCTGTATCTATGCGGGCGGCAAAATTGTCTTATTGCCTGCCGGCAGATAAATATGACGATTTTATTTCGGAATTGTACAAAAAGAAAGACTGGTTGCTGTCAGGGAAAAACGAAACCTTAAATAAATATGCCCGGGAATTCGGTATGACGGATGAAACTATCAAGATTTGCGATGATAACAAAAAGTTGACCAGCGATATTCTTTTGACGTTTAACGATGCCATAAAAACATTCGGTATTCAGGGAACCCCGTCTTTTATCATAGAAGGAGCAGACGGCCGGGAAATGGTCAGCGGTTCTCGCGGATATGACGAATTCAGGGATTATTTGAACAGTCGTTTGGAAAAGGTGAAAAAATAATGCCGGATATTCCCGAAGACATTAAAGCGCTGGAAGAAAAGATTGAAGCCTTGAAAACCCAAAAGGTTCAGGTGGAAAAAACGGAAGATAAACATACCGAATTTTCCCGTCTGGCAACCGGGCTGCGTATGGGCGTGGAGTTGGCTTCAGGAACGGTTGTCGGGGCAGCGCTGGGATATGTCTTGGACGAAATATTTGACTTTAAGTTCATAATGTTGTTAATATTTACCATATTTGGCGGTTGTGCCGGGATGTTGAACGCATATCGTTATACCAAAAGCCTGAATGCAGCCGGGGAAAAAGGGAGAAGGTAACCGTGTCTGGTCCTATGGAACAATTTGAGATTAAAGAGCTGTTTCCCATAAAAGTGGGGGAATATAATATCGGTTTTACAAACTCTTCCTTGTGCATGGTTCTGTCAGCCGTATCCGTTATTGCTGTTTTTGCTTTTTGCTTGCGAAAAAAAACGTTGATTCCGGGAGTGGCGCAAAGTATTCCTGAAAGCATTTATGAATTTATTTACAAGCTGGTACTTGATAATGTCGGTAAAGACGGGCTGAAATATTTTTCATTCATCTTTACTCTGGCTCTGTTTATTGCTGCCGGAAATTTGCTGGGACTGTTTCCGTATAGTTTTACTTTTACGTCGCATTTGGCAGCGGTTGGCGCATTGTCGGTTTTCGCCCTTCTTTTTAATGTTTTTATTGGCATAAAAAAGAAGAAATGGGGCTATCTCCGTACCTTTATGCCCAAAGGGATACCGTGGCCGCTCGCACCGCTGATTATTCCGATAGAAACGATATCTCTGCTCTCAAAACCGTTCAGCCTGACGGTAAGGCTTGTTGCCAATATGACGGTGGGGCACATTATGCTGAAAATTATTGCCGGTTTTATCGTTGCGCTAAAAGTCTTCGGCGTTGTTCCTTTGCTGTTTGACAGTGCCATTATCGCTTTTGAAATATTTATTGCCGTATTGCAGGCTTACATATACACGATTTTGTCTTGTATCTATCTAAGTGATGCATTACATTCCCATTAATTAATTTTAAGGAAAGGAAAACTCATGGAAAACATAATCACTCCAAATGCTATGGTCTATCTTAGCGCAGCACTGTGTACTATTCCTATGGCAGCTTCTGCCTGGGGCGTTGCCAAGTTGTGGATTACAATGATTGAAACCGTCGGACGTAACCCTCAGGTTAAGAAAGACGTTGATACATACGGCTGGGCAGGGTTTGCCGCAATTGAAGCAATCGCTTTATATTGCCTTGTTGTCGCATTAGTTATGTTGAGCAAGTAATATCGGACAAACCAATATGCCGCAGCTTGAAATATCGACATACCTGACACAGATTTTCTGGGTACTTTTGACATTTATCTGCTTTTGGCTGGTAATGGACAGGTTTATTATTCCCGGAATTGCTGAAACGATTGATGCCAGAAAACGCAAGTACGATGATTACCTTCTTAAGGCGGAACGGGTGAACAAAAAGGCATTGGCATCACTTCGGCGCTATGAAGAAACGCTTGCTGCGGCAAAGGCCGAAGCGGCCTCACAGATAAAAAAGAATGAAGATGAACTTAAGAATATGATTGCCGAAAGGGAAGAAGACATTAATCGGCAGTTAAAAGAAAAAATAGCGGAAAGTGAAGCGCAGCTCTTAAAAGATAAAGAAGCCGCTATGAGTAAAATAGAAGAAATTTCTCAGGCTGCCGCGTATGCCGTGATTCAAAAGCTGGGACTGGAAACAGTTACGGCAGAAGATATACGGAACGCAGCGGAAGCGAAAGGCAAATAAAATGACATCCGGATTGCAAACAGCCGTAAATGAAACAACTGCCGGAATAGCCGGGCATGAAGAACTTTTCTATCAAAGCGCTGAGTTTTGGGTTGCCGTTGCTTTCGTCGTAATCATCGCTTTGCTGTTTCGCCCGGTAACAAAAGTTATTTCCGGTATGATTGCAAAACGGATAATCAGAATACGGAAAGAACTGCAGGATGCCGAAAATTTAAAACTGCAGGCACAAAAGCTGTATGCGGAATATGAACGCAAATTTATGAACACAGATACCGAAGTTGCAGGAATTGTCAAAGAGCGTGAAGCTGTTATTGAGGAAACGAAAGAAGCAAAACTTCGGGAATTAAACATTTTTCTGCAAAGAAAGCAAAACGAGGTCGACAGCCGGATAGAGCAGGCTTTTGACCAGGCTGGCAACGAAATAAATGCTATGGTCGGAGCCAGAACTGCTGAAATATTAAAATCGGTTATTAGCTCAAAATTAACCAAATCCGATTATAATCGTCTTATAGAAAATTCAATAAATAATATTAAAGACGTAACGTTGGCCGAATAATTTTCGGCGCGGGATATATGCGGAGAAATTGATGGAGCTTTTACAATACAGCTTTTCGGATTTATATATAAATTCAAATAAAGATTTTTACATTTCCGATGAAAAATATGCAAACAGCTTAAAAAGGGTAGAACCCAGCGATAAAGAAGAGTTTTGCGACCAGCTGTTTATGATTATGCACCAGACAAGTTCCTATTCCATGAATTACAAAGGGACTTTTTTCCGTGTTGAAAATGTCTTAAGCGTAAACGGCGAGTTGTATTGTCTTCGCCGTATGCCGCTGACAATACCGAGTATCCATAATCTGAGTTTTGACCATCGGTTCGTTCAGTACATGCTGTCATTGTCATCGCAAAGCGGGCTGATAATCTGGGGTGGCGCGACCGGTTCCGGAAAAACAACGTCAATTTCAAGCTTGCTGGCTGAATATTTGAATCTCGAAGGCGGTTTTGCCTATACGATTGAAGACCCGGCTGAAATGCCGTTGGAAGGAGAATATCAGTCTTTTAACGGCTCAATCGGTTTCTGTAAACAAACTGAAGTCCAAAATGATAACTGGCGTGATCCTCTGAAATCGGCATTGCGCTCCAAGCCGCGCTATATTTTAATCGGAGAAATCAGAACGCCTGATGCCGCGTGTGAATGTCTGCGCGCCTCGATTTCCGGGCATTTGGTATTGACGACGATACATGCGAGCTCTATCACTGATGCTCTCAGCTCACTCGTAAAGTATGCCAGTTTCAGTATGAGTGAAAGCTCTGCCTTTGATATTTTGTCCCGAGGGATTTTAGCAGTCGTTAAACAGGATTTGGTCGGAACGGAAAATCATCGTAAACCTCACATTGAAACTCTTTTTGCTAACCCGGATTTAAATAAAGGCTGCTCTGTTCGCTCAATTATCCGCAGCGGCAAACTCAATCTGGCGACGTCCATTGAAATGCAGGCAGCACGCATTGCCCAGTCATTGCCTGTCTTTTGATATTTTGCATTTCAGGCGACTTATTTCGTTCGCATTGCGATAATTTAAACTATTTTCGTTTATGCCGGTATGCTTATATAGCGGTGCAATAATTTACAATACTGTTGGTGTTACTTTATTGACCAGACTACGGTATTTCCCGTATCTGCGCAAAAACTCTTGCTGGCGTATTTTTTTACCGGCAGAGGGTTTTCTCCGCCCCAGCTGAACAGATATGTTCCGGAAGAATTGACTATTGTGATTTGTTCCACAACGACAAGTTCTTCCTCAGATAATATGCGTTCAGCGTAAGATATACACTGTGCCTTGTTTAAGCCCGGAGCAACAATGTCAAAAGTTGAAACACGGGGCATAACGGTTTCGGCTTTTTCTCCCGAACCAACCAAAACATTTAGCCCTCCGTCAAGAATAATTTTATTTCCGTGTATATATCGTTGAGATAAGACGTTGTTTGCAATAAGATACTTTGTGGAAAGTCCCCAGTAATCTGGTTTATCGGCATAATACGACCGAATTTCTTTTGAAAGTTCAAAAATGTCTTTCATATTTTGTTCAATTTTTTTCTGTGAAGTCGAACAGGCATAAAACCCCGCAACAATAATTACCGCAGGAATAAGCGCCTTAAGTACGGCTTCACGATGATTGTTCACAAAAACTGTTACTGTTGAAGTTTTATGGACAATTTCCTCCCTGAACCTAAGAAAAATATCAGTGCTCTGAATTTTGATATTTTTCAGTCGGGACATAATATTATCAAAATTGTCCTTATAAAACGCCATTGCCGCTTATTCCTGTTTCATTACCTCGGTCTTATTATCCCATAGCACTGGTAATCTGGTCTTGCATTTCAAATACGCCAAATACCGCCCATGCAATAATGCCGGAAATTGCAAACATTGCCACCATGTTCAAAATAGATGCTTTTTGTTCGACAGCCTCAGCCGATTCGTCCAACCAGTCATTGGCAAGTCTGTCCAGAGCCTCTTCAAAGTTATCCAATTCGGCATAAATACGCAGGTCGGCAACAATCTCTTTATCCGGGAAATTTAATTTGGATTTGGATAATGCTTGTCCCAAGTTATCGCCGTTTTTAATAAAATCCATTGCCCGGTCAATTCGTTCGCGCAAATAACGGTTTGAATCTTTTCTTAAAGATGTCAGTGCCACGGAAATCGGCACCCCGCCTTTAATCAACGCAGAAAGAGACAACAGCCAGGTAATTCCCATAAACATCTTGTACAAAGACCACGGAGGACAGTCGTCAATGGCTTTGCGCGTCGGGCCGGTCCAAATGCCGATTGTTGTATAAATCAACGTAAATAAAGCCGGGAAAAAAGCAAATGCCAATGCCCAGTTTTTCTGAATCCATAAAGATACGGCAACCAAGTCTTTCGCCGTTCCCGTCCATCGTGCATTCGGCGCGGCATCCATCATCGGCGGAACCATGTATGCGCCGATAGCATAAATAACCAATACGGACATGAGTAACAGAAAAGACGGATAAGCAATCGCCCCGATAATAGGCTTTAACATCTTTTCCGTGCCTTCGGCAACTTTAATCAAGTTCAATAAAGCGCTTTCAAGGTCAGACATATCGCCTACGGAAAGCATCAGACGTTCTCGGCTCGGAGCCCAACCTTTCAGCGCATCGGAAAAAGCATAACCATTCTGTAAGGATTTGCCCCACGATGCAATTGCAATAGCCATAGGCTCCCCCGGATGCTTTCCGTTGTCCGTAATGCTGTCGTACATAATATCAAGGGCATTCATCAATGAAAAACGGTTTCTTAATAATGAAGCAAGCTTTTTATATACTTTCAATCGAGCTTTGCTGGCCATTCCAACTCTGAACTGGGCAAAAGAAACCTCCAGCGCACCCAGAGATTTCATCGCTTTATTAAAAGAACCGTTGCTTGTCTCCTCTTTTTTAGCCATAGGTCGTACCTCTAGTATACCGGACGTTGGTCAATCAAACCGCACCAGCGTTCGACTTCGTCCATATCAATCTGTCCTTTAATCATTCTTTCAATAGCTGCGTCTTTCAACGGTCGCCCGTTTAACTCGCTGACCCAGTAGTCGATGGCTTTGGCGGTTTCATTGTCAATCATCAGGCGCAGAAAACGTGAATCCGGCAAAATAATTTCGTCAACAGCCATTCTGCCTTTAAATCCTTTATATCCGCAGGCTTTACAGCCCGGACCGCTGACATAAACGTTTTCAATGCCATAATCGCCCAGAGCATTACGTAATCGCTCAAACTCGGGTGTTCCTTCTTTCGTCTTGATAGATTGCCTGCAATTGGGACACAGTTTACGGAACAAACGTTGAGATACCAACCCCTTTACCAATTCAGGGTCGTTTAACAAATACGGTTGAATTCCCATATCGCGCAAACGCGTAACAATTGCCGGCGCAGAGTTGGCGTGAAGCGTTGTCCACACGCCGTGGCCGGAAAGGGCGCCTTTAAAAGTCAATTCTGCCGTAGACAAAGAACGCGTTTCACCAACCAGAATAACATCAGGGTCGGAACGAAGTGCCGCAGACAAAGCTTTTGTAAATTGTTCGTTTTTCTCTTCTTCGGTGTTGGCATTCGTAACCGGCATTTGCCGTGCGCCCGGAATAGGATACTCTGGCGGATCCTCCACCGTCAACAGGTTAATCTGATAGTTTTTTTCCTGTAATAGCTTAATCAGATTTCGTTGTAAGGTTGTTGATTTGCCGGAACCGGTCGGTCCAGCTACAACATTCAGGCCTACCGCCATACTGCGCATTTTATAAAATAAATCTTCTTCGTATTTGCCTAAGCCGAGTGAGCGCAAATCCGAACTTCCTTCCGGATTGTCATCGGCATATAGCAAACGCATAACCAGATATTGCGAACCAAACGCAATAGGGTTAAATTGCAAACGAATAGCCAAAACGTTATGCGGCAGCATCAATTTGCCTTTAGAACCGCGCAAAGGTGTCGAACCAAGTTTTTGTGCGCCTTGAAATTCATTTTGCGAGTAGTTGGAGTCCGAAATATCCGCTGACGCAAAAACCGAACGGACAAATGCTTCTCCCCATTCGCCGCCATATTCGTTCTGTTTAACCATAATGCCGTTTTCACGAAACAATACCGTCGACGAAGAACCAACAACAACGTGTACGTCGGATACTTTCTTTTGCGATGCACGTTGGATAATATTGATGAAATCGATTTGCATCTGCATATCTTCGGCTTCTTCTGCAGATACATCAACAGTACCTGCACCGCGTTCTGCATATGCATAAATTGCCGCAATTTCATTTAGGGTAACATAGCGCGGCGCTTTAATCGGAATTTTTCTTCTTTTAACATTTGCTTCAAAGTTATATACCGCGCCGTCAAAACGGTTGTCTTTCGATACCAGATAAGTCCCGTCAGAAAACAAAGCTAATAAGCGGCGCGTTTCATTGGATATCGCAAATTCAGAACCATTAACCGTCAGCAATTTGTTATTATTTGCAAACAGCTGGTCAAATAAATTAACTTTTTTGACCTGAGAAGCTCCGGAATCTTCTTCTTCAAAATTCGATTCCGCAGTTTTCTTCTCAAGTTCTTTTTCGTCTTTTTTTACTTCTTCCGCCATTTTCAAATATCCATAAACAATAATTCAATACGGTGTCAGAGGCTTATTTTTTGCTCTTTTCATCAGTCAGCCCCAAGGTTGGGACATAACCATCAATGCTTCTGCCGACATATAAATAGTCATCGCTGCCATCTCTGCTGAATTTTGCATAATCAGAGCCTATTTCGCTGAGAATATGTCCGGACGGGAGAGGTGAGCCGACCTTTAATGACAAAGGCTGTCCGTCAATATCAATAACATCAACAGTCATATTTCCTGCTCTTCCGCTGATGCCGAGAATGGCATATTTTGAACTCAGCTTTTCGGGAGCCTCTTCCTCAGTCGGCTCTTCCGTTTCGGAACTGATTGCAGAAGTAGCCGCGGCATTGGCGGCAAGCACGGCAGCATTTGCGGCATTTTTATCCTTTAATTCCTCAATTGATTGCGACTTCAGATAAAGGCTGTTCTTGGCATTTTTTATAATTTGTGCATCAGCCTCAACCCTTTTGCGCAGTTGTTCGTTTCTTGCTTTCAAATTTTTGACGATTCGCTCAAAATTAGCTCGTGCTGCTTCTGCAACCTGAATATTTTTTGCCGAAGCTTCCAAAACTTTATTGATCCTCTGCTTAAAAAGTTCAATAAGTTCTTTCTTTTCTTCCTCCATCGCAGAAATCTGCGCATAAAGGTTTTCTTTCTCTTTCAGCCATTCCTGTTGGTTGACCAGCATTTGGTTCATATAGGCGTTCAGCAGCTTTCTTTGCTTCAAAACCTCAAACAGCTGTTCTTTGTCCAGCAATGCCTGCTTTTCCTGAAGAACCTGTGCTTCAATCTTTTTTTGTCGTTCCAAGTCCTGAAGGCGCTGTTCTTCTTTTTGGCGGGCAAGATCATCAATATTCTTTTGCCGTATAGCCTTTTGTGCTTCAATTTCATTGCGGATTTTTTCCCGCCGCAATTCAAGCGTTAACAATGTCGTACTTTTTTCAATTTCAGACATTTGGGAAAACAAATCGCTGTCCATTTGCGACAATACACTGTTTCCCAAAGCTTCAACCGGATTTGCTTTATATTGGATATCTTTCGGCAAATCGGCATCGTTGATAGATGCTCCTCCAGTCTTGGACACTGGCGCTGCATTATTGGCATTCTGCTGGGTCGGGGCATTAATTGACTTCATTTTCAGGTCAAAATTAAAATCTTCTTTTGCCTGTGCCTGATTTTGCTGAGGCAAAGGAGCCTGCACTGCTGGCTGTGCAGCAGAAGTATTTTTTGCCGCAGAAGAAACGGCAGCGTTATTTTGTGCTGGAGAAACAGGCGCATTTGCATCGGAATTGCCGGAAACTTTTGCATCTGCCGTATTTCCGGCGGCAGAAACTGAATTGTTTTGTCCGGCAGAACCGGCTTGTACGGCGGTATTTGCAACAGCTTTGGCTCTGGACGGGGAAACCAGTGCATTGGCGGGCTTATTCTGTTCAGACACGGCTTTAGCCGTTTCCTGATTGGAAACGTTGATAGGCAGGTTGGCTTCGTTAATCGAAGCAACGGCCGCATCTACGGTGTGTACCTGCGCAGCACTTGCAAAAGCTATTGACACTGCCAGCCCTAAAAATCTGTTTTTGCTTTTACTGAACATAAATTGTCCCCTCATAATTCCATACGCCGTTATTATAACGTATATTATTAACCTTAAGTCCTGAAAATTTTGTTAACATCGGCTTCCAAATTTCGGGATCATACTTCGAATTAATTCTAAAGTTTAAAAAATTATATACCTTGTTGCCGGCTTTTACTTTTCCGTTAGATAAAGAAATGCTCATATTCAGAGTCTGAAACAGGTCGTTTATCATATTTCTTAGCTCGGATATCGTTTTTTTCGGAATCGAATTAACCTTCTTAACAGACTGAAACGGCATTGATATCGTAACGGTATTGCCCCTGTCGTCTATTGATTTATTGGTAAAGGTCATGCCGGAATAGGATAAAGACATTTCAATCCATGACAATCTTCCGAATTCTCTTTTCCATGAAGTAACGGCCCCGGACGCCGAACAGGTAACGCCGCCGTTCTTCCATCCCGGAGTCGATATGGCTACCAACGACTGAATGCTGTTACGACAATTGTCCAGCAGCCAGGTTGTATCAACCATGGATTCCCACGGCGCAGGAACGATTTTTTCCACTTCTTTGACGACTTTTTTCTTAGCCCTTCTGGTAACGACTTTGTTTTCTTGTGTTTTCGTTGCAAAAAAAGTATTGGCAATAAACATAACAAGCCATGCACCGGCTGCAATAGAAAGGACGACGACAATCGCCAGCTCTGCGCCGCGCAAGGCGTTAATCTTTTCCAGTTGGACGTCCAAACCTTGCGAAAATACCTCAGAAATGTCTTTCTGTTCGGTTTCGTCGATTCCCCATTCGGCTGGAGCAATTTTCTTTGACCAGTCAGGGACAGAAAGCATCGACATAAATTGCTCTTTGGCGTCCTCTTCTTTGACGAACAAAACATCGCCGTCGGACAAAATAACGTCGTTTCTGACGCAAAGATACCAATAGCCGGCATCCACTTTAAAAACAGCCAAAAGGGAACTTGCATCGCTCATAGACGTAACCGCGGTTACCGCGGCAACGTTCATTCCTTTCTTAAAGCCCTGGGAAGAAACTGCCAATCCAAGCTGAGGGGATTTGCCGTGCTTGACGCAAAACAAATCTGCCCCGACCAAAACATTTTCGGCAGCCTCCTTCGCATCAAGAAAAGGGGCATCAACGTTTTGCAGGCTTTCCCAGAAAATGCTTGCAGCATACTGTACGCCGTCAACCGTAAAGCTTGACGCCCACTCTTTGCTGTTTTCCCGGGAAGGTTCAGCAGATAAATCTAATGCGCTATCCTCTTCTTCAGCCACGGCTCTCTCCCTTAAAATTTCATACGCGACTCAGGCATCAACGGTGATTCCAAAACAACCGGGGTCAGCAAGATGACTACAATACTGCGCGTCTTTTCAACTTTTTCATGACCGCCTAAAATATTGTTGTTGACCGGTCCCAAACCTGCCTTGTCGCTGGATGTTTCAACTCTTTCATAACCGGAAAGGACTAACGTTTCGCCGGATTTTAGGGCGACTTCCTGCGAAAATCCTCGTTCTTCAATAATCGGGTTTTGAATGTATCCGGATTCTTCAGAACTGTCGAGGTTGACGTTTTCCAAATCAAGCAAATCAGAAAGGTTCAGGCTGAACAGCATCATCAACCGGCCGTGATCCATAATTCTCGGCAAAACATCAAGCGTGAAACCGGTTTCAATTTCTTCCGTTTCAACCGTAACGTCATAACTGGCTTCGCCGCCGACGGTACCATTGTTCGTTTTGGTATATTCAGAAATATAATTCTGCGTTTTAACTACCTGAATTGGTGCCGGCTTGTTGTTCATTGTCGTAACCGTGCCGCTTGTAACCAGCGTTGTTACGCCCTGTGTTGACAATGCCTGAATAGCGGCATTGACAGTAACGTCGCCGCTTAAAATCTTCATTGACATACCGCTGTTTCCGTCAACCAGCCCTGTAGGACCGAAGTTGTTGTCACCCAGCGTAATGTTGCCGCCGGAAGCCGTTCTGTCCTTAAATGCGGCATCCAAATCAAAGCCGAATCCTCTCGATTCGTCAACCTCAACCTGCAACACTTTGACGCTGATGGCAACTTGGCGGGACAATCTTATATTCTGTTCATTAACAAATTTTGAAACCTTTTTGATTTCAGTCGGCGTTGCCGTAATCGTCAATGTACCGTTCATCGGATCCGTAACTAGGCTGGAACCTGCGCCAAGCATTGATTTTACGGCCGTAACGATATTCGCCCACAAGTCAATGTTTGAAATGCCGCTGGTAATGCTGCCGCCGCCCGAAGAACTGCTGACGCTGGAAGTCATAGACGGTTTTGTCGGCAGCGTATAGAGCGTAAACGTTTTAGTGGTATATTTGTAAATATATATCTCTCCGTGTTCATATTTCCACCAAACGCCGAAATGAGAGCAGACTTCATCCAGCAATCCGCTTAAGGAGCCTTTGTAGGAAACAAGCATTCTTGATGTGTCAGACCATTTTGAGCCGACTTTTGATACCGTCGGAGCATTCTTGTCTGCGGCAGCTTTAGCCGCGCCTTCAATTTGCGGAGCAAACCTGATTTTAATTGATGTAATCTGGCTGATCATATTGCCGATTTCATATAATGTTATAGGACGGTTGCTGACCAGAGTAACACCGTCAGCAGTTTCCAGATAACCGGGCAGAGGTTTGTCGCCTTCATATTCTATCTCGCTCGTATCACCCAGCCAAATATCGTCTTTAATACGGATAACATCTGTATCGGCAACTGTTTGCGGAGCTTTTGCATCTTCTTTATATTTTATAGTTGCGTCCACATCTCTTTCTATTGCTGCATCATAGTCGGTCGGCAGAGAACAAGAGGCTACGCCCATAAGCAAAATGCCGGCAAATCCTGTCAAATATTTTCTGTTAGTATGCATTCTCATTCTCCATTGTTTCTATAACTATAACGCGGTTGCCTTTATAATATGTTGCAATTGGTGCCGGTCTGGCTCTTGCAAATGCTCTGATTAAAGCCGAACTGACGTCTGCAAATTTCCCTTTGAACATAACGCCTGCGCTTAAAATATAATTGCGGTTTGTGTTCCAAAGCAGTTTCCAGCCGGACATGGCACTCCATTTTGTCAGCAATTCGCGCAAATTCTCGCCTTCTTCAGCTTCCCAAGTCAGAACCGTATCGTCGCCGACCTGAATTTCATTAATGTCAACATCTGCCAACAATTCTTTTTTGCTGCCGACATCGGTAAACTCAATATTTTCATCGTCAATATAATCGGCAATGTCAAAAGATTCTTCCGTAAATTCCGAAGTGATAACGTCGTCATCCATAATGTCGTCGCATTCTTCTTCGCAGACAATTTCGTAAGTCGAACCGTCATTTATAATACTTTTCTTTGTTTCTTTCAATTCAATGTTGTCAGCGTGTCCGATTTCATTTTTAGGGGTACCTGCAGGCTTACGGATAACAACTTTCCCGCTGGCTGTTTTTATCGGCTTAGGTTCAACCTTTAAAGGCTTCTGAGAATTTTGAGACTTCTGAGCTTTTTCGGCAGTTTGGGAAGCGGCCGGAGCGTAGTCTGCCGGATTCGTCTCCAGATTTAATGTTCCTGTTTCGCTGAAAATGCCGTCGTCCACCGTATATTTACGGTTGCTGTTTCTTCTGACCGTGTCGCCGACCGTTACGGGCTTGGTAACAATATCTTCTTCAATCCCCGGCTGAATCGTTGCCGTCAGATTATTGCCCGCAGACGACTGGGTGTAAAGATGGTCTCTTTTGGTACGCTCGCCGTAAGCTCTGTAGTCAGCTTCCGTTTTTGTATAATTTACCAACGCCGTATCATTGCAGCTGATGCCGTTAACGCCGCAGCGATCATAAGGGTTGATTGTTGCATCAATAACCGGTGCTTCTTCGGCTGTCAACGTATCTGTCTGCCCGTTGCTGCCGGAGAAGGAACCGCAGGCGGACACGCCGCAAATGCAGACTAAACAAAACGGTAATAAAAAATTCTTTTTCATGTTTTGACCTATCTTTAAATCCAATCTCAATCAACCATAAATATTAAAATTTAATTAATCAAGCTTAACGCTTTATTTATAAGACGTTTATTTGTGGTAAAACGCTTAAGGCAAATTCTGTTTAAGTTGCAAAGTCCTTATGATAAAAGCATTTGGCTCGGTTAACGAAAAGACGGTATCGACTTTTGAAAAATCTACGCCGTTGTTCATAAAAATAGTGTAGAGAAGATTCAGTCTTTTCCTTTGCAATTCAATCGGCGCTGTCGCGTCCAGTCTGATTTGCAAATATGTCTTCTCTTCTTTTGCTTTTTCGGAAAAAGCTTTCAGCCAACGCAGGGTTTGGCCTGAAATTTCCGCTCTGTCCGGCTGGAACGAGAGTTTTAGCTCAGAGGGGATAATTTTGTTTTTGGCTTGCTCCTGTTTTGTCTCCTGAATGGTTTCATAGAAGCTGACCAGAGCATCATTGGAGTTTATGGTTTCTTCAGCCTTGCCGGCGCCCTGGCTGCTGTATGCCGGTGCGGTTTTGGATTTTGGCTTTGCTGCGGTGTCAGTAGGTTGCTTGTCTGAGAACCATGAAGATATGCTGTTGAGAAATCCTTTTGATTCATCTTTTTTCTGCGCGACAGTCGAAACTTTGGGGAGAATTTTCACGCTCTCTTCCGGAAGTGCGGGCTTAGCCTCTTTCGCTTGTGAGGGTGTATCCTGACGTCCTTTGGCGGGAGTGCCGGTCTTTCTGTTGCCTTTAATAAATGTGGGTGTGAGGTTTTCATCATTTAATATTTCGTCCGGTATGGGGAAAATGATGCTTTGTTTAATTTTCTCAGCAACCTTATAGGAAATTTCCTGATCTTCGTTTGCGGCTTGCTTGAAGTTGTCGGTAAAGAGGTCTTGCGGTTGCTGGTCTTGATATTTTTCCAGCAGCTTTTTGTTTTTTATGTGTTTGCTCCCTTTGGCGACCACCCAGGGCGTATCGGGGATAAAATCTTCGCTGTCGGATAATGTGGATGTCGGCAGCATGGCAACCTTATTCTCATCTTCGCTTTGAGTAATTTCCGCATTTAGGTTCTGTTTGTCTGTATTTTCAAATTCAATCGGTATTGAACCGTCAATATTAACGCTTAATATCTCGTCGTCTTCAATGCCGTTAATATCTTGCGGTGCGTAAGCTATCTCAGCGGTTTCTGTCTCGGGTAATTCTTTTTCGGAAAGGAAACGGAAAGAGTCTGCTTTGTCGGGGGCAGAAGCTGAAGGTTTCTCCGTTAGGCCGGAAATCGCAGAAGTGGTAATAGTCTGCTTCTGTACTTTGGCCAAAATATCGGATGCGGCCTTGTTAATGGCATCTTCTTTTATTTTAAATAAATCAATTTTAATGTCCGTCTGAAGGGGAAGGTGCGTTTTGCCAGCCGCTGACGAATATAGCTGCCCGCCTACGGACATGCTAAATAACGACAGGCTGAAGCCTAAAACAAAACTTTTCATACCTCTCATAGGTAAAATATTCCCCAAAATTCACAATATAATCGGCTGCATTCGAAATATTAACCATATTTTAAACATTAAATAGAATCTTTAGCAAGTATATTTGCATAACTAATAACAACAAAATCATGTGTTTATGCATTTGCGCAAAACAAAAGCCGGATAATTGGCTCGCCGGGAGTGTGAAATTTTTGTTACAGAAGATGAAAATTATTAAAAAACAATAGGTTGATTGTATTTTCAAGAGGCTTAAAAAACTTGAATTTTTTTCAAAATTGAGGTAAAGTAAATATGTATAATGAATTTAGGAGAACTGATATGAAAAATCTGAAAAAGATGTTGGTACTGTGCTCTTTGGCACTTGTATTCACGGCTGTGCTTGCCGATGCATCGTACGCTGAAAGCGTTATGGAAACCGGTATGAAAAAAGCTCTGGTTCTGTTCCAGCACATTAAAACCATTATTTTCGTAGTTGGTGCGTTTGGTTTGATTGGTATTGCGTTCCAGGCTATTTTCGGTAAGGTAAAATGGACATGGTTTGCTGGTCTTGCAGTTGGTCTGGCTATTCTGGCTGCGGCTGGTGCAATCGTAAACTACGCAACCGGCGGTAACATTAACGCTGGTCAGACGGGTGATACGTTCAGCCAGTCTGCTGACGGCTTGTAATCGGCAACTAACAAATAAAAAAGAAAAGAGCGTCGCTTTGCGGCGCTTTTTTTATCCGTAATATGCCGGCCTTATCCACGGGACGTCTTATTCATAATTTATCGGTATTGTCCGTAGGGTATCGTTTTCCCTGTCACTCGTCATTTTTATCCGCAAGGTACCGTTTTCCACGCAATCTGTTGGTTTTGTCTGTAAAGCATCAAGCCTGTTCGCGGTGCGCCTGATTTAAGTGTGAAATTTTTGTTACAAAACAGCAAAATAGCGTAAAAACATAAAGATAGGAAGAAAAGGAGAGATACGTTTTTGCTGGCTATTTTCTTATAATTATGTTATAATAAATACAATAATCGGGAGGGAGGTCTCGTAATGTTTGGACTTGGACGCAAATACGGATTCTTTGTTATGGTATTGGGTGCCGCAATTCTGCTGACGCCTGTACCTGCATTTGCTGACGGAGCGTTTGGCGGGCTTATAGCTTCGGGGCGGGAAATATTTACTGGGCTGCGCGAGATTATTTATCCAGCATCCGCCGTCGGCATTATTGCCGTTTGTATCGGCGGCTTTTTCGGAAATATCAACTGGAAATGGTTGACTGCGATTATTTTGGGGCTGGTTGTTATCAGTCTGTGCGCGGGATTTGTTTCCATGTTTGCTCCGGACGGGGCTGAATCTATAGCCGAAGATATCGCTTTGGGAAATTAGGAGGGAACGATGAACAGAAATATGAAAATAGCCTTTTTGTTTGCCGTATGCGCTGTTTCTGTCGTTTCTTTTTGTGGAGAAGCAGAAGCTGCTTCAGGCGTATTTGAAACGTTGCGGCAGAAAACGGCGACATTTGCTTCCCAGTTGCGTGTTTTTGCCTATGCCATATCCTGCTTTGGTATTGTGATGTTTACGTTCCTGGCCATCAGCGGTAAAATCAATTTCAAACATTTGGGATACATTTTTATCAGTTTGTTTATGTTATCGGCAACGGGAGCTGTTATTGATTATTTCAGCGGCAGTCATGCCAATTTGAAATCTGAATTTAATGATACGTATATGAATGCGGTTCCGCGCAGCAGTCTCGGAAGCTGAATTTTGTCAGCCGTTTAATCTTATTGCCATAATAAAAAATAGTTGAGTTTAATAATTTTGTAAGATTTATCGGCTTAGAATTAAAAGAGAGATTCAACAGGGAGCTGGCTTATGAAAGATGTTATCCTGAAAGCAGTGGCTAATCCGCCCAAATTGTTTTGGGGGCCTGTTCTGCCGACGGCGCTGAATGCCGGTTTGCAGATACCCTTTATGTTTATGGCTATCGGAATGGGTGATATCAATCCCTTGGTATTTTTGGTCAGTATTGTTTTGGGACATTTGATTGTTGTTGCCCTCGGGGCAAAAGATCCCCACTTGTCGGGTATGATACAGGCTTTCGGCCAGACTAATGTTGTACCGCAGAATTTATACAAAGTGAAAGGGCACAAATTTGAACCTTGATTTTGACTTTTATACGCTTTTTATGGCCGGGCTTCAAAGCGCGGATGCCTTTGTTGCGACCTTTGGCATTATCGCTGCCGCCGCTATAGCGGTCTCCCTGGTTTCCAAAATAGGAACTTGGGTACTGCCGCAGCCGAGCGAGTCCCGCGTGGCTGACTTTTTGCCGTTTGACAGCTTGCTGTCGGACGGTTCGACCCTGCGTTGCAGCAACGGATCGTATGTCCGCGTATTTAAGGTTGAAGGAGTGGATTTGACTTCGGCGCGTGAAGAAACTGTATTGTCCATGTTTGAAGCACGCAAGTCTTGGCTGGATAATATGGCGGATTTGCAGATTACCTGTCGGGTAATTACCATCAGAGATCGGGTGCCGATGGAAAAAAACAAGGCTGACTTCGGTAATAAATGGCTGAAAATTGTTGATGATACCTGGCGCGAAAATCTGAGCCGCGTTTATAAAAATGACCATTATATCATCTTGTCGATAGAAGACAAAAAAGACGCTGTCAAAGATTTAAACTATGCTTCGCAATCCGTCGTTGCCAATCTGAATGATTACGGTATCAAAGTTATGTATGAAGACGATGAAAGCCCGGCGGAGATGAGTCCCGTGTATCCGTTTGTCCGGGTGTTGAATCCGATTAGCAAACCTGCGCCGAAAGCTCGCGGGGCGCAGGGGTTTCAATTAAAGGAGCTGTTGACCGCCGACGGAATTCATTTCACCGGCGAAGAAGGGGTTATCAAGTTTTTCTCCGGCGGCAAGGAAAAATTTGCCCTCACCATGGGGATAAGGAACTCCGGCGACTATATGGACGAAAGTATGATTTCGTCGCTGCTGGCGATTGATTGCGAGATGACGGTTCTTCACAATATTCATCCGCTGTTTAAGCCCAAAGCCCGTATGATTTTGGTTCAGCAGCAGAAAATGGCTGAGGTAACCAGCTTTTCCTCGGATGTTGTTGCGCAGTACAGTGAAGCGCTGGCCGCGATAGAAGACAGCGATGCTGACCACCAGTCGCTTGTCGAATATTCAATGAGCTTCATCTTAAAAGGCGATACGATGAAAGAAATTGAATTCGGCGAGAGTGAAGTCCAGCGTATCTGCCGGTTGTTCAGCGTAACGCCGGTTCGCGAGAACTGGATTGCCCAGGCAACGTTTTTCAATCAGTTTCCGGGGTATGACACCTGTGGCAGAACCTATTTTTACCTGTCGCGTATAGTGTCGCTTGCCGTGTCTTTCGAACAGTTGTCGACCGGCCTTCCGCGCAGTGACTGGGGCGAGGGCGCTATTACCGTTTTCCGCACAATGAGCGGGTCTCCGTATCGGTTTCAGTTCCATATTTCCGCTGCTGAGTCGGCTGTGGCGCACTGTTGTATTGTCGGTCCGACCGGACAAGGTAAGACGACATTGTTGACGTTTTTGGCCGGACAGGCAATGCGGCACGGCGATTTGAAAGTATATTTCTTTGACCGCCACCGGGGTGCAGAAATATTTACTCACATGGTGCAGGGCGCCTATGTCGGCTTCAGCGGTGAACGCAAGAACGTATCGCTTAATCCGTTTGATTCCCGTGATACGATGAGTAACCGCGCTTTTCTCCGCAACTGGCTTAAGGCGATAACAATGGCGAACGACGCATTGTCCGAACGGGAAGCGGCTCGTGCCGTAACAACGGCGTTTGACTATCTTCGTCCTGAAGAAAGGGTTTTGAAAAACCTGTATAAGAGCTGTTTCTCCCCGACCGGTACGATGCGGCGCGAATTATACCGCTGGATAAATCCTGACCAGTACGGCAACATTTTTAATGCCGAACATGACAGCCTTGATTTAAGCTCCAACCGCTTTGTCGCATTTGATTTTACGGAAATTTTTGATGATGATACGCTGGCAGCCGCATCCATCAGTTACATTATGCATCGTATTCAGTCCGAAAGTACCGAAACCGGAGCTCCGGCTCTGATTATGATTGATGAAACGGCGCCGATGTTAAAACACGAAATGTTTCGTGATAATTTCATTAAAGGGCTTCAGGAAGGGCGTAAAAAACGCCAGGCGTATCTTTGTGCGTTCCAACAGCCGAACATCGTTGACGAGCTGGGTGTCGGAGATGCCGTCCGCGGCCAGTGCAAGACGATGATTTTCTTCCGTAATACGCAGGCGACGCCGGAATCTTATGCCAAATGGAACCTGACCGACAGCGAGTATGATTTCATCAGCGGCAGGTCGTACCGCGACTGTCCGTATGCTATTCTGTTAAAACGCCCGGATGCAGGAGAAAACGGTGAGGGTGAGTCAGTCATTCTTGATGTCAACTTAAGCGGTCTCGGACCTTATCTGAAACTTTATAATTCCGGCATTAAAAACGTTTTGCTGGTGGAAAGTCTGGTCAAAGAATTCGGCGAGGACGGATTCGTAACCAAGTATCTGGATGGCATGGGGGCATAATTTTGTTGACAAAAAATAAAAAATATGGTACCATACCACTCAACAAACGTATTATTTGACAGGGAGGGAAATTATGGGGAAATGTAAGCGGCATACAGCTATTATCCTTTGTTGCGCCTCGTTTTTAATAAACAAGCCGGCTTACGCGTTTTGGCCCGTATTGGATTTTGGCGAGATAATTCCGATTGTTTCAAATGTAACAACCTCTCTGGATTCATTGTCCCAGACCAAATCTCAGCTGACTGAATTAAAAAACAGTCTGAAAGCGATTGGCGACAGTATAGATACCATTTCTCAGTTTAGTCAGGATTTGCGTAATAATTTGGATGATATTGCGGACATCGCTAATGAAAGCGCTGGAATTGTCAATGATAATCTTGGAACAAACATAGATATTCAAAACGGCGTTACCGACGTTATTGACAAGGTAAATAATGTGCAAAGCGGATTGGTAAATAATGTTGTTGAGCAAACGCAGGGCGCTTTGAATCAGACTGATGGTATGGCTGATAAAGCAACATCGGGAATTGATACGGCACAAAAGACCGGCAAAGATGCGGAAGATTTGCTGAACAAAGCTCAGGAAAAGACACAGAAGCCGAATACAGATACGGAAAAATCCGGCAGTCAGGGAATATCGGGTTCCTCTGCCCCTGTTTCCTCGCAGCCTGAAGCCGTAGAGGAAGAGGAGGAGGAAGAAGAAATCCCCGATGTAAATGACATGGCCGCATTGCGGGAAGAAATAAAGGCAGGTTTTGCCGTGGCCAGAGATGAGAATAAAAAAATGGCAGAACAGCTTAATGATGTTATGGACGCATCAGTCAGCGCTTTGAATAAAACGACTGAAGAAAGCCGTTTGGCTCTGGAAAAATTGGCTCAGGCTGTTAGAGATACTGACCGGTTGGATAAACAGGACAAAGAGATGCTGGAGAAAAAAATAGGAGAACTGCAGGTTCGGCAGCAGCGGTTGGCGGACAGGATGATTGCCGTGGCAGAGAGCGCAAAAGAAGAATATAATCTGGAGTATCAAAATAAAATTGCCGACGGCATTGATAATTATGAAAAAGTTATAGAGCGATATTTGCGGGGGGATGCATCACGGGAAGAAGTTATTTCAGCCGGAGAGAAATTAAAAGAGGATGCGGCACTGTTGAATGTTGCTCCCGATAAAGGGATTATAGCAGAATTAAACAAAGAGGCGGAGATTCTGAAATCGGAGTTTGCCGCTATGGCAGCAGAAATCAAAAAAACGGAAAAGAAAGGGAAAGAAACCGTAAATTGAACAAAAGAAACGGAAAATTAAGAGTATATCAATAAAATTTCGCTTAGAATGGATTTGCTCGCAGGCCTATGAACCAAAGATTATTAGGGAGGACACGAAATGAGTAGGAAAACAGTAAACGGAAAAATTGCAGTAATGGCTGTAATCTGCAGCTTTCTTATTGCAGTGCGCCCGGTATATGCGTTCGTGTGGCCTGTAATCGATTTGACAGAAATAGTTTCCTTTACAAACAGCATCAGTACCGGGCTAAACCGGATTACCAACGCCAAAAGTCAGTTGGATAATGTAACCAATACGATT
Source organism: Acetobacter sp. 46_36 (assembly GCA_001917135.1). GTDB lineage: Bacteria > Pseudomonadota > Alphaproteobacteria > RF32 > CAG-239 > CAG-267. The sequence continues at coordinate 51,334 of MNTT01000014.1, forward strand.
AAAACAATTGGAGATCAGGTTGCTTCGGTTAAAAAATACGCAGCTGATTTAAAAGGGACAATAACCAATATTAAAGACAGCGTAAGCACGATTACCGATAATATTGAAGAAACGACTGATAATGTGTCGGGCATTGTTGATGATGTCAACAAGGAGCTTAACGGCGCCGGTACGGCCGAAAATGAAAATGCGGAAACAACGGTTGACAGCGTAAACGAACAAGTTGATTCGGGAGCTCCTGAAGAAGATGTCCAGACGGTTGTTGATGAAGCCAAAAAAGAATCAGAGACCGTAAGAGAAAATGTTAACAAGACATTTGATGAAGCCGATAAAGCTATCAATGAATCACTCGACACCGCCAATCAGGCGCTGGATATGCTTGTAGACAGCGTCAACGGGTATGATGGGCTGAGTGATGAAGAGCGCGCCGGATTCAAGCAGGAAGCTGGAAATATTAAAAATGATATTGACGGATTAAAGGATACTTCGTCAGACATCATCGCTTCCGCCAAGGCGGACTATAACGAACAGTACAGTGAAAAAGTCGCAGCGGCATTTGACAGCTACAGTCAGGCTGTCAGCGATTATTACGCGGGAAAAACCGACCGCGAAGCTTTAAACCAGGCCGGCGAGGATTTTAAAAACAGCGTAGCTTCCCTTGATGCCGGAATAGACCAGGGCGTTATCGACGGGTTAGTTGCAAATGCGCAGGAAATTGCAGATAAGATTGATGCGCTTGAAGAAAATATGATGAACAGCATCAGCAATTCAGGAGATTATTCAGACGGCAGTGAGCAGATGTCTTTTTTAGGGCCGCAAATGCAAAAAAAGTTTGTACGGTCTGGTAAAGTATATGCTTTCAGCTTTCACTCGGAAAACTTGTCTTTTTTTCTGAAGGGGGTTTATGCCGAAGATGGCGATAAAAGTTTTTTGCTGTCTAAAGAACTGGCATGTGATAATTTGGATGTTGCCGACGTAGAAGAAAATCCTGGGAAATTAAGAATCTGCGTTGTAAAGGCCAAAACTGAAAAAGACCTGTATCCGAATGCATTCAAAGAAGAACTTTATAAGGATTATCAGAAAAACGGCGTTTACAAACACATCATCGAAGATTATAGCATTGCAAATATTGTCAGTTTAAGCAAGGCCAAACAATTTTCTGCGACTTGGGGGAGTTTGGAACCGGACGATGACAGCAATAAAGGGACATTGTATGTCTTGCGCAAAACCTTGAAAGATGTTGACAATACGCGTAACGGTTTTGCCTTAATGGGGATGACCGATATTGAATCGCCCAAACTATGGAGCGAAATTCGCCGTATTGACGCATTGAATCGCGCTAAGGCCATGGCTCAGGATTTTGAACGCGGAACGACGCTTTTTTTGGACGGGCGCGATTCCGAGTTTGTCGAGGCGACTAAAAGGAACTGGGGAACAATGCAAAACGATGACTTGGATGCCAATGAAAATAAGGCAGTAAAAGGAAAAGCCGTTTTTTCAAATGTAATCTTGTCAATCTGCGGTCTGCGTGCCAAAGATATTTCCGTTTCGGAAATAAATAAAACCGATACGGCATCTATTGCCCAGAAAGAAAAGAATTTGGCCGACTGTCTGTTTAAATATGCCGAAGCCGCCAGCAAAGGGACGAGCAATGGTTCTGCTATAGGGGCAGATACCGAAGCCGCCAAAAGAGAATGGCGTGATAAACAGACTAAAGCCTATAACGATTCTGCATTTAATAATCTGACACTGGCGGTGGTAAATAACTATAAGTCAAGTTTGGACTATGTTGATCCTAAAAAATTGCCTGATCCGGACAAGGATAAAAACATTGTCAGTATGCAGGATGGATTGAAGGAAAGTACGACAACCAAAGACGACTATGCTGCCGGAGCTCAGATAAACTACTATTCGACACAGCAAATTTTAAGCATAGTAGATGCGGATGCCCAAAATCAGCAGACAGAAATTTTAAAAGATCTGGCAACGTTTGATTATAACTATTTTGGCAAAACCACGGGTGGAGAAGGCTGATGAAAAAGAAACTGTGTATAGCCCTGTTCCTTTCTTTGTTCGTGTATACGAGAGAAGCGTATGCAATTTTTGACATAATGGCAAAAGTGCAGTCGGCGCTGGAATTGTATAAGGATGTAGAAAATAAGGTTCAGCAATATACTAAAAAGCTGCGCGATATAGAAAAGAGGGCGCGGCAGGGGTTTGACTTGGCAAGCAGCTGTTACAAAAACCCGAAACAATGTGATCCGAAAGCTTTGGAGGCTTTTGCCAAAGATTCGGAAAGTTATGTAAAAAGCATGAAGGAGATTAGGGTTATGCCGGGCGCCGAAGAGCTGAAAAAAGGCGATTTGAAGAAAAAAAGCGACAAAAGCTTGGCGCAAACGGTTGAAACCAGCTATATTTACCAGCGCGGCCAGGGGGATGATATTGAAAAGACCAGTAAAAACCGCCGTTTGATTAATGCCGTCGTAGCAGATGATGCGGCGCTTCTGTTTGCCAAGGGCGTTTCGGCACGACAGAGCATACTCGTCGAAGACGGTTCTCTGTATCAGGTTGAATTCAAAAAGAATAATATTGATGAAATTCTAAATGCGCAAAATATCGTAGCTATCGCGACGCAACAGCGTTTGAACCGGATTTTGGAGCTTCGCGCATATATGGCGAGCGCGGGAGCAACGGCTGAACTGACGCGTCAAACCAGAGAAGCGGATGAATAGGGGAGGTGCTGGCATGAAAAGACTGTTAATTGCAACCGCATTAATTTTTTCGCTGGCATTCAGGCCTGTCCCGGCAGAGGCATTGATTATTGATGCGCCGACGCTGGCAGCAAAAATCAGCGAATGGGCTGGCAAGCTTGCCGATGCCTCAACGCAGATAACGACGCATGTTTCTCAGGCAAAACAGATGACATCGCAGGGCTTCAATAAGGAAGAACTTTTCGGACTGGCTAAAGAATATGCGACCGAAAACGGTAAAAAACTGGTTCAGGAAAAAATGAAAAAAGTTGTTGAGGGAACCAAAAAGAAAAACAAGGATAAGCTTCAGGCAGAGCAGGATGCTTATGTAGAAGGGCGTAATCTGTATTATGACGAAAAAATCGGCATCGTTGAAGAAAGTATAAAAGAAACCAGAAGTTTGCAGACGTCAAAAGAAAGCGAGCGCGACCAGAAAAGGGCGGAAGTCCAGCAAAAGAAAGCCAAATATGAAAGCGTTAAACATATTCCCGGTGAGGCTGAAAAAGCGCAGGATGAATATATGACAGCCCAGATGGAATATGATGCACTGGTTGCGGCGTGTACAGAACTGGATACTTTGGCTATAACGCTGGAGTCCCAGCGCGATACGCTGGAAAATGAAAAAGCCAAAGTTGGAACTTCGGAAGACCCGCAGTATGTATCGTATCAAACCCGTCTGAAAGAATTGGATGCTGATAAAGAAGACGAGACTTTTGTCAGCAAAGTGGCGGATGAGGAAGATATTGAATGGAGCATGAAGAGCAATCCGGATATCGTCAATCAATTTACGCCGACGGAAGAAGACTATAAAAAATTTATTGAACGTTATTTTTATGATCCGGAAGAGTTGGACAGCGCGTCGGGCGATGAAGGGCGCATTATGCACCAGACAAAAATTGATGCCGTTGCGCGCGAACGGAAATACTTGCTGACCAATACGGCGGCGCACCTTTTGCAGGTAACGGCAACACTGCGGCGTGAGATTCCGGTGCGAACCGAAGTAATTGACGAAATGTTCAAGAACACGCCCAAAGCTACCGGCGAGTTGGAGGCAATTTCGTCTTATTCGGCAACCAGAATAGAAAATATGAAGGCTCTGCTGATGTATGCCAAACTGCAAAGCGCCCGCTTGCAGTATATGGCGGCAAGAGAATTGCTGAATCTGAACGGTGTAAAAACGCCGAACGGAACCTATAAGGATTTTGATTTGGAAAAATATATTCTGACTAAGGAATATGTTGATAAGATTGTAAAAGAGGCTGATACGGCAAACAATGCCGTAACCGCGGTGGAAGAAAATTACAAAGTTAACGGGGAGGACTACCAATGGTTAAAAAATTAAGGTTGCTGCAATGCCTGCTCCTGAGTGTCGTCATCTTGGGTGCAGAGGTAAAAAAGGCAGATGCATTCTTTTTATTGCCGCCGATGCCTTGGGACATTGAAGTCGATATTCCCGGCAATGCCAATAAGGTGGTGTCCAATCTGAAGGCTTATTACCGCCAGCTTCAGACAATTAAGTCCGAGCTGAACAGCCAAAAGCTTGAAGTTCTTAAAAAAGGACAGGTTTTTGCTTTTGTATCCGAAAAACTTAAAAGCGAAGGCGGTAAAAATAAAACCCCGGGCAAGGGAAAATTACAAAACAATGCCGAATTGGGCATCAGCAAAGGCGGCCTTGATGAAGAAGAAAATTTCAATGCTTTCCATACGCTGTTTTTCACCTATCCTCCCGAAAGCGACTATCCGGACAATTATCCGGCGGTGAAGACGGCATATAAACACAAGGCGATTGAATATAAGCAGGATGTAATAATGGAAACCTATCTGACCGGAAGGGTAACGGAAGATTATCTGGGGTTGGTAGAAAAGACCATAGAGCGGTTGGATAATTGCCAGAAAGGACTGTATACTAAGGAAGAAATGGCCGAACACTGCGTCTTTTTCGGTTTGCAGATGGCTTATATCGAGCCGGAAAAGGCCGAACCCGAAGGTGATCCGGAAAATAGTGAAAACCCCGGTCAGTACGGCGAAATTATGAACGCCTATATCGTAACGACGGTATATGACCGCCTGATGCGTATGGTAGAAGACTTGACGGCGGCGGAAGCTCAGTTTATGTCCGCTAAGCAGATTGATATGGTTGACCCGATAAATCCTGATGACCAGCAGAGTTCGGCCGAAGATTATCTTGATAACGGATATCGTTTTGCTTATAATGAAAGCCGAACCTATGCCCATGCTAAAGGAACGATGCTTGGCGGCGACTACATTCGCAGCGAAGAATGCAAAAACGGTGGCAAAAACTGCCCCGGGCTGAACGAAGATAAGGCTGAGCTCAAAAATGCGGACGATACGGCAATTTTAGGAAAACTGCAGCCGGTTGACGAGCAGATTAACCAGGCGATGAACCTGCATAACTTAAAGGCTCAGCTTGGCGAATATAAGTCTCAGTACCGTAAATATTTGAAAGCTAAAGAAATTCATGAGCGTATGCTGAAAGTTCTGGAAAAGAGCGATCAGTGCACGGCCGGATTCTTTGACCGTTACAGTAATGGTCAGGGAGCATCTATCTGGTACGGCGGCAGCGCTCCGGCCAAAGCTAACGACCATGACAGTCGTTCCGGGCTCTCCCGTACTGTAATAGAAGAGTACCAGAAAGATACGACGGATACGATATTGGGAACGAAAAGCAGTGAATGTGACGGGTTTTATGAAAGCTGCCCCGACGGGTATCGCTTGGATGAAACCAACCCTTGCCAATACGAAGACGCTTCGGGCAAAACCGTAACCAGTTCAACCATGTTTGCCTGCGTATTGGATACAGTTACGTCAGATACAGAGTCAGAACAGCCGGCCGTAGACTTTGAACCAAAATTGGCCGAAAGTTATGAAATGGAAGGACTGAAAAATACCCGCGAATATAATGATACCGATTTTCTGATAGACGGAACGCAGGCCGATGATATCCAGACGGATAACCGTGTAAAGGCCGAAAAAGGCTGGCGCATAGGGTATAATCACGTTATGGAACTGACTGAAAACGGCACCTTGCAGTTTGAACCCTGGAACGACCAGAAAAATCTGCAATCCGAATATCTGCGCAATAAATATCGGAATATGCGGATGATAGTCAAAGCCGTAGACGAAGGTATGATGTCCTATCGCGTGGCTAAGACTCAGGCGGAGAAATATGGCAGAGTAGGGCCGATTGAAAAAGTGTTGCCTGCTGTTACCGCGTGTAAATTAACAACCGATGCAACAAAAGATGCCTGGAATCAGGAATGTGGTGATTTCAGCGGAGGATGTAGTGTCAGCGGTGATACCGCATCTTGTTCCGGTACCAAGACCATAATGTGTACCTGCTACAACAGCGACGGTGAACCCTATAGCTGCTCCAAGACGCTGCACTGCAGTATCAGCGGCAGCAATGATACGGGGTGGATTACGGGAAGTAAAGAGGAAGGGTGTGTACCGACGACGGTCCCGATAAAATATGACCAGCGTATAAAATCCCTTTCCGGCGGCTGCGCTTTCCCGAAAGCAAATACCACCTATGAGGCTTCGCTGGAAGACAAAAGCGGCAAATGTCCGGGAACGTGGGATTTCAGTACGAAATTCCTTGTTCAGAAATATATGCCGGCCGTTGTTGGCAGCTGGAAAAATGGCGGCGGTTTTGAAAGCACCTGCCCGGGCAGTCTGGATTCGCAAACTACCCATCTGTTTGACAATACGCATGCAGCCGGACGGGTAGTAGCTTCTGACCGCTTTGAAGATATTCTGAAAAAGCGTAAAGAAGTGGAACAAAGGCTTCAGAGTATGGTTACGCAGTATGAGAGTGAAATGAAGTCGCTGAAGGCTCAGCTGAAGTCAACTATTGTAGCGCGCAAATCGCACAGTGAACGCTTAAGCCAGGCAACGGATACCAAAAATGAAGCCGTACAGGAGCGTCAGCGTTCTCTGCAAAGGGTAACTGCGATTGAAAATCAGATTAACGATTTGAAAAACAACCGTATCCCGGCCTTGCAGGAACGTCTTGCCGGTAGAGAGCCGAAGCCTGAAAAACTGCAAAAGGATTTGGATTCTATCCTGACCGGCGCCGGTGAAGATTTGGAAAAATATGAAAATCCGACCCTTGCGCAGAAAATCGGCCAGATTCCGGCACTGGAAGAAGAACTTGCCTATATCTGCAAAAAGGCTCCGGAAAAAGACAAGGAATGTGCGTCGTACAGCGGCAAGTCCAACCAATATGACCCGTATGAAAATATTGAAGACGAAGACGATATTTTCAAAAATGTCGCCGAGTTGGAAAATACTATAACAACGGCTCAGGTAACAATGGACAGTGCGCAGTCTATGCTGGATGTGCTTCAGGATCAGATTGACAGCCTTAGCGAACAGATAAGGGAGCGCGCATCCCGCTTTGCCAAGGAATATCTGGCTGCCGCGGAGCAGGGACAGCAGGAAATTGAAGCTGTCAATAAAGAATTTGAAGACAAGCTTGAAACCAAGGATGACGGCAGTGAACCTGACCGTATGGTTAATAATAACCGCCGTTGGTGCAAAAAAGACGGTTTCTTGGGAATTGGCTGCAGGGAATACAGCCACGAATATAAATTTGACAACCTTAAATGGACGATGGCGAGAGTTATGTTCGGCAACGGTACATCAAACAGCGAAGGGGCTGTAGACGGTGAATTGCCGGGAATCGTCAATGATACGATAGACGAGCGCTGGTTCAAAAACAACTGGTCGCAGTATCCGCGGAAGCTGTCAAGTGTCGGTGTTGTTCGTAAGTTTGTGGTTGCCAACGGCTGTTTGAGTGCATACGGCGTGGCAGACGGCGTTCATACGCCTGAAACGATAGCTCAGGCAGTCAAGAAACAGGCGATGAAAGAAGCTGTTGATGCGCTTGCGGGAGCTGGCGGATATATTCCGAAAGCCGATGAAATTATCAAAGATGAAGTTGATTCGGCGGTAAAGGAAATCACGACTGTTATGGAAGAATGGGGCGTAACCGGAGAAGACGGCGTAGCACCGAATGAAGCCATATACAAGCATGCAAATTATGCAGGCAATGGTGAAGGTGACGGCGGACAGGCTGTAACTGCACGCCATTACAAACTGATTGACGAGCTGAAACAGGCCGAGCATCAGCCAGAGTTGAATGCTGCCGGCATAAAGCTGGAAGAAAGTTTCGGTATCCCGTCCGGTATCATAACCGACGACGACTTCTTTGCCGGGTTGCCTGCTCGCGGTGCGTATACTGTAACTGTTCCGTCATATGGCAAACAGCCTGAAAAACTCAAGTTTGATGAAAATGACGGGCGCGATTATATGGCACCGCACCGGCCGCTGCTGAATTTGGCGCCGATAAGGGAAGTGTTCTATTTCAGTGCTATGGACTATGACGATGTTCCGCAGGAAAACGGCGCGCCGTCGCTTTCAACGCTGGTTGACCGGAAATATAAAAATACCGAGGGCGTTGAACCTGTAGAATATTTGCCGGAAACCTGGCGATATCTTCTCGCAACGCCGAATATGCGCAATGAACCGACGCCGAAATATCAGCAGACGTTTGTTGAACGGTCTTATGGCAAAGACAAGTTAAAAGACTATATCAACAATAAGGATATCGGTGGCAAAGAAGAACACTACCGTGCAATAATTGGACGTGCCGGCGTATATCCGTGCAAGCTTGGCGGTACGGTAATTGACGAGGGTGGTGGCGACGGTGTCGGCAATATGAGCTTCAAACGGCGCAGTTCGTTGCCCGCCGGAGCAGTTGCTGAAACCTGTCAGGAAGTTGCGCTGCATAAGAACGGCGTCCGGCACCTGCTTGCGGACCACAATGCTAAGGATGAAGGCAAGTCAAAAGCCTTGCAGGGAAGTCTGGGCAGTACGTCCGAACCGATGTACACGAATTACAGCGAATTGGGGCAGTTCCTGAATGGTGATTTGAAATATCGTCCGATGCTGAAGAATATATATGATTATTTGCTGGATGAAAATAACCAGGATAACAGCATTGAACGCCAGCGCGGTGATTTGGCGACATTTAAGCGTAACGTTATCGGTGGATTCCTGGAAGCAGTGAATGCCGAACATAATGCACAGAAGACGTTGGATAACAATAAGGAAGACGTTGTTAATTCTTTGAAGAATTTGTGCACGCAGCTGCATAACTTCGGTGAGAGTGTCAACGGTGAGGCCTGCGAAGATGAAAGCGACAGTACCTGTGCTGATCAGATTGCAGAACAGTGTGCAGCTTATATTATGGACAACGGAGGTCTGGCGAAAAATGCGGCTGATGACAAATATGAGGTTGATTGTGCCCAATCTTCCGGCGGTTCCTATTACGAGCAGATATTCTGCAAACTGAATGACCTGAAAGATGAGGCTATTGCCAAAGCCCATCAGGGGTATTCCGAAACAGACAGCGATGGCACTACGGTTACCTATGTCGGTTTCGATAGTCTGAAAGGGGAAGCTTCTGCTACGGATTCTGACAGGGTTAAAGAGCGCATTCAGGAAATTGAGGATTATTTCGGAGCCTTTGAAGCCGATGCCGATGAAGTATCTTATATTCAGCCGAAAGCAACGAAAGCGTCTGTAACCGAAGACGTCAAGGAGGCTAAGGCCAACTGGGAAGCTTCGCGTGCGGCGGAAGAGGAAGGCATAACCTCAATGGATAATCAGAGCCAGGCAGTAGCTTACTGCCCGGTATATTAAGAGGGGCCGCACAGGTTAAGAGGTAAAGAAGCAGACAATGGCCAATTTGATAAATCAAAAAATTTTGCGCATTGCCGACAAAGGGAAAAGCAAAGAACCTCCTGCATTCATTACGGAAGATGTTGTTGAGGTTCGTCGGGCAAAGCTGATTTATTACAAATGGATATCGCGATTGATGGCGATGTTGGCCACTGTTTCGCTTCTTTACGGCGTTTGTACCACATTATCCATTTTAAAACTGGCTCCGGAAATAGTCATTGACCCGCAGATGTTTGTTGAACTGTCTGATTCGCAGTCGCTTGTCAAAAGAGAACATATTAACCGCCGGATGGATTCGCGGGAAAAAATGATGATTAACTTTATGAAACAATATGTCGAACTGCGAAACACCTATATCAAAGACGAGCGGGAAATGAATAACCGCTGGCTTTGGGGCGGTCTTGTGTCGTATTTGTCAACGTATAAGGTTTACAAGGAGTTTGAAAAAGTGTTTCCAAAACTGCGGGCGGAGATGATAGAAAACAATTCCAGCCGTTCGGTGGAAATTCTGTCGGTTGAACGAACCGGCGGTGAAAACAGCAATACTTGGAAAATTGAGTTCAAAACTTACGATTATACGTTTAAAAGCGATCGGTTGAGCCGCCGGTCCAGCGTTACGCCGACAATTACCGAAAGGTATTGGACCGCCAATATCCGCGGTTATGTCGACCCGAACCGGAGAACGGCATACCGCCGCCTGTTAAATCCTCTCGGATTTGTCGTCTATAGTTATTTTCAAAGCGAAATCGAGATTTAAAATATTGTTAAACATTTTCGTGCTATACTAAACATGGTGCAATTTAGCCTGTTGATAAGTTGCGGCAATTTGTTTTCTCGTTAGACTTTTAAAATTAAAAGTTCTAATTATATAAAAGGGTTATTTTAAAAAGAGGAAAAACCATGTATAAAGCGCTGATTTTGGTATTTGCCGTCTTAATTTTAGCCGCCTGCAATCTGGTCGGCAGTTATTACGAGCCTGAACCCGTCGGAATAGGTAAAGACGTGTACGAACTTAAGCTTTCCCCCTGTGCCTGTATAGAGGTGGAACTGCCGAAGACGCTGCCGGACTGGTTCCGGGCAATGAGTTGAATTAGAGGTACGGCTGATGGCTGAACAGATTTCTTCTGACAATACAAAAAAACTGCTCTTGGAGGGAGGTGGAGCCAAAGCGGCGCCGCAGCCCCGTCCGGCACGCCCGCATCGGCGTTCCGGAAATGCAGATATTGTTGTCGAGAATGCAACGGAAAAACGCTATCTGTGGACGGCGCGGGCTTTTGCCATCATCTTTGCCGTCAGCCTGTGTTGTAATTTGATTCTGACGTATGTCGTATTCGCCATAATGCCGCTGTATCGGATTGAACCGTATTTGTTCAGCTTCTCAAATAAAGAAGATCAGATATATACTATCCACCCGGTGAAAAATATCTATGAACATAAATATTTGACGGAAATTTTTGTCAGGGAATATGTCCTTCTTCGTAATACGTTTGTCAATGATGTTGACGAAATGGAGCAGCGCTGGGGGACAGGCAGTACGATACAGGAGATGTCTACAACCGGAGTTTATGATAAATTCCGTAAGGAATTTGCCGATGCGGCGATTGAGCTTATCCGCAAGCATAATATTACCCGTAATATAAAAATTTCTTCTGTAACCGAGGTTGGCGGCGTAAACGGTGAAACTTGGTGGCAAGTGGAATTTCGGGTTGAAGATATGATGCCGGAATATGAAACGCCCCGTTTGAGCGTGTGGGTGGCTTCCGTTAAGATAAGATACCGTGCCAAACGGGTTAAATTTGGCGAAAGGCTGAAAAATCCGTTGGGATTTACCGTTCTTGACTATAAACAGGTTGAACGCAAAACAAATTAATTGAATGTTTAGGGTATGCATAATGACTAAAGTATTGAACATTTTATCAGCGGCAATTTTATCGTTGGGGGCACTTGCAACTTTGGCCGAGGCTCAGGTAACCAAGGATAATCTGGATCAGAACGCGGATCAAAGCCAGGGGAATTATGCAGCTACCAATTTAAATTATCTGGGGGGCGTCGGATCGCTTGGTATGATGCAGAGCGCGTGGAAAGATCCTCTGCAGCACATGGGAGAAGGGCAGACGCGGCCGGGGTATACCAAATATTATTGGACACCGGAGTTGGTTTTGCCGGTCAGAGTCCGCGAAGGAATGTATACTCTGATTAATTTTCCGAATTGGGAAGTTATTGAGAATGTCTATATCGGCGACGGACAGTCGTTTAATGCGGAAATACAGGGGCCTTCAAGCTTGATGGTTTATCCGGATTCGTCGCAGTTTGTCGGAGTGGATACCAATATGATTGTTTTTGGTCGTTCCGGTAATAAATATGTTTTTTATGTTCAAAGCGAAACGGTAAATACCGACCGCATTACTAATGCTATTATTGATATAGAAGTTGTTAAAAACCGCCAGAATGCCAATGGCTCTGCGGTTATCGGGGCAGGAACGGGCGGCGGCCACATAAACGCCAACAGTTACAATCAGGACGGAACCAGTGCGGATGCAACATTTACGCGTAATTTGCAAAAAGAAGACTGGATTGAAAAAATTCCTGTCGATCCGACGAAATTCAGGTTTGATATTGAAGTATATGTTCCAAATCCCGATGATATTGTTATTGCGCCGGAACGCGTTTGGCGTGATAACATATTCACATATATTGATTTGGGAGACAAAGCTCTGACTGCTGTACAACGGCCGATTGTTACGTTGATTGTCGAGCGTTCCGAAACACCCGTAGGTTTCCGGACAGCCGGGCCGAACAACCGTTTGATTATTGTTGAAGGCATGGGTGATATGGTTTTGCGCAGCGGAAAACGGATTGTTTGCCTGAAGCTCCGTCGTGCAGATTCTGACGGGTTGGAAAATACCGTTTATGCCAAAACGAACGAGTGGGATCTTCAGTCGGCGCATGCTTCCAAACATGAAAACGGCCTTGAAACCGGGCAGTATGAGGATGTGTACGGTAATGGCGGAACCTCTCGGCCGACCATGGGAAATAATAGTACGCCGGGAAATAACAGTGCGTCTGGAAATAGTGGTACATCGGGAGCCGGCGCTGCGTTTTTTGAAAATAATTCATTTTCAGGGGCGCAAAATGCGACACAAAATAATGGCGGCTTAAGCTATGAAGACATCATAAGCGGGCAGAAAGTCCCGGCCGGCAATACAAATCGCTCTGGCAGGCAGCCATCTTCAGGAGAAATTTCGCTAAACGATGCCTCCGCATTAAATTCTATTCCGAAAGCAACGCCTGTTGTTGCTCCGGTACAGAATAAACAGGATAATACAACAGCTCAACGTCCGTCTCTATCCGGGCAATATGACGTCAAGGCTGGTGGCGGTGCAGAACTTGTTACGCCGGAATACAACGGGAAACAGGATGTTTCGATAACATATCAGAAAGATAAAGTTCAGGGTACTCCGGCGGCAGGAACACCGGCCGTGGGGAATTCGTCCAATAATTCAAGCCCGGTGCTGATTACGCCCAGAGAAGATGCCGCTGATAAAAACGCCGTTGTTTCCGCAGAAACGGAAGCTTTGCTGAAAGAATTCCGTGACGGCAAGGCTTTTGCCAATGTCGATGAAAGCAACATTTCTATTGAATTGGGAACGGATGAAGACGTGAATAATCTTGAAAAGTTGTGGAATGATATTTCCAAAAATTATTCAGCCGCTATAGGAAAATATCAGCCCTTTTATTCGGTGGACACGCCTGCCGATGGCCAGGGGAGAGAAGTGTTCCATCTCCGCGTCGGACCGGTCAAATCATTGGATGAAGGAGATAATATTTGTAGCCAGCTTGGGCGTAACGGTATCTTTTGCAGTGTGGTCAGAATACAATGAACGAAAATACCCGTTTTGAAGAATATGAAAGAAAAACCAGAAAAATAATCCTCACGATAGGAATTATTGCCGGCATTTTTTTCCTGTTCGGACTGCTGGTAATTTCGTCGGACGAAGAAAATTATAACCCGGAAGAAACCTCTCCTGATTTTGTTGAAAACCAGAATATTCTTCCGGATGTTTCTGTTGATACGGAACCGGTGTTTATAGATACGGAAGATACGCCTGTTTCAGAACGAAAAAAGCCGATTAAGGTTACTCCGGCTCAAATTAACATGAACAAATTTATCCTCGGTGTAGATACGCAGAATCAGAGTGTCTTGACTATTGGAACCGACGGTAGCGAAAGTATCCATATTGAACGGGTCGAGTTGGTGGAAGAAACAGAAGACGGATTTGAGTTTCGAGACAAATGCCGTAATCGTGATTTGCGCGGAGATGAAACCTGCAATGTTCTGATAACATGGGTGCCGCATCTTCCGGGCAATGTACAGAATAATTTTAAAATAATCTGGTATGAAACCAGGCTGGATAAATCAAGTGCAAAATCGGAAGAAGTCAGCATAAAGGGAAGTGCGGTTTATCCGGAGGACACGCGCCAGAGCTGCGATGCGTCAACGGGGTGCAGCATCGGTGGCGACGGTATAGGCGCCCATCGCTTGGCAATAGGGCCGAACGGCGAAATTATCGGCTATATAGACGAGGCGGGAAATGTGCATGACCGGGATGGCAATATTATCGGCCGCGTTAATGAAGACGGAATGGTTGTCGATTCTGACGGTAATATTATTGGCGTTGCCCAAAATATGAAATTGGCTTATGACAAAGATGGCAACATTATCGGCTATGTCAAAACCGACGGCACCGTTGTCGATTTGCAGGGAGAAGTTATCGGCAAGGCTCTTCCGGACGGAACGATTGTGAACAGTAAAGGCGAAGTTATCGGCAAAGCTGTGGAGGCCGGATTTGTTTATGATGAAAACGGCAAAATAATCGGCCGGGTTCTGCCTGACGGAACCGTGGTGGACATCAATGACCCTAAAAAAATAATCGGCCGGCTGAATGAAAACGGCGAGGTTGTTGATGAAAACGGCAACGTTATCGGTAAGGTAACATCTTCCGGCAATATTGTAGTCGATGAAAACGGCAATGTCCTCGGCGTCGTAATGCCTGATAACAGCGTTGTGGACAAAGACGGCAACATAGTCGGTTATGTTGATGAAAACGGCAATGTTTACCGGGTGGCTGAAGAAAAAATCGGTACCAACGGTGAGAGCCGGAAAATCGTTTATGACAAAGATGGCAAAGCCGTCGGTTATGTTGATGAAAACGGCAAGGTCGTTAAATTTTCAAAAGACAATAAGCCGAAAGTCATCGGAAAAGTCGGTGCCAGCCGGCGTTTGGCTTACGATAAGGATGGCAATGTTATCGGGTATGTCGATAAAGACGGAACAGTCAGAGATTTCAAAGGCAACACCATTGGCAAAATGGATAAAGACGGCAATATTGTCGGCAAAGACGGGAAAATAATCGGTAAAGCCGGCGCTTATGCCAAATTAGCCTTGGATAAGGACGGAAAAGTCATCGGGCACATTGACGAACAGGGGCGGGTCTTTGACCACAATGGAAAACACATCGGTAATGTTGATAAAAACGGCAATATCATAAGCACGGAGCGTACCGGCAATTCGGTGGATAAAAAGCGCGTTGCGCTGGGGAAAGATGGCAAACCTATCGGTTATATTGATGATGACGGCAACGTTGTTGATTTTGACGGAAATGTTATCGGCAAAGTTAATGATAAAGGCGACATCATAGATAAAAACGGCCGCAGGATAGGAAGTGCCGGCGATTATGCAACTCTTGCTTTTGATAAAAGCGGCAAGGTAATGGGAATAGTTGATGACAAAGGACGAGTCATCGGCAAAGACGGAAAGTTACTGGGGTTTGTTGACAAAGACGGTAAAATTATCGGAACAAACGGCAAGATAATCGGCAAAGCAGGAACTTCCCGCCGGCTCGCCTATGATAAAAACGGCAAGTTTATAGGATATGTCGATACTGACGGCACGGTAAAGGGATGCGGTGGTATAGTCTTAGGAAAAGTTGATAAAGACGGCAATGTTCTGGATAAAAATAACCGCGTAATTGGCAAAGCCGGAGAAGTCAGGGAACTGGCATTTAACGGCAAAGGCGTGTTTATCGGCTATATAGACGATAAAAAGCGCGTAATTGACTGCAGCGGCAAAATAATAGGTGTTGTCGACAAAAACGGAAACATTATTGAATCCAGCGGCGAAAATCTTGGTAGCGCCGGAAATTTCAAACGTCTTGCGTATGACAAAGACGGCAAGGTTATTGGCTATGTAACGCCTGATGGCACTGTAAAGGATTTCAAGGGTAATCTCATCGGCAGGATGTCTGCAGACGGAACAATATTGGATAAGAAAGGCCGGGCTATCGGCAAGGCTGGCGATTTCAGGAAAGTTGCAACGGACAAAAACGGCAACATTATTGGTTATGTCGATGAACATGGCCGTGTTGTTGACGAGAAAGGCAAAATTGTCGGTTTTATAGATAAAAACGGCAATGTAGTCAAAGCCGGAGATACCGTCATCGGCAAAACCTGCGTCAGAAAGAAAGTTGTTTATAACCGTCGCAACCAGATTATAGGTTTTGTAGAAGCCAATGGTGCCGTAAAAGACTTCAATAACAAAATTATCGGCAGCGATAAAAATGGAGATGTGGCTGATACCAAAGGAATTCTAATCGGAAAGACCGGTATAGCCCTGAATGTTGTCCGCCGGAGTGACGATGTCGTTATCGGTTATGTTGACGATAAAAACTATGTGCGCGGTAATGAAAACAAAATTGCCGGTCTGGTTGACTTAAAGGGAAATGTGCTGGCCGTCAGGGAAAATATCATTGGGAAACTGGATGCAGATAAAAAGACGCTGCGTGATAAAGGCGGCGAAATTATCGGCTATATGAAAAACAATAATTTCGCTTTTGATAAAAACAATGAAATAATCGGATATGTAAATGATAAGGGCGAGGTTATCGCTTCGGGAGAGATAATTTGTACGGCCTGCAAGAGCGCTAGGCTCGCTTATGATAAAAATGGCAATATCCTCGGATATGTTGATGAAAACGGCAATGTTATCGGACCCGACGGAAAAATTGTCGGATATGTGGATAAAGACGGCAATGTTATTGGCGCCAATGGCGAAATAATCGGAAAAATCGGCGATGGCCGCAGGCTGGCTCTTGATAAAAACGGTAAAGTCATCGGTTATATTGAACCGGACGGTACAGTGAAGGATTTCAAAGGAAACATCCTTGGCAAAGTCGATAAAGACGGCAATATTGTTGACAAGGACGGTAACATCATAGGCAAAGCCGGTGCAGAACGCCGCCTGGCATTAGATAAAGACGGCAAGGTTATCGGCTATGTCGATGAAAACGGGCGGGTTATCGATGAAAACGGCAATGTACTGGGAATGGTTGACAAAGATGGCAATATTATCGGAGTTAACGGCGATATTATCGGCTCGGTGGGCGAAGCCAAAAATCTGGCGTACGATAAAGACGGCAATATAATAGGATACGTTGGCGAAAATGGCGAAGTCAGGGATTTTGCCGGAAATACGCTGGGGTATGTCGACGATAACGGTAATATTCTAAATAATACCGGAGAAATTATAGGTTCAGTCGGCAAAAATGGCAAATTAGCTTATGACAAGGATGGCAATGTTATCGGGTATGTTGATGAAAACGGCAACGTTTACGATTTTGATGGAAATTTAATCGGTAAAGCTAATCCCGACGGTACAATTACGGATCAATATGGCCGGGTCATCGGCAGGGTCGGGGGAACCGCCGGACTGGCTGTTGACAAAGACGGCAGCGTTATCGGATATATCGGCGAAGACGGAAACGTCTATAAAGAAAACGGCGAACTGTTAGGTTTTCTGGATGATGACGGCAACGTTGTCGGGGTAACCGGAGAAGTCTTGGGAAAAGCGGATATAAGCAAGCGTTTGGCTTATGATAAAGACGGCAAAGTAATTGGTTACATTGATGATGACGGAACAGTTCATGATTTTGACGGCAATTTAGTCGGGTATTTAGGTGAAGACGGGACGATTCATGATGTCAATGGCAATATCATCGGCAAAGCCGGGGATTTGTCCAAAGTTGTAGTCGACGAAAACGGCAAAGTCATAGGCTATGTTGATGATAAAGGACATGTAATAGGAAATGGAGGCAAGGTTATAGGATTTGTTGCCGAAGACGGAACTGTTCATGGCAGCAGCGGAGAGGTAATCGGCCGCCTTGCGCAAAATGGCAGCGGAACATTGAGCGTTGTTAATCGCCGGGCAGTATTGGACGGTAACGGCAATGTTATCGGCTATGTCGATGAAAATGGCAATGCTCGTGATTTTGACGGTAATATCTTGGGAACCGTGCAGGAAGACGGCAGCATTAAAGATTCTTCAGGAAAGATTGTCGGTCGGGTCGGCGACAATATGGAGTTTACTGCTGATGAAAACGGGAAAATCACCGGAAAAGTGGGAGAATATTCAAATTTGGCCGTAGATAATGACGGCAATGTTATCGGTTATGTCGGAAAAGACGGAAAAGTATATGATGCCGACGGGCTGGTAATAGGATTTATTGATGAGAATGGAAACGTCATCACCTCTCGGGGTATTAAAATCGGCGCCGTCATAAAGAAAGACATGATAGCTGTTTCCCCGAACGGATACAGCTTGGGAAGCATCAACAATCGCGGAGAAGTCGTTAATGCCAAAGACGAGGTTATTGGCAAAATACTGCCGAATTCATTAATTCGGGCAACGGAAGGTGACAGCATTATCGGCAAAACGGTTGTCGGCGGTTTGGCTGTAGGCTGGGGATGCAGGCACTACGGATATGTTGACCGCGATGCAAAGGTAAAAAAAGACGGACAGGATACCGGATACCGGATGTTATTTGACCGCAGTATTGTAGATAAAGACGGCAATTATACCGGCGATGTGGCCAAAATAGGCTGGGTTCGGGATGATAAATGCAATATCATCGGCAAAGCCGGTTCTGACGGCTATGTACGCAGCGAAAACGGGGAGTATGTCGGCTGTGTCAATCCTGACGGAGGGGTATTGAATCCTGACGGAAAAGTCATTGGAAAAGTTTTTGAAATGTCCTATGCCCTGTATTACAGCGGCGAGATGATGGGACTGTTGACCCCGGACGGAAGCATTAAATCAGGCAGAGGAACGGTTGGATGCGCAAATCTTCAGGGAGAGGTTCTGAACAAGGACGGTTTTGTTGTCGGACAGGTGATGGACAAGTCTCAGGCGTATGATTTAAATGGAAAATTTATAAATAATTTATCAACATTCGGCTACGACAGCACGGAAGTCATTCCCAATACTAAAATTCTTTTGAACCGCCTTATTGTTAATCCGAAAAAAGAAATAAAGGGAATAGTGCTGCCTGAGAAAAATATAGTTATCGATTCTAACGGTAAAGTTATCGGGCATCTGTTTGCCGATGGCTATGTTTACAATCAAAAAGGTATTGCCGTAGACAGATTCGTATATGACGGAAGTTCCTTTTATGCAAACCGGCCCGGACGGCTTTTGCCGCAAGGGAATGTGGTGGATTTTAACGGTGATTATATTGGCTTTGTCAATGGTGATGGTACGGTTATAGATGTTTTGGGAACGGTTTTGGGACGAATTGATGCCAAAGGTCGGATGTTTAACGAAAAAGGAGAATATAAAGGCGGTGTCGTACAAACCGGAGTCGGAATTGGGTATGACGGTTCGTATCTTGGGTACGTCAGCAAAAGCGGCAAAGTGATTGACGTAGATGGCAATATGAGCGGGCTTGTCAGCTCAGACGGACATGTGCTTGATAAAAATAAACAGATTATCGGCGAAGTCATCGGCGAAGATATTGTCATAGATGTTCAGGGCAATGTAAAAGGGTATCTGAACGCGTTCGGAGACATCATTGACGTTGAAGACAAAATTGCGGCGACAGTCCTCCCCGGCGGTACGTCAAACAAAAACTACAGTGTTCTGAAACATGGGGTCGTTTTGGATTATTCGGGGCGCATAATCGGGCAGGTCGTAGCGGATGGATCGGTAGTTTCGGCTGACAATCGCCGCATCGGAAAAATACTGAGCTCAGGGCAGGCTGTTAATGACAGGGGGATTCTCTTAGGAGAAATCGTTGAAGGGGATATTGTAATAAATGAACAGGACAAAGTGGTCGGTTTTGTTAATGCCGAGGGAAAAGTACTGGACGAGGAGCAGGCTGTTATCGGAAAAATGATTTCTTCAAATTTAGTTGTAGATAACAATGGAAAAATTATGGGACATCCGTATAAAATAGGTGCTAATATATTAGGGAACGGAGGAAAATATTTTGGTCGCCTTGCCCCGAACGGCAATGTGCTGAGTATAACAAACGGAAGGATTGGATATTTGAAGAGCAACGGCTCATATATAAATATCAGAAATCAGGTTTCCGGATATGTATTGGATGAAGTCGCTCAAAACCGGAGGAACTGATTTGCGCATTAAGATATTTGGATTAGGCAGGATTATATTGTCTGCGGCGTTGTTCTGGAATATTAGCCAGAATGCCGTTGCAGCAGATATGAGTGCGCTTAATTTTAACGGAGATCTTATCGGTAAAGTCATTCCGGACGGTTCTGTTATTAACTTCAATAATGAGCTCGTCGGCCATATTACGGCTGACGGCTTTGTGTTAAATGAGGATAATAGCCTGGCCGGCGGCATTGTTCCGCAGGGAATAGCCATATCTTATAACAACAGTATCTTGGGAAAAGTCAACAATGACGGTTCAGTAACATCAATTAATGATAACCTTGTCGGAAAGGTTTTGCCCAACGGGCTGGTTGTAAATGATAATTATGATGTACTGGGAGCTGTGGTTTCTCCCGGGCTGGTTTACAACGATGCTGGCAATATTATCGGAAGAGTTTCCGGTGACGGGCGTTTTTATAATCTTGCGGGAGAAAATTCAGGGTTCGTAACCGCGGCAGGATATGCTTACGGTTATGCTGGGAACGAAAGAAAAATCTTTTTGGCCGGCAGGCTGATTTCTTCCAAGATGGTTGTTTCTCCGCAGGGGAAATTTTTGGGAAGTATTGCCCCGGACGGAAAAGTAATTGATTTGAAGAAAAATGTTATCGGTAATATTCACGCCAACGGTTTTGCATACAGCCCGGACAATCAGGTAATAGGCCATGTTGTTGAGGGAGGGTATGCTTTTGCTCTTGACGGAAGTTATATGGGGGTGGTCAGCTATAACGGAGAAGTCATCAACAATGGTACGGTTGTTGCCTTGGCTGTTAGCGGCAATCGCGTTATTAACAAGGAAGGCGGTATTATCGGCTTTACCATAAGTATGTCGGCTACAGCTAATACGCTGGACGGGAAATATCTCGGGCGGATTACGGCAGACGGAAAAATCGTACGGGGACGGAATCAGGTTGGAAAAATCGGCGCATCCGGGCATATTATAGATGACAAAGGGACGGTTATTGGTACCGTGAATGCAACCGGACCGATATTTGATTATTTGGGGCAGCTTCGGGCAAATGCTTCGGTTGGCGGAAAAGTCGTTTCTCTGGAAGGCGTAGACTTGGGGATAATGAAATCCGATGAAGCTTTTGATGGCAACGGCAAACGCATCGGTAAAATCTTGTCTGAGCGGTTAAATTTTAACAACAGCAACGACTTCATCGGTATCAGTGGCGTTAACTCGGTTTTGGAAGTGGGCGGAAAAACTTATAGAATATCGCCTTATGGCTATGTTTTCGATGAAACGGGAAATGTTAACGGAAGAAATTTCAGCTTTGGCGACATTTACTCTCCAGAAGGAACGGCTCTGTCCTACACGTCAGGCAATGGAAAAACTGAAAACGGTTCTCTGAATGAAATTGCTCGATTAACCGGCTCCGGTATATTTCTGGATAAAAACGATAAGCCATTAGGTAAGATAATTGAAGATAAATATATAACGGACTTCTCCGGAGAAAGTCTGGGAACTGTCAATTCGACAAATCTGGTTGTAAACGGGCAGAATAAGGCTTTTGCCAAAGTGTTGCCGGATGGTAGCGTTGTGAGCCTTTCCGGTAGGATTTCCCGGAATTACGGCAGAGCCGGAAGTGCCCCGGTAAGCATCAGCATAAACGGCGACTATCTGGGAACGAATTTAATAAGCGGACAGGTTGTAAACGGAAATGAAACGGTCGGAAAAATAAGCTCTAACGGATACGTTTTGGATAACATGGGGGCATTGTACGGAACTGCTCTCTCTATGGGAGCAGTAGTTTCGCCTGAGTGCAGATTTTTAGGTGTTGTTTCCGACAGCGGAGATGCAAGAACAAGCAAAGATGCATATTTGGGAATGGTTTTGGCAAATGGTCAGGTTGTCAATGAAACGGAGCAGGTCGTCGGCCATGTCGTCCATCCGCGTACGGTAATTGGCGAAAGCGGGACGCCAGTCGGGGTGTTAAGTCCGTTGGGAACAGCTCTGAACTATAAAAATCAGAATTTGGGATGTCTGGATATCAATGGTAAAGTTCGAAATGCCCAGGAAGAAATTATCGGCCAGGTAATCCCGCATATGTCGGTAATGGGGTTTGATGACAAAATTATCGGATATACGGATTTTTATGGTAATGTGGCAGATAGTTCCGGAATTCAAACCGCTGTTATTGATTTAGACGGCAGTATTAAGGCCAAAGATGGGCGCAATATTGGTGTTCCTTTTAAATACACGGTAGCTTTTGACCGGAATAATGTTTATCTTGGACGCGTAAAAGCCGATGGCAGTGTGGTTTCCGATGGAGGAGAAACATTGGGGCAGGTCAGATATAACGGTGAAGTAACCACTAAAAATGGCGGGAATGGCTATGCGTTATATGATTTGTATGTCTATGACAATGATGGGAAAACAATCGGATATATTGCCAAAAACGGACGCGTTTACAGCGTAATGGGAGAAATTGTCGGAACCGTTTATCAGGGCTTTGTGTTGGATAAAAAGCAGAATTTAATCGGTAGAGGCGCAAGGGGCTATGAAATTCTTGATGCGCAGAAACAGGTAATAGGTCATTTAAAGTTAGACGGTTCGGTTGTTAATATCAAAAATGTAGAAATTGGAAAACTACAGCCTGATGGTCGTGTAATGGATGCCGGGGGCAGGGTTATAGCTGTTGCCGAAAAACTTCAGTATTATCAAAAGCCGGTTGAACCGGAAACGGAAAATGGGACTGAGCCTGCGGTTGAAAGTAAAGGGGAAGAAACGGAAAATAAAACATCGGCAGAAGATGCTCGTGAACAAAACAAAACTGATAAAACGGCGGAAAGCGGTGATGCGCAGTCCGGCATATCCACGGAGGAAGAAAATATCCCGGAGCTGACCGAGGAAGAAAAAGAAGCTGCAGATACCAAAATAAATCATAAAGTCATTGGGATAGCCGTAACACCGGGAGGAAGATATATCGGTGATGTATACAGCAATAATAAGGTAATAGATGAAACCGGAACTGTTGTCGGCAATATGGGGGAAAATGGCGAGATTACCGACAAGGAGGGGAATACGGTAGGCTCTCTGCAAGAACAGAAATCGGAAGATACAAAAAATGTTAATACAAGATGGTGGCAGCAGATTGCAAGCGGAGCGACGGTTAATCCCTGGGATTACCGAAACGAAGTAACCAATGTCGGTCCCGGCGGCGGTATAGGGCCCGGCGGCAGATATAATCCGAAACGTGCCGCTATATTGTCCCAGCTGCAGGAAGAACGCCGCAGAACAATGACGGCGGCAAAAGTAATGCCCGGTTATAATGCTGCTTCATACACCGGTTGGCAGGACGATTGGGGGATAAACCGGGCGGTTTCGACTTTGCGGGTTAATATGGATAATATGATAACCGCAGATAAACCGATACCGGCTGTTTTAGCCAGATCCTTGATTTCTTTGGGTGAAGCGCCTGTTACTGCAATTGTGGAAAGGAATGTGTACGGAGATTCGGGGCGTAACGTTATTATTCCGGCCGGAAGCCGGGTAATCGGCGGGCTGCAGACGGTAGATGTCGAAAGCCGTTTTGACAATTCAAGCGGCGGCGTTAAGCTTGAAATATCCTGGAGCAGGATAATCCGTCCTGACGGAATTGCATTTCTTCTGGATGCCGGAAGGACGCAGACCGGGGATGCGCAGGGACGCGGCGGCGGCGCTTTGGGATATGTTGATGAACAGCTGGTTAAAAAATATACGTTGCCAATCGTAGGGACGATGGTCAGCTCGGCAATAACATATATGATGGCGGCTGATGAAGACAGTACCGGAGAGGTGGAAACATCCAAACAGCAGGCAGCAACAGATGCCCGGCAGGAATTTATGGATAAAATGGATCAGATATTGCAGGAAATTATTGACAGTAAGTCGCAAATTCAGCCGGTTACTTATGTTCCAGCCGGAACGAGAATAATCATTTATCCGATGACCGATTTGTGGCTGAGAAGTACGAAGGATATTGAAAAGAACGTCGAAACGGCGCGTCCGGGCGGCGGAGACGGTGGGCTGGTCAACGAAGTATATCCTGACGATGGCGGGACAAGAAGCACGTCTCAGGTAGAAGGAAATAACGCCAATAACAGCCAGAAGGTTATTTTGGGCAATCAGGCGCAGACCAACAATAATAGCGGTGGTGATGGCCTTGTAAACGAAAATCCGCAGAATAATCCGAATGCTCCTCAGCCGAGAAAGAATATCGGGGCAATTCCGCCGCCGGCAGCAGACGGATCGGTCGCGGAAGCTCCTGAAAGTGAAGAAGAAATATCCGGCGATATTGAACTGTTCTAAAGTTTAATACTGTCGGGCAGGCTTCAAAACTTGACGAAAAAGGGCAGACGTGGTACAATAAAACAAAATGGAAAATATTTTTTTGGAGTAAGAAAGTTATGGGAAAGTTGGACGATGAGGTGCTCTGCTCCGTTTTGAGGCCGCTTGCCTATTGGTATGAACAGGAAAATATCGAGGAAGTTGCAATCAACCATCCCGGAGATATTTGGCTTCGCTTACGCGGAAAACGGGCTTTTCCTTGGGTAAACTATAAAGATCCAAAACTTTCAAGAGAATATTTGACCAATCTTCTGCATATTATTGCCAATTTGAATGATCAGGAATTTGATCCTATTAACGGGTCTCCTGTAGTTTACGCCCGAATTCCCGGAGGGCATCGTTTCACCGGCGTGGCTGGAAAAAACATTGAATACGATTTGGACGATTCTGCAACGGGAGGCATAGCCATAACAATACGTCTTCATACGGATGATGTTGCTTTCGGTTTTGGCGATTACGGGCTGGAACAGGGTAAAAGGCTAAAGGAAATAAATCCGTTAAAAAACATAAAAGATCCAGATGACGCCTATGAACGTCTTCTTCTTGCATTACGCCGCGGAGACCATATTCTTGTCAGTGGTGGTACTGGTACCGGTAAAACGACGTTGTTGAACAATTTGCTAAAGCTTTTGGATATCCATAAGAGGGTTATTACCGTAGAAGATACGCGGGAACTTAATGTTCCGCAGCCAAACCATGTTCATATCGTCTTGTCACGTACGGAGCAGACCAACAGCATGGATTATTCCAAAGTTATCGACTTGATTGTGCGTTTTACGCCTGATGCCATTATCGGCGGTGAGATTTCAACCAGCAATGCTGCCGCTATCTGGGAACTGATGGGCTCCGGTCATGATAACTGCTTGGCGACAATCCATGCGGAAAGTTCGACTGCCGCCTATGAGGCGTTTGTAAAACGTATAATGCGCACCCAGCCGCATATTGATGTGGAAAAAACCATTGAGGAAATGCGCCGTAAACTCCATGTCGTCCAAATTGTCCGGGATGGCAACATCCGCGGCATAACCGAAATCACCTGAAAACGGATAACGGAAATTTTATCGGAGTTCTTCGCTTAAGGTCGCAAATGCTACAGCAAATCTGCCGTTTCTGCCTTTAGCTCGTCCAAATACAAATTTTTTTCCGAACTTGTTTTCAAAATCGTAACATGGGCTGCTGTATGTTCTCTGACGATTCTATCCGTTGCCGTCAGAACCTTTTCCAGCTCTTTGGTGCTTATCTTGTCAATTTTGGTCAAGACAATCTGATAAGTTACCGCAGCTTTGTCCAGCATCTCCATAATTTCCTCATCGATTTTTTTTATGCCGTGGCGGGAGTCAATCAGCAAAAAAACTCTCCGCAGAGTCGCCCTGCCAACTAAATAGGAATTAATCAGTTTCTGCCAGTTTTTAACAATATCTTTCGGAGCTTTGGCAAAACCATAACCGGGCAAATCGACCAGATAAAGTTTGTCATCAAGATTAAAATAATTGAGTTGTTGTGTCCGGCCCGGCGTCGACGAAGTTTTTGCCAGCTTTTTTTGCCCGAAAAGAGCATTAATCAAACTGGATTTTCCGACATTGGAGCGGCCGGCAAAAGCCACTTCCACCCTGTCGCCGTCCGGTAGCTGATTCAAATTTGCAACACTTAAGACGAAATCACATTTTTTATTAAAAAGTTCTCGTCCGCGTGCTAAACGCTCTTTTTCTTCCTCAGAGATATCTTCAGCCATTACTCTACTCCGTTTTTATGCATAATTGCTTTTTGCTGGATGATAGACAGGATATTGCTCAAAGTCCAGTAAATAACCAGACCGGAAGCGAAATGGCCGAGCATAAAGGTAAAGAATACCGGCATCAGGGCAAACATCCTCGCCTGGTCTTTATTAACCGGCGCCGGATTCAGTTTTTGCTGCATCCACATGGTGAAACCCATAAAGATAGGCCATAAACCGATATCAATAAATCCCGGAACATAAATATGAAGAATTTGCGACAGTGTCAGCGGATCAGGGGCAGACAGGTCTTTAATCCAGCCGATAAACGGTGCATGCCGGATTTCAATTGCAATATTCAAAACCTTATACAGTGAGAAAAACACCGGAATTTGAATCAGCAACGGCAGACAGCCCGAAGCCGGATTAATCTTTTCCCGCTTGTAAAGCTCCATTGTTGCCTGTTGGATAAGCATTTGATTGTCGCCGTATTTGCTGCGGATATCGTTGATTTTCGGCTGCAATGCTTTCATCTTTGCCATACTCGTGTAAGATTTGTTGGCAATAGGGAACATGCACAACCTGAGCAAAGCGGCAAAAAGCAAAATAGCCCAACCCATATTGCCGAGAAAGCCGTACAAAAAGTCCAAGATATAAAAGAAAGGCTTTGTCAGGAAATAATACCAGCCGAAATCAACAGCTAGGTCAAACTTGGGAATATGGTTTTCTTTGGTATATTTATCCAGAAGCTTCACCTCTTTGGCTCCAGAAAACAGTCTATAGGAATAAGAGGTCTCTCCGCCGGCAGGAAGGATAACTCTTGACCCAAGAAAATCAGCCTGGTAGTTGTAATCGCCGTTATTTTTAAACGTTACTTTGGCTTTGTCTTGGTTGCCGAGGATTAACGCTGAAAACCAATAGCGGTCAGAAAAGCCAAGCCAACCGCCGGAGGTTTCAAAACTCTCGCTGTCATCGCTGTCCAAATCTTTGTACTTTAATTCATGAAGCGTATTGTTAATAACGCCGTTCATGCCTTCATGCACAACGGAGCGCGTTTGAACCATATCTTTTATATTTCGGCTGATAAGGGCATAAGGGAACAATTCGATTTCTTCTTTTGTATTGTTTATAACCGTGTCATCAACCGTAAAAAGATAATCTTTATCCATAGAAATTTTTCTGATAAACATAAGCCCTTGTCCGTTCTCCCAGTTCAAAACGACAGGCTTATCAGGCGTAAGAACCGTATCCTGAGTCTTCCAAATGGTATTGGCCGTCGGCAATGCCAGATTCTTGTCCAATGACAGCCAGCCTAAGTCGGCAAAATATTGGTTTGCCGTTTGAGCTGGTTTTAACAATTCGACTTTAGGACTGTTTTCCTCCAAAGAAACGTTATATTTTGTCAGATACAAATCGTCAAAACGGGCGCCTTTTAATCTGATGCTTCCAGCAACGGAATTATTTTCAAATTTGATACGGAGATCTTCGGCAACAGCATCTTCAGTTGTTTTAATTGCCGCGGGAGAAATCTTTTCGGCAGCTGGATGTTTGAATTGTTCCGCAGCCTGTTCAATTTCGGATATTTGCCGCTGGACAGCGCTCTTCTTGTCAATGCCGAAAAAATAGTTAACAGAATAAATGGCAATAAAAGACAATAAAATTGCCAGCGACAGAGATCTTAATTCATCTTTCATCTTTAATATGTCTCCTGCAGTATTGTTTCTCTTTAATAATTTCACTCTTTCTAATATAAAAAAGCCGTTTTGTAAAGCATTATAGGGGGTTAATCCGTATCTTTGTTTTGTAGCCGGGGATTTTGCTTTGTTTGTTTTTGAGCCTGAGGAACTGGGTCATAGCCGGAGCCGCCCCATGGATTGCATCGAAGCAGGCGCTTTATGCCTAAAATGGAACCGCGAAATAAGCCATGCTCTTGAATGGCCTGCAACATATATTCCGAGCAGGTTGGCGTATAACGGCAGGCATGAGGCAGCAACGGAGATATCCATTTTTTATAAAATCGCAGTGAAGTTGTAGCGAAAACAAACAGAATATTGTGGCAAATATGGAGAGCTTTTTTCATTGCGCCCCTTAGGCAACGGAGTTATCAGGCTTTACCGGAACAGCATCGTCACAAGGTGTTTCACGGCTTTCAACTTTTTGTGGGGTGAAATTTTTATTAATGCGTTTAATGGCATAAATAACATCATTTTTTAATTCTTTGAAATTGCATTTTGCAGTAGAAATTCGTGCGATAAAAACATAATCGACCCCGGGCGCAGCATAATGCGGCAAAACGTCTCTGGCAATAGCACGCAGCCGTCGTTTGCTTTTATTGCGGATAACGGCGTTGCCAATTCTTTTGGTTGCGGTGTAACCGGTCATAATGTCCGGCATAGCAGATAAACTATGAGCCGCCTGAAGAACCATATTGTGTGTTGCAACATGAAAACTCTGGGCGACCCGTAGAAAATCTTTTCTTTTTTTAAAAGTAAGTATTTTTGTCATCTGCTTATAAACTAAGCTGAAAGTCTTTTACGACCTCTCGCGCGGCGGGCAGCCAAAACTTTGCGGCCGCCGGCAGTTGCCATACGGGTACGAAATCCGTGACGACGGGCTCTTACCAGCTTACTGGGTTGATAGGTACGTTTCATATTAAATCTCCGGTTAGTTATTAATTATTTAAAGGCAGGCTAAACGGCCGCCTCTCGGTTTACGAAACCTCTTATAAAAGCAAATATCTAAGAAGTCAATATTTTTTTGCGCCCAAACCGTTGGCGCAAAAACAAAGAAATGACTTGAAAAATAAAATAGTTGTGTTATAAAACTTATATATTTTGGAGGTTTGCGTTCTTGCCATGATTATAGACAGCAAAAATGAAACACAAAAAAGTATTTTGACCAATAAGTGTTTTTATCAGACGACAGCTCAAATTATGCATGAATTTGAGAAAAAAGGGTATGCTAATTCGGCTGATGAAACCGCTAAGGTTATTGCTGCATATCATGATTTGGTCCAGAAAAAAGCCAAAAATAACTTTAGCAAAGATTATAATGAGGCATTTAAAAAAATTGACGATGCCATTAAGGGGCTGGCTAACAAGGTATTTTACGGATATGAAAATAAAAGCCTTGATTATGCCTACAAGTCATTTGCGAAATTTGATTATATCAATGCTATAATCGGCCGCCAGAGAATTAAAAAGAAACTCTGATTTTTTTTGCTTATCTTATTTCCTCGTTTATCCTTATTTTTAGAATAAGGGGAAGGACGGTTTTATCTTTCCAAATAATACTCTGTCCGGTGCATACTCCGCCAAATAAGGGTGTTTCCTCAACAGGCTTGTTGATTCTTTATAATCTTGATTTGCCAAGACAGGAAAAGGAGCATACGATAAAGGCATAACGTAATATTATATTGCAAAAGGATTTCGATATGTCTGAAATTTCTGTTATTGGCAGCGGCCGCTGGGGAACTTTCTTGGCCTGGTATGCCGCAAACTGCTGCGGAATGGAGAGGGTGAAAATATACAGCCGTCCGACATCTCCGGATTTTATTGAATTGAAGGAAACACGCAAAAATGCATATTTGTCGTTATCGGACAATATGTTTCTGTATGAAAAAGTTTCGGAAGTCTTGGATAACGATTTTATCATTATCTCTATTGGCAGCCAACATCTGCGTTCGTTGGCAAAAGAGTTGAACGGGTATAATGTCGCCGGTAAAACCTTTTTGCTGGCAATGAAGGGACTGGAAGAGCCAAATGCAACATTGTTGAGTACGGTTATGCGTGAGGAAATTAAGCAGCCGATTCATATTGCGACCTTAGGAGGGCCGGGACATGTTCAGGATTATATGAAAAAGGTTCCGTCCTGTGCCGTGATAGACAGCGACGAGGAAGAAGTTAAAGACCGTGTTATCAAAATGTTACAAAGTGATTTGATACGGTTTTATTATGGTGCGGATTTTATAGGCAATCAGATAGGCGCAGCGCTCAAAAACGTCATCGGCATAGCGGCAGGTATTTTGGACGGTCTGGAATGGTACGGGTTAAAAGGCGCACTGATGGCGCGAGCACCGGTAGAGGTCGGACGTTTTATTAAGCATTTTAGCGGCAATCCGATGACGGCTTATGGGCTGTCCCATTTGGGCGATTATGAGGCAACGCTGTTTTCGAAGCACAGCCATAATCGTATGTTTGGTGAAATGTTTGCCAAGGGAGAGGGATTTGGTAAATTGGCAGAGGGATATTATACCCTGAAGGCAGTAAAAAATATTGCCGACAGGGAAAACATCAATATGCCGATATGCCAGGCCTTATATAAAGCTGTGTACGAAGGGGCAGATGTAAAGCAGACTATTCGCTCAATGTTTGACCGTGATCTCAAACATGAGTTTGAACTGTTCTAAACTTTATTTTTTTAATATACAAATAAAAGCGCTGACTTTCAATGTTGGCGCTTTAGGTATTGTTTTTTGTGGAGAGATGCCTCCTAAAATCAACCGAGGATAATTTCTCGAACCGTATTATCTTTAACTTCAAAAAATTGAGCGGTTTCTCTGATGCTTAAAAATTCAAATAAAGTTGTTGTCGTAAGCCAGGCCTGTAAATGCATTGCTTTTATTTTTGACAGCAGAGCGTCTTTTTTGGAGTCGTCCAAATGAGCGGCAACCTCATCGAGCAGCAATATCGGCGGAATTCCTCGACTGTGGAGCAGAGATTTTGCCTGCGCCAGTATGATACTCAGTAAAAGGGACTTTTGTTCCCCGGTGGAACAGAAACCCGCAGGAACATTCTTCTTTTTATAAACGGCGCATAAATCCGTTTTGTTAATATTGTTGCCTGAGTCGTTGAATAGAATACTACGTCTTTGGTTAAACAGGGATTCGCGATAAAAGTCTTCAACGTATATTGCCGGTTTTGAATCCAGCATTTGCTCAATAGTGCCGTCAAGGGTCAATACGGCTTCGGGGAAAACATCGTCGGGATTCTGTTCAATGAAAGCATTAAGCTTTTGTACTTGTTCCCTGCGTGCGGCAGCAATGGCAACGCCGATTCCTGACATCTGCTCTTCTAATGCTGTCAGCCAGGAATTATTAATATTGCCGCTTTTTAAAATTTGCAGCCATTGTCGGTAGAGGTTTTCGTATGAGGAAAGTCTGCGAGCGTGTTCCGTATCAAAAGCGTAAACAATCCGGTCGAGAAAGCTGCGCCGCTGTTGGGTACCGCCAAGAAAGAGGCGATCCATTTGCGGTGTAACCCAAATGATGGATAAATAATTTCCCAGTTCATTTTGCGAAGACAATTTCTGGTTATTGATTTGGACGATTCGCCTTTCTACTTCTTTGGCTTCATTGAAATCAGTTTCTTTCATAACGCTTTCTACGGCAGTGCCCAAATTGAATTCCTCGCCGGCTTTTTCAATTTGGGCCGAAACAGCCCAGCCGCTGTTGTTGATAAAAACAGGAGTCTTCTGCTTATCTGCCAAAAAATCAAAAGTCTTAATTTCGGAAAGTTTTGCGTTGCGCAAACCTCGCCCCTGCGATAAAAAAGAAACAGCTTCCAAGACATTGGTCTTGCCGCTTCCGTTTTCTCCGCTTAGAATAACAAACGGCTGCGCCAAGTTTAAGCGCAGATATTTATAGTTCCGAAAATTAACTAAGGTCAGGCGCCTGACGGCAGACCCAACCTTAGTTTCTTCTTTGTTTGTATTAGAATAAACCGCCGCGCTCACTTAGATTCTCATTGGCATCAGAACATAAATGGCACTGTTGTCAGAAGTGTCGTTAATAACGGTAGCTGCAGCACTTCCAGACAAACTGAAACGAACTTCCTCACCTTTAATTTGCGCTAAAATATCCAACAGATAACGGAAGTTATAACCGGTATCAATCGATTCCTTGTCATATTTTGCTTCTAATTCTTCAGTAGCGTTACCCAACTCGGCATTCGATGCTGCAATAGTTACATGATTCGTATCTGTTATCATGCGGATTCCCCTGCTTCTCTCGGTAACAACGGAAACACGGTCAACCGCAGCAGCCAGTTCCTTTACGTTAACTTCAAGAATTTTATCGTTGTCAGTCGGGATAACGCGCTCATAGTCAGGGAATGTTCCGTCAATAAGCTTAGAAGTCAATGTTATGTCTTCAAAAGAAATGCGCACTTTGTTTTCAGACAGAGCCATCGTAACGTTGTCAGTCGATGCGTCATCAAGCAGTTTCCTGATTTCCAAAACAGATTTTCTCGGAATAATAACTCCTTCAAGCTTTTCAGCACCATCAGGTAACGGGGATTCGGCACAGGCAAGCCGATGGCCGTCTGTCGCTACAACACGGAGAACTTTGGCATCACCTTCGTTTTTAGCATGAACATACAAGCCGTTCAAATAGTAGCGTGCTTCTTCCACCGAGGCAGAAAACTGCGTGCGGTCAATCAAAGTCTTCAGTTCATCACGGCTGATGTCAAAATTAATCGGCAAATCATCGCCGGATATAATCGGAAAATCTTCGACGCCGATGGTTGATAATGAAAATTTAGAACGCCCGGACGCAATACTTAAAGCATTTTTGTCGTCAGGGTAAGTTATTTCAACGTCCGAACCGTCAGAAAGTTTCCTGACAATGTCATAAAGCATATGAGCCGGAGCTGTCGTAGCTCCTTCTTCAATAACTTTCGCTTCAACGATTTCGGTAATCTCAATATCCATATCCGTTGCTTTAAAGTTAATGCTTCCGCCCTTGGCCTCGATTCGGACATTCGATAAAACCGGAATCGTATTCCTTTTCTCAACAATGCTCTGTACATGGCTGAGAGTCTTTAACAGATGTGCACGTTCAATTGTAAATTTCATTATTTTTATCCTAAAAAAAGACTTATCTTTATCTTCTTGCACTCTACCACAAATCAGCAAAAGCAGAAGTCAAAAAATAAGTCTTCAACAATTTTTTTGTTTAAGCCCGAAATCCGGAAAACCAAATCAGTTTTCAAGAGTCCGTCTTAAAATTTCAATGTTTTCAGCCAAAGACTGATCCTCAATAATCAGTTCCTCAACTTTCCGAACCGCATGCATAACCGTTGTGTGGTCGCGGTCAAACTTGCGCCCGATTTCCGGCAACGAACGCGATGTGAGCTGTTTTGCCAGATACATGGCGACCTGTCTCGGTCTGGCGACAGTTCTTGCTCTGCGCGAAGACTGGAGTTCTTTTACTGAAATGTTAAAGTGCTCGGCGACTTTCTTTTGAATTTCATCAATAGTTGTTTTCCGGTCAATGGAACGCAACATATCTTTAAGGACATCCTGCGTCATATCAAGCGTAATTTCTTTTCCGGAAAGCAGCTGTGAATGTGCGGCGACTCTTTTCAGAGAACCTTCCAGCTCGCGAACGTTTGAGGTAATCTTCTGTGCCAAAAACTCGGCAACCTTTTGCGGAAGATCGATTCCCATTAACTCGGCCTTTTTCTGCAGTATGCCCATTCTCAACTCAAAATTCGTTGGCATAATATCTACCACCAATCCGCCGACCAAACGTGATTTCAGGCGCTCTTCGATTCCGTCCAAATCTGTAGGCGACTTGTCTGCCGAAATGATAACCTGCTTGCCTTCTTCAACCAATGAGCTGAATGTATGGAAAAATTCTTCTTGGGTAGTTCCTTTGTTTCCCATAAATTGAAAGTCGTCAACCATCAGGACATCTACGGAACGAAATTGTTCCTTAAAGGCTGCGGTATCTTTGTAACGCAGGGCTTTTACGAATTTGTAAACGAACTGCTCGGCCGTCAGATAAATAACATTGCGATTCGGATCATTCTTTTTTATGTGCCAGATAATTGAGTGCATTAAATGCGTTTTGCCCAAGCCGACGCTGGAATACAGAAACAAAGGGTTAAAAGAAACATTTTTAGATTCGGCGACCTTGCGGGCGGCAGCATAAGCAAACTCATTGGTCTTTCCGACAACAAAATTTTCAAAAGTATAATTGGGGTTTAACGGTGCACCGTTAGTCGTGTTGCTGCTTTTTACGCTGTCATTGGCAAGATTGGCTCCGGCAACAAGCCCAAACGAACTGCTGTTGATGTTGCAGCCGTAAATATTTTGAGGTGTCGGTGTCGATGATATCTTTTTTAACAAAGATGTATCAACACTGCGCCGGTCGCTGAAACCTGTCTGTACGATAAAGTTTATTTTTTTGATGTTCGGATTCTGCTGTTCCCATATTTTATTGATTCGATCCGAATAATGAGTTACAACCCAGTTTTTCATAAAAGCCGTCGGAGCGCAAATATTCATTACCCCGTTACTGAAGTCTCCGACTGTAAGCGGTTTCAGCCAACTGTCAAACGCAGTTTCCCCGAACTCCATTTTTAACTGGCTGCAAATTTGGTTCCATTGGGTATCAATGGGTCTTCCCTCACTTACATATGCTTCTTCTGCCATATCCATCTCCCACAGTTAGATATTGTTACATAAATTCATAGTTGTTTATTGTTATCCTGAAAATTCCACCGCAATCATGTTACATGCCAAATGTAAATACTTTATTTTCAATGTACTTGTACGTGATACAGGCTATTACACCGGTGTGCGTAATTTATGAAAAGCTGACATGTGCTACTGAAAGCTGTTTTCGGAATTTTCCGTTAACATATTTAATATCAAAATAATTTAATAAACTTATACCGCTCTATCGCGAAATTCCGATACAACAATATGACGCTATAAAACCAAAATCCGATTCTCCGTTTCGGAAATGCCGGCATTATAGCGAAAGCTCAAGCAAAATCTGAATAAAATCATACCATCTCACATCCGGGATATTATTTAAAAATACCCTTAGTAAATTTATTCAAAATTTACTTGAGGCGACGGAATTCGCCGCTTCACCAAATTATTATACGGTTTCTTTTCATCATACCGGCAATGTAAATTCCATATTTTTAAGAATCTCCGGTTGCCGGTAAAAGCTGCCGTAAAATAATAAAAGTGCTATCATCAGAGAAAATATCGAATTTTTTTTATTACAAAGCCTGTCAGATTTTTTTTGATATGCCAAGCTTCAATTATAAAGTTCAACTCTCTTTGCTCTCATCTCATAACATGGTGAAACCATACGAAATAAAAATATAAAAGACAATAGCATATTTTAAGAAAATTTAAATAAAACTGCTTGACACAGATTCTAAAAAAAGATTCGTAATAACTCTTTGAAAAATAAACAAAAAAGCGCAAACACCCTCTAACCGAAACGGTGCTTGCGCAACTGAAAAATCAAGAAAAGAAAAACTACAGAGCTTTTACTTTTTGGCTTAAACGCGAAATCGTACGGGAAGCCTTGTTTTTGTGAAATACGCCTTTCTGGGCAGCTCTCATCATTTCGCTCTCAGCAACCTTTAAAGCCGTTGATGCGGCTTCTTTATCACCGGACAGAACCGCCGCAATGACTTTTTTTACAAAAGTTCTGACTCTGCTTCTGCGTGCGCCGTTGATAATGCTTCTTTTGTTGTTTCTGTTTATTCTTGTTTTTGCCGATTTATGGTTGGCCATATTTTTTATCCTGTCTTAAAATTTAAGTTAAACACAAATAAAATTCTGACACACTTATACTCTATAATCCGGGATAGTCAACAGATTTTTTCAAAAATCGTTAAATTTAGCTTTTATTTTTCAAACTGATGCTGATTTTTAAAGGTGTTGTTTCAACTTGGTTTATTTCCAGAATGTCATTTTCTCTGCTGAATTGCAGAAATGTCGCGCTTCCGGCTTGTTCCGTCCAGCCGAGCTGTGGCAGAGTCTCTCGGTAAAATTTTTGTATATCGGCGAAATTTTTTTTGCGGACAGCAACCAGTTGCGCTTCAAGATATCGGGTTTCTTCGTTGCCGAATGCAATATCATCACTTTCAATCTGCTTTAAGCCTTCCATTAGGGGGATATCCTCAAAGCCGGAAACGAAATTTTTGGCAAAAGCTTCGGCTGATGTAAAACATAATCCGCAGATAAGTGTGAAAAAGAAAAATATTTTGCTCATATTTGTTACCTCTGTGTTGTATTGTTTTCGTCAAAGTTTCATTTTACTGCGCAGACAGATTACTTTTGTAAATGGCGGCAGTAAAAAGTCGAACGTCCTCCCTGTATGATTTTTTTAATGCCTTCGGTGCAACCGTTGCAACTACAGTCCGGACATTTCTGTCCGGCTTTTCCGTAAACGCAGTGCATATGCTGGAAATATCCCATGCTGCCGTCGGGCTTACGGTAATCACGCAGAGTCGAACCGCCGGCATCTATGGCCTTTTGCAGAGTCTTCCGTACAGCGTTAATAAGGTTGGAAATTTCTTGTTTTGACAGGCTGCAACATTCTCTTAGCGGGGAGATTCTTGCGGCATATAATGCTTCTGAAGCATAAATGTTGCCGATTCCGTTGACAATGCTTTGATCTAGAAGGGCAATTTTAATGGCGGTTTTTTTATGGCAGAGTTTGGCTGAGAAATAATCCGCGTTAAACTGCTCGTCAAAAGGATCCGGCCCGGTGTGCGAAAATAAGCTGCAGGTTCTTAGATTGGATGTCTTTAAGCAGGTCATCAATCCAAAACGGCGGGCATCATTAAACGTCAAGATTCCCCTTGTCGTAACGATAATAATATGGTCGTGTTTTTCCAAATCGACAGGATATGTATCGGTAATTTTGACTTTTCCGCTCATTCCGAAATGCCAGACCACGCTGAATCCGTTATCCAAATCCAAAACGGCATATTTGGCAATTCGATATACCTTTAATATCGCAGCCCCCTCAAGCGTATCTTCAAAATCAGCGGGAACGGGGATGCGAAATTTTCTGTTGCGCACGATTACCTTTTGGATAACGGCGCCTTCTACCGCTTTTCTCAGAGCCTCTTTGATTGTTTCTACTTCTGGCAGTTCGGGCATTGCTAATCCTTTTATTTGCATATATTTCAAAAATAACCGCTAATTTGGCGGGAAGCGACTACAAACTTTTGTTTATGCACCAGCATTTTTTGCATTATTGTTTGACTAGCGCCGCGATTTATATTAATATCAAAAAGATTTTAACTTAAAAAAAGAGAGGATTGTCGTGATAAAAGCTGCTTCGGCAAGAAAAAGGGCTCGTAAATATTTTGCGCCGCAAAATGAAGGGGTACATCGCAAGTGCGACCATCCGGGGTGCAATAAGGATGGAGAATTTAAAGCCCCGAAAGACCGGAGTCTGAAAGATTATTACTGGTTCTGTCTGGAACACGTGCAGGAATATAACTCCCGCTGGAATTACTATACGGATGATGACGGTGAACCGGAACACGAAGCTTTTCGCAAAAAGACGCGTTTCAGCGGGTTTCATTCCAAGATTAAATATAAATTCGGTTGTGATTTAGATGAAGAGCTGGAATTTCTTCATGGATTTTCCGGATATGAAAAAGTATCCGACAATGTTTATTTCAGTCGGGAAGACCGCCGCGAAATGGAACATTTGGAGTTGTCTGCCGAAGAATTTAATCTTGACAATTTAAAAAAGCAGTACAAAAAACTGGCCAAGGCCTGCCATCCTGATTTGAATCCGGACGATAAGGAAGCCGAAGAAAAGTTCAAACGTTTGACTGCCGCTTATAAAAAACTGCTGGAAAAACTCTCCTGACCGCGGCAGAAAAGCTGATTCGATAAAAAGCAGACTTTTCATTTAAAAAGACTGTCGGTTCAAAGCGAAAGCTCATAAAGTTTTGCCGCGTATTTTCTTATCGTATCTAATCGTGTCTTATATACGGACAAATCTCTTTCAATAAAGAGTCTTTGATCCGGGCGGACTTTTATGGCACCACCCTGCCTGTTAATAAAGTTCATAAGCTTGTCGACGTTTTTAAACGTATTGTTATGAAAAGCTATCAAGATGCCGCGCGCGCCGGCTTCAATGCGTTCAATGCCGCTCATCGCGCAGATTTGTTTTATTTCAACTGTCTTAAGCAGGTTTTCGACCTCTTCGGGAACTGGACCGAAGCGGTCAATCAACTCTTCGCGCATATCATTGATTTCTTCAACTGTTTTAAGGCCGCCAATGCGCTTATAAAGCCCGAGTCTCACGCCTAAGTCCGCCACATATTTTTCCGGAATGATAATCGGAACGCCGGTAAGAATTTGTACAGTCCAGTCTGTATCAGCCGCGGCAGTTTGAGAATTTTTATCGGATTCTCCTGCTTTCAAACGGTTGATTTCCTCTTCCAGCAAATGATGGTAAAGAGCTATACCGACGTCTTTTATGTGCCCGGATTGCTCAATGCCGAGTATGTTTCCTGCACCGCGGATGTCCAAATCATGGTTGGCCAAAGAAAAACCGGCGCCGAGTTGGTTGAGTGCCTGCAGGATATTCAGCCTTTTTTCGGCAATCGGCGTCAGTGTTTTTTGGTTGGGAATGGTAAAATAACAATAGCCGCGGAGTTTTGAACGGCCGATTCTTCCGCGCAGTTGATACAGCTGAGCCAGTCCGAACATATCCGCCCGGTAAATAATCATCGTATTGACGTTAGGCATGTCAATTCCCGATTCGATGATTGTCGTTGCCAAAAGAATGTCCGCCTTGCCATCAGCAAAGTCACACATAACGTCTTCCAGATGGGACGGGGGCATTTGGCCGTGAGCCACAGCAATTTTAATGTCCGGAACCAGTTCCCTGAGTTTCGGCTCAATTTGCAGAATATCCGATACACGGGGGCATACGAAAAATATCTGTCCGCCACGATATTTCTCACGGTATATGGCCTCCCGTATCATAACTTTGTCAAAAGGCATGACAAACGTTCTTGCTGCCAGACGGTCGACCGGCGGAGTCGCAATAATACTGAGCTGTTTGACTCCGGTCAGCGAAAGCTGCAATGTCCGGGGAATTGGCGTGGCGCTGAGCGTCAGAATATGAACGTCCGATTTCAGCTGTTTCAGGCGTTCTTTGTGTGCAACGCCGAAGTGTTGCTCCTCGTCAACAATTAAAAGTCCCAAATTGCAGAATTCAATGTCCTTAGCCAACAACGCATGGGTGCCGATAACAATTTCCAAACTGCCGTCTTTCAGTTCCTGCTTAATCTCTCTGGCTTCTTTGGACGTAACCAGCCGTGACAGCATCTTGACCTTAACCGGAAAGCCGCTCAGACGCTTCTTGAAATTCAGGTAATGCTGGCGCGCCAGCAGAGTCGTCGGAACTATTAAGGCAACCTGAGCGCCACCGGTGGCTACCGTAAAGGCGGCTCGCAGCGCAACTTCCGTTTTACCGAAACCGACATCGCCGCAGATAAGCCTGTCCATCGGCATACCAAGCGACAAATCGTGAATAACATCTTTTACGGCGTTCAGCTGGTCATCGGTTTCGGTATAAAGAAACCGGCTGCAAAACTCGTCATAAAGACCTCGTTCGGGAACAAATATCTCCGCTTTTTTCATCCGCCGCTGTGCTGCGATTTTAATCAGTTTTTCCGCAATGTCTTTAATCTTTTCTTTGACGCGAGACTTCTTTGCTTCCCAGGCTGAACCGCCGAGCGTGTCCAGCGCCACATTGCTGTCTTCGGCGCCGTAGCGGCTGATGACGTCAATGTTTTCCACCGGAACATAAAGTTTGTCGTTGTTGGCGTATATGAGCTTCAGACAGTCGTGCGCTACGCCGTCTGTTACAATGTTCTCCAACCCTTCAAACCTGCCGATGCCGTGTTCGATGTGAACGACATATTCGCCGATATTGAGGGAAGATATGTCGGCAATAAGGTTTTCGGCAGAAACCTTTTTGTGCGCACGGATATTTTTGCGTTCGCCCCAGATGTCCTGTTCCGTAACAATAAAATAGTTGTGGCTGGTAAAGCCGTGTTGCAGTTCAAGCCTGATTAGGGCAATTTTCCCTTTGGCGGTTTCTTTTTCCGCCTGAGCCCAAGTTTCGGCAATAGCAAGGTTTTTAATTTTGTTTTCGGTGAGGATATTTTTCATCCGGTCAAGAGAACCGTCGCTGTAGCAGCAAATAATCCTTTTTTTATCTTTGTTACGGCCGAATTCCTGTGCCAGATCTTCATAAACAGTCAGGTTATTGATGTTTTTTAATGAGGCAAATATTTTTTGCGGAGTTGCTCCATAATCTGCAACATCGTTGCTTTCCGGCATAGAACGTTTTGAAAATAGGACATACCGCCGGCTGTGAATTTGCGCGGCAAAATTTTGTGCGTCAAGGAACAAAAGTTCCGGCGGTACGGGACGGTACTTGTCAATATCGGAAACTTCACGAATTTTCAAAGCTTCAAGCCGTGCTTCATAGTGGTCGGCAATCGTCTCTTCTTTTGCCTTCAGGGCATTGTTGGCATCAACGCCCAGAAAAATGTCGGCACCTGGCAGATAGTCAAACAGCGTTGGCAGGCTGTCGTCATAAAAAAACGGCAGCCAGTTTTCCATACCGAGATATTTCTTTCCTTCCGAAATGCTTTCATATAATTCGTCTTTAAGCCCCTCTGCGCCAAAAGCCTCACGATATTTGGAGCGGAATGTCTTAATGGTGTTTTTATCAAGCACAACCTCGTTGGCGCTGTCAAAACTGTAAAACTTCAAATCCTCCGTACTGCGCTGCGTTTCCACTTCAAACAATCTCAGCCGTTCGATTTCGTCATCAAACAAATCAATACGCAGCGGCTGTTCGGCTCCGCTGGGAAAAATGTCGATGATATCTCCCCGTACGGCATATTCGCCCGATTCCATAACCTGCTCAACGCGGGTATAGCCGTTGACTGCTGCATAGTGCAAAAATTCGTCAAAATTAAGTTTCCCGCCAACTTGGATGTTTTTGCGCGTGTTTAAAAATATTTTTTTCGGCGGCAGTCTTTGAATTACTGCGCCGATGCTGGTCAACACGATGCACTGTTTTTTTGCCCCTGCATCCAAAACGAGTTTAGCCAGCGTTTCAATGCGTTTGGATAAAATTGCGGCGTTAGGGGATACTCGGTCATAGGGGACGGTATCCCATGCCGGCAAAGTAAGAATGTCTGCTTCCGGCTGAAGAAAAGAGAGCGTTTCATAGACTTGGTTAAGGCTGATGCCGTCGCTCAAAATACAGAGGATGTTCCGATTCGTTTCTGCAAGCAAATCCCGTATGGCAAAAGCCTCGGCGTCTTTGGCTACGCCGGCAAGGGTTTTTTTGTTGTATTTTTCAAAATCATTAGACATTTGCGCACATATTGATTATTAACATACCTATAAATAACCTAAACCCGAAATTTGTAAAGAACATAAAAATTTGTAAAGAACATAAATTATGCGTCCGAGTATTTTATATCCGCTGTTTGCTCCGATTGAGGTGCTGAAAGGAATTGGCGACAAATATGCCAAGTTGGTAAAAAATCTTTGCGGAGAAAAAGTTATTGACGTTTTGTTTCATCTGCCGGTTTCAGTGGTTGACCGGACATGGATGCCGCCGCTCGTTTCGGCACAAAATGGCAGAATATGGACCGGAATTGTAACTGTTACCGAACACCAGCCGCCGCAGACGCGCAAACATCCGTATCGGATTTACTGTACGGACGGCACGGCGGAGCTTGTATTGGTATTTTTTAAGGTGTATGCCGATTCGCTGGTGAAAAACTACCCCGTTGGCAGCCAGCGTGCCATTAGCGGAAAATTGGAGTATTTTAACGGCCTCTGGCAAATGAGCCATCCTGATTACTCCGTACCGGCGGCAATGCTGCCGCAGATAGCCCGGCAGGAACCGGTTTACCCGTTGACGGCCGGAGTTACCAATAAAATGGTCTGCCGACTGGAAGAAGAGGCTTTGCAAAAGGTTCCGGAATTGCCGGAATGGCAGCTTCCAGAGTCGTTGGGAGATTTGGAATATATCAGCTTTAATGAGGCTTTACAGCGTGTACACCACCCCCGGAGTCCTGCGGACTTACTGCCGTCGTCGGCCGCCCGCCGCCGGCTGGCGTATGATGAGATATTGTCTAACCAGCTGGCTTTGGCTTTTATTCGCAAAAAAGTACGGCAGCAAAAAGGGCGAAGCTTTACGGGTACCGGCATACTATATCAAAAAGTGCTGTCAGTATTGCCGTTTGCGCTGACAGAAGCTCAGGAAGGGGCGCTTGCAGAAATTGCGGCAGATCAGAATGCGCCGTATAAAATGCTGCGTCTGCTGCAAGGCGATGTCGGTTCGGGCAAAACGGTCGTTGCCCTGTTAAGTATGCTGAAAGTCGTGGAAGAGGGGGCACAGGCCGCACTTATGGCCCCAACGGAAATTCTGGCCAAACAGCATTATGAAACCATAAGCGCACTTAGCGGTTCTGCCGGCATACGGATAGGGCTTTTGACCGGAAAACTCAAAGCCAGAGAGAAAAAAGAAGTATATGCCAAGCTTGCTGCCGGAGAAATTGACATACTTGTCGGCACGCATGCTTTGTTTACGGAAGACGTGGTATTCAAAGACCTGGGGTACGTTGTTATTGACGAGCAACACCGGTTTGGTGTCAATCAGCGTCTGTCGCTTTCCTCTAAAGGGAATTTGTGTGATGTGCTTGTTATGACGGCGACGCCGATTCCGCGAAGCCTTCTTTTGACGGCATACGGAGATATGGACTATTCCAAAATCGGCGCGCTCCCGGCCGGGCGCAAACCGTCGCAGACTGTTGTTATGAATGTTAAAAAAATGCCGGACATTATTGCCGCCCTGCAGCGCAAATTGGATGAAGGAGCTCGCGCATATTGGGTCTGTCCGCTGGTGGAGGAGTCGGAAAAGTCGGATTTGGCTGCTGCTGCCGAACGCCATGAAATGCTGCAACAGTATTTTGGCAATAAGGTCGGCTTGATTCACGGCAAGATGAAAGAAACTGAAAAAGATGCGGTAATGGAAGAGTTTAAATCCGGAATCAAAACGCTTTTAGTAGCGACAACAGTCATTGAGGTCGGCGTTAATGTGCCCGAAGCGACAATTATGATTATAGAACATGCCGAGCGGTTCGGATTGGCGCAGCTGCACCAGTTGCGCGGTAGAATAAAACGAGGTTATGAGACAGGAACATGTATCTTGCTGTATGCCTATCCGCTGAGCAATATTGCCAAAGAGCGTTTAAATATTATGAAACAGACCGAAGACGGATTCTACATCGCTGAGAAAGATTTGGAACTTCGCGGCGGCGGGGAAATATTGGGCACTCGCCAGTCAGGGTTTACGCAATTTAAACTGGCAGATATGTCCTGTCATCAGGATTTGTTGCTTCGTGCCCGCGATGATGTGCAGAATATCTTAAAAAATGATTTTCGGCTGGAGACGCCCCGGGGACAGGCGTTAAAGGTGCTGTTATATCTTTTTGAACAAAATGAGGCGGTAAAGACATATCTTGCCGGTTAGCCTTTTGGATAAAAGGCTATAATTAGTTGGTTTTATTAAGAAATGTCAAACAAATATAACCGGGTTTGAAAGCTGCGGGATAGTGCCTATATTAGCGGCGAAACGTTACATGCCTGAAAGTCAAACGGCTGGAAGGCGGTAAAATAAGCCTTAGCGGTGAATATACCGCACTGTTCATTAGCAGCTTTCAACTTCCAGTCATCTTTTTTAGAAAATTCAGTTGTTTCCGGAAAAGTTTAATATTAGCGTATGGTTAGATAAAATGTCAGGACAAATTTAAATAAGCCGTCTTGAAATCTTAGCGAATATTTTACTAATCTTTGCTCATATTCAATATATAAATTGTTGCCCATACTCGGTATATAAAGCAAAGGGAAATTTGCATAAAGCAACGGGAGAAAAGAAATGTCTTGTTATCTGATAACCGGCGGCGCCGGATTTTTTGGAACGGTTTTAAAACAGCACTTGCTGAAGCAGGGAGCCGAGTGTGTCAGCATAGATTTGGAACCGGATTCGTTTCAGCATCCGCGTTTTACTGCTTATCAGGGAGATATAAACGATGACAGCCTTATGGAAAAGATATTCTCGGTTCATAAGCCCGAAGCGGTTTTTCATTGTGCCGCCTTGCTGGCACATGTCAAAAAGGATTTAAAGCGCCTTTGGCACGCTAATGTGGACGGAACACGGAACGTTTATGATTT
Organism: Acetobacter sp. 46_36; assembly: GCA_001917135.1. Lineage (GTDB taxonomy): Bacteria > Pseudomonadota > Alphaproteobacteria > RF32 > CAG-239 > CAG-267. The sequence goes on from MNTT01000014.1 coordinate 95,454, forward strand.
TGCCTTAAAATACGGCGTGAAGAAAATAGTTTTTATTTCCAGCAATTGCTTGTGGGCAAAAAACTTCGATTCTCCCGTTACGGAAGATGAAGAGCCTAATCCTGTCGAAATATACGGAAAATCGAAGCTTGAAGGCGAGAAAATTTTGTTGTCTCAGCCCGATAAAATAAACAGCATCATTTTTCGCAGTCCGACAATAATGGACGAAGGGCGGCTGGGATTACTGGGCATCTTGTTTGAATTCATCGATGAAGGGCGGAAACTGCCGATGGTCGGCGATGGAACCAACCGCTACCAGTTTATTTATGCCAAAGATTTGGCGAAAGCCTGCGAATTGGCTCTTGCCGCGGATTATTCCGAAATCTTTAATATCGGCGCAGATGATGTCAAAAGCTTTAATGAGGTGTATCAGTACGTTATCAATAAATCAGGCTCCGGTTCCCGGCTGTTCCATTTTCCGAAACTGCCGATGATATGGGCAATGAAGGTCTGTTTTTGGCTGGGAATTTCTCCTTTAGGACCTTATCAGTATAAAATGATTGCTTCCAATTTTATTTTTGATACTTCCAAAATAAAAGAAAAACTGGGATTCTGCCCGACTTTGAAAAATGAAGAGATGCTTTTGCGGGCTTATGAATTTTATCATCAAAACAAAAACGAAATCTTAAACCGCAAAGACGTTTCCGCCCATAATTCAGTCGCCAAAATGGGGGTGATAAAAATCCTGAAATGGTTGATGTAAATCAGCTGCTGCGACGCAAATTATGTATAAAGCAGCAAAGTTTGTATGCTGTATAGGCAAATACATAATTTATGCCGAGCCATATCAGCCAATATAAAATATCCCAAACGGCCGAGTCTCCAAGTCTGGCTGATTTGACAAAATAGCCCCGGTATAGAAAGCCGTTAAAGCCGAATAAATAAGGGCTGAGCTTGCCGGTAAATATCAAAAAATGGCTTGTTGTTTGACCGATAAGCCGATAGCCGCACAAAAAAAGCGCGACGCTGGCCGTGAAACTGAATATAAAAACATATTGTGAAAGCTGTGCTATGATAAGCACAATCAAAGAAAGTAAAAACACAATGGCATTGAAAGTTTTGTTTTCAAGAAAAGTTAACCGTTTTTCGTAGATGGCAACAAAAATTCCTAAAGAAAATTCCGGAATATGTCCAATGGCGTTGGAATACAGGCCGATACCGGTGCCGCAGTATTTCATCCAGTATAAGGCAATGAGAAGATAAGAAAAACAAATCAGAACAATATTGCTGATATCCTTTTGAATAAATTTGTACAGAAAAAGAAACAATAAGTAGAGCTGAATAATCAGGGAAAAGAACCACCACGGCCCACAAACCAGAAACAGCGTTTCCGGCGAAAGATTTGTTGTCAGGGACAATACGTGCAGGACTGCTCTATAATTAACCTTTGGCACGATAAATAAATATAAAGCGGCACTACATAAAAAAAGCAGATAGATTTTTGCAATATGCCGTCCGATAAACCTTATATTCCTTTCGGTATGATGGTTTGCAAAAGATTTGGTCAGTCCGTATCCGCTAAGAAAAATGAACAGATAAACCCCGTAAAATCCCCAAAATGAAAATAAACAGTTTATAGCGTCAGGCCATGTAAAATCCTGTAAAAAGCGTGAAAAATACATCGGGTAAAAATGCATTTCGTTTTCATAAGTTACAGGCGGCACCCAATGAAAAAAATTGTGCGACATAATGCATAATATTGCAAAGCCCTTCAAAAATAATGTCTGAACAGGAGTAAGATAACAGTATTTAGAAATCATCACAGTCCTCATCTACAATTTCTTTAGCAATATCATAGTCGAATCCTGCCCGAATGAGTGTTCCGAGGTCTTTTTGGCGGAAGTTTTGACGTTCTTCCTCGCTGTTTCTGAAACAGCCGATTTTTTTCTTTTGGGCAAAATTTAAGGCAGTATCTTTTTCCGAATAGTTTGCCTCTTCAAAAACAGAGGAAATGGTTTTCTCGTCAATGCCTTTTTGTTTTAATTTTTGCTCAATATAGCGTTTGGGCTTTCCTGCATTCAGATAACCGTTGACTTTAAATTCGGCAAACCGTCTGTCATTAACAAAATTATGGCTCAAACATTCATCTATGACCTCCTCCGTCCATTGATAAGCTTCAGAGGGATTGTATTCTTTGTTTACGAAAGCATATTTGTCGATTCTTCGTTTTAATACCTGGCGCAGAGTTTCTTCAGAACTTTCAAAACGTTCAAGATAATACAGGGCTATATTGCGCAGCCTTGCTTTAGTGGGTGCTTTGGGGGCATTTTTTTTCGTTTTTTCTGTAAACACTTGAAAATTACCTTTTTATATACTAGCTTAACCGTAAGATATATCTTTAATTATATAGAGGAATAAAAAATTGGCTAATAAAAATTTTGATGAGTGCGTATCTTTTTTGATTGACAACGGGTTGTTTGTCGGCCGGATTTGCCGCTTGGAAAACGTGTTAAAAACAATTATTGCAAAACACGGGTATATGAAAAACGTTTCCGCCGCTTTGTCCGAAAGCACTGCCTTGGCCGTGCTTCTTGCCAATGCCCTGAAGTTTGAGGGGCTTTTTACGCTTCAGATGCAGGGAAACGGGCCGGTATCGACCATCGTCGTTGACGTAACATCGGACGGGAAGTTGCGCTCATGTGCCAATTATGACAAAGAGCGCTTGGAGAAGGCTTTTGCTTTGCGCAAGAATGAGGGGGAAATAGAAGCAACGCCGCATCTGTTGGGGGAGGGAACGCTCGCTTTTACGATTGATGACGGCAAAAACAATTATCATCAGGGGGTTGTCGACCTGCAAGGAAAGACGTTGGAGGAATGTGCTTTGCGTTATTTCAAACAGTCAGAGCAGATTGAAACGATGCTGCGGTTGTTTGTCGATGTTCCGGCGGAAGAGGATGGAGAATGGAAGGCGGGTGGCATTATTGTGCAGCGTATTCCTGAAATCGGTGGTAAAAATATTGATAAGGAGCAGCTGCCGGAACTTCGAAACGAAGCTGAAATTTTAATGAATTCGCTGACGGCCGAGGAATTGTTTGATGAAAATTTGAGTTTACAGGAAATACTGCACCGATTGTATCATGCCAACGGTTTATCCGTAACCAAGGATAACCATTATGAATTTTGTTGCCGTTGCAGCCGGGAGAAACTGCTGAAAACGCTGCGTGGATTTTCGGAAGATGACTTGGCCTCAATGCTGGACGAAAATTCAAAAATAACGGCAAAATGCGGTTTTTGCTCAGAAACGTATGAGTTTACGATTCCTGAGATTATGCAAAAACTCAATTGATATAAAATCAGTATGATATTAAATAAGTGTTAAACTTTTTTGTTTAAACTTTTGGCAAAAGACGGAAGTTTTTTGTTTGGACAACTAAAATGGAAGAGCCTGATGAATAAATTAAGAAATATAGCGCTGATATTCAGCAGTTTGTTTTTATTTTCGTGTACGTCAACCAGTGATATTGACGCTGTGCCGCTGAAATATTGCGAACCCAGATTTCAAACCATGGCCCCGATTGAACTGAATGTTGAAAAAGTTGAAATAGTTTCAGAATTCATTCCGTCGTTTACGCGTCCGAATGTGGAACATCTGTTTCCTGTTTCGATTGAAAAAGCTGCAAAACTTTGGGCAGAAGACCGCCTTAAAGCTGACGGATTTTCCTCTAACCGTATAGCTGAATTTATCATAAAAGATGCTTCTGTTACCGAAGAAGTCGAAAAATCGGAAGAACTTTTGCAAAAAGACCGTCTGAAGTATCGTGCCAATTTGTCCGTAGTGCTGAAAATTACCGATAAGTCGAATTTGGCTGCCGCCGAAACATCTATTGATGCTTGGCGTGAATTACGAATTCCTGTCGATACGAAAATCGCTGACAAGGAAAAATACTGGAATGATATGGTTTATAAGCTGTTTGACGAATTTAACCGCCGGATGGAGCAAAACATAAACGAATATCTGAATATGTATGTAAAAAATAATTACAGCATCAAAGAATATAAAGATTAAGTATCAGAAAATAATCGTACAACAAAGCGCCCCAAAAGGGGTGCCTTTTTTATATCATATATCAAAATTTCCCGGCTCCAAATATGCTTCCGAAATTCAGAAACCGGTTTATCTGTGATAAGTGATAATCTAAACCTAATTTAAAACTCTTCCGTTGTCATTCGCAATTAAGCTCAATACCGGCAGTCGAATATCTTTAATTTCATGCCTGTCGTTAGCTATTTTGCAGCTGCCGCATAAAACTGCGCTGGCTTTAGACGTAGCATAATCCTCAAACTCAAAGACTTCTCCCGGTTCCAATTCGGGCAATTCGCCGCCAAAGCCTTCGCTGGCGACTGAAACTTGGCGGCCTTTGACATCGGTAATAGAGATTTTTCTGCCCAGTAAACTAATTTTATCCGGAGAATTGTTTTCAATCCTCAGGTAATATCCCCAGCAAAATTCATCCCCGACAGCTTTCTCATTTAACAACTCATTGTAAACGGAAATAACAATACCGTTGTCGCGTTCTGTTGCAAAGTCATCGTTGCAGTACATTTACAGATTCCCAAAAGTTTCTTTTTCAATGCGGCCGTTGTTTCAATATGGCAACATCTGTAATTAATAAATAATTAACTTTTGAAAATCTGTAAAAATGAATCTGCTTTTTTTCAACAGAAAGGATTACTTAACGCGTCCGTAACTGTCTTCGAAACGAACGATATCCGCTTCATCCAGATTGTCTCCGGTTTGGATTTCAATAAACGTTAAAGGAACCTGCTGCGAGGTATTTTTTATCCTGTGTTTGGTTTTTACCGGAATGTAAACTGCTTCGTCCTTGTGTCTGTACAGGGTGTCTTCGCCCAAAACGACCATGGCTTCTCCGTCGACGATAATCCAATGTTCTGCACGGAAATTGTGCATTTGCAGCGAGAGGATTGCGTCTGGTTTTACCGTAATTTTCTTTACGCAGAAATTTTCGCCAGAATCCAAAACTTTCCAAGTTCCCCACGGGCGGGAGTCGTGGTCGCCCCGTTTGTAATTTGTTGCCATTATAATTTATCCTTTTCTAAAAAAATAATCTGGAATAAAAGAATAATAAGTGGTATAAGAAAAAATACAAGCAAGAATTTACAAAGAGGGGATTATGGCGGAAACGGAAAATTTCGCACTTGAGGTTATAAAACGGATACATCATGAGTTGGGAGCCGAAAACAGTGCGGATAAGCTAAAGCTGGTTATAAAAATCATTGCCGAAGAAACTCGGTCTGCGTCGGCGGACATTTATGTCAAGGCAGATGACGTAACGCTGGAGCACATTGCCGGTTTTCCGCAAAATGGCAGCCGCCCGGCGGTTCGTATCGGCGAAGGTGTTGTCGGCAAGGCCGGTGCGGACAACCGTACTTCATTTGTAAAAACCAAAGAGGAATTCAAAATTGCCACGCCGCTGAAACGCTGGAACAAACCTGTCGGCGTATTGCTGGTAGCTTATCCGAAACCGCATGATTATGATGAAAATGAAGCCGAGGCATTGGAAACTATATGTATGTTTCTTAGCGAATTTATTGCATCGGAAGAGGTTTCCATTTATATTCGCAAATTTATAAAAAGCCGCGGTATCGTTGCCAAAGACCGGTTAAAGGGAACGGTAATTAACGGCGGATACGGATTGGGTAATGTTATTGTACATCGCCGCCGTAAAGCGGTTACGGAGGTTTTTGCCAAAGATAAAGACCGTGAATTGCAAAACCTTGAAACGGCACGGCAGAAGATGAATGAAGATTTGAACGAAAAAATCAGCCGTGAAGGAATGTCCAAAGGCGAGCATGTGGAGATTCTGGATGCTTATCGGATGATTGCCAATGACAAGGGGTGGTATAACCGGATAACAAATCACATTAATTCGGGTTTAACGGCCGAGGCCGCAGTAGAACAGGCTTATGCGGAAATGTGGAACCGTTTGTCAGGAACAACCGATTCTTATCTGAAAGAGCGTTTGCACGATCTGCGCGATATAGCCGACCGTCTGCGTCTGTACTTGAGCGGGGAAGATTGCAATACTGGCATAAATAACGACTATACGGATGTTATAATTGTCGCAACATCTATGGGACCGGCGGATTTGATGGATTATGACTATAAAAAAATCCGGGGTTTGATTATAGAGGAATGCACACCGACGATGCATGTAGCCATTGTCGCCAAAGCTCTGAATGTTCCGGTAATTGCCGGAATAGAGGGGTTGTTTAAAGACGTTAAGGACGGAGCCGTTATTGCCGTTGACGGGGCGGACGGTTCCGTATATGTCAATCCGCCGAAGGCTGTAATAGAAAAAATTTCGGCCAAAATGGAGGAAAAAAAGAAAGAACTCCAGCAAATACAGAAACTCAAAAATTTAAAAAGCAAGACCAAAGATTCAGAAAGGGTAAACCTTTATATCAATATCGGCATGGATTTTGACTTTGATTATATAAAAAGCACCAACTGCGACGGAGTCGGCCTGTACCGGACGGAAATTTTGTTTATGTCTTCCGACAAGATGCCCGATATTGAAAAACAAGTCGAGTGCTATAAGCGCCTGTATCAGGCAGCAGATGGAAAAAAAATAATTTTCCGTAGTCTTGATGTCGGTTCCGATAAGTTGCTGCCGTACTGGAACAGTATATCGGAAGATAATCCGGCAATAGGTTGGCGTTCGATTCGCATTACGCTGGACAGGAGAGCTATCCTTCGTAAACAGATGCGAGCTTTTATTCGTGCGGCATCAGGACAGGAACTGAACGTTATGTTTCCGATGATTTCCAATCTGGACGAGTTTCTTGAAGCAAAAGAAACTTTTATGTTTGCTTATGAACGTGAAAAGCGCGAAGGGTACGAACTGCCGTCAAAAGTGAACCTGGGAATGATGATAGAAGTTCCTTCTGTTGTCTTTCAGTTGCGGGAGATATTGAAATACTGCGATTTTATTTCTGTCGGGACAAATGACTTGTATCAGTTTTTCTTTGCCTGCGATCGGGGAAATCCTCGTCTGAGCGGCAGATACGATGTCCTTTCCGCCCCGTTTTTAAATCTGATGAAAAAAATTATAAAAGAAGCCAATAACGCGGGGGTTCCTTGCTCCGTCTGCGGGGAAATGGCCAGCTCGCCGCTGGATGCCATGGCTTTGATTGGCTTGGGTTTCCGCAACCTGTCGGTATCAAGCGCGTCTTATGGTAAAGTCAAGGCGATGATTCGGTCTTTGTCGGCACGAGGGGTGGAAGACTATCTGAACAACATATTGTCATCTTCGCGTCGGACATTGCGCCCGCAATTAAAATCCTACGCGGCTGATCACGCTATTGAAATCTATTAAAAAGTATGTTTTAATACCTGAAAGCAACTTGATTACGAAAGTTAAAGCCATGGAAAATACGGAAGAACTGGATATAGACATTGATGATATCGGCACAATTTTGAAAAGCAGCCGCCTGAAGAGCAAAAAAAGTATGGAGGAAATTTCCAGCGAACTTTGCATCAGGAAAATATATCTGACGGCATTGGAAGAAAGTGATTACGAAACTCTGCCTCCGATTCCCTATGGCGTGGGTTATGTTCGTACTTATGCCCGCTATCTGGGGTTGAACCCGGAACGCGCCGTTAAGCTTTACAAAGCTGCCTCGCAGGTTGAAGAGCAAAGCAAGGATGATGACGACGAGCAAACCCCCGAGGCGAACAAGAGCAACGGCAGGCATATATTGGCCGGTGTTATTGCGCTTGCAGTGCTGTATGGCGGATGGCATTTGTATACTGTTTCATCTGTTGTGGAAACGGCAAACCGCGGTACAGCTGAAGAAAGTGCCGCAGAAAACGGTGAAACGGCAGTTTCCGCAGTTGAGAATGATGTAAAAACGGAAGAACTGCCGGCAGCGGAAACCGCCTCTTTGGAAAATGTTGTTTCGCCTGCTGAAGAAAACCTCCAAACTGACAACACATCTGCGGATTCGGTAAAAACACCGGCAGAAAACGAAGCGGAAAAAGTATCTGAACTGCCGGGAGCTGGGCAGACCCCGGTACCCGAAAAGCCGGCTGCAGCCGAAGAAGAAGCCGCAGTTTTAGAAGATAATAAAGTTGTCGTAGAATTTACCGGAGAAAGCTGGGTTGAGCTGAAAGACCGGAAAAAGGTCTATTTTCAGGGAGTCTTCCATCGGGGCGTTAAAAAGGAAATTGACTATGCCGATAACCTGTTTTTGTCCGTGGGACGGCCGCATAATGTCAAAGTTTATGTAAAAGGCATGGAAAAAAATATTCTTGCCAAGAAGAGGAAAATGAATATCCCCTTAGATTCTTTAGACTAAACGAAATGTTTTTTTAGACTAAACGAAATGTTTTTCTTGTTGCATTTTGCATCAAAATAAGAAATAACCAATACAAACAACAAACGGTAATAAAACGTAATAAGGAAGAATTAATGAATTTTCAGGAAAAACTGGCAGGTGTCGTCAGCCGTTATGAAGAAGTACAGTCTTTGCTTGCATCGCCGTCAATAGGGGCAGACGAACTGGTAAAATTGAATAAGGAAATATCGGTTTTAGAGCCGGTTGTGGAGGCTATCCATAATTACCAAAAGCAGGAAAAGAGTTTTAAAGAGGCCGGTGAATTGATGCAGGATGCCTCAATGGATAAGGAAATGCGCGAGCTGGCAGAAGCGGAATATTACGAACTGAAGGAAAAACTTCCTGAATTGGAAAAAGAAATCAAAGTTCTTTTACTGCCCAAAGAAGAAGACGATGAAAAAAATGCGATTCTTGAGGTAAGGGCAGGAACCGGAGGTGATGAGGCTGCCTTGTTTGCCGCAGTCTTGTTTGAAATGTATCAGCGCTATGCGCAAAAGCAAGGTTGGAAATTTGAAATTTTAGATGCCAGTGAAAACGGTATCGGCGGTTATAAAGAAGCTTCTGCCAAAATTACCGGCAAAGATGTTTTCGCCAAATTAAAATTTGAGTCCGGCGCCCACCGGGTACAGCGCGTGCCTGTAACGGAGTCGCAGGGACGAGTGCATACGTCGGCTGCAACCGTTGCCGTACTTCCTGAAATAGAAGAAGTCGATATGTATATTAATCCTGCCGATTTGAAAATTGATGTTTACCGGGCTTCCGGCGCCGGCGGACAGCACGTCAACCGTACGGAGTCGGCCGTGCGCATTACGCATATTCCGACCGGTATTGTCGTACAATGTCAGGATGACCGTTCACAGTTTAAAAATAAAGAAAAGGCAATGAACCACCTGCGCGCCAAATTATACGATACGCAAAAAGCCAATATTGATGCGACTTATTCCGAAAAACGAAAGTTGCAGGTTGGCAGCGGTGACCGCAGCGAAAGAATTCGCACTTATAACTATCCTCAGGGGCGTGTAACGGATCATCGGATTAATTTGACACTTTATAAATTGGATGAAGTCGTTTCGGGCGAAGCTTTAGATGAAATCATTGATGCGCTTATAACCGAAGACCAGGCGCAGCGTCTGGCGGAAATCGACTAAAGTGCAAAACAGTATATGGTATAGTCGTTTTATTGCTATAACAGCCGTATCGGTACATCCGTAATCCTTTGTAACAAATTGTAACATCTTTTTAGAAGATTTTTTTGACAAAAGGTGTTATATAGCCCTCAAATGATACATTAAAAGGGGTGTAATATGTCAAATTTAATAAAAGTGGCAGTCATCGGCGCCGGCATGATGGGTAAAAATCATCTGCGTACCTACAAAAGCCTTCCGGGAGTTGAACTTGTCGGTGTCTATGATATTTTTGGCGAAAATGCCAAAAAGGCTGCTGAAATGTTTGGAATTAAAGCTTTTACCTCATTGGAAGAAGTGGCCCGTGCTGTAGATGCTGTCAGTGTCGTAACAACATCTGTTGCACATTGCGAAGTCGGCGAATTCTTTTTGAATAAGGGAATTCATTGCATGATGGAAAAACCTCTGGCTACAACAGAAGAAGAATGCCGGCGGCTGATTGATGCAGCAAGAAAAAATAATGTTACGCTTCTTGTCGGGCATATTGAACGGTTTAACCCGGCAGTTGAACAGATGGGGAAAATCCTTTCCGATACCAGTAAAATCCGTTCGCTGACGGCACAGAGAATGTCGGCGGCAAGCGGCAGAATTACTGATGTCGATGTTGCCATGGATTTGATGATACACGACGTAGAAGTTATCCAGTCTTTAGTGAAGTCTCCGGTTGTAAATGTTCAGGCAGCCGCTGTAAAAACGCCCGGAAATGAAAGCGGAAAAGACTACATCACGGCATTGTTGGAATTTGCGAGCGGCGCTACTGCTAATATTACGGCGAGCCGCATTACGCAGGCGCGCGTCCGTACATTAACCGTTACGACGGATACCAACTATATTGATATGGACTTTATCAATCAGAGCATAAACGTTCATTCGCAGGGACGTATGCCGTATGTAAACCAGGAAAATATCCCCGAGTGGATGAATTACGGCCTTAAAGGAAGTGTTGAACAGTTGTTTATTCCGACCAACCAGCCGCTTCAGGCCGAATTATCTCATTTCATCAGCTGCGTCAAAGGGGAAGCAACTCCTCGTATCAGCGGCGAAGATGCTTTAAATGCACTGCGTGTTATCTGGCAGATACAGGATGCTTTGGGACTGTCCAGAACAATTTCATCAACGGCTGGAGCAATGGTTGCCAAAGCAGCATAATCGGATACATACCAAAAAATTATGCGTTACAAAATTACGATAGAATACGACGGCACTAACCTCTTCGGCTGGCAAAAACAGGACGAAGGGGTTAGTGTTCAGTATTTTTTGGAAGAGGCTTTGACGGGCTTTACTCACCGGAAGATAGATGTTTTTGGCGCCGGGCGCACGGATGCCGGCGTCCATGCTTTAGGGCAGGTTGCACATTTTGACTTAGAAACGTCAATGGATTTGTTTCACCTGCGCGAAGCGTTCAATGCACGTTTGCGGATACTTGGCGCCCCTGTTTCGGTTATAGAAGTCGAAGAAGCCTCACCGGATTTTCATGCCCGTTTTTCAGCTGTCGGGCGCGGATATGTATATCGCATTCTGAACCGCAGGGCTCCGACGGTATTGCTTACAAATCGCGTATGGACGGTGGGATATCCGCTTGATGTGGAAAAAATGCGAGAGGGGGCAAAATATCTTCTGGGACATCATGATTTTACATCGTTTCGCGGCGCCGGGTGCCAGGCTCTTTCTCCCCTTAAGACGTTGGACAGACTGGATATCACAACTAATGGCGATGAAATAGATTTCGTTGTCGAAGCCCGGTCATTTCTGTACCATCAGGTGCGTAATATGGTAGGAACCCTGAAATCAGTCGGCGATGGAAAATTTTCCCCGCAGGACGTTAAATTTATTTTGGAAAAAAAAGACCGAGCTTGCGCGGGAGCTACAGCTCCGGCATGCGGTTTGTATTTAAGCAAAGTGATGTATTAAAAACGGCAGCTGCCTGCAAGGGCAGTTGTTTGCAAGCTGAACTGGATTCTCTGTGTGTGCTTTACCTGACGTAGTCGCAGTGCAGGGCGTTGGGAATGCGGTGGATATAAAAAGGCAGCCGAACGAAGAAAACATCAAACTGCATGGTATGATTGCGTTATGTCTTGTGCATTTTCATAAAGTATTCTCCGCCACGCATAATCCGCTGCTGTTGTTTATATGATAGCGCGTAGAGAAAATCAGCAGACCTTTTGCGTTTCTTTACTTCGCAAAAAACGATTCTTTTTCCTTTGGCGGCGACAAAATCCAATTCGCCGCAGGATGTCTTTTTGCCGCTGCCACATTTATAGTTCTTTGCGATAATACGGTAGCCGTGCAGTCTCATATATAACCGGCAGACAAATTCCGCCAGTTGTCCTGATTTATAGGGCGTTATTTTTAAGTTCCAAAGCTTTTTCATATACGTCATTTCTTTTTAAATGGTATTTTTCCGCAATATTTTTAACTGCTTCTTTAAGGGTGCAGCGGCTTAATTCATCAGTCAGCAGTTTTTCCAAATCCGGCTTTTCCTGCTCGTCGGCATGCGGCGGAGCAATAACCAAAACGATTTCTCCTTTGGCCGGCTTTTCTGCAAATTTTCGTCTGACGTCTCCGGGCAGGCCTGAAATGCATTCTTCATATAGTTTGCTGATTTCCCGGATGACGGCTATTTCCCTCTGCGGCATCAGCTTTTCCAAAACAGCCAATGTCTTTTCTAATCGGATTGCCGTTTCATATAAAACCAGCGTCGTATTGATATTTTTCAACTCTGTAAATAAATCAAGCCTGGGTTTATCTTTGTTGGGGATAAAACCGGCAAACATAAACCGGTTGGTCGGCAGGCCGGAAAGCTGCAAAGCACAGATAACGGCACAAGCGCCTGGAACGGTTGTGACTTTGATGTTCTGCTGCCGGCACTCGCGTACAAGTTTATATCCGGGGTCTGAGATAAGCGGGGAACCGGCGTCGCTGATAAGGGCAACGCTTTTTCCGTTTCTGATAAAATCTATAATCTGTTGGAATTTTTCCTGTTCAGAGTGGTCTTCGTAAGTAATGAAAAACTTATGCGTAGAGATGCCCAACAGCGAAAACAGCTTTTTGCTGATTCTGGTATCCTCTGCGGCAATAATCTCGGCGTCTTGCAAAACGTCGATTCCTCTGGGGGATAAATCTCTGATATTGCCAATCGGGGTCGCAACAATATACAAACCTGCATCTAACATCTTATAACTCTTTACAATAAAGGTTTTTTGTTTTAAATAGAACAACATAATTGTTTAATATTTTGGGAATAAATGCAAGTGTTAAAAAAAATCGCCTTATTTTTTCTGTGTCTCGGGCTTTTCGGCTGCAACAGCCCCTTGACGGACAATCGTATTGAACTTTCCGATCAGCGCTATGATATTATTGATTATGATGCAATAAATAAGTCCATGGTTGCGGAAAACCCGTTAAACGTAGCGGTTTTGCTCCCCTTGACGGGCAAAGCGTCAAATGTGGGGCTGGGAATGCAAAATGCAATGTTTATGGCATTGGATGATTTACAGAATAATCGTATGGTCCTGAAATTTTATGATACCGGCAGTACGGAAAATGGGGCGGCTGTGGCGGCAGACCGAGCAGTACAGGAAGGTGCAAATCTCATCCTCGGACCGTTAATGGGTAATGAAGTTGAGGGAGTTTCTTCCGTCGCTTTATCGGCAGATGTTCCTGTAGTTTCCTTTACGACGTCGCCGCAGGTCTTGCAGAAAGGAATTTACAGCATCGGGCTGTTGACCGGTGAGCAGGTTGACCGGGCAGTTTCTTATGCCGCGGCTCAGGGACGGTCGAAATTGGCGCTTTTGGTGCCGGACAATAACAGCGGTTTAAATATTGTAAAGGCAGCTTTAATGTCTTCCGTTGCAAAGGATATGTCTTTGGTCAAAGTAGGGTTTTACAGCCCCGAGAATATGGATTTTTCGGTAATGGTAAAAGAAATGTCATCAGCAGCGGATTTTGATGCGGTAATGATTGCAGACAGTGGCAATCGGCTTAAGTCCATGGCGTCAATGTTTGCTTACAATGACATCATGTATCCCGATGTATTGTTTTTGGGAACGTCTGCTTGGGATAATACTAATTTGAGCAAAGAAACGATTTTGTATCACGGCGTATATCCGATGGTATCAAAGAGTTACGGAACTTATTTTACCGATAAATACAAAGAAACGTTTGGTGAACAGCCGAAAAGCATATATTCATTTGCCTACGACAGCGTGCTGTTAGCATCCGTTTTGTCAACGAAAGACCGGAATGATTTGGATGCGGCCTTAACCGGCAAAAGCGGATTTATCGGTGTGAATGGATTCTTTAAGATTCTTCCGACAGGGCAAAGTTACCATAGCTTGGAAATGCTGGAGATAACGAAAGATGGGCCAAAAGTCGTCTCTAAAGCTGACAATCGGAATTCAGATTATGTCGACAGCGAAATAGATATTCGCTATATCCCGTATGAAAAACTACCAAAATTTTATGGCAAAAGCAGTTCCGAAGTTTTAAAATGGCTGTATAACAATTAGTGTTGATAGTTGTTTTTTAACTTGCAAATTAGTCAGGTTTGCGCATTATAGGAAAGTGTTAATATGAAGGGTACAGGGTTGTTTTGCTGCCAACCCGGTCAGGTTCGGAAGAAAGCAGCCGTAACAGTTAAAACAAGGTCTGTATCCCTTCGCCTCATAAGTTGAAAGCAATGGCAGAAGAAAATACAAACGAAAATCAATATGTCGTCTTGGCGCGCAAATACCGCCCCCAAAATTTTGAAGATTTACTGGGGCAGGATGCTTTGGTTCAAACGTTGACGAATGCCATACAAAACAACCGCCTGCACCATGCGTATATCCTGACCGGGATTCGCGGAGTCGGTAAAACAACGACAGCACGTCTGATTGCCCGCGCATTAAACTGTACCGGGGCAGACGGCAAAGGCGGCCCGACAATCCATCCTTGCGGGGTGTGCGATAATTGCAAGGCGATTGCAGCAGGGCGTCATATGGATGTAATGGAATTGGATGCTGCCTCGCATACGGGGGTAGATGATATCCGGGAGCTTTTGGACAGTGCACGTTACGCGCCAACAAATGCCCGCTATAAAGTTTATATTATAGACGAAGTTCATATGCTGTCAAAAGGGGCTTTTAATGCGCTTTTGAAGACGCTGGAAGAACCCCCGGCTCATGTAAAGTTTATCTTTGCAACCACGGAAATTCGCAAAGTTCCCGTAACGATTCTATCCCGCTGCCAGAGGTTCGATTTGCAGCGGCTGTCTGTTGAAACCCTGACGCAGCTGTTTACGAAAATTCTTGCCAACGAAAATATCCCGGCAGAAACGGAAGCCTTGGATATTATTGCCAAAGCAGCTGACGGCTCTGCTCGCGACGGTTTGTCTTTGCTTGATCAGGCAATCGTTTTAAGCAATGGCAACATTAATACTGATGTTGTGAAAAAGATGTTGGGACTTGCAGATCGTAGTCAGACACTGACACTGTTTGAAAATTTGGTAAACGGGAATATGGAAGCGGTGCTCAAAGACATTTCCGAACAGTATACCAACGGTGCGACACCGATGATTGTCTTGCAGGATTTAATAAATATCACGCATGATTTGGCAAAAGTAAAAATTATACCGGCGCTTTTAAATTCAACGAGCCTGAGCGAAATAGAGAAAAAAACGTTTGCCACACTCAGCACGTCATGTTCTCTGGCTGTCCTGTCTAAAATCTGGCAGATGCTTATAAAAGGGATTTCTGAAATAAATATGGCGCCGTCGGCAGTGGAAGCTCTGGAAATGATACTGTTGCGCGTAGCCTATTCGGCCTCTTTGCCGACACCTTATGAAATTTTAAATGAAGTAAAAAAAAACTCTGATTTAGCCGGTATCAGCTCTGTTTATTCCGGGCAGTCAGCCCTCTTGCAAAATTCTGCCGCTGCTGCACCAGTATCAGTTCCGCCATCCGGAACAGAAAAAAAAAATGATTTGACCGCAACTGTGTCTGCAGGAGAAACCAGCGGATTCAATACTGTCGAAGATTTATTGCGCTATCTTGAAGGTACCAAAAAAGCCTTGATTGAATATTCAATCAAACATGACGTATGTATTCGGGAATTTTCTGACGGGCACATCGCCATGAACATTGCGCCGTCCATTCATCAGGATTTTATAATGAATTTGCATAAGTTGCTCAGTGAAGCGACCGGCCGTCAATGGGAAATTGAAATTATTAAGGGAGATTTGGGCGAAACCATTGCGGATAAAGAAAAATCCGTAGCCGAAGCAACAAAGAAAAATGTTTCCGAATATCCGTTGGTCAAAAAAATTCTGGAAGAATTTAAAGGCGCCAAGATTGAAACGGTAATTCGTAAAAATCTTGAAGAACTGGCCGAAAATGAACCGGATATTCCGGGAGATACAGTCCCCGTAACCTATTTTGAAGAAGAGGAATGAAAATGTTAAATATCCAAGGATTAATGAAACAAGCTCAGGCAATGCAGAAAAAAATGCAGGAAGCGCAGGAAAAATTGGCTGAAACCGAAGTAAACGGAACTTCTGGCAATGGTATGGTGTCCGTAATTCTAAACGGAAAATCGGAGATGAAAAAAATTACCATTGACAAATCGCTGGTAAATGCTGATGACACTGAAATGCTGGAAGATTTGATTTTGGTTGCATACAATGAGGCTCATGCAAAGGTTGAAGCTCTGGCCGAAGAGGGGATGAAGGCCGCAACCGGTGGTGTCAATCTTGGCGGTTTGAAACTTCCGTTTTAGGAAAATCAATGTCAGGACAATATATTGAACAGCTGATAAAACTTATAGCCCGCTTTCCTTCTTTAGGGAGCCGTTCGGCGCGGAGAATAGTTCTGCATCTGCTGAAAAAAAAGGAGATATTAATCCCTCAGCTGATTACCGCATTACAGGATGTCTATGAAAATATAAAAGTTTGTGAGATTTGTGGCAACTATGATACGGAAAATCCATGCTCAATATGCCGTTCTGCCGCAAGAGACACCGGGCTTTTGTGCGTTGTTCAGGACATAAGCGACTTATGGGCGTTGGAGCGCGGCGGTCTGTATAAAGGGCGTTATCATGTTTTGGGCGGTGTCCTTTCGGCAATAGAAGGGATAACGCCAGAAGACCTGAATATTGATAAGCTGGTAAAACGGATTGAGACGGAAGCAATTTCGGAAATCATTCTTGCCTTGCCCGCCACAGTGGATGGACAGATAACAATGCATTACATTTCATCTTTGTTGAAAGACAAAAATATAAAAATCTCGTCTTTGGCACAGGGGATTCCCGTAGGTGGCGAGCTTGACTATATGGACGATGGAACGATTAAGCTGGCATTGGATTTGCGCAAGCAGCTATAACCGGCGGTAATTTAGTTGCCTTTGGTTCTTCTCGGTCAAAAAACGAAGGTTGTCTATTGTTTGTTTTCCATATCATTATGCAAAATTGTTTCGTCATCTTGTGAAGATATATTCTTATCTATGCTGTAACCATTGGCGCGTACGGTTCTGATATAATCAGGGCCATATTTGTTAAGAGTCTTTCGCAACCGCCGGATATGGACGTCAACTGTCCGTGATTCGACATAAATATTTTCACCCCAGACCGATTTCAACAAGACTTCGCGCGAAAATACTTTGCCCGGCTCCTTGAGCAACATTTTCAAAAGCCTGAATTCAGTAGGGCTGAGATGCAGGTAATTATCGCCGCGTCGAACTTTGCGCTCTGTCAGATCCATGGTTATATCTTCAAAAACAATCAGTTTTTCTTTTTCTTCAAACAGAGGCGCCCGCCTCATATTGGTTTTGACTCTTGCCATAAGTTCAGGAACGGAAAAAGGCTTTGTAACATAATCGTCTGCACCGGCTCCGAGACCTTTAATTTTGTCTTCTTCCTGGCTTTTTGCCGTAAGCATAATAATCGGTATGTTCTTAATATCGGGTTTTGAACGCACCAGCTTACATATTTCTACGCCCGAAATTTCAGGCAGCATCCAATCCAGAAGGATGACGGAAGGCATAAGGCGCTCAATCTCACTGATGGCATTCAGGCCGTTAGATACGGTTGCAACCTCATATCCTTCTTTTTCAAGGTTATAACTTAAGAGCATTGCTAACGGTTCTTCGTCTTCTATAATCATAACCAGACTCATGTTATGCTCCTTTCAAAGCTTTTATATTGTCAGCATAAGTGCCGCCGGCAAATATTGAAGTTCCCGCCACCAAAATATCCGCCCCGGCCTGTATGCACAATGGAGCGTTTTCGCGAATGATTCCGCCGTCCGTTTCGATAAGGGTTTTGCCGTTTCCGATAATTTCTTTTGTGAATTTGATTCTCTCCGGAGTATCCGGTCTGAACTTTTGCCCGCCGAAACCGGGTTCTACCGCCATGACCAGAATCTGGTCAACCATATTCGCAAAAGGTGTCAGTCTGTTAATGTCTGACCCGGGCTTCAGGCTTATACCGGATTTTAAACCGTAATTTTTTATCATCTGAATTGCTTTTTCAGGTTCGTCAGTCGCTTCAAGATGAAAAGTGATTATGTCCGCACCGGCTTCGGCATACCATGGAATAAATCTTTCCGGACATGTAACCATAAGATGAACATCAAACGGCAATTTGGAATAGGATTTCGTTTCTTTTAGAATTTTCGGACCGAAGGTTAGGTTGGGCACAAAGTGTCCGTCCATAACGTCAAAGTGGATATAATCGGCTCCTGCACTTTGCAAGGCAGATATTTCTCTTCCGAAATTTGCGCTGTCTGCGGCAAGAATGCTTGGCGCTATTTTAACCATGGTTTTCTCCCGATATTTATTTAGGCCATTGTACGGTGGAAAACTTAACTTGGAGTAAAGATTGGATTTCCGCAGCATTGATATTCCGGCGATTATGATTATTTAGAAGATTGTATATAACATATCTGAATAAAAGGAGATGACAATGGGTGAGATGGCTCAAAGAATATCAAAAGTTGATAAGGAAGAATTATTGAAAATATTGAACTGCGCTTTTGCCGAAGAATGGTTGGCATATTATCAGTATTGGGTTGGGGCAAAAGTTGCCGAAGGGCTGGAACGTCCGAAAGTCGTGAAAGAATTTATGGAACATGCCGGAGAAGAACTCAAACATGCCGACTGGTTGGCTGAGCGTATTATTCAGCTTGGCGGAACACCGATTCTCGACCCTTCGGAATGGAAAGAAAAAGCCCAATGTAAATATGATGCACCGATGAATGCAGATACCAAAGTACTAGTTGCGCAAAATTTAACGGCGGAGCGCTGTGCCGTTGCCCGTTATGAACAAATATGCGAAATGTGCCAGGGCAAAGATTTTGAAACATTTCGCATTTCCCGCAAGATTTTAAAAGAAGAACTGGAACATGAGCAGGAGATGGAGGATTTTGAAGCTGATTTCAAATATTATAAATAATGGGTTATAACCTATTGTTAACCTCTTAATGTTATTTTCGTAACATTAAGAGGTTTTGTTTTCGGAGGAGAATGCCGTATGCCGGACAAAGAACTGAAAAAACTGATACAACGCTGGACCGAATGGTTGAGAACGCAGCGAAACTATTCTTCCCATACCATTCAGAGCTATTTAAGTGATTTGGAAATATTTCTTGAATATCTGGCAAAGGAAAAGGTAACCGTATCAGATTTAAAAAAACTTGATATTCGAGCCTTCCGTAATTTTTTCAGCCTTCGTGCCAAACGGGGGATAAGAAGAACCTCTATAGCCCGTGAAGAATCATCGGTACGAAATTTTTTCAAATGGCTTGATGATTGTGGGGTAATGTGCAATACTGCAATTTTCCAAATATCAACGCCGAAACTCCCTAAAATTCTGCCGCGGGCTTTAGATGTGAATACGACGTTTGAAGTCATTGATGAAGCAGCGCAGGGATGCAGCGAACCATGGCTTGGCGTTCGCGATATGGCAATATTTACTCTGCTGTATGGGGGTGGATTGCGTATTTCGGAAGCTCTGTCGCTGAATGTGGAAGATGTGACACAGCATGGAGATTTTATAAAAATTCGCGGCAAAGGTAACAAAGACCGCTATGTCCCGATATTGCCGATTGTTATAGAACGGATAGAAGCCTACAAAAAATGCTGTCCTTATCGGCTGCGTCCGGAAGATGCTCTGTTTCTCGGGGCAAAAGGGGAAAGAATCAGTCCTCGAATCATCCAAAGGAAGTTACAGAAAATTCGTATGAAATTAAATCTTCCTGACAACATAACGCCTCATGCTCTGCGGCATTCCTTCGCCACGCATTTGCTGGCTCAGGGTTCGGATTTACGCTCAATACAGGAATTGCTGGGACATGCGTCGCTAAGTTCGACTCAACGTTATACCGATGTCAATTTGGAAAAAATTCAGAAGGAATATAAAAAAGCGTTTCCGAATTAATGCCGGTATATGCGCCATGTAGATGCATAAGGGCAGAAATTTTATAAAAATATTTCAATCGGTAAAACAACAAAAAAGATGCCTGAAAAGGCATCTTTTAAAACATAAGTCAAACAGTCCGAAATTACTTCAATTTCTTTTCAACAAACTCTTCGTGCTTTTTAGACTTTTTATCATACTTTTTCATTACCAGCTTTTCAGGATGAGTTCTTGGATTCTTTTCAGCAAGATAAAAAGTACCTGTTCCGGCACTGCTCTCCAATTTTACTTTTACTTTTACTGCTTTTGCCATTATTTTACTCTTATAAATTCAAGGTTAAACACAAAAAACTTTACACGCACTATACAGTTATTATATTTAATGTCAACAAGAATTTTAGCCGAAGTTCTTTTTTATCAGGTTGATGGCAATTTGAATATCTTTTGCCGAATTGGTGCTGTCGGGAGAAATGCAGCTGTTGTTTATACCGGTACATATCTGCGGCGTCAGGCCGTCTTTTTCAAGAGATTTTCCCGACGGTGTATAAAAATGTCCGCTGGTTAAAAATAATATCCGGTCTTTAATCCGGTAAGTACTCTGAATGCTGTTTTTCCCGTAAGTCCTTGTTCCGATGAGAGTGGCTCTGCTTTGTTCGCTTAAAGCGGCGGCGACAAGCTCAGCGGCAGATGCCGTGGTCCTGCCGGTCAACACGGCAATAGGCTTTCCTTTCAGAATATCTCCCGGAGTCGCCGTATAATATCTTTTCTGGTTATCCTTTCCCTGGCTGTAGGCAATAATTGTGCTGTCCAGAAACAGGTCAGCCGTTCGCAGTGCTTCATTAAAGCTGCCGCCTCTGCATTCTCGCAAATCAAAAATCAATCCTGAATTATGCGGAAATGCCGTAGCGACAGTTTGGATTTTTTGAGATATTCCCTCAAAAAAAGCAGTTGGCCTTACATAAAGGATATTGTTCCGCTTGTCGTATCTGATATCAAGCTCGGCAGAGGGCAGGTCATCAATCCGCGAATAAATGTCAAGATTGTCGGCCATCGTTTTTAAGATTCGGGTTTCAAGCTCGGATTCCCTGCCGCCAAGTTTGTCCGAACGCTGTGCGCTTGTTGTCAGAACACTGGTGAGAAGTTCCTGCCATAACACCGGGTTTTGATTTTCCCGGGGGAGTTCAAAAATGCCTATCAGGTTATTGTTTTCATAAAGGAAGGCCTGTGAATCGTTATTATAAAACCTTAGATTCTCGTCAAAATCAGATAAAGTTTTTAAGCTCGTTAAAGCGATATTTTTCAAATTTGTTTCATTAACGTAATCATTTTCCAAAACGGAAAAAAGCCTGTTGATTTTAGTAAATTCGTATGCGCTGGCATTAACAGCATTTAATAAAAAGAATAACAGTAAAAAAAAGGCCGTTTTTTTCATTTTCATTTTCCAAATTCAGCAACCAGTGCCGTATGGTCAGAAGGTTTGTCCATACTGCGCAACGATTTGTCTGCACCGCATGTAACCAATTGTTCGGCAAATTGGGCTGTGATGAACAGATAATCTATTCTTAAACCGGAATTGGTTACAAAAGAGTTAGCAGTATAATCCCAAAAGGTGAATCCTTCCGCCTGAGGGTGCAAAAGCCGAAAAGCATCGTGGTAACCGGAAAACTGCAAAGCTTTTATTTTATCCCAGACTTCCTTTCTGTACAATGGGCTGTTTTTAAAGCGGCTGCCGTCAAAAACGTCAATATCCTGCATCATAACGTTAAAGTCTCCGCCGATGACAACCGGGTATCCTGTTTTCTTTAAATAAAGCGCCCGTCTGTTGAACATGTCAAACCAATGGAGTTTATAAGCCAGTTTTGCTTGTTCGGTCTTCTTGTCCGGGGAACATCCGTTTGGAGCATATACGGATGCTGCATAAAAAGGCTTCTCAGGATGCCGGATAAATACTTCCAGATAGCGGGAGGCTGCATCTTCCTGAAAGTCAGGCAGGTTGCGCGAGGTAATGTCAAAATCGTATTTGCTCAGAATGGCAACGCCGTTATAGCTTTTTTGTCCGAGCGCGGTAGCCTTATAGCCCAGACTTTCGCATTCAAAATATAAAAAATTTTCCGTTTCGCATTTTATCTCTTGTAAAAAGACGATATCGGGCTGGCTTGTTTGCAGCCATTTGCACAGATTGGCACCCCGGGCCTTGATTGAATTGACGTTATATGTTGCTATTTTCATTTTCTATGCCTATTTAAATTTCGCTTACGAAACTTTAACCGATATAATATTAAATGATTGTAAATATATTTCGGTTTATAATATTTTTAAGCGGATTGGAATAAGCCGGCCGTAAAATGGCGGAACGGCAGTTGCGATAGGGGAATGGATATATGTTGCTGGGTTTTACAAATCCTGATAATGATACGAACGATTTTCACCAGCGGGTAGCTGACCAGAATATACAGAGTTTGGAAGACCGCCAGGAAGAGATACGTCATGCCAAAAACGGTTTTATTGGAATGTTGGCAGGTATTGTTGTTGGCGGAGTCGTAGGCTGGCTTTTTCTGGGGCCTGCGGACAACATGAATAAAGAACGCGCAATCCCTGTTATCAGACGTCCGTTTACTCCGGCAAAGGTGCTGCCCAATGACCCCGGCGGAATGGAAATTGACAATCAGGATCGCGAAATTTACCATATAGTCGATAATACGCCAAAACCGTCAGGCGAGGTTAATATTCGCCCTGCGCCGGATATGCCGAAACTTGTTGTTGAAAACACATTGCCTCCGTCGGAAGCCATGGACAGTTTAGTTGAAAGCATTGATGGGGACGACAGTCTGAATAAGGTTGAAACGGAATTGGATAATGCAGGTCAGGGAAATATCAAATTGGCGACGGCCGAATTGTCTGCAATAAAGACCAACAGCCGGGAAAAAGTAGCTATACCGGAAAAAATTAAAGATATAGAAGTGACATTGCAAAAGAGCATAAATTCTCAAAAACAGAAACTTTCAGACGGTGAAACGGAAAAAGCTCTGGCAGAAAAAGGTACAAAACCTGCCGAAAACCAAAAAACAGAAAAGGCAGTCTTTGCCAAAGGGACATGGTATGCCCAGATTATAGCCTCTTCCAGCCGCAAAGCTGTCCAGTCGCTCTGGAATAATCTGTCGGCCAAACATACGTTTTTGAAAAGCTATCCGTATGAAATAGAAGAAATTAAAGCTGCCAACGGCAATACGCTGTATCGCTTGAAGGTCGGTGTTTTCAAAACCCGCGAAGAGGCAGCAGCATTGGGCAGCCGATTGAAAAAGAACCAGATAAGCAGCATTATCAAACAAAATTAGGAAAAATATGACTAAACCAATTTTAGCGGCAATGTTATCATGCGAGGGCTTGACTCTTACCGAAGAGGAAAAAAAGCTTTTTGCGGAATATAATCCGCTTGGCGTCAGCTTATTTGCGCGTAATTTTAAATCAAAACAACAGGCTAAAAATCTGATAGATGAAATACGCGAAACGATCGGACGGGACGATGTCTTGATTGCGGTTGACGAGGAAGGAGGCCGCGTTTCCCGGCTGGCAAATGCCGGATTCCCCGTCTATACCTCGGCAGAAACGCTGGGCAGCATAGTAGAAATATGCAGTTGCTGGCATGCGGTTTTGATTTCCAAAAATCTTCGGTCATTGGGAATTAATGTTAATTATGCTCCGGTCGTAGATAAGAAGACAAATCCGCAAAGCGAAGTTCTGACCAGCAGGTGTTTTAGTGCGGATGAAGAAGAAATAGAAAGCCGTGCCGGTATAATGGCCGAAACCTATATTGATAACGGAATATGTCCCTGTATCAAACATATTCCGGGGCATTTTTCAACATTGAATGATCCTCATCTGAGCGTCCCGGAAACAGAACTGTCCCGTTGGGAAATTGAAAAAAAGACTGCTTATTTGCATTCGTTCAGCAAATTTCCCCTTGCGATGACTTCCCATATATTGTTAAAAAGTTTTGATGCGGAATATCCGGCGACACAATCTCCAAAGGTTATTTCCGAATTAATACGCGGATATTTGGAATTTGACGGTTTTCTTTTGAGTGATGCAATTGATATGCATGCCTTAAAAGGAACAATTGCTGAAAGGGCATCTCTTAGCATAAGAGCCGGGGTTGATGCCGTTTGCTGTTGTTCGGGACGGATAAAAGACTTAACGGCGGTCTGCGGCGAACGATGCTTTATGACCGAAAAATCGTTGCAAAGGTATGCCAACATAAAAAAAGTTATTCATAACAAGCCTAAATGTGTTGATGTTAAGAATATTGAACTGCAATATAAAGAAAAGATTGGCAGTATACTTAATGTGAAATGTTCCTATGATGCAACTGAAGTATTGCATCAAATGTTGAAGAAAGGAGAAAGTTTATGATATGGGTCTTAGTGGCAATTATTGTAATTGCTATATATAATGCGGAAAGGCTGCCGCATTTGATGAATAAAATAAAAGATGAAGTTCCTCATCTGGTTGAGGCCGGAAAGAAGGCTTCAAAAGAAATAAAAGAGAAGGCTCAGGCCGCGCACCAGGAAAAAAGTTCCGGAAAAAAGGAAAAGACAGTAGTGCCTGAAAATACATCGGAAGATAAAGAATAATCCAAAGCCGCCGTTATGGCGGCTCTTTTATATTATAGCTGACATTTAAATCAGCTATCCAAACCGAGTAACCGCTAAATTCAGTTAATTACTTAAGTGCAGGAATGTTCAGTTGCGCAAAGTGTCCGGGCTTTATTTTAACTGTAGCATAACGCAAATTGTCCGTTTCTATCATATATTCTTCACGCCCGGTAAGTTGCGCAGCCAGCTTATAAAAATCTCTGCCGTTTAGTTCCTGTTTATACCAATTCATCAGATAAAAAACACAGGCCTGGCTTTTATCTGTAAGGCCGCAGCGCGGACGCCCCGAAGGTACGTCCGGATTGGTTACGACACCTTCCAATCCGTAGTTTTCAACCTTTTGCGACGAAAACATTGCTTTTCCGGTAAATAAACCGATAATAAGGCATAAACCTGATGCAATAAACAGCAGCTTCTTTTTTACATAACTTCCGTTGTCTGCATATGTGTCTTCAATATCTTCATCGACACCATAATCAAGCTCCGGCGGCAATCCGTCAAGAATATAAGAACTGTCATATTCTGCGCCGGCTGTCAGATTTTGGGCATCAACGGCCTTAATAATTTCCGTGCTTTGTTTAAGTTCTTCATGCAAGTCGTTCTCCAGTACGCCGGAAACTTCGCTGCGTGACTCAATGTCTGTCGACGCTGAGCTTTCCCTCGCCGGAGCGTTGTCTGCAGAACTTTCTGTCTGCTCTTTTGCATTTGAGTTGGGGGTTATTTTAGTTTCTGTCTCTGTCGGAAGATGGGGAGCTCCATTTGTACCTGATGCCGGAAATTCTGTGCCGGTATATCCGGCAGCCGGAGATACTGAAATATTTCCGACCGTATTTTCTGACAGTATTGCCGCTTGTGGCATTATTTTGGCCGGGGCGGCCGGAATATCAGACATAGGGCGAATTTTAGGACGCTTTATTTTTCTGAGCTTCGGACGAAAAGCCGGAACAGCATCTGAAACATTGTTACCCGCATCATTCTGCGGCACAGATGCTGAAGTTGCCGCTGGATTGTTTGTAATTAAACTGTCCAAACTGTCATCTTCCATTTGCTTTCCCCGTTAAATTCTGTTTTTAATTTTTTCGTCAGTCTTCAGCATTCTGACTAATCTTGGTACGATATAAACAATCGTTTCGGTTCCCTGTGCCGCTGGGCCGAAGATTTCGCTGGGCAGCCCGATAATAAGAAAGTTTTCACCAAGTTTGTTGCGTACCTTAAATTTGGTAATTTCTCCCTCCGTCGTATCCAGCGTAATTTCAGAATATATACGGTTATTCTTTTCCATTCCCGCTTTAGCCAGAATTGACAGCGGATATTCCATATTATCATGTTTTCCGCAGCGTCCTACGTCAAAACGGGAAAACCAGCGGGTCGGAACAATGAAACGCCCTTCTGAAATATCTTGGACAGTGGCGTATTTGCCAACGAATTTTCGCAGCTGCTCCAGCGAAATGTCATTCGTAACGGTCAAGATTCTGCCGATAACTCCGGTTTGAGCCGTTGCAATGCTGCCGAATTTAAAATCCTTCAACAAATCGTTCCAAACCACGCCGCAAGGCTCTTTAGCAATCACTCTGAAAACGCTGACATCATACATAATCATTGTCGGGTTGTCTTCAAAGTCATTAATCAGCTCGTTAATCTTATCAATAGTTTCCAAATTGGTTTCAAATGTTATGGTATAATCCCGCCAATTGGTAACCATATCCGTAATTCCCGTTCCGCGCAAAACGTCCAAAAAACCGAGCATAAGCGTTCTGGAGTTTGGTGCGTAAAGGGTAAAGCTTGCTCTTCTGCTTAAAATAAGAGAGTTTGTTTTAGCATCATAACGGTAAAACAAATCCGCCGAGTGGGATACCATCTCAACGACTTCTTTAAAACTGCCGTTCAAATTTTTGCCATAAAGCGCCGGATAAGGAGCGTCTTTGGCAACAAGTGTGATACCGGCTTCCTCTGTCAGCTTAAATAAAGCCTGCTCGGCTGGGATGTTGTCAAACGTAAAATTCCTCACCTCAAATTCAGGCAGAGCATCATTTACGTCATTGCGGTCAATTCGGAAAGATACATTGTTGTGCGGAAGAATCTGTACCATTTCCTGCGTCTTCCAATTAACATTGCAGCGCAGCGGCGTTTCTAAATCCAAATCATTGGCGCGAAACGTTGTCCGCAGCATATAAGGATTTTCTTGCGGTAAAATCATAAAATTATCCGTAGCGCTTCCGTTTACGGTCGTATTGGTAATAACCGTTTCTCCGTCGCTTTGATAAGCGTTGCAGGAAATAACCGCCAGCAGAGAAAGCAATAAAAAATATCCTTTTTTAAATTTGAAAAAACTAAATTTATTCATCATTTTCTTCTTTCTTCTGGATAATTTTTTCCTGTTCAGCCATGAGCTTGGCCACGACGTCATCAATGCTCTGTCCGGCTCCCTTTGTCGGATCATCTGATTGGTCGGTAAAACCGCCGAAAGCGTCTTTTGCCGCACTCAAATCCGCTTCTTTTTTCGCAGCCATATCAACGGAAGAGTTTCTTTCCAGTTCCTGCTTATATAAACTTAGATTTTTTTCCAGTGCAGCAACGCCGCCCTTAATTTTTTTTTCAACATACGGGTGGAGCTCTTTGTGTTCAATAATATAATCTCCGGTTTCGCATAATTCATTTAAGACATCAATAATATAAGGGTAAAAAGGATAATCCTCCACGGCAATGTTTCCCATACGGATACACCGAGCCGCAATTCTCGACACTGTACGGTCATAATAATCCCGTATCAGAACATAATTATCTATATACCAAAGCGATTCCTTTGTTACTGAAATTTCATCATTGTCTGCCATGGCATTACCCTCCGTTTCCTAACGCTAAAGGAAAGAATAGTCTTTGTAAATAGTTTATTGTTTGTTATTATCAGGCTTATCTTCTTCGCCGTCGTCTTCAACATATTCCCATTCCCAGTCTTCATCTTCTCCGGCTGGAATTTCGTTGCCGTTCTCGTCAACATACTCCCACTCCCAGTCCTCGCCGTCTTCGGCTGTTTCCTGAGCGGTATCTGCAACCGTACCTGAAGCGGCCGCGTCCAAAACATTGCTTGGTGACTTGGAAACAGCAACAGAAGAAATCTGTTGAGACTGTACATAGTCGCTGCCATCAGAAAAATGTGCTGAAGCTTTGCTGTAATCGTCCGAGTCAGACATAACTTGCTTATCGTTAACAAGCGTATCGCTGTCTTTTCCGACATTCTCGTCATCACTGTATTCGTCTAAAGCGATGGGTTCGTTCAACGAAGAAATATCAACGCTGTCAGCCGTTAAAGCCGCCCGGATTTTATCCAGCTCAGCGCTGTATCGGCTGGGACGTTCCTGTTGGGAAGCCGCCGTGCCTGTATCATCTGCCGCATCATCGCTTGTTGTTTCGTTTTGCGGCAGGATACCTTGCGACTCAAAGTCTGTATGTTGGGGATGAGATGATACAGCGTCTTGATTTAACAGCATATCCGCAGATGTGCTATCCGATGCAAGAAGTGAATCCAAATCTTCCGTTTCATTTGTTGGTGTTAAGATTTCTTGCCGTGTATCGAACGCCGAAATGCCATCGCTCGCAGGCAAAGGAGCTGCTGTAATACTTTCTGTATCAGCATTTTCTTTGGAAAATGATTGGAGTGTATCTTCGCCTGTATTCTCTTCATTGGTATTTTTTTGTGAAAGTGAATGGAAGACGTCTTCATCAAAGTTGCTACTGCCGGCATTTTCTTCTTGAGCCTGTTGTTTTGCCAGACTTTGCGACATAAACTGGCTGAGAGCGTCAATTCCTTCTGCTGAAGAAATATTTTCCGGTAAAGTAAAGTCCAAATCGTCAGACGGTATTTCAGGAACATCTGCCGTTTGTCTGGACGATACGGCAGCTTCATTTCTTTGCCCGTCGTGTTCATCTTCTGTCAGGGAAAAATCTTTTTCTGGGAGAGAAAAATTCAGGTCGTCGGAAAAAGATGTTTCATTTGTGTTGGCAGGCTCTTTATTGCTTATGTCTGCAAAACCGGCAGAAAAATCTTCGGTTGCGGAAAAATCCTGTTCCGGAATGCCGTCAGGCAGGGCGAAATCCAAATCGTCGCCGTTTAAGTCATCAATACTTGCAATGCGTTCTTTAGAATTATCGTTATTTTGGTTGCGAGGACTGTTGCCTTCTTCGTTGGAATTCACTCTCGCCGGAGATTTTGCGGCATTTTGCTGTGAACCATTGGGCAGAACAAAGTCTAAATCATCTGAACCGAAAGAAACAGAATGATTTAATATCGGGTCATCAATACTGTCATTTGTAATATTGTTGCTTGTGTGGGTGGAATATCCGCCGACAGTATTGGTTTCATCATATAAGTTATCCAGCGAATTTAACCTTGCGGTCAAATCATCTTTTTCAGTCTCCGGCTGTTCAGTGAAAATATTTTCCTCCAGCGGGGGAACGTCTAAACGAATATGGTCAAAGTTGTCATCATATTTATATGCAGTGTTGCGGATTGTTCCACCAAAAGCCTGAGGAATTCTCTGATTATCAGTCCGGTTCTCCGCGTGTTTGGGCGCCGCCGATGCTTTATCCGAAATTATCGCGGCCGGCTGTTGTGCAGCCTGAGAAATCTGTGGAGAAGATGGTTGCTGTGGGCTGCTGTTAATAGCATCAGTTTGATTCTCTCTGTTCTTCTTCTTTTTTCTTCTTTTCTTTTTATGTTCCTCCCCAAAAGTACGCTCTTCTCCAAATGAGTGCTCCTCGCCAAAGGTACGCTCACTGCTCAGGATGGGGGCATCTCCCAAATTCGTAACCGGTTCAAAATGCAGGGGCGTGTCATCATCGCTACGGGCATGCATACCGGCGGGTATATCCGTTGTCGCAATTCTCTTTTCATCTTCGCTGAGAGGCTTTATCGCCGAACTTTTTATGTTTGGAGTATCTGCCTCTGCCGTATTTTCTTTCTTATAAACCGGCGGAATATTTTGCTGAAAATTACTGCCGTTTGGTGCTTTCTCCATATCGGCAGGAAAAGGCTGCGCAACCGTTTCTATAACAACCTTTCTGTCGTTGACTGTCTGCGCATATTCTTTAAACATATCCTGCATTTGTTGCAAAGACAAAGAAATTTCGTCTTTTATTTCATTCCGAAAAGATTGCAGCCTGTTTTCAACATTCAGATAATCTGAAATTTCTGTATTTTTCTTGTTGTTTGCGGTATAAAGTCCCTCCAACAGTTTTGTAATTGAGGCTTGAGAAGCTATTATCCGGCTGTTCAAATCGGCAACATCGTTATCATCTCTGGTTCGGGAGGATAAAATCCCTTCTAAAATACGTGAAATTGAAACCTGCGAAGCAATAACGGAGTCTGTTATGCTGCGCGTTTCTTTTAATACATCAAGCAATGAAGCCCGTGATGTGCGAATTTCATCGGCGATAACGTCAAAAGCGTTGCCGAAATCAGCTGTAACGGTCGTATTTCCTCCTGGCTGAAGTGAGGAAGATGAAGTGGCCGGAAGCTGCTTAAAGGCGTTTGCCAAAGACTGAGCCAGCGTTTCGGCAAAAGAGGGGTCCAGGGTAATGCTGCCCCCGGCCATTTGAACAACCCCGCCCGTTGCGACAGGTGTCGGCGTATCCGTTTTTCCGGCGCCTTCGTCAAAATCTTCTCTGTTAGCTTTGACAAAAGCGATTCCCCTTTCGGTCTTGACTTTCTCTATATGCTCGACCAGCAAGCGCCCGCCCGGCATCCGCTTGAAAAAGTCCGTAATGTTTTGCGGCAGGGACAGCAATTCTTCATCAAATTCGTCACGCTTTGCCTTGTTGAAAATATGAACCTGCCTGAAAATATTCAAATAGCGTTGTGCCACCAGAATCGGGGCTTCTTCCCCGCTGTTGTCACTGCCGAATTCTGCGTCATTTAAATTTTCCACGACCCCAACCCTTACATAAATTTATAAATTACATAGAAACATATATCATTCCCGCAAAGGGATTTTACAAGGCAATGTCTACAACTTTATGAATTTTTTTAAAGTCGTCATTGCTGAAGTATATC
The DNA here is from genome assembly GCA_001917135.1 of Acetobacter sp. 46_36. Taxonomy (GTDB): domain Bacteria; phylum Pseudomonadota; class Alphaproteobacteria; order RF32; family CAG-239; genus CAG-267. Next base: position 126,122 of record MNTT01000014.1, read on the forward strand.
CGCTCTTCGGGGTTCCACATCAGCCCGTACAGCTGTCCCGTTTCATCTTCCCTGACGCTGACGACAAAAGCCTGTTGTTCTGTTTTATAATACAAGGCAATATCGCCGACACTGGCAACTTCGCTTGGTGCTATGAACATGACGGCACGGTTTGACAAAATAGAGCCTAACCGTCTTGTGCAGAGGCTGACGCCGTAAATATCCCGTTTGTCATACAGATTTGCCGGCTTTACGGCTTCTTTTGAAGAAGAACTTCTGTCAACGACAATAGAGCCGTCCGCTCCTGAAATGCCGAAAACCGGAACTTTCAATGCTTCTAAATCAACAAAATTGCCACTGTGCTCATTGGCCGGCCGTCCCATATTGCCGACTTTGTATTTTGTATCGTTATGTGCAATAATTTCTTCCAGAGCGCCTTCGGCATCCAGTCTTTTGACTTCTTCTTTCAGAGTATCGACTTCCATTCCCAAAGCCTTGGCAATACTTTTATATTCTTTGTCGGAAACTTCTCTTTGTCCCATCTCGATTCTGTGGTATACAGACAAAGTCATATCCGCATTTTCCGCAACTTCTATAAGGGTCAGAGATTTGTCGTTTCTGATATATCTCAATGCGGCTCCCAAAACTTTCAGTCCGCTGCTCTTATTAATTTCCTGTCTGCGTTCCTGCTCTTTTTTCCATGCCATGACAACATCATGCTGCGAATTTTGTTCGTTAACATACAAATCCTGCAAAGAGCAGTCTAAGACTTCAGCAACCAAAATCAGCTGTTCCTGGTTAAGCCTTCTGTATCCTTTTTCTATTTTGGAAATGGCGGAAAGGCTGATGCCAAGCCTGTCGGCCAAATCCTGCATGGAAACGCCGCGCATCTTGCGGTTAATTCTGATTTGGTTGGGAAATACGATTTCTTCCATAGCTTTATACCTCATATGAAAATAATTTTTACTTATAATAGTCTTGCCAAAAAAATATGCAAGTCAAAAAAGATAAAATTCCTCAAATATGTATAACTTTTGTCAATGCAAACAAAAACTTACGATTCGCTGAAATCTATATAACATTTTAGTCCGGCAGATTGTTAAAGGGTTAGATTTAAAGAAAAACTTGACAGCTTGTGCCCAAATTGACAAAGCGCACAATCTCTTTGGCAAAGAAAGTCAGTCTTTTGCCAAAGGTATATTTTTACTGTCTGGGGTACAGATTTCCTTTTAGACAGAGAACGCATAAGGATTAAATGACATGTCCGATAGGTCTTCCCCGGCTGTCATAGGCAATGCCGCCGCTTACAGTACCGATACGGGTGCCGCTGTTGCCGGTAACTGTTCCGCTGCCGTCTGCACGTCCGATAATATTGCCGTTGTCATCTGCCACGTAAAAAGAATCCATTGTCCAATCTATGTGTGTTTTAAATTTATTGGTCTTCTTTTCGCGTCCTTTTGCAAAAACGTCTTGATGGACATAATCTTTGGCGGATTTGCCTTCTAGCGTGGTAATACCGGAAAATTCGTCCATTCCGAAAAGCAAATCGCCTTTATACCAGTCTTTACCGGCATTAACCGGATCAAGGTCGGCTGCAATCGTTCCGTCTTTTTCGACAATCTGATTACCGTCCATCTTGTCAATCACGCTGTCATGTCCCTGCTGGGCGTATGCGGAATATTTGAACAAGGTCGTCTCTCCGGTTGTCTTAACACCGCCTTTGCGAATGTCGCCGCCGGTGCTTACACCTGTTGTGGTAATATCTACCATACCGTTGGTAAAATGGCGTTTATAATGGGAATTATATTTTGCGTCATCTTTGGAGTATGTTGTTCCTGCACCGGAGCCATAGCTGACCGAACTGCTGCCGTCAACGTTTTTTCTGGTGTTTTTTTGCTCATCGATATATTCGACCGAAGAATCTAAAGTATCCCCTTTTTTGTTTTTATATTCTATAATCACCCTGTCATCGTAATAAGTCGTTTCTTTCGTAACATGGCGATTGACTGCTTCTATTTTTGTATAAGACATTTTTCCGGACGCGGCATCGCGTTTGCTGACATAGACGGCGTTGCCGATTAGGGCTTTCTTTCCGCCCGAGGCAGTAGCTGTTGCATGGCTTGCCGAATTTAGTTTATTTTCTATGTCAGTCATTTTTTTCAGATGTTTTTCATGCTTTTTATGCGTATCATATTCCATCTCGACACCGTTGCTGTCGTATGTCTTTTTTATTTTAGGGCCGAAAAACAAATATTTTTTTGCTTCGCGTTCGTAATATTTTTGTCCCGACGCATCAGTTTTGGCTGTATATGAAACCAACCCGCCGGCACTGTCCCATGAATAGGTTCCGTCATGGTTGTCATGCCCTGCCTTCTGTATCATCGTATTGACTACCGCAATATTAATCTTTCTGCCCATCTTTTTCCGGCCTTGGTTAAGACTGGTTCCGGCCGCCTCAAAGCGATTGGGGCTCCGGTCTTGGAAATAGTCAATAGCCGTCTGACCTGTCGCTTCGTCGATTTTCATGCTGAGCGAAGTGATTTTCCCGGTATTGTCCACCTGCTCAATGGTGATGTTATACGGATTGTTAGGGTCAAATTTAATATTGCGTGAACGGTAATAGGTACCGACTTCGTCTCCTCTGGCTTTTGCAACCTGAACGGCCAACTGGGACATAATAGCCTTGCGGTATTCCGGTTTTTGCCCCAGAGGGGAGTTGAGCAGCGTCTGTACGGCACCGATATTGATGTTCCCCGTCTGTTCGTCTAATAAATGATCCAATGCGAAACCATGTTTAAAAGTCGTTTCGTTTTTTACTTGTTTTCCCGATTTGGTATATTCCTGTTTGATAGTGGAATATTTGTCGGAAATCATAACATGGCGCCGCCCCGTAATGGACGTAAATTCCCGCCTTAAAACCTGAGAACCGTCGGCACCTTTTTCCGTAGCAAACGTATATCCCAGCATTTTGATGGTTTTTCCTCCCGATGCGTTCCGGGCGCCAAATCTGTTCACGCCGAACATCATGCCGCGGCGGACGCCGGCTTTGGCCCGTCTGGCGGTAACGCGTCCGGCGGCTTTTGCTGCGTTTCCGGCAACGCCGGCACCCCAGTCGGCAGCTTTCCGGGTTTTGGCATCAACTGTATTTTTAACGGCGCTGCCGATTTTGCCGACTGCATTCAGTCCGGAACCGCCGGAAAAATTCCCCGCCAAATCGGAAACTACCGGCATATAAGCCCAGCCGATAACCAGAATAAAGATGATTTTAAGCATATTGGGGCCGTAAAAGGCAATTCCCTGATTAGGATCCGTAAAGACAACCTTGGGATCAGCGGCGCCTTTGGCAAGGGCGGCGCCGAGCAAATCGTTTATATAACCGAGAATGCATAAAATCAAAATAGCCATAAACATAAACGTAAACAGCGAGTGTAAAATCCAGGAAAAGACCTTGGGCAAATATCTTTTGGTACCGTCAAAAGCATAGCCGCATACGGCAAAGGGGGCAATAGCCATTGCCACGCCGAACTGCAGGACGGCATCGCCCATAACCCAAGGATATGCGACCATAAAGAATATTCCTGCCAGATACAGCAGAATTCCGTCAATAAGGTAAATGGGATTCGGAATGATATGGAATATGCGGTCAGGGCCGTTGCCACGGCAAAAAGCCCATTTGCCGAATTCAAACAGCATATTTATCTTGCGTTCAATATCTTCAACGGCACATACGATAGATGCTCCGACATTCATAGGCAGTCCGCCGGCTCCTCCCGAACCGGCCGTTCCCGAATAGCCGATAATCCCGCCCGCACTGGCGCATGTTGTATTTCCGCTTTTAACGAAAGAAAATCCCGTTTCAAAAATCGGCGTAAGCGTCAAATTTAAGACATTATAGTAGTCTTTGGCGATAATAATGTAAATGACAATGCATACAAACGTCTTTTTAAAAATATCATTTAAAAGGGCTCCCGGGTCTTTTGAACCCATTGCCGCAATATTGCGGAGGATAATAAGGGCCAAAGAAACGCTCAAAAAGACCAGAACAAGCTGTCCGAGTTCGGAAGAAAACGCACTGTAAGATTTTGCCGCAACGATGCTGCCCGCATTAAAAAGGATTTTAAACATCGGACAGAAAAGGCAATTTGTCGTTTCAGAAGTCGGCGGAACGCAGTTGTCTTCGGTATCGATTCCCAAAGCCCAAGCGGCCGCTTCGCCGGCAGCGTCTACGGCGGCATCCTTTAGGTCGCTCCACCAGCCGGCATGAGCGGGGGAAACTGCTGCTAATATCAGCAGCAGGACAAGGAATGGTAAGCTTTTTAAAATGTATGTTAATGTCTTACGCATTGTCAGTCCCCTTATTTTTTTGTTTTGGCCATTTGTTTGCCGTAACGAGCCATAGCGCGCCCGAGGAAACTTCCTCCGCGCCAGTCATTCCGCTTGTTTCCTGCTTTTTCAATAGCCTTGCCGATTTTGTGTGAAGCAACGTCTTTGCCGAATTTAGCAGCTTTGCCGATAGTTTTTTGATTGGCAACGGCAATTGCCTGAGTCATCTTTTCGCTCATCGGGCTGCCGACAAGGGAGCCGCCGAAGAAATGGCTGCAAAATTCGTTTGCCATCAGCGGAATAATGCGCATCGCTACCAGATATGAAACCAGAACCTTCAGGAAGGTCAGCGTAAAAACGCCGAGATTGTCACGGATAATGTCGGATTTGTCTTCGTTAAATACTGTCATAATGTCAATCGGGCTGCCCTCGGAATTGGTAAAAGCACCTTCAATAATGGTAACGACCAGCTGGGCGCCGATTAAGATACCCAGCGGCAGAAAGATGAACAATCCGGTATAATAAGCAATACTCTCAACAACGGTTTTTAATTTGCCCCTTGTCCAGGCAAACGGCCACAGCGCCAGCGCAATCGGAAGCAATACGATGGAAAGCGAGAGGTTAAACGCCACGTCAAACATATAGAACGATGCAATGACTGCGATAAAGAAACCCAGTACATATAAAACGCATCCGCTGATAAATATATCAAAAGAAATGAACTTAAATTTGGCAATACTGATTCCGGCAACCTCAAGTTTAACGTCCGCCGCCTCACCGTGCAGCGAATTACATATAAGCATATCGCCGATTTTCATCATCTCTTTTGAGGCTTTGTTGATTTTGTCCGCCATATTGGTTACACCATCGACCAGGTTGTCCATTGCCGTGATTTTAATTCCGGCGACATCCATTTCCGGCGGTCCGATAAAACCGGGCAGGGCGGAAGCGCTGCATGGCAGGGACAACGCCAGCAGGATTGCGAAAACAGTGTTCAGAAACTTCTGTATTATGTTGTCCTTTTTTCGTTGTATCATCTCACCATCCTCCGATTCCCGTAGCTCCGGCAAAAGTTTCGCCGATGTCAAATCCGATGCTTAACAGCGGGTTGACGATATAGTTGACAATAGAATCGATTCCCGAATCAATTAAAACGTACATCAGAAGAACTTTAAAACAGAACGTCAGCAGCCCGTCAATAACTTTTGCCGGGTCTTGAGTGGCAAAAGAGCCGAGTGCTTTTAAGAAATAGGCCGCAATCCAGATACAGGCGCCGCCGCCCAGAATAAGCTTGGCCAGCTCGGAAGATGCGTCAAAGATAAAGCCGGCAACTTCGGTCATGGATTTCATCAGTGTAAAGATAATGTCGCAGGACCAGCAGCCGCCTTCGTCATATTTTTTCTGAATGGCTTCTGACCCGCAGTAACATAGGTATTGCGCGTCATCGCTCAGATTTTTGCATTTATCTTCGGCAAAGGCATAATCCGCCATCGCCAAAATAACGAATAAAGCCAGCATGGCCAAAGTATATTTATGGCTGCGGATAAAACAGAAAAATATGCCAAAAATCTTAGTCATCGTTGTACCCCGCCATGGTGTTAAGTTTATCGTTGACTTTGTTTTTAACCTGTTTAATGCTGTCCAGAGCCTCTCTGGTGCCTTCGTATTTTTCCAAAGTCGTCGTAATTGTTTTGGTTGCGCCGGCAGTGATACCGCCCAGGATGGCAGCCCCGGCTCTTTTGGCCGTATTGACGACAAATTTTGAAACCTGCTTTTGGAACTCTAGCCCGCGGCCTCCGCCGATAAACTTGTCGGCCAGCGCCACGCCCATACCCGGAATGTTTATCAACAGGGTGGCAATCAGCAGCAGCGAAAGGAGAACCGGCCCTTGTCCGACCAAATTCGCTTCCGTAAAGGCGTCATTTTGGGCAAAGGTTTCCAAAATGTATTCCAGCGAACCGACGGATAAACTGACAAGAATACCCAAAAACAGCATAATCCCGGATGAATTTAAAAACATTTCCAGTCCGAATTTACTCCATTTGCGCGTGTAGCTGAAAGGAACGCCCATTATTAACAGCGGAAATAAGAAAGCGGCGAAATTCAGCCGGAACAGGCTGTCGACGATAAAGAAGACAAAACCGAATTTTGCGGCGGTGAAAATGAGCATCATGATTATGCCAACCAGCATGGCGCCGAGGTCAAGCGATGTAACCAACGCAACGCCGACCCGGATGCCTCCGTTGAGCCTGTCGCTGATTTGGCAGGCAAGGCAGCTGGCCATCGGTTTAATGGAACCGCTGAGGTCGGTTGCGCTCAGTCCTTCAGTTTTGCACTGATTGTAATTGCCGCTGAATGTTACATCGCCGAAATCGCCGAGCGTAATGGTTTTGCTTGGTTTGACCTGACCCAGAATTTGCGCGCCGAGTTCCAGAATAGCGTTATAAATCGGAACGACAAATGTTTTCAATGTCCAGGAAATCATACCCGAGTCGCTGACGCACCAGGCGCAAAAAGCACATAAAAACAGCTTTTGCCCGATCTCTGTCCAAATTTCTCCCAAATTCTCTTCCTTAAAAGAGGGAAGTATTTTTAACATCCGGAAAGCCATCCAAATGGCAAAGCCGAACATAACAATCGTACTTCCGCCGTTTGCCACTTTTCCGGAAGCGTCAGAAAACATATTATTAATTTGGCTGAGCACTATTTCTATAATTTTGGCTTGCCAGCAATTTGCCTGTTCGGCATAATTGCCCTCTCCGCCCAGAGAAGAATCATCGTCTTTTTCGCAGGCAGTCAGGAACAATACGAACATAACGACACAAAGGCAGCGTAGTGTCTTTAAGTTGAAATATTTATGTACCAGGTCGCGTATCATGTTCTTTCACCTTGTTATTTCCAATTGGCTTTATGCCAAAAAGCCCTGTATCCCTGTTTGCCGCTTCCGGTTAAAATTCCGCGAGCTCCTTCCGCTTTGTTGCCTGCCCAGCGGTAAAGCTTGTCAGCTCTGGTTACCCGTGCGGCGATGCGCCCGGTTTCTTTGGCTCCGGCACCAACCCAGCCGCCAACGGTACCGGCAGCCTGTTTACCCTTAGCCATAAGAGGGTGTCCGGTTGCTGCGGCAACTTGGCTTCCGACACTGGTTAACCCGCCGGTTTCGGATATTTTATCGGCAAGTTTGCCGATTTGGGCAGCCAATTGAACAATGACGCAAAAGCAGACAATAGTCAGCAGCAAAGACCCGTTACTCCATAAATCTTTGGAAATTTGTTCAATCTGGTTGCCGTCAATCTGAGCGTTAAGATTGGTAAGAAAAGCATTTAGCGCCGCACCGCCGCCTTCTTTAACGCCTTCTTCGTCACCTTGTGTCATGCCAAGGTTAACCAGCTGAATGGTAATGCCGAGAATTATTCCCAGCATGATAAAGCTGAAAAAGACATTTAGAAAAATATTCCAGATGTTTTTTGTATAGCCGACAGTCTGGTTGGAAATGGCGCAGGCAACGCCAAACGGGAGCAAAATTGCACCGAATGCCAGTCTGATAAGGATATCGACAATATAAAAGGAAATGCCGACCAGCAGAATCCAACCAAAAACAAACAAAATAAGCCCATACGTAAGCATTAGCCAGTACCAGCTGAAAATAAAGTCCCGGGTAGCATTGCAAATCATGGCGTTGCCGATGGCGATAGTTTCATAAACCTGGTCATTGAATTGCTTGACCGATTCGTTGACCATCTTAAAAATAGCGTCATATCCGCTGCCGCTTGATGTAGCCATCGTTGCGCCGGTGACGGAAAGTTTTGCGCCGATATTAAGCCCTGCCTGCATAACGGGGCTGATAATATTGTCAATGAGCCATGTATCTTTTAATAGGCTGATGATAACGGTTGTCTTGAACATCAGCAGCAGAAGTCCTTTTTTGTCTCCGGTTAAAAAGTCTGCTGCATTTTGTTTGGTAAAAGAACCGACGTTTTTTAAAACATAGATGGCAATGTAAATGGCTGCGGCCAGGCCGACAACCGGTATTAGTTGCGAGGCAAACGTATTCCAGGACATGTTTGCCGCGGCACTGGCAGCTTTCGTTATAATTCTGAACAGGCTGCATAGCAGGCAGTTTCCGTCTTCGGCATTGCTGCATCCGGTACAGACGGTACTTATGCCTTCGTTTTTATAGTATTGAATCGTCGGACAGGTATCGTCGCAGGCAGAAAGGAATAAAACGAGTGTGACGGAAAAAAGTTTTTTCAGCATTTCCGGGAGAGTTCCTAAGATGTTTTTTGTATTGTGCATTGCAGTTCTCCCAGTCTACCTTAAGCCGACCAGTTTTTTAACAAACTGTTTGGTGCTGCGTCCGGCTTTGCGGACAGCTACGCCTGCTTTGCTGTCTTTAGTTTCCTGCCAGGCCTGTTGGCGGGCGGCCTTGACGAATTTTCCTCCTTCTTTGTTAATTTTGCTGAGCGGCGCTTTGACTACCTGAGCCGTGATGGCGCCGGCTTTTTTGCCGAGCTTGCCGACAGATGTCGAACTGGAAACTTTGTCCGCAAGTTTCTCTATTTCCATAAACAGCTTAAAGCAGACCATGCAGCAGACTGTTGTCAGGATAAAAGACATAACGTCAAGTTTTTCAACAATCTTGTCTATATCTGCTTTGTTAAGCGGAATTGTTCCGGCGAGCTGCGCCTGCATTTCGCTGTTTCCTGCGACGGCTTGCAAGATCATTTGCAGTGTGAATTGCAGCAGTACGCCGAGCATGACAAAATTGAAAAACACGTTGACAAACAAGTTCCATGCTTTTTTCGTATAGCTGGATGTGAATTTGGAAACGCCGCAGGCGATGGCCATTGGCAGCAGCATGCAGCCTACCGCCAGACGGAACAGAACGTCAAGCAGATAAAAGGCAACCCCGATAAGGATAAACCAGCCGAAAACATATAAAACGGCACCGAAAGGCATCAGAGACCAGTACCAGTCAATAATGCTGTCAGGGAGAAAAGCCAGACATAACAGCATACGGCCGAGGGCAACGACAATATAAACCTGGTCGTTAAATTCCTGAACTTTATTTATGACGGCATTAAATAACGCATTGACATCGCTCGTTCCGCTGAAACTTCCGGCGCCGAGTCCGCCCGGAGCGATTTGCTGGCCGATAGCCATGCCGGCGCCAATGACCGGGCCGATTAAGTTATTGTACAAAAATGCCTGATTGCTCAGCAGCCAGACGACGGCAGCCACTTTGACGCACAAAGGGATAATGCCGGTTTTGTCGTTTGAAAGATAGGCGGAAGAATCCTGCTGTGAAAAAGAAGCTATGTTCTTTAAAGTGTAGACGGCGATATAAATTGAGGCACCTACGGCTACGACTCCCTGAAGCGGAGCCGCAAAAGCATTCCAAGAACCGGTAACCACCTGGGCACATGCTGCCATAACAATCCGGTAAATCCCGCATAACAGGCAATTTGAACCTTGTCCGTCGGTCAGATATTCATTCAATGTCGGGCAGTGGCGCTTAAAAGCTTCGTCGGCCCATGCCGGAGTCGAAAGGACAATTAGAAAAAAAGCCGCCCATACAAGGCAGTTGGCTGCACTTGTATATAAAAGGCGTTTGTTGTCCCTTTGCGGTAGAAAACGTTTAATGGAGGTGAGAAGTTTTATCATTGTCGTCACCTCGTCTCTTAAATAACGGTTTGGTAAAAGGCGTACCCAAAAAAGCGGCAGCCATTGCCAAAGCAATGCAAACGCAGCCCAATGCGGTATAATAGAGCGTTTTTTGCGCAAAAAATCCCATAATATCACTGTAAGCAATGATATAGAGCCCAATAAAAACCACAATCATACCAACAACCGATTTCATCGCTGCCTCGGAACATTCTTTTAAACTGTTTTATTATAACATAAAAAAGTCTAAAATAATATTACAATATTATTAAATTTTTCCGTTATTGATGAATTTCACCGTGCAATTGAGGACTTTTTCATTTTTTAGAGGCTGAAAGTTTGTTCCGTCAATGAAAACGGCATCTTTTTTTCTGTAAAGATTCTCGCGGGCAGGAAAATGGCAGCATGCCGAAATTCGGCTGATTATCTTTGAAATTTTGGAGTCGGAAAAAATTTTGAGCGAATTTAGCCGATTCGGCAGGCTGGGAAGATTTTTCAGCTTTTTTTCCGTCATTTCTTCAAGCATAGGTCCTCCAATCAGCCGAAAAATCCTGAATTTTGACAACAAATCGCATAAAAAGGAGCTTTTAATTACCGGATTGATTTCCACAATGTTGCGGATTCTCATTTTTTCCTGAAAGGTCTGCAGTTCGGGAGGCAAATTCAGCGTTTGCCGTAAAATCAGATTCCCTGCGCCTTTAGTAACGAAAGAAACTTCGGTAATGTCTTCCATATGGTTAAGAAAAAACAGCAGCTGATAGGCGGAAGCCAGTGAACTCCTGAATAAAGACGGATAATTAATCGCAGCAACGGTCGCATTGGTTAAAACCAGCTTGCGCCATAACGGTTTGAAAATGTTTTTGCCGTCAAGATACCCGTGCAGCAAAACAATCAGCTTGCCTTGCTGTTTCGTAATTTCATAACGGTCTATATATTTAATAAAGGCTTTTTGACATTCTTCAAAAGTTCCGCTGGCCCTGCGGATATCCCATGAGTCGAGCAGGCGGTAGGTTTTTGTTCCGCAGTGTCTCTGGATTCGCCACTTCTGGTAAAAAAATACGTCTTCCCAAAAAAAAGCGCCGCCAAATGTAAAAAAATTAAATTTCATTGAAAGTCCTTTAATTAGCTAAAGCTTTAACACTGGCTTGATTCGGAATGGCCGTTACCGTAACGAAAGCGGAGTCGTCACCCTCCATTTGAATGAGAATCTGAACGGCACGCCCGTTTTTAACATAAGTCATCTGGCTGATGCCGGCCCGGACAACGGCAATTTCAACCCAGCCTTTTTTAGGCATTTCCGCGACATAGTAATCAAATACGCGCCCCGCATTAAAATTTACCGTAAAACTGATGCTTCCAATCCAGTTCTCGCCGCTGCCCATTGTTTTCGAGTCTTCCAGTACAAGAAAAGCTTCATCTGGAAACGGTATATCTGGAAAGTTTTGGAAAACCATTGGGATTTCTCTTCCGTCGGATCCGAGCATCGGAGGCGTTGGCTCTTTTGCACAGGCGCACAGCGATAATAACATTAATAAGATATATGCTTTCTTCATTTCTGTTATACTCCTTTTACCAAAACATAACATCACAGAAGTTAACAAATAGAAAATAAGCCGTGTAAAACTCAATGCGCAAAGGCCGCCAATTCGGGGCATATATATAACAGGGATATCATATATGTAGGACTTTATATTGCTAGTTAAGCAGCTTATAATTCAGACAGCACTTAATCAGACAGCTTTTTTGATTTTTTTTACGAAGATAAAAGGGAATATAAGAGGGTATTAGAGGGAGTAGGAATAAGAGCTATATTGCGAGGAGGGGAGCGATATGATAATATGAGAAGAGGAGCGGGAAGAGGAAATAAGTAAAAACAGTAGGATGGAGGAGGGGGAATAAAAAACTTTAAAAAAAGTGAAATTTTTTGAAAAAAGTTATTGACATCTGAAAAAGAGTGTCATATAAACCCACTCACCGGCAGGGAACGAGAC
>MNTT01000009.1 GCA_001917135.1 Acetobacter sp. 46_36
GCCCGATGCCCCCGTTTACGCTGTCCGTCGTGTTCTTTATGTTCGCTCCGTTCTTTATGCCGTATACGTCTTTGCTCTCTTCTGCGCTGATTGTAATGTTGATTTCCTTGGTGTTGGTTAAAGTGAGGCGTGAGGAAAGATCTGTTGCCGTTGCCCGCCAGCAGCCGGAAGCTTCGTCGGCAGTGCATATCGTCCCTTCCGGACATTCGCTTTCGCCGGAATAATAGCCTTTTGCCGTGTCGCAGGCATAAGTGCAGGTGTTGCAGACATTGTCGCCGGACTGGTTTGCGGTCGGGGTCGGCGTGGCAACTTTTCCGGTTTGTTCGGGGCAGGTTACATACTCGCCTTCCGGGCAGGCCTTTGCGTTATCTTTGTCCGGAACAAAGCATCGGTTTTCCAATTTGCAGGTATAGCCGGGATTTGCCTTTTCGCACAATATTGAGGTATTGTAGGAATTTTGCGCTTCATCGCAGCCTTGGATGATGTAGCATTTGCTTTCCGCATCTTGAGTGCAGGTACCGGTGGGGGATACAATTTCGCAGCCTTCTGAGTTTGGATAATATCCGGTGGAGGAACCGCCACACTCGTATTCGCAGCGGTAACATTCGGCATCGCCGGCAAAGTTTCCGGTTGACCTTTCCGTTGTAATCATTCCAGGGGTTTGCGGGCACTGTCCCGATAGATACTGGCCGGCGGGGCAGGTTTTGGCAGTTCCTTTGCCGGTACAGCCGTTTTGTACATAGTCGCACTCGTAGCCCGGATTGTAGTTGGTGCAGTCGCGCGGCTTGGTGTAGAAGCCTTTGCTGGTGTCGCACTGGCTGCGTTTGAAACAGCCGGATGCGGAATCTTCGGCACAGATGTATTCGGGCTGGGCAATCAGACAGGCGTCGTTGTCTTCATAATACATATTTTCGGTATCGCAGCTATAAGTGCAGGTATAGCATTGCTGCCCGCCGGAGAAGTTTTCGGTCGGTTTTGCTTCAACCGTGTTGCCGGTTTTTTCTTCACAGGAAAGGTATTCCCCGACGGGGCAGTTGCGGACTTCTCCCTGAACGTAACATTCGTTGTCAAGTTTGCAGTAATATCCCGGAAATGCCTTTTCGCAGTCGCTCTGCGAATCATAAAGGTTCTGTTCGGTGTTGCAGGTCTTTGGATAGTAGCAGCCGTTGCTTTCCAGAGAGCATATTTTCTGCGTATGTGCGGTGTTGCAGCTGGATTCGTCCGGATAATAGCTGGCGGCGACGTCGCATTCGTATTGGCAGGTATAGCACTGCTGCTCGCCGGACATATTGCCGGTCGGATCGGAGGAAACCAGTTTTTTGCCGGTGATGACAGGGCATTCGGTGTATTCCTGTTCCGGTTCGGACGGGCAGGGTTTTACTCCGCCTTTGACATAACAGCCGGCGGAAAGGGTACAGCTGTAGCCGTTGTAATACTCTTCGCAGCTTTCCTGTTTATTGTAGAAATGGTTTGCCTCGTCGCAGGTTGAGGTCTTGTAGCAGCCGGAAGGAACGTCCATGGCGCACAGCCAGCCCTGATGAGCAGCGGTGCATTCTGTTTCTTCGGTATAATGTCCGGTATCATTGTTGCAGGCGTAGGAACAGGTGTTGCAACGGTATTCCCCGGCATAGTTGTCGGTCGGGGTCGGCGTGACGATGTTGCCTTCTTTTTCCGGGCAGGTGACGTATTCATTTTCGGGGCACTCCAGCGCGATGTCTTTGACGTAACAGCCGTCTTCGGATTTGCAGGCGTAACCGGTATTGTTTTGCATACACAACGGCAGGTCTTCGTAATAGCCCTGCTTTTCGTCGCAGCCGGTCGGCGTATAACATTGCGACAGCCCGTCGAGGCTGCAGGTGCGCCCTTTGTTGTTTGTTGTGCAGAGTTCGTCGCTGGGGTAATAGCGTTCTTCGGCGTCGCATTGGTATTCGCAAGTGTAACACTGGTTGGTTCCGGACATATTTTCGGTCGGGACATACTGGGTCGTGTTGCCGGGTTTGGAGGGGCATTTGCCGGAGGTATATTCATTTTCCGGGCAGGGGGCGGCATCGGTTTTGACAAAGCAGCCGGATTCGGGGTCGGTTTCGCAGATGTAGCCTTTATTGGCATCTTCGCAGACGCCCGAATTGGGGTAATAGCCCTGGTCGGTCAGGCAGGAATAGCTGCAGCGGTAGCAGGCTTCTTCGCCGGCATAATTGCCGCTGGCGATTTCATCAAGCTTATTGCCGGGTTTTTCCGCGCAGCCGCCTTTGGTGTATTCATCCTGCGGACACTGGCGGGCATCGCCTTTGACGTAACACTTGCTGAGCTCATCTTCCTTGCAGAAGTAACCGGTATTGGCAGCCTCGCAGGAGCCGGAGTCATTATAATAATTATTCAGTTCGTCGCAGTCTCCGGCCTTATAACATCCGGACGTTTCTTCAACATAGCAGGATTTGCCCGGGTTGTTGCGGGTGCATTCGCTCTGGTTGCCATAGAACCCCTCGGCGGCTTTACAGGTATAAACGCAGTTGTAACAGGGATTTTCCCCAGACATATCTCCGCTTTCCTCTTCGGCGACCGTCGTGCCCGGCTTTTCGGGGCAGAGGCCGGTTGTGTACTGTCCCGTCGGGCATCTCTTGGGGTCGCCTTTGATATAACATTCGTTATAGAGGGTACAGGAATACCCTTTGAACGCATTTTCACAGTCCTCCAGCCCGGAGTAATATCCCATGTCGGTACGGCAACCTGATACCATAAAACACTGCGAGCTGTGGTCCAGGGCGCAGGAACGTCCGGTATTGGCATTTTCGCAAGTTTCGGCATCGCTGTAATAGCCTTTGGCAGAGATACAGGTGTATTCGCAGGCGAAACATTTTTCCTCGCCGGTGAAATTGCCGCTTTCCTTTTCTTCCACGTCATTGCCGACGCGGTCGGGACAGAGGCCGGCAGTGTATTCGCCGCTGGGGCAGGCTTTGGGAGCGCCTTTGGTGTAGCAGCCAAATTCTTCAACGCACTCGTAGCCTTTGAATGTGCTGGTGCAGGCGCCAAGAGAGCCGTAATAGCCGCGGCTGTTGTCGCAGCCGGTCGGCGTATAGCATCCGGAGGAACTGCCGTATTCGCAATAATGGGACGGGTGCTTTTCGGAACATTCGGCTTTTTCGGTATAATACTGGTGTTCCGTGTCGCAGGCATAGGCGCAGGTGTTGCAGTATTCGTCGCCGGATTTGTTGTCGGTCGGGGTCGGCGTGGCAATGTTGCCTTCTTTGCCTGGGCAGGTAACGTATTCGCCGGACGGACACTGTTTGGGCGCACCTTTGACATAACAGCCGTTTTGAGTTTTGCAGGCATAGCCGTCGTAGTATTCTTCGCAGGTTTCCTGATCGTCATAAAAATTCTGCGCGGCGTCGCATTTGGACGGCTTGTAGCAGCCGGAAGCAGGGTCGGCGGCGCAAATGTACTCGGGCTGGGCGAGATTGCAGGCATCCATGTCTTCATAATAGCGGCCGGCGGTGTCGCAAGTATAGGCGCAGGTGTTGCACTGTTTGTCGCCAGACCAGCTGCCGCTTGGGGTCGGCGTGGCGATATTGCCGGTTTTGGGCGGGCATTCGGTATATTGCTGCTCGGGTTCGGACGGGCAGTTCAACGGATCGCCGCGGGAATAGCAGCCGTGGGTATTTTTACAGCTGTAGCCGCGGTTGGCTGCCAGACACGGGGCTTCTTCTTCATAATATCCGTCTTCCAGGTTGCAGACAGACGTTATGTAACAGCCTGACATGCTGTCCGGAACGCAGGTAAATTCAGGAAAGGCAATGTTGCAGGCGCCTTCGGACTGGAAATAGCCCTGCGTCGTGTCGCAGGTGTAGGAACAGGTGTAGCATTTTTGTTCGCCGCTCATGGAACCGCTTTCTTCCTCGGTTACGTTGTTGCCGTCTTTGGGCGGGCATTTTCCGGCCAGATACTCGCCGGACGGGCAGGCTTTGGGGTCGCCTTTGACGTAGCAGTCTTCTTCCAGTTTGCAGGAATAGCCGTTGTTATTGTTTTCACAGGCGGTCTGCTGGTCGTAGTGCCCTTTGTTTGCATCGCAGCCGGCAGGAACATAACAGCCGGATTCGTCGTTTATTTCGCAAACTTTGGTCGGGTGAGCTTGGGTGCAGTCAGAATCGCTGTCATAATATCTGTTTTTTGTATCGCAGGTGTAGGCGCAGGTGTAGCAGGCGGCGTCGCCGGCAAAACTGCCGCTGGGGTTTTCCTGAGTGGTGTTGCCCGGTTTGGTGGGGCAGAGGCCGCCGGTATACTGTCCTTCGGGGCAGGCTTTTTCGGTGTTTTTGGTATAACAGCCGCCGGTTTCACGGCAGTTCCATCCGGGGAAGGCGGCCTGGCAGAGGTCGTTGCTTGAATACCATCCGGCGGCCGTGTTGCATGCTCCGGGAATATGGCAGCCCGACGTTTCGTCAGCGGCACAGGTGCTGCCGGGGTGGGCTTTCAGGCAGGAGCTTTGGTCGTCGTAGTAGTTGTTGGACGTATCGCAGCCGTAAGAACAGCTGTAGCAGGGCAGTTCCCCGGCGTAGTTTCCGGTGGCGCTCGGGGTAGCGACTTTGCCGTCCTTTTCAGGGCATTCGGTATATTCGTCCAGCGGACAGGTTTTGGCTTCGCCTTTAATGTAGCAGCGGTTTTCGGTCAATGTGCAGTTGTAGCCGCGGTTGGCGGTTTGGCAGCTTTCGTCTGTGTCGTAGAAATTTTTTGACGTGTTGCACGAGTATACACAGGCATAACATTGATTTTCGCCGGAAAATTCTCCGGTCGGCTTAGGCTCGACATTATGTTCGGGGCGGGTGGGACATTCGGTGTACTGCTCGTCCGGGCAGTCTTTGGCATCGCCTTTCTTATAACAGCCGTTGGACTGGATGTCGCAGGCGTAACCGGTGTTTACCTGTTCGCAGTCTTGCTGCTCCTCATAATATCCGGCGGCGGTGCTGCACTTGGACGGGATATAGCATCCGGTCGAGGGCTGCAGTTCGCATTCCATGCCGGTGTTGGCGGCGGTGCAGGAAGGCTTGTCGTCATAGTGTTTGGACGCGGTATCGCAGGCGCCTTTGACATAGCAGTTTGAGGGGCCGTCAAGATTGCAGACGTGTCCGGTGTTGGCGGCGGTGCAGGCGCCGTTGTCGTCATAATACCCTTTGGACGTGTCACAGCCGGTAACGCGGTAGCAGCCGGATTCTTCTTCAATGCCGCAGGCTTTGCCGGTGTTGGCAGTCTGGCAGGAGCCGTTGTCGGGATAGTATTTGTCTGACACTTTACATGTATATATGCAGGTAAAGCACTGATTTTCCCCGCTCATGCTGCCGCTGGGCGATTCCGAAACGTCGTTGCCGGTTTTGGAAGGGCATTTTCCGGTCAGATATTCGCCGACGGGGCAGTCTTTGGGGTCGCCTTTGACGTAACATTTGTCGCGCAGCTCGCAGGCATAGCCGGGGTTGGCGGTTTCGCAGTCTTTCTGTTCCTCATAAAATCCGGCGGCGGTATTGCAGCCGGAGGGCTTGTAGCAGCCGGAGGCGTCGTTCAGGCTGCAGAACTGTTCGGGGTTGGCCTTTTCGCAGCTGTCTTTGAGGGTGTAATATTTGTTTGTTTCGTCGCAGGTGTAAGCACAGGTGTAGCACTGTTTGGCGCCCGACATATTTTCGGTCGGGGTCGGCGTTACTTTGTTGCCTTCTTTGGACGGGCATTCGGTATATTCCTGTTCCGGTTCGGACGGGCAGGGCTTTTCGCCGCCTTTGACGTAACAGCCGTATTGGGTGGTGCATTCGTAGCCGACATAATAATCTTCACAGCTTTGCTGTTCGTCGTAATAGTGCTCGTCTTCCTTGCAGCCGGCAGCGACGTAGCAGGAAGAGGCGGGGTCTACGGCGCAGAGGTGGCCGGTGCTGGCGGTAAGGCAGGCACCCTCTTCTTCATAATAGCCGGCGGCGGTGTTGCAGCCGGAAGGGACGAAACAGCCGGTTTCGCCGTCTTCGGCGCAGAATTTGCCGGTATTGGCCGCCTGACAGGCGCCGATATCATCATAGTGTTTTTCCGCAGGGTTGCAGCTGTAACGGCAGGTGTAGCAGGAAGCACTGCCGGACATATTGCCGGAAACAATTTCGGTAACGGTGGTGCCTTCTTTTTTGGGGCAGTTGCCTTTCAGGTATTCGCCGACCGGGCAGTCTTTGGCGGTTCCTTTGGTATAGCAGCCGTTGTCCGCAATGCAGTTATAGCCTTTGAACGCGTTTTCGCAGAGGGTAACGGTGCCGTAATAACCGAGAGCGGTGTTGCAGCCTGACGTTTTGTAACAGTCGGAGGCTTTGTCAAGAGAGCAGGTTTTGCCGTAATTGTCGGCGGTACAGGTCTGGTTGTCTTTATAATAACCGAGCGAGGTGTTGCAGGTGTAGACGCAGGTGCCGCAGGCAGACGGGCCGGCGTAATTTCCGGTTTCGTTTTTAACGACGGTGTTGCCGGTTTTGGGTGCACAGGATGTATATTCGCCGTCCGGGCAGGTTTTGGCGGTGCCGCGGGCAAAACAGCCGTTGCTTTCGATGATGTTGTAGCCCGGAAACTGGGCGGTTACCTCTTCCCGCGTGTCGTAGTAGCCCTGACTGTTGTCGCAGCCGGTTACCTTATAACAGCCGGAGCGCTCGTCCCTGGCGCAGCTTTTATTGGTATTGGCGAGGATACAGGCAGAATTGGTGTCGTAATATTTTTTGGAAACGTCGCAGCCGGAAACGCGGTAACAGCCGTTGGACTGGACGGAGCAGGTATTCCCAACATTGGCGGAGGTGCAGTTCAACATGGAATCATACCAGCCGCCGTCGGTGTTACAGGTATAGGAACAGCGGTAACAGCGGTCGTCGCCGGAGTAGTTCGGCGTGGCAATCTGGGAAACATTTTTTCCGTCAATCGGGGGACAGCTGCCGCTGACGAACTGGTTTTCGGGACAGGACTTGGGGGTGCCTTTGACGTAGCAGCCGTTTTGCAGAACCGCATTATAACCGGGGTATTTGGCGTTGATTTCCGCCGCCGTGTCGTAGTAGCCGCCGGCATTGTCGCAACCGCCGGCCTTATAGCAGCCCGAGGCGGTGTTCATGCCGCAGGTTTTGCCGGGGTTGGCGCTTTGGCAGGAGCCGTGGTCGTTGTAATATCCCTGTTTGGTGTCGCAGGTGTAGGAACAATAGTAGCACTTGTCGGCGCCGGACATGCTGCCGCTTTCGGTCTGGGTGACGGCATTGCCGGGTTTTTGCGGGCAGTTGCCGTTAGTGTACTGGTTGTCGGGGCAGGGTATCGGCGCGTAGGTGCAGCGGTAACATTTGAGCGTACCCGAAAGGTTGCCGCTTTCAGTCTGAGTCAGCGTAAAGCCCGGGCGTTCGGCGCAGGAGGTAGCTTCGCCGTTCGGGCAGTCAAGAGCAACGTCGATGATAAAACAGCCGTTTTCGTGCTGTTTGCAAGAATAACCCGGGTAGGTGTTCATACAGGTGTTTTTGTCCTGATGAAAACCGGCTGCGTCATTGCACGTGTATTGGCAGGCGTAGCACTGCTCATTGCCCGAGTATGAGGAAGAGGGGATTTCGGTCAGCGATGTGCCGGCTTTTTCCGGGCAGCCGCCCTTCAGGTACTGTCCGGCCGGGCAGGCGGCGGGAACACAGGTATTGCCGGATTTCTGCCAAAATCTTTCGCAGGAATCCAGTTTCAGCTTATTTTCACAGGTTGAGCAGATGCCGTGCTCGGGGCAGGCGTCAAGCGGATAGTCGGCGACATTGCATGACGGGCCGGAGGAGCCGCCGCCACCGCCGCCCGAACCGAGGGCGAGCGCTCCGGCGCCGACCGCGGCCGCACCCAGAAGGACGAGTCCGGTGTTGATACCGCCGGTTTCTTTGATGATTTTGCGACACTGCAAATCGGAATCGTCATGGCAGGGAACCCTGACGGAAGCGCCGAACTGAAGCAGAAGCTTGTAAGCGGAGTAGTCTTTCTGCTGCTGGGCGATGCAGAGCGCAGTGTTTTGGGTAACGTAGTCTTTGATGTTGATGTAGCGTTTGAACTCTTCAAGGCGGGCAATATTGGCGTTTTTGGCCCAAAGGTACAGGTGATACGGCGTCAGCCTGGTTGCCGCCGCAGCAGTATTTATATTGATTATCATGACCAGGGAAATCGCACTGAGCACGTTTCCGAGGCGCCTAATTAGCCTTTTCAATAAAAAGTCTCCGCTTATACACCTTTGGCGTCAGTTTATGCCGGGAATAATTAATAATCGGTAAAAAATATACGAAAATGTTTGTATTGAGTCTAATAATGAGTCTAAAACGAGTCTTTTCAGAGTCTTAATATGATAAAAAAGTTGTTTGTATCTTTTATCCGACTCGCAATTTTGCAAATTTTCTGGCAGGCAGCCATGAGACTGTTTTTTGTCAATAATAAACTGGTTATCCGTCTGATTTTAAAAATAAAATTAAAGGTTTATTTATAATCGGGGAGTAGAATTCCCTTATTGGCGAAATAAAAATTTGCACGGCGGAATTTTATCGGCATGGTGGAAATTTGCGAAACGAAGCTTTATTGGTAAAAAAAAATTTGAGAAAAGGAAAAGACAATGGATTTGCGTAAAATGACAGAGGATTTGGTTAAGTTCAGAACGGAGACGGGGAACGCCGCCGAGATTGACAAATGCCTGGCATATATTGCCGCGAGTTTTGACGGTACGGGCGCAGTGGTTAAAATTGAGCGGTTTGACGATGCAAGCCCGGTCATTTACATCAGCAACAACGACAGTATGACGCAAGATGCGCTGGTGCTCGGACATATTGATGTGGTAAAAGCGGCGGACGGCATGTTTGCGCCGAAGATTGAAGACGGCAGAATGTACGGGCGCGGAACATTGGATATGAAGTCTTTTGCCGCGGTGGCGATGAATTCAATGCATTATGTGCTGGAGCATAAGCCGGCGGTTAAGTTCGGCGTTATTTTATCTACCGACGAAGAACAAGGCAGCAAAAGCACGCACGCGTTTATGGCGCGCTATCCGGAGCTGAACGCCGGCGTAGTGCTTGACAATGACGTGGGCGGCGATATCGGCGTTATTATCAACAAATGCAAAAACCCGGTGTTTGTCCGGCTGACGGCGGAAGGCGTTCCGGCGCACGGGTCGACGCCGTGGGACGGCCTTGACGCCAACGAGATGCTGATGCGGACGATTGCCGGGCTCAGGCGGTTTTATCCGTACTTTGACATTAACAGCGGCAAGCCTGCAAATACCTGGATTGATACCATGCATGCGGCGCGCATCAGCGGCGGCGATGTTTCCAACATCATTTCCGGGCGGGCGGAGGCGCTGTTGGATATCCGGCTGACGGAGACATCAACGGTTGAAGATTTGGCAAAAAATCTGCGGGAAGCGTGCGCTCCGGGCGTCAGCTATGAAATCGTTTCCGCATCGACGCCGGTGGTTATGAGCGAGGATAATCCGCAAATTCTGGCTTATAAAGGGCTGGCAGAACAGGTAACCGGGCGGAAAAT
The DNA here is from genome assembly GCA_001917135.1 of Acetobacter sp. 46_36. Classification (GTDB taxonomy): domain Bacteria; phylum Pseudomonadota; class Alphaproteobacteria; order RF32; family CAG-239; genus CAG-267. The sequence goes on from MNTT01000009.1 coordinate 9,526, forward strand.
CGTTTTCGAGCAGATTGGCGGGGCAACCGATGCGCGGCTTTTTGCGGAAAAAGGGGCGACGGTGATAATGCACTCCGGTACGGGCGAGGGCATGCATGCCGACGGCGAATATGTGGTCTGGCAGTCGGTCGAAGAGCTGGCACGGATTCAGATTGAATACCTGAAAAGTCTGGCGAATGCTTAAAGCGGGAGGAAATACCGGGCAGCGGCAGGGGCGGGAGACGGAGGCAAAACCGGTGTTTCCCCCTTTGCGGCCGATGGCGGCGGAAGCTGTGGAAGAAGAGGAAATCTCCTGCGTTTCCGGCGAAGGGCTGGCATTTGCCGAGGCGTCATTTGATTTATCGGAATTTGCTACGGTTCGGCTCTCGGGCTGCAAGTTCAAAAATTGCAGCTTTTACCGAACTTCGCTGGTTAAGGTATTGATAGAAAACTGTTCTTTTGCAGGCTGCCGTTTTGAGGGCGGTTACTGGCAGAATGTGTTTGCTGAAGAGAGCAAATTTACCGGGTGCGATTTTAACGAAACTGTTTTCAAAGATACGGTGTTTCGGCGGTGTTTGCTGCAATATGCCAATCTGAACGGGAGCGTGCTGCGACAGGTGATTTTGGACGAAACCCGGCTGACGGATTCCGAATTGAGCGAATGCAAGGTGCAGGGCTTACAGCTGCGAGCGGCGGATTTAACCGGGACGAACTGCTTTAAAACATATTTTTCGGGTACGGATTTGACAGATACGGAAATCGGGGGAATAACCCTGTCCAAGGACTTTGCCGAACTGCGCGGTGCTTTGATAACGCCGTATCAGGCGGGCGGGCTGGTTAAGCTGCTGGGGATAAAGGTTCAGTCCTGACCGGGATGCGGCCGGGGCAATTGGGGAGCCATACCGCAAAATAGAGAAGGGGGGCTATAAAGAGAAGGGGAATATTATTCCCCTTCTTCCTCGTCAACCGGCGCTTTGCCTTCAATAACATATCCTTCGGCAAACCAGGTACCGAGGTCAATATCGGCGCAGCGTTTGGAACAAAACGGGCGATATTTGGCATTGTCGGTCAGCTTGCCGCAAATCGGGCATTTGTGTACTTTGACCACTTTGCCGGCATTGACTGCTTTGTCGGCGGCGTTTGAAATCGGAGAACCGGCAGTGCAAACCGCTGTGTCAGATGCGGAACAAGGTGCAGCGGCGGACGTGGATGCGGCCAGGGATACCGGCCGGTTTTCCGCGGATATTTCCGGAGTGCGGGATTTATCCATCTTATGGCTCCACGCGTCCGGTTCCGCCACAGGTCGGGCATTCTGCCGAAAATTGTTCCAACAGGGTCGGACGGCGGCGGCGGCGCAGAATTTCAACATTTCCGGCTTTGCTTAATCCCAGAACGCGGGCGCCTTGCGCATCGCCGGCGAGTTCTTCGTCCAAGACGTCCATAATGCCGCGCATAAAGCGGTATTCGCCCGAACCGGCAAAGTCGATGATGATTTTTCCGGCCAGGTTGCGCAGCAGTATCTGGCGGGCAATTTCCACGGCGGCTTCGCGGTTTAGATTGTCGGTTTCGCCGCGGGCGACATTGCCGGCGCTGTCAACGTCTATGGCAACAAAAGCACGGGTTTCTTCAATATGGATTTCTCCGCCGGACGGCAGCTTTACCGTTTTTTGCATTGCTTCCTGCAGCATATCCTGAATGCCGAAACGTTCGCTCGGATCAGCTTCGTAACTGACGGTGCCGGAGAAAACGGCTTTGACCTTTTCTTCCAAATTATGGTCGTTGACAACAACTTCCCGCAGGGTGTCCCGATAACGGCGAATGAGGTCAAACAGAGGGTTTTCCTTTGCGTAAAGCAGTGCCGGAGCATTGGCGGAACGGGCTTTGACGCGGATGTTTTCATAAATGCCGCGCAGTTCGGCCATTTCTTCAATCACGGCGTTGATATCGGCATCGGCGGCAGCGGTGCGGACGACCCAGCCTTCCTGCTGGGAGCTTACGTTTTTCATAACGGCGTCGTGCAGTTCGCGCGCTTTTTCTTCGTCGGTAATTTTAGTCGAAACGTCAATAAAGGTGCCGAACGGGCGATATACCAGATAGGTTCCGGCAATCTGGACGGCGCGCACCAGTTTGGCTCCCTTGTCGGCGCGGGCTTCTTTGGAAACTTGGACGACAACGCACTGCCCTTCGGTCATATTAACTTCCAGCAGTCCGCGTTCCTGCGCGTTCATGAAAGCTTCTTTGTCGTCGCCGACATTGACCATAAAACCGGTTTTGTCATCGGCAAGGCTGACCTTTTTTACAATTCGGCCGAGGTAAACGTTTCCTTCGGCGGCGCCGTTTTCGTTAAACACTTCAAATTCCCGGAGCTGTCCGCCGTCCAATACGGCCAGGCAGGCATCCACGCCCGATTTTTCGTAAACTATCGTATCTGCTTGTATCATTGTTGCTATGCTCCTTGTTTAAGCTTGCTTTTGCCGGCCGCCTGTTTTCAGCGGATGCCGGCTCCGTTGAGTAAATTTCTGGTTTCGTACAGCGGCAGACCGATAACGCCGGAGTGCGAGCCGATAATTTTTTTGACAAAGCCGGCGAGCAGCCCTTCGATTTTGTAGCCGGCGACGCCGTGCCATTCGCCGGAAGCGACATATTCGGCGATTTCGGCATCGGTCAGATGTTTCATGACGATTTTGGTTGTTACCGTTTTCTGGCTTATGTGTCCGCTGCGGTCAATCAGGCAGACGGAAGTAATGACGCGGTGCGTCCGTCCCGACAGCAGACGCATAACGGCTGTCTGTGCCGCATCATCGGGCGACTTCTGGATAATTTTGCTGCCGACGACGATGACCGTGTCGGCGCTCAAAACGTTTTCGCCGGGGTTGGCCGCAGCGGCAGCCTGCGCTTTAGACAGAGCCATGCGGCGGATGTACGGCAAAGGTTCTTCGCCGGAAAACGGAGTTTCGTCAATACCGGCAGGGCGTATGTCTTTGGGGAACATGCCGATTGATTCAAGCAGCGCGCGGCGCTGCGGCGAGCCGGAAGCCAGTATGAAATCTTTGGTCTGCATTTATATCTGCTTATGCCTCGTCATCGTAGGTTTTTTCCATGCGTTCGTGGCGTTCCTGCGCTTCGACGCAAAGCGTGGCAATCGGGCGCGCCATCAGGCGGTCAATGCCGATTTCCTCGCCGGTTTCCTCACAGTAGCCGTATGTACCGTCTTCTATGCGGTCAAGCGCCTGGTCGATTTTTACAATCAGCTTGCGGGCGCGGTCTTTGGTGCGCAGGTCAATCGACTTGTCGGTTTCCAGCGAGGCGCGGTCGACGTCGTCCGGCTGGTTCAGACCGCCCTGACGGAGGTCTTCCAGAGTTCCGCTGGACTGGTTGAGCAAGTCTTTTTTCCAGTCAAGAAGCTTTTGCCGAAAATATTCCAACTGCATTTCATTCATATATTCTTCTTTTTTGTTCGGAACATAGTCCGGCGGCAGAATGATTGAGTTTCCCATTATTTTCTCCTTTGCTTTTCCTTAAAATTCAGCCTCTAAAAAATTTAAGTTTATGATAAAATAGCAATATCAAATCTAACTGCAAGCAAAAAAAACGAGTAATCAACTATCTGTACCAATTTTTTGCTTTGGGGCCGGGCGGAGGGAAACACAGGGGAAAATCAGCTGAATATCCAGGTAATGGTATTGTTGTCTTTTCTGTTGCAGGCTTTGAGCAGCTGCTCCAAAGAAGGACGGATACCTGTTGATACGCCGGCGGCAGCTTTCATCTCGTAGCGAGTATTTATGTTTGACGTGTCGTAGAACGAACGTTCATAAAACCAGGCTGTTTCACCATTGACAATCAGAGCGTCCATGTCCGACCCGTCGCCGTAAAACTGTCCCTGCGCCAAAACTTCAACGCAGCCTTTTTGATAAACCGTTTCAAACGTGATATAGAAAAGATATTTGTCGTTGACGTCAACGGAACCGTCGCCGACGGGGCCGAATTCGATTTTGCCGCCGAGGGCGTGGCGCAGGTCGCGCATATCCAGCGGGACGGCTCTGTCGTTCTGCATTTTTTGCATATCAAGTTCGCTATAGTCTTCGCTGGCTGCCGTATAGGTGATGATGGCCTTTTTGAGGTCAAGAATCTGCTGGGCGATGCGCCCGGTTTTATATCGTCCGAACACTTCGCTTGCATATGAAGCGAGAATGGCGCCGAGCGTGCCCAGAATACCGATATACATAATCGTTTCCAGCATGGTGTAGCCTTTTTCGCTGCCTGTCGTCCTCATGGCGCATCTCCTTTGTCCTGTCCGCTTGTTGCGGCTGCCCGTCATATCCGGTCATTATATCAGAAAACCGCTTAAAACTCAATAGTTTTGTTTGATAATCGCGATATTTTCCTATACTTTTTAATTTAATAAGGTTAAAAATATGCTTAATTTCAAAATAATTTTTCAGGAGAGGAACAGATGCGGAAAAAAGTGTTGATTATCGGGATATTTCTGGCGGTTTTCGGGGCGGCGTGGGGCGCCTTGTATCTGATGCGCGGCATTGAGGAGCCGGCATTGGAGCCGGCGGCAGCGATTACGGAGGAGCGGCAGGTCAGCGACTCGGTACATTCGTATGCGGCGGAAGACTTGGCTGCCGGGTGCCGGGCGGAAGATAAAATCTTTTGCGCGATAGAGCAGGTAATCAAGTGCACAATGGCTCCGGAACTTGAAGGGTGCGACAAGGAGTATGTTCCCGGTTTTGTGCTCGGAAAGGCCGAAGAAACGCCGCGGCCGCGGCATATCTCGTTTGAGATTACCAAAATCAAGCCGATTCCCGGCAGTTCGGACATTTCGGTTTATACGAAATCCGATTGTGATGCGGTTTGGTTCGGCCTTTGCAAGGGAACGGTCATTTATTCTCTGACGCAGAAGGACGGCCGCTGGGCGGTTACGAATATTTACGCTTTGGAAATGTAACAGGCGGGACAATACGCTGAAAAAACGTGTGAATCGGGTATCGTGCCGAAGATGCGGAGAGAGCAAAACGGCAGGGAAAAGTTCCGGCGGGCAGGCCGGAGCTTTTTTTTGACAAATTTTTTGTTGACAAAAATAATTTTATGGAGTATCAGCATAGCTACATTTCATATTTTTATGAATTAGTTAATTTTTTTGTTTCACTAAAAATTTTATTTTTATGGAAAAATTTCAATTGAACAACGGCATGTCTGTTGTATTTGCAGGTCACTCAAAAGACTACAGTGTATGTCTTAGTGTTAACATCGGTCATGTGAATGAACCGTCTAAAGGCATTGCGGCTTTGTTTGAAAAAACGCTGCTGTTGCAGGTTAAAGGCGTTATTCCCGTTTTTGGCGGAACGATGACAGCCTATACGACCGGCGGCGAAGATTTGGAAGAAGCGCTGGAAAAAGTAGCGCAAATTTTTAATTCTACCGTTATCAGCGAAGAACTGGTGGAACAGGCGAAAGCCGCGATTGTCAAACAGACGCATGATACTGCTCCGCTGACGATGCGCCGCATGAAACTGCTGTATAAACATACGGCATTCGGTGCGGACTGGGTGGTTACTCCGAACGAATATCTGCTGAAAATCGAATCGTATACGGCGGAAGACGTTCGGGAGTTTGCAAACACCTACTACACGGCGGCAAATGTTGTGCTGGCTATTGCAGGTCCGAAAATTCCGCTGGCCGATATGAAGGAGGCTGTTGCCCATTGCTTGGGAAACGTTCCGGCAGGAACCAGACAGCCGAAATTTAACGGCGACATTTATACCGGAGGCTTTAGCCGGATGGATGTGAACAGCGGTGCGACCCGTTTGATGTTCGGCTGGGATGTCAGCAAACTGACGCTTGACGATTCTCCGGCAGCGAATGTGATGATGTCCATGTTTTGGCGACGTCTGGAACGCGCTTATGCCGAAGCCGGCATAGATGCGCAGGTGGAGTTCAAAATTGCCGGGTATTACGGTTTGCGTACCATGCGGGCGTTTGTTATGTCGCCGGATGCGGATGCCAAAAGCCTGACGAATGTGCTTATCGGCGCAGTCAACCGCATTTGCGATGTGGAAGCAACGGAAGAACGTATGGAAAAGTCCCGCAATGCGGCGATGGTCGAAAAACTGGACAAATATGAAAAGTCCGACGACAAGGCGCTTGAAGTCGCATGGCAGACAATCGGCCGCGGCAGTATGTATAATATTGCCAACCGGATTGAGGAAATCAAGGACATTGATGCCGATGCGGTCAGAATGTTGTCCTTGCGCGTGTTCCGCGGCTGCCGTCCGACATATATTGTCGCTGCAACACCGGAAACGGATGCTCTCTCTTATCAAGAAGTGCTTGAAAAGCTGGGGCTGGAAGACATGCTGAAAGACGATGAAAAAGCTTAAAGGCTTTGCATCAGAATGTTGAATTGTGCTGTTGACGGCCGGAGATTTATATCTCCGGCTTTTTTGCTGTGTAATTTAAAATGCCAAGCCCCCGGTACAGCGTTTTGCTGCAGCGGGGGCTTTGTGTTTTTTTGCTTACCTCTTATCTTTCCATCTCACAGCCTAATGTTGCTGCCAAGGCCCTTTTGATTTCGGATAAGGGGTATTTGTTCAAGTCAATGGCATCAACGTTAACGCCTAACTCGGTCAGGACGTCTTTTTTCTGTCGCCGGCTGCTGCCCATCAAATCGTCATACATCCGCTGACGGGTCGGGTAATCGGCATTGGCGGCGTTACTTTTTGCCTGCTTTACGCTTTCGGCAACATAAGCGTCCAGCCTTTCGGACATGGCCTGTTCGAGTTCGGTCAGGACGAGAAGGTTGACGTCGGCTTCAAAATACTGGATGCCAAGGGTATCCATGGCCTGCTTTCTGCTGGCGCGTCCGCGGCGGAACAAGTCGGCATAAAAACCGCGCAACTCGCTCAACTTCATATTTTTGGCCTTGGCAATGGCACGCTCGTAAGATTCCTTGAATTTCATGAGCTTGCCTTTTTCAGGGCCGAGACGCATGACGTTGACATAGGCAATGCCCAGTTTTCGTCCCAAGCCGCCGCATTTGCGGGCGTATTCGTACTTTTCCTCCCGGTCGTAAGCTTCAGTCTGCGCTTTGCGGACGGAGGCTTCGCTGACAACCGCGTCATGAATTTCCTTCAGCGGATTGTCTTCGGAGAGGAAGATGCAGTCCGCGGCCGGAACATTTCTTTTCCATGTGCCGTTGTAGTAATTTTTGACCGAAAATTTGTTTTTGCCGTCTGTCCATTCGCTGACAGCCTTGTGCGGCCGGAGTTTCAGAAATTCGCTGCGACGGGCGTAAAATTCTTTTTCGGTAATTTCGCGCAGCGAATAGGTGTTGACCTTTTCGGTACGGTTAAAGACGTAAAAAAAGTAATAGCCGTTGACGCGGAAAATTTCTTTGTCCGCAATGTTGTTGTTGCTCGTTGTCCGACAAGAGAAACGAACCGTTTCATCAATTTTGACAGCAAAACTGATGAATAGTTTTTCAGTTTTCATAATACACAGAATTTTTATAGTTCGACATAATTTTCTTTTTAGCGTAGGTACAATAACATATAAAATAGACAAAAACAAGTAAAATTTGCAAAATTTTAGAAAAAAAGTATGGATATATACGGGGGCAGGGCTGTTCGGAGCTGGACTGTTCGGAGCGGGACTGTTCGGAGCGGGACTGTTCGGGAAGGGGCTATTCGGGACGGGTGTTGGCGGAACGCCCCGGCAGAGCGATGTCGGGCGGAATGGTGCCGTTTGCAGGAACGGTATGCCAATATTTAAACAATTCCGGCGCCAGCATATCGGCGAGGCGCAAAATCTTTTCGGTAGCTTCGTTGTCGTAAAACTCCGAAAAGGCGGCGAAGACCAGCCCGTAGACGACGGCACGGTCGATTAACGGCTGCTGCATGGCAGGCGGGGTGCCGGAAACCTGATTGAGCGTCTGGTTCAATTTGCCCTCAAGATACAAAAGCGTAGTGCGGACGCGGTTATGGTTCAAATCGCGCAGGAGTTCCTTTTGCCTGCCGTCTTCGCGGCTGATGTTCAGAAATACTTTGAACGAGTGAAGCATGGCGTAGAGGTGGGACGTTGCGCAGGAGGGCAGGTAATGGCGCAGAATTTTGATGATTTTGGCATCTTCGGCACGGTTTTTTATCAGCGAAAAAATGAGCTGGAAGAGGTGAAAGCCTTTCAGGTCTTTTTTGTTAAGCTTGATGTATGCGGCGACAGTGTTGCTTTTGGAGGTTTGGAGTTCTTTTTGCAGGTTATCGATGCGGGCGGCGGAACTGTTGTTTTCAAGCAGGCGGTTCAGCTTTTTTTCCAGTTCGCGGATATCCGGTTCAGGGGCGGGCTGTTCAAGGGGTATGGCGGCAGGGGCTGTTTTTTTCCGCCTTTTCGGGCTGATGTCAAAAAACAGCAGGACGGGTATGGCTAACAGCAGTACGGGAATCAAATACTGCGTGATGGACAATAACAGGTTTAACACAGCTTCGCATTTCCTCGTTTAGATGGTACGGATGTTCCGGGCGGTTTGAGATGCGGCCGGTGCCGGAGCGCTTGCCCCGGTTGGGGGGAAGAGACGGCGGCGGCCTCCTTGGCGGCGGTTGCCTTGACAGGCAGAAATATAGGCGTGCCGTCATCTTTTGCAACCTAGACTGATTTATGAACGGACGTGCTTAAAGTTTTGCTTTTAAATAATTCTTCAGTTCTTCGTCTTCAAGCATTTCGGCGTAGGAAAGCGCCTGTTGCAGATAGGTGCGGGCCTCTTCGCCGCTTCCTTCGCGCAGGGCAAGTTCCGCCAGATTATTGTAGTCGATGGCGGCGCCTTTTATCCGGTTCTGGCTGTTTTCCAGATCAATGGCCTGTTTGAACAGGGTGCGCGCGGTGTTCAGGCGGTCTTGGCGAAGGTTTATCAGGCCGAGCAGGGTATAGGCGTTGGCGGGGTAGAAGGTCGTGAAAGCCGGTGCCTTTTCTTTTATCAGGGCGGTCAGAATCCCGGCACTTTGTTCGTAATCGTCAGAAGCGTAAAGAATTTCGGCTTTGAGGTACAGGTTTTCGAATATGCCGGGGCGGTGGCTGGATTTTTGGTGCAGGGCAAGCGCTTCGTCGGCGCGGCACAGGGCTTCGGAATATTGCTTGCGGCGGAGGCTGATGCGCGCCAGCATTTCGACGGCAAAAGCGCGGGCCTCCGCGGATACGGCGTGGGGCTTTGAGAGAGCCTGCGCAGTGGCTGTGGCAGGGGCGGTTGTGTCGGAGGCAGCGGTGGCTGAGGCCGGGGCAGCTGTGTCGGGGGCAGCCGCGGCGGCGATGTCGGAAATGGTTATGTCGGAGGCTGGGTGTGGGAAGTTTGTGTCGGAGGTTGGGGGCGTGGTGGTTGTATCGGTATTGGGTTTTGGGTGAGAGGGGGTAGAAACGGTGGCGGAAAGTGTTGCTTTGGAGCAGGCGACAGCGGAAAAAACTTCGGCGGCGCGGTCGTCTTCATGCCGCAGATAAGCTGTAAGCCCCTGCCAGTTTTTGACGTCGGCTCCGGTCTGGATGAGGCTGTGCTCCGCGCATATCCGGGCGGCGGCGGCGAGGTATTCTTCGGCGGCGGCGTAGTTTTCACGGCCTATTTCCGCCAGGCCGAAGTAGGCTTCGGTTTCAGCCTGTTTGGCGGGGATGCCGAGCTCCTGCCAGATTTTTTTGGCTTCGCGCAACATGGTAAAGGCAACGTCAAATATGCTGCTGATACGGTATATCTGTGCCAGCGCCATATAGCATTCGGCTTCTTCCCAGGCGAAACCGTTTTTCTGATACAGCCGAAGCGCCTGCGAACAGTGGGCAGATGCACTGTACATATCAGTCTGGTAGAGTTCGCCGAGCGCGGTGAGCAGCAGGAAGTCCGCCTTGAGCGCAGAGGGGACGGGCAGCGGAAAACGGAGGAACGCGGGAGCGGAAAGGGGCACGCGAAAGAGTACGGAGGCGGGGGATGGCAGGCGGATTTGTTCGACGATATGCTGAAATTCGGCGCGGCGGTTTAAAATACGGCATAATTCGGCGCATAGCATCTGCAGCCGCCAGTTGTGCGGCGCGGCGCGAAGGGCCTTTTGCACTTCGGGCAGCGCGGCGGCGGGAGTTTCGGCGGCAAGGGCGGCAAGACCGGCTTCCAAGGTTTGCGGCAGGCGGAAGAAACGGCGGACGCAGCTTTGCTTTAAGTAATATGACGAATAGAACAGGGGCAGGTCTTTTTGCCGCAGCGGGTGCAGGCTCGCGTCGGCGGCAACCCGGCAGCGGTGGAGCAGGCGGATGCGCGCGGCAAAACAAAGGATGGCAAGCCCTCCAAGCAGCAGCGGTATAAAAAATATGTCAGTCAGCGTTAAATCTTGCAAAATCTTTACTCTATATTAGTTTTTTAACCCTATAATGCCGGGCATAAAAGAACGGGCTTCCGGCTGCGGCTGAAGGGTTGCCGCACAGCGGGAAATGCCGAAACGAAAGCCCGCAAAACCGGGGAAACGCCGCAGCGGATAACCGCTAACCGCCGGGGCGGGGGCTGCAGAATCGGAAATACCGGGCAGACATCCCGGGACGGCAGTCCGGTATGCGGGGCTTTTAACATATATGTAGTATTAGAGGATATTTTTTAAAATGGCTATTACGAAATTAACTTCCGAGCAACTTTATCGCAAATGCGACGCGGCGAAATTTGATTTTACCACGACGGCGGATCTGGAAGAACGGCTGTCGGCGCTGGGGCAGGATCGCGCCATCTGTGCGGTGGAACTGGGGATAAACATCAAATCCCGCGGCTACAACCTGTTCTGCCTGGGGCCGGAGGGTACCGGGAAGACCAGTCTGGTCAAGCGCATTTTGGAAAAAGAGGGCAAACAGCGCCCGACGCCGGACGACTGGGCTTACGTCTATAACTTTGACGAGCCGCATAAGCCGATAGCGGTCAATTTTCCGGCCGGTGCTGCGGCGGGTTTTGCCAAAGATATGGAAGAGTTTGCGTATGCGATGGAGCACGATTTGCCGGAGGCGGTGAAGAACGAGCTTTATGAAGAGCAGCTGAGCGTTATCCGCGAGAAATATCAGGAAAAGCGCAACGATTACGTCAAGGTTTTGCAGAAAAAAGCCAAAGGGAAGAAAGTTTCGCTGCTGCATATGCCGATGGGGGTGGTCGTGGCGCCGATGAAAAACGGCGAAATTATCAGCCCGGACGTGTTTGATACCCTTTCCGACGACGAGAAAAACGAGATTATGGCGGATCTGAACGCCATGCAGGAGGAAATAGCCCAGCATCAGGACGATGCGCCGGGCTGGGAAGAGAAGCAGACCGAGGAAATCAAAAAGTTACAGGAAAAGCTGGTTAAGGATGCGATTAAGAAACCGATTAACGACATAAAGCAGAAATACCGCGGTAACAAGAAAGTCGCCGAGTATCTGAAAGCGGTGCAAAACTATATTTTGGAAAATATTCCGAGCTTTGTGCCGAACTATGACCAGGACAGCAAGCCGCAGACCGAAGAAGAGCCGATGGCAGGGCTGCTGAGCCAGCTGAAAAACCAGCAGGAAGAGGACAAATACAGCAAGTTTAAGGTCAATGTCGTGGTTAAGAACGTGCCGGACAGCGGGGCGCCGATTGTGCTTCTGGATCACCCGACGCAGGGGAACCTGGTCGGCAAGGTTGAGCGTATTCAGCAATTCGGCGCGCTGATTACCGACTTTACCCTGATTAAGGGCGGAGCATTGCACCGTGCCAACGGCGGCTTTCTGCTTATTGACGCAAGGAAACTGCTGTTGCAGCCGTATTCGTGGGATTCGCTGAAACGGGCGCTGGCTTCCAAGGAAATTAAGATTGAGGCGCCGAGCGAAGATACGAGCTTTTCGACGATTTCGCTTGATCCGCAGCCGATACCGCTGGACGTCAAGGTGGTTATGACCGGCGATGCGGAGCTGTATGACCTGTTGAGCGAACGCGATCCCGATTTCAGCGACTACTTTAAGGTTGAGGCCGACTTCGGCATGATTATCGACCGCACGGACGAGAATGAAGTAGAATACGCCAAGCTCATCGGTTCGCTGACGAAAAAGAAAAACCTGAGGTCGCTGAACAAACAGGCGGTGGCACGGGTCATAGAATATTCGTCGCGGCTGGCTGACGATTCCGAAAAACTGACGGCGCACGTTTCGTCTATCGGCGATTTGCTGAAAGAGGCGGATTACTGGGCACGCAAGTCCAAGGCGAGCCAAATCGGCAAGAACCACGTCGATCAGGCGATAAAGTCGCAGATTTACCGTTCCGACCGCGTCAACCGCGCGATGCTGGAGCAGATTGACAAGGGGACAATCCTTTTGGATGTCAAGGGCGAACGGGTCGGGCAGATTAACGGTTTGGTCGTCTACAACTTTACGCGCAATTCGTTCGGCAAGCCGACGCGGATTACGACGCAGGTACGGCTCGGGCGCGGCGAGTTTATCAACATTGAGCGCGAAGTGGCGATGAGCGGACCGATACACTCCAAGGGCGTGCTGATTTTGCAGGCGCTGATTGCCAACCGGTTTGCGAAACGGTCGCCGTTGTCGCTGTCGGCATCCATTGTGTTTGAACAGTCGTACGGCGGCGTGGACGGCGACTCGGCTTCTTCCACCGAATATTACTGTATGCTGTCGGCGATTGCCAACCTGCCGATTAAGCAGTCGCTGGCGGTTACCGGCTCCATCAACCAGTTTGGCGAGATTCAGCCCATCGGCGGCGTTAACGAGAAAATTGAGGGCTTTTTCGAGGTCTGCAAATACAACGGGCTGACCGGCAAACAGGGCGTGATTATCCCGCGCACCAATGTCGTCAACCTGATGCTGCGCGAAGACGTGCTGGAAGCGGTTGAGAACGGGCAGTTTTCGATTTATGCGATTGACGACGTTGACGACGGTATTGAGCTGCTGACCGGGATTCCGGCGGGCAAGGCCGATAAACGCGGGCGCTTTCCGAAGGGGACCGTCAACTATATGGTGCAGCAGAGCCTTGAGGAATATTACCGCGATTACGTCAAGTTTGCGAAAGAAACACACGGCGCGGTTTAGAGAGGCGAACCGGTATAAGGCTGACGGCGCGGTGCAAAGAAACGTCCGGTGTGGGACGCAGCGAGAGATGCGGCGGCGTAGTCAAGCGGCCGGCGCGGCATAGAGGGCGGCCGGGTGTTCGGTGTGACAGGGGTGCGGGCGGTTCAGCCCGGATGTTGTGTTACGGTTCGGTAAAAGGCAAAATTGCAATAAAAACGCCATAATTACAATCTGTTGTGCTATTATATATAGAAAAAGCGGTTTTCGGGCTTTACAAAAGCGGAGAATCGCTTTATACTATCTGAACATTCTTTATTTTTAGGTTTTTTATAATTTTTTTTATTATGAGTAAATCAGAAGTTGTGGCATTATCGCTTATCCGCGAGGCCGAAGTAAGCACTTTGAGTGCAGAGAAAGAAATGCAGTTTGTGCAGGTGTTGAACAATGTAACGCTGGTTGACGCACGCAAATTCCTCCGTTGGTATATGGAAAAGACGTCGCAGTTTTATCTGTCGTGTCTGGAATATCTGCTTGACAACAACCCGACGCTGTTTACGTTTGCGCTCTCAATGAGCCGCGGCGGCTGGCACAGACGGTACAAGGACAAAAAGTATCTGGTGCGCGGAACGTCGGACGATGTATTGGCGCTGCAGAAGCATTTGCTGGACGAAAAGTTGAATATCCGCATATTGTTTGCGTATGCGGTTAATTACAACATTGCGCTTAAACCGGAGGTTTTGGCTGTCGTTAAACAACGTGCAGAGGCGGAAGCTGCGGCAAACGGCGTTTCGCTTGACGAACAGATGGCTAAGAAGTGTGTCGGTTATGCGGCTATTTATGACCATCAACTGCATCGTCTGGACCGGATGCGCAAGCAGAGTGCCTGATGGGCATACAGCGTTTGCCTGCATTGCGGAAAAATTCCGGCGGATATGCGGGCAATGTGCTTGAGAAAATGCAAAAGCGCGGCAGCGATGCCATGAAATGAAAGGCAGCAAGCCTTATTCCCCCATTGCTTTAGAGCAGCGGGGGATTTTTTTGCGCAAAAGATGTGAGGCGCGGGATTTTTTTGTGTGCAAAAATGCAAGGTGCGGGATTTTTTGTTTGACGAAATCGGGAAAAGGGCATACCATTTTGCCATATTGAACTTTTGGGAAAGGTATTGCAATGGAACAGAGAATTATTGACGTCAACGGCGTGAAACTGGCAAACAACCTGCCGTTCGGGCTTTTGTGCGGGCCGTGCCAGATTGAGAGCAGGCAGCATGCGATTGACATTGCGGGGGCAATGGTCGAAATAACGAAAGAACTTAATATCCCGTATATTTTCAAGGCGTCGTTTGACAAGGCGAACCGCACTTCCATTCACGGCGCGCGCGGCGTCGGGCTGGAAGAGGGAATGCGTACTTTTGACGAGATTAAAAAGCTTTACAATAATCTGCCGATTGTTACCGACGTACACGAAAAAGAGCAGTGCGCAATTGTTGCGGAGCATGTTGATATGCTGCAGATACCGGCGTTTTTGTGCCGGCAGACGGATTTGGTCGTAGCTGCGGCGAAAACGGGCAAGGTTGTCAATATCAAAAAAGGGCAGTTTCTGGCGCCGTGGGAAGCGAAAAATCTGGTGGTCAAGTGCGACGAATCGGGAAACCATAATGTCTGCCTGACCGAGCGCGGCACGAGCTTCGGTTATAATACGCTGGTTACGGATATGCGCGGGCTGCCGCGGATGGCGGCGGATACAGGCTGTCCGATTATTTTTGATGCGACGCATTCTGTGCAGCAGCCGGGCGGCATGGGCGGCAGTTCCGGCGGACAGCGCGAGTTTGCGCCGGTGCTGGCACGGGCGGCGGTTGCGGTCGGCGTGGCGGCGGTGTTTACGGAAACGCACGAAAATCCGGACAAGGCGCTCTCCGACGGACCGAACACGATTGCGCTCAAGGATATGAAGGGCGTACTGGAAGTCCTGAAACAGTTTGACGAAGTGCGCAAACGGCTGGATATTTTTTAAGAAAAATGTATGGCTTTTAACACAGAATATTCCATATGTCGGTTCTGTTATCAGAGGGTTGGATAGTTATAATAAAGCGTATCAGGCCGGTGGTGTGGCAGCAAGGGCTAAAATTATATATGATGATTGTAAGAAACAGAAATAGCTGACTGAAAAATAAGCCAGGGAGATGAGCTGATGAAATCGCATTTTAAAAATATTTTGCTGTTAGGGGGCATTTATGCGGCTGGTTCAATAACGTTGGCTTATTTTTCCTCTTTTGTTGCGGAGGCGGCCGGTCTTCTTTGGCTGGCAGTATGCGCAGCGGCGCTGGTCAAGCTTGTCTGGACAAAGAAACTCGGGCTGTTGGCGAAGTTTGCGAAACGCCTGCCCAGACTGGCGTTTTTTCTGACGGCAATCGGATGGCTCCCGTATGCGGTTACGTTGTTTTCTTTTGCTTTGTCTGTCGCTGGTACTGTGATAACGGGCGAATTGGGCAGACTGGCGTTGATTAACATTTATAATCTCAGCAGCTATGTTTGGACAGGCGGGCTGGTGTTTTCACTCGGTTATGCCGTGTACAGGGTGTTTTACAAAAAGGATTATGATGAAGACGGTGATGCTGAGTGTGTCGAAAATTCTGCAATAGTTTGATAAAGAGTGCAAACGGCCGGATATTTTTTAGAGGATAAGGCCGGAACGCCCGCGGTTGCAATGGCTGCGGACATTTGGCGTATAGGGGGATGGCGGTGCTGATTAAGCCTGTCCGGATAAAGAGGTCGGGGTGTTGGTAAAATTTGAGAGGCTGCAGCCGTCGTTTGGATGTTGTATATCGGAGTTTCTTTGTCTTGACTTAATTTTGTTATGAGGTATTGTAACCATATTATGATTATCAAAGATGAAGGATACGTTTTAAGTGCAAAGCAGTACGGCGAGAAAGCGCTGATTGTTACGCTTTTGACCAAAAGCAAGGGCAAAATTGCCAAGGGGCGGGGAAGAAAAACCGCGGGCTGTTTCAGCCGGGGAACAAGCTGTTTTTTGAGGCGTCGGCGCGGCTGGAGGAGAATATGCGGCGGCTGTTATTTTGTCTTATCTAAAATTAGCTTTGATAGTTTTTATTTTTATTATATGATTTAGGCAGATATAGGAAAATAGTTACTTAAAGGAGAGAAAATGTCAGTACGTATATTTCCCAATAAGCAGCCGAATGTTCATGAAGCTATTGATATTTATTGTAATTTGGGATGGGGAAAACTTCAAGATTACAATTTTGAAATTTGGAAAAAGGCTTTTGATAATTCTGATTTTATTTCTGCTTATGATGAAAATAAACTGGTTGGTTTTATTAGGCTAATTTCGGATGGTTTTCATGATACCCAGGTTTTGGAATTTGTTGTTACACCAAAATATCAGCATTGCGGTATCGGTAAACTTTTAATTGAAGAATTAAAAGATAATTGGGGACATACTGATATTTATTGTAATACTGTTGATAAAAATATAGATTTTTTCCTGGATAACGGCTTTAAAAGAAATAGGTTGGCTCCCATCAGTAAAGCTAAATTTAAATAGCTAAAAGTTCATATATTTCTTGGAGACGTTTGTTTATAAACTCTTTATGTTGTATATCGTTCAGCTTTTTATTAAACCAATAGGCAGCTGTGTATTGGTAATAGTTGTTTTGGAGCCTTTTATTTAAACCGTAGACGTGTTTTTGAAATGGTTTATGGAAAAATATAGGAATGTCTCCATTTAATAACATTTTTTCTTCATATTGTATTATATTATCGGAATAATTTTTTAAATTGTTATAAAAAAAAAAATTATTTCTTGATAAATTGCAAGGATGGTAAAATTTATATAAAAGCCAGTAGTAATATATTGTATGGCGGTGGATTTGCCGTAAACGCAATATTGTTTTATATTTTTCAAATAAATTTATAAGCTCGACTTTAGATTCAGCGATACGTTTATATGTAAGTTCCATTCCCTCTTGAATAAATGAAATATATTTTCTAATATCTAATTTCTGATATTTGGGATAACTTTTTATTTTTTCTGTATATCTAAATGTTTTATAGTGCAAACAAATATTTTCTGTACAATCATTTTCCACAAATGGAGAAACAGGCATATATGAAATTTGGTTATTAAATTGCAAGGCACTAATAGAAAGCTCATTACTTTTTAATTTTTGAACAATTCCAGTAAATTCAAGTCCATAAAAAAAATCAACTTTATCACTAAAGTAACTAAGATTTGTTAAAATTGTTTCGCTATCTATTAAATACCAAAAAGGGGTTGCACATATAAAGTTTTCATTGTATCCGTCGGTATAATTTAGGCTATCTAATACAGCTAAAACGGCTCCAGAATTTCGGTAAAAATTCTCCAATTCGCTTTTTCTTTTACAGACAGTATGTTCAATAAATTCATACCAAGAATATTTCTGTTTATCTATGGCTTTAGGGATGTGTATATTATATATCGTATCAAGCTTTAATATTTTAATATATTCTGTAAGAAATAAATCATTAATAGCACTTCGCGGCTTATAGATTATTTTTCGTCCATCTGTAAAATTTAATTCTAAAACGCTACCAAAACCGTGGCGATCTGATAAATTTCCAGATAGTTTTCGAGCGGTTCCTTAATGGCAAAAATAGAACGAATTTCTAAATAATCTTCAAATAACCTGTTGAAAAATAATAAAAAATTACTTTTTCTTTTTGCAATAATTTCTTTAAAAAACATAATTCATATGCGTATTTGTTTTTTATATATCCATTTTTCTTTTGTCATAAATTCTTGCGAAGAAAAAAGTCTCTATAGCTCAACTTCTTAGAAGAATTTAAAAGAGATGCATATTCTTCAATAATAATGGGCGCCCAAAATCTGTCTGTAAAATTCAGAATTAAAGTTTTTATATCATTTAAAATATTTGAATTCTGTGCAATAATGCCCTTACATTTCAATTCACATACTTTTTTTTCAATTATTTTAAAATTTTCGTTAGTGAGAAAAAGAAGTAGTAAATTCCTCAGCTCTTCGTTAGGAACGTGCACAATATCTTTTAAAAATATCATACGCTATTATCTTTTTCTTTTTTATAATCTTTTTTACTTTTCTGTTCGCAACTTCATCTGGTTCGCAATCAGATGTTCCTGATGCACAACATTGCGAAGTTGCAGAAAGCTGAACCATTTTAGGTGTTTGCTTTAGTTCATTATAACCTGATTTAAATGATTTTATTTTTATCTCCTGAATATTCCATAATTCTATTTCGATTATATCTTAAAGCTTATTTAAAATCAAATATTGTTTTAATATGATATTGACAATAAACACTCTTCTTGCTAGTCTTTTTATTACAGAAGAATTATGGTACGTTAATGATTATCAAAGATGAAGGATACGTTTTAAGTGCAAAGCAGTACGGCGAGAAAGCGCTGATTGTTACGCTTTTGACCAAAAGCAAGGGCAAAATTGCCGGCTGTTTCAGCCGGGGAACAAGCTGTTTTTTGAGGCGTCTGCACGGCTGGATGAGAATATGCGGCGGCTGTTCCGGCTGGAACTTCTGGAGCCGAACGCGGTGCTGATGATGAGCGACATACGACGGCTGGAGCTGATGACGTCGCTGTTGCCGATGTTTACCGTTTTGCTGAACGAAAATGAGGATGTACCGCTGCTGTATGATGTGGCGGGGCGTTTTTTTGCGGCGGCGGACATTAGGGAAATGCTGATATATTACGCTTATTTTGAGTTTTATGCACTGGAATATCTGGGGCTCGGTCTGTCTTTGGACTGCTGTGCGGTAACGGGGCAGACCGAGGGGCTGACATACGTTTCGCCGAAAACAGGCAAGGCTGTATGCCGTGAGGTCGGGGCGCCGTATCACGACCGGCTGTTCTTATATCCGCATTTTGTTGTGGATAACCGCTATGATGCGACTTATGCGGAGATTTTTAATGTGCTAAAAATGACCGGGTTTTTCTTAAAAGAACACTTTTTTAAGTTTCACAACCTGCCCGTGCCTTTGGGGCGCGAGACTCTGCGGCGTTATTTTGACGACACGGGAGAAAAGCGCGCCGGGGCGGATGAAAGCCTGCTGCAATATGCGGCGGAGTGAGACTGTGTCGGAACGAATGGTAATTTGTTGCGATGTATTGCAGAGGGAGGCTGTGTCGGAACGGGCGGCTGTCTGCTGCAATATGCGGGAGAGCGAGGCTGTCGGAACGGACTGCGTGCGAATGATTTGAGGTAACGATGGAAGAAGAAGAGATTGTTGAAGAAAGAGTGCATGACGTCAAATTAAAAGAAGAATTAAGCAAACGCTATCTTTCTTATGCGATGTCAACGATTGTGGCGCGGTCGCTGCCGGACGTGCGCGACGGGCTGAAGCCGGTGCACCGCCGCCTGCTGTATGCGATGCGGCAGCTGAAACTGGACCCGAAGTCCGGTTTTAAGAAGTGTGCGCGCGTGGTCGGCGACGTTATCGGTAAATACCATCCGCACGGCGACAGCGCGGTGTACGGCGCGATGGTGCGTCTGGCACAGGACTTTTCGGTGCGTTATCCGCTGGTGGACGGGCAGGGCAACTTCGGTAACATCGACGGCGACGGTGCGGCGGCGATGCGATATACCGAGGCGCGGCTGACCGAGTTTGCAATCGCCCTGATGGAAGGGTTGAACGAAAACGCGGTTGACTTTATGGACACCTACGACGGCGAGGAACAGGAGCCGGTGGTCATGCCGGCGGCGGTGCCGAACCTTTTGTGCAACGGTTCGGCGGGGATTGCCGTGGGCATGGCGACGAACATTCCGCCGCACAATCTGGGCGAGGTTGCGGATGCGCTGCTGTATCTGATTAAAAATCCCGAATGCGAAATTGCCGATTTGGTTAAGTTTGTCAAAGGGCCGGATTTTCCGACCGGGGGGCTGATTATCGCCGACCAGAAAGCAATTATCGACGCTTATACGTTTGGTAAAGGGTATTTCCGCATCCGTGCCAAGTGGGAAAAGGAAGACCTCGGCAAGGGACAGTATCAGATTGTGGTAACGGAAATTCCGTATCAGGTTATCAAATCCAAGCTGATTGAAAAAATCGCACAGCTGCTGGAAGACAAAAAACTGCCGCTGCTGGCGGACGTGCGCGATGAATCGGCGCATGACGTGCGGATTGTGCTGGAGCCGAAAAACCGTTCGGTTGACGCGAACCTTTTGATGGAGCACCTGTTTAAGCAGACGGAACTGGAAATCCGGTTTGCGATGAATATGAACGTGCTGTCGTCTGACTGCGTGCCGCGGGTCATGAGCCTGAAAGAGGTTTTGAAAGAATATCTGAACCACCGGCATAAGGTGCTTATTCGCAAGTCGCAGTACCGATTGGACAAGATTATGGCAAGGCTGGAAATCCTCTCCGGATATCTGGTGGCGTATCTGAACTTGGACGAGGTTATCCGCATTATCCGCGAAGAAGAAGACGCCAAGGCGGCGTTAATGGCGAAGTTCGGGCTGACGGACAATCAGGCGGAGGCCATTCTCAATATGAAACTGCGCAATCTGCGCAAGCTGGAGGAAGAGGAAATCCGCGGCGAATTTGACGAACTGACGGAAGAAAAGAACGGGCTGGAACAGCTGCTGGGCAGCGAGGAACTGCGTTTTGCGCGGCTGGCCGAGGAAATCGACCAGATGAAAGAAAAGTTCGGCAAAAAGACGCCGCTCGGACGCCGGCGCAGCCAGTTTGCAGATATGCCGGAAGACGTGGACGTGCCGATTGAGGCGATGGTCGAGAAGGAGCCGATTACGGTTATTTTGTCGCAGAAGGGGTGGATTCGGAGCATGAAAGGCTATGTGCCGCTGACCGACGAGTTTAAGTTTAAGGAAGACGATGCGCTGCAATTTGCCATTCACGCCTATACGACCGACAAGATTATTTTGTTCGATACGTCGGGCAAGTTCTTTAACATCAATGCCAACGAGATTCCGTCGGGGCGCGGGTTCGGGCAGCCGGTGCGGCTGATGGCGGACTTGGGCGTCAATGATAACGTGTGTGCGATGTTTGCGTTTGAAAAAGGAGCGAAATACGTCGTTTCTTCCGATTGCGGACATGGTTTTGTGATTGATGAGAGCCATATTCTGGCGCAGACGCGCAACGGGCGTAAGATTATGAATCTGGCAGACGGCGAAGTCGCGGCGTTTTGCAAAAAAATTACCGGCGACATGGTCGCTGTGGTCGGTGAAAACCGCAAGCTGCTCATTTTTAAGCTGGAGGAAATCCCGACGATGGCGCGCGGCCGCGGGGTCGGGCTGCAAAAATACCAGGCTGGCGGGAAGCTGAGCGATATGCAGATATTTAAGGAAGAAGAAGGCTTTTGCTATAACCGTTCCGGCGGCGTGGCAAATGAAAAGGAACTGCTGACGTGGCTCGGACACCGGGCGCAGGTCGGGCGGCTGGTGCCGTTCGGGTTTCCGAAGAGCAACAAGTTTTTTAAGGAATAGCAATAATGGAAGCTTAT
Organism: Acetobacter sp. 46_36; assembly: GCA_001917135.1. GTDB lineage: Bacteria > Pseudomonadota > Alphaproteobacteria > RF32 > CAG-239 > CAG-267. The sequence goes on from MNTT01000009.1 coordinate 31,044, forward strand.
ACGGAACATGACGCTGCCGCGGAGGCTGCTGACGGAAAGAGGCGTGATTACGGTGCGGCGGACGTGGCGGCGATGAAAGAGGCAATCGCGTTATCGGCGACGGCGCTGCAAAATGCTGCGGCCGGAGAAGAACCGATGGGCGGGCCGTTCGGCGCGGTTATCTATAAAGACGGCAAAAAGGTTGCCGGCGGGTGCAACCATGTTTTGGCGGATAACGATCCGTCGGCGCACGGCGAGGTTTATACCATCCGGGCGGCGTGCAAGGCTTTGGGAACTTGGGACTTATCGGGCTGCGTGCTTTATACGAGCTGCGAGCCGTGCCCGATGTGTCTGATGACGGCGAAATGGGCGAATATCGGCAGAATTTATTTTGCCGCGACCAGAGAAGACGCGGCAGCAATCGGCTTCAGAGACGATGAGCTTTACCAGATGCTTAAAGACGGCGTTTACGGCACGGCAATACCGGAGTGCCGTGAAGAGGCGGTCGCGGTGATGAAGGCGTGGCAGGAGAAGTTTGCCGCGGAGGGAAAATATTAGAGCTGTTGCGACAGGCGGGGAGAGAATATGAGAAAAGCGCTTTTGGGGATTGCAGTATTGGCCGGCGCAGCTGTTGCCGTTTTTATTGCGGCGGTGCTGTCGGTATATTATGCACAGGAAAAAGCGTCCCGTGCCGGATATTATACGTTGCACAATATTGATGCAGAGCGCGGCATTTTTAGCGAAACCGGGGATTTTTTAGGCGAGAAAGGGCTTTATTACAATAAGAACGGAGAACCGGTTACCGGCGTGTTTAAGATGTTTTACCCTTTCGGACGGCTGATGTTTACAGTCGAGTTGGCGGAAGGGAAATTTAACGGGGAAATGCGCTATTATTCTTTTGGCGGCGTACTCAGAAGCGTCAGCCGGTATAAGGCTGGCAGGCAGGACGGCGAAACTGTTCTGTATGATAAGGCTGGGCGCAAGAAAGGAGAGATTTCTTATGCGGACGGCGTGATGCACGGGGCGTTTAAAATGTATTATCCCGACGGGTCGCTGCGGGGTGTGCGGATTATGGATGCCGGACGGGAAACCGGGGATTTTCGGGCGTATAATCGGGACGGAACACTGAAAGTGTGCGGTGGTTCTTTGTGTGAGGAGGGGGATAAGACTCCAAATCAATAGCAGCTAAAACAGAGGCGTTATAACGCGGCGCTATTTCCATAGGATACGCATACTCAGTTCCTTATCGCTGCCGAATGAATCGCAGATTTCTATTATTTGCAGCGGTGTCAGATTTTTGAGGCAGCTGGCGCTGCGGGTTCTTTTTCGGAGAAATATCAGCGTATTGCCTATTGGGTACAGGCTGAGCAGCAGAGTAAAAAGTTTCTTTTTATAAAAAAAAAAGTTCCTCCTTTGCAGGGGGAACTTTTTTTGAGGTTAAGCCGCTGATTTCCAAGACGGATTTCAACGGTTGGTTTCGAGAACATAGGTATGCTCGAATAAGGTTTTGTCTCCGGTTTCTTTGCCATCAGTGTAAATGACGCTATGAATGCGGAGCGAGACCTTTCCCTTTTCGACCTTTACATCATAGACCAGATAGTCTATGGCTGTATCTATGAAGCCGTTTTTATTGGGAACTTCATAGTAATCGCCGCTGTTGATGGCATTATTAACGTATTCGGTATACGTCTTTTCCGCCACCATGTACGATTCAGGCCTTCCTTGGCTGCCGATAACTATCGGTCTTTCATTTTCCCATCCGGTTACAGGGTTGTAAACGTGGGTGAAAATGTTTCTCGGCGGAGTGTCGGTGAAAGAACCGTCTTTTTGCAGCACGGGCTGAGAAAGCCTTACAGGTGCATCTTTGTCCTGAATGGAGGTAACAATGAGCAGTTCATCGGTCCATTCAAAGAAAGTATCACCGACCCAAAACCATTTCGGGTTTTGAATCTCAGCGCCAGACTGAGCCTGAGGGTTAATCACTTGCGCATTAGCGGTAAATGCGCTTAATACACTCATTACAGCAACAAGGGCTGCAATTGCGAAAAAATTCTTCATGATAATAGAATTTTTTTGGTTAGACATAATGATAACTTCTCAAAGAATACTATACTGAATTTTCATATTTTTGTCAAGTTTCTTTTGCCGCTTTTTTTTGAAGAGTGGGAGAAGTGCAGGCGAGCCGCATATCCGGCTTGACAGTTTGGCATTTTTTTGTATGCTTTAACGGTTGGTTTTATCGGGAGAAAAATAAAAATGCAAAAAATCACGTTTCAGGGCGCGCCGGGCGCTTATTCGCACATTGCCTGCAAGGAACTTTTTCCAGGGGCAGACTATATTGCCTCCGATACGTTTGAACAGGCGATGGAACTGGTGGACAACGGTGAGGCGGACTTTGCGGTGATACCGGTGGAAAATTCCAATGCAGGACGGGTGTCGGACGTGCACTTTCTGTTGCCGAAAACGGATTTGACGATTATTGGCGAGCATTTTCTGCGCGTGGAGCACCAACTGCTGGCGCTGCCGGGGGCAAAACTGGAGGAGATTGAGGCGGCGGCATCGCATCCGCAGGCTCTGGCGCAGTGTTCGGAGTTTTTGAAAAAACACGCCATTAAGGCCTTGTCGCGCATTGACACGGCGAAGTCGTGCGAGCGTATTGTCGAGATGCAGGACAAGACGCGGGCGGCGATTGCGTCCAAACTGGCGGCGGAGATTTACGGGCTTGACATTCTGGCATCAAACATTGAAAACGAGGCGAACAATACGACGCGGTTTTTGGTGATGAGCAGGCACAAGGCGATGCCGGCGGACGACGGGTCAAAATTCATCACGTCGCTGGTGTTTCACGTTAAGAACATTCCGGCAGCACTGTATAAGGCGCTGGGCGGTTTTGCGACCAACGGGGTAAACCTTATCAAGCTGGAAAGTTATGTTGTGGGCGGAAATTTCGTATCGGCGCAGTTTTATGTCGAGATTGAGGCGCATCCCGAATCGCAGGCGTTTAAACTGGCGTTTGACGAATTGAAGTTCTATTCGGAGGGAATCCATTTTCTCGGCACATACAAGGCTAATCCGCGGCGGTATCTTTAACCGGGCGGGATTGATTTTGCTGCGGCGGTATCTTTAACCGGGCAAACGATGCCGTACTCGTGGGGAGAACGGCTGGCGGCTGTTGCGTGTACCGGGGCAGATGTGTCAATGCGGTTATATACCGTTGCAAAAGGCAGGGCAGAATTTATATTACAGGTGTTTTAACTTTATCATGGAGGAAAAAATGTCTGATTGTATCGATAAACTGCAAAATGAAATTGATGAATTGAAAAAGGACCACAAGAAACTGATGTCGGGTTCGGAGCGCGGTTCGTCTTCGTCCTCGTCGTCTTCATCTTCGGGTTCGGAACGCAAGGAAAGCAGAAGCGGCAGCAAGAAAAGCTCTTCCAAAAAATAGTTCTTGACCGGAACAGACGATTTTGTTTTCGGGCATTATGAAGCCAAGGGCAGACGCACGCCGGTGTGTCTGCCTATTATTTTTTGCGTGGATGTTCCGGGCGGGGGCGGACAGTGCGGCAGGTACAGAGCGGGCGCGGTATCCGGAGATAAAACGCTTGCTTTAAATCTTTTTTGCCTATAAAGTCAGAGCAGACAAGAATTTTTATGTTTTACCAAAAATAAATTAGTATGAACAGAATTATTTTTTTGCTGGCGGTATTGACATTTGCGTCGTGCAGCCGGATTGTTACGAAAGACTATGAGCTTTTGGACAGCGGTACCGTTGCTGAGATTGATAATGTCGAAGGGAAGATTGGTATCGCGAGCAACAGGGACGGCGTCTGCCGGGAATGGTTTCCGGAGACGATGAGGGACGGTTTGAGCGTTTGGGGCATTTGTTACGCAGACAGCCTTGCCGTTGGCGATAAATGTTATGTTTATGACGGCGGCGACAAGCCGGTCATCTCGAAAGTTTCGGTTGCAGACGCACAAAGGATTAACCGGGCGTTATGCCGGCAGTATTGGAAAGAACTTCTGATATCGGAACGGCTGATTGTCTGTGTTTTAATGGCGCTGGCGACAATGGCGTTCTGGCTGTTCAGCCCGAACAGCGGCAAATGCATCGGTGTCGGCTTTGTGCTGATTTTGGCAACGACGGCTGCCGCGGTTGCGTGGATGGCTCCGGGGCGCAAGCTGGAAAAAGTCGGCAGCGGCGTTATTACCGGCGTGGAGAAAAAGCGGTTTACGCTGGACGGCAAGACGATTTATTACCTTTCTTCGCCAAAAGACGTTTTCAACGGCGAAATGCTTGAGGCCGGAAAGGCGGTCAATGTCTATCGTTACGGCAAGCACCGTTCGGGAATTCGCGAAAATATCTTTTTGAGCCGCAGCAGTTTTAACGAGGCGACGCTGAAAAAGGCGCAGATTTATCCCGAGATTTTTCTGAAGACCGTCGGGCTTTACTGGGGGCTGCTTCTGGTCAGCGGCGGCGTTATCCTGCCTTTCTGGGCGGGACGGGAAAAACTGCGCAGGAAAAAAACGCAGCAACGCGGCGGTGCAGAACAGTGCTGAAAGCGGTTATCCGCACGGTTGCAGCGTTGGAATAGTACGCGGCGGTGCAGAACAGTGCTGAAAGCGTTATCTGAAAAGCGGTTTATCCGGGAAAGCGGTTATCCATTTTCGGGTTCAGAGGGCGTCTTAAGGGCGCCCTTTTTGTTGTTTGCGGGTAAAGGGACGGAAAGGACAGCAGGGCTGTTATAATGCGACGGGGAGATATACGGCAAAGGTGGTCAGACCGTTCTGTGAAGTGATGACGAGGTTGCCGCGGTGGCGTTTGATGATCTGGGCGGCAATGGACAAGCCGAGGCCGGTGCCTTTGATATTTTTGTTTTTATGTTCCTGGAGGCGGTAGAACCGTTCGGTCAGGCGCTCCAAATCTTCAGCCGGAATCGTTACGCCGGTATTGGAAATGCTGATTTCAACCGCTTCGCCTTCGGCCACTTCATAATATTTGTGTTTGGGAACGGCGGGCGCTTTGGCGGTAACGACGGTTATGACGCTGTCGGGAGCGGCATATTTTACGGCGTTGTCAAGCAGGTTTTGCAATACCTGGGTAATCTGGTGCTCGTCGGCACTTATCCGGGGCAGGCGGGCAAAACGGGAAGAGAGGGCGAGGCGCTGCCCTTTGAGCTTGATTTCGAGGGCGCTTTTAATTTCGCGGATAACGGCGTTGACGCTGACTTTATCCTGCGGCGGCGTATTGACAGTCAGTTCGATTTTGGACAGCGAAAGCAGATTTTCTATCAAAGCGGACATATAGGAAGTCTGTTCCTGCATAATGCGAAGGAATTTTTCGCGCGCTTTTTCGTCGTCTCGGGCTGTGGTCTGCAGCGTTTCGATAAAGCCGGCGATAATGGAAAGCGGCGTGCGCAGTTCGTGGCTGGCATTGGTAACGAAGTCCTGCTGCATTTGTTCCAGCTGCAGGGCTTTGTGCAGGTCGTAAAACGAGATGACGGCGATGACTTCGCCTTTGGCAAACCACGGAATCGTGCTGATACGGAGATAGAATTTCGGTTTATCGCGGCGGTCGGCGAGGCAGAGGTTCATTTCTTCATGCCGGCTTTGTCCGGCCAGGACTTTGGAGAGCGTGGCATTGAAGTTGGCATCGGGGATAAACTCCCTGATTTCGCGGCCGTTCAGCCCGGTTTCAAACAAAGTGCGGGCGGCGAGGTTAGCACCGATGACGGCTCCCTGCTTGTTTATCATCAGCAGCGGATCGGGCAGCGTATCCAGAACCGCGGCATCGGAAAGGGTGCGGTTTTCAAGCATGCCGGTTTTGTCGACCCAGAACTTGTGCATGGAGTTGATGGCTTCGGTGAGGTCGCGGGTTTCCTTTTCGGTCAGGTTGCTTAAAAGCTTTTCTTCGTTGGCGCCCGACGACAGGCTTAAGATATATTTCTTTATCTGTTGGAGCTCAATGGAGATAGGCATCAGGAAAACGGTGTTGAAAAACAAAATGCAGATGTACGACAAAGCGGCGAGCGGCGTAGAGAGAATGTCGAACAGCCCGAGAATCAGAAAGATAAGGCCGGCCGGCACGGAAAGGATAAGCACGCGCAGGGCGAAGCCTGAGTTTTTGTCAACGCCTAAAAATTCTTCTTCCTGATTTATCATTAGTATATCTCTAAAATTATCGTGGACTAACGGGGCAGATTTTATTATGCTTTATTTCAGGTTTAGATTTGGTTAATTTACGAAAGAACAGAAACGATGGACGAGAATAAAGCGGCAGAGGGGGAGAAAATGACGGCGGCCGGTACGGCGGGGACTGCAGAACCGATTGACGGCGGAAATGCAGCATCAATTGGCGGAGGAAACGCTGCAGGGCGACAGGCAGCGGCCGGTACGGCGGAATCGGCCGTAAAGAGCGCAAAGGATGACGTTTCCCGCGTGGCGGAGCGGACGCACGGGGAAGAAAACGGAGCGGCTGCGGCGGAAGCTGTTTCCGGCGGGGCCTGTGCGTGCAAAGAGGAAAGCCGGGCGAAAATGCAGAAGAACGGCATGGCTACGATACGGGATATGGAGAGCCAGACGATGACGCCGGCGATGGGGCAGTATTTGGAAATCAAGCGCGAGCATCCCGAATATCTGCTGTTTTACCGTATGGGCGATTTTTACGAGTTGTTCTTTGAAGACGCAGTTACGGTTTCCGGTGCGCTGGGGCTGACGCTGACAAGCCGGAGCCGGTCGGCGAGCGGCAAGGAAATTCCGATGTGCGGCGTACCGTTTCACGCATACGAAATCTATCTTGCCCGGCTGATAAAGCTTGGCTACAAGGTGGCTATATGCGAACAGACCGAAGATCCGAAGGAAGCCAAAAAGCGCGGTTATAAATCAATCGTCAAGCGCGAGGTGGTGCGGCTGGTTACGCCGGGCACGCTGACTGAGGATACGCTGCTGGATGCCAAGCGCGACAATTTCATTGCCTGCGCCTATGTACGCGGGGCGGATGTCGGGCTGGCATGGCTGGACATCTCAACCGGGGCGTTTTTTTTGCAAACGCTGAAAGCCGGAAACGTGCCGGCGCATGCGGTTCTGGCAACTGCGCTGGCGCGGCTTGACCCGTCGGAAGTGCTGATTTCCGACCGGCTTTTGGAATTGCCTGATTTCTTCGGCCTGTTTTCTGAATATCGCGAGCGTTTGTCTGTCTGGCCGAAAGCCCGGTTCAACCTTGAAAGCGCGCTGGCAACGCTGCTGAAAGCGTATCAGGTGAAGTCGCTTGACGTGTTCGGCGATTTTTCCAAGCCGGAAGTCGTGGCGGCGGGAACGCTTTTTGAATATGTCGAAAATACGCAAAAGGGGCGTTTGCCGCGAATTGAAGCGCCGCGGCGCGTGTATGAAAACGAAATTATGGAAATCGACGCGTCGACGCGCAAGAGCCTGGAACTGCTTAATCCATCGACGGCAGGGGGCGTCAGCCTGCTGCGGGTGATGGACCGGACGGTTACCGGCGTCGGCGGGCGGCTGCTGGCGGAGAGGCTGGCGGCACCGTCGCTTAATATCCGCGAAATCAACGACAGGCTGGATGCAGTGTCTTTTTTTGCGGACAATCCTGAAGTGCGGCGCGTTCTGCGCGAGGCGCTCCGGCACTGTCTGGACATGAAACGGGCAGTACAGCGGCTGAGCCTGGGGCGCGGCGGGCCGAAAGACCTGTATGATCTGGCGGCGACGCTGAAAGTGATTCCGGCGCTCAAAGACGCGGTGCTCAGTTTCCAGCATTACCAGACCGACAGCGTATACAGCCAGCCGCCGCTGGCGCTGGCCAAACTAGCCAACAGCTTTTTTGACCATTCCGCGTTGTTGTCGGACATTGAGCGGATGCTTCTGGACAAGCGCGAGGATTTGCCGGTACTGGCGCGGAACGGCGGATTTATTAAAAAAGACGCGTGTCCGCCGCTTGACCATCTGCGCAATCTCAAAGAGGAAAGCACGAAACAGTGCGAAGTACTGCGGCAGCAGTATGCTGAGGAAACGGGCGTCAATGTTCTGAAGGTCAAAAACAATTCGGTTATCGGATATTATGTCGAAGTACCGTCCAAGTTTGCGGACAAACTGCTGGAAAACAAAAAGTTTATCCACCGGCAGTCGGTGCTTAATGCGGTCAGATTCACGACCGACGAACTGTGCCGGCTGGAAAGCGAGGTCTTGTCGGCGGACGAACGGGCGCTGGCGATGGAACTGCAGATTTTTGAAGAGCTGACGCACCATGCGCTGGCGCAGGCTGATATGATTGCGAAATCGGCGGAAATTATGGCGCAGCTTGATGTGGCAGCGGGATTGGCGGAATTGGCGGCCGAATACAATTATGTGCGTCCGGTTTTGAACGACAGCCTGGACTTTGAAATTATTGACGGGCGGCATCCGGTGGTCGAGGCGGTTTTGCGGCGCGAGGGCGGAAACGGTTTTGTCGGCAATGACTGCGTACTGAAACATGACGACGACCGTATCTGGCTGCTGACAGGGCCGAACATGGCGGGCAAATCGACATTTCTCAGACAGAATGCGCTGATTGCGGTTATGGCGCAGGCCGGGTCGTTCGTGCCGGCGAAAAGCGCGGTTATCGGCATTATCGACAAGGTGTTTTCACGGGTCGGCGCGAGCGACGATCTGGCGCGCGGGCGGTCGACGTTTATGGTTGAGATGGTGGAAACGGCAGCGATTTTGAACCGGGCGGACGAACGGTCGTTTGTCATTCTCGACGAAATCGGGCGCGGAACGGCGACGTTTGACGGGCTGTCCATTGCCTGGGCGGTGGTGGAGCAGTTGTCGGAAGTCAACAAGTGCCGGACAATTTTTGCGACGCATTACCACGAACTGACCAAGCTTAACAACCGGTTAAAAGGGCTGAGCCTGCACTGTATGAAAATCAAGGAATTTAACGGCGATGTCGTGTTTATGCACGAGGTTATTCCCGGAGCGGCAGACCGGTCGTACGGCATTCACGTTGCGCGGCTGGCGGGGCTGCCGGATTTGACGGTCAAACGTGCCGAGCAGGTGCTGGGGCTGCTGGAAGAGGAAAAGCAGAACAAGGCGCTGGCGGCGGTGGAAGACGATTTGCCGTTGTTTGAAGTACTGAAGGAAAAGATTGAAGATACGCCGAAGAATCCGGCTTTGGAAAAGCTGAGGTCTCTTGATGTGGACAGCCTGTCACCGCGGGAAGCGCTGGACAAGCTGTATGAGTTGAAAGCCGATGCAGCCAAAGGGGATACGCAGGGCGGCTTTTGAGGGGCCGCCTGTCAGAGGCGGTGCGGGTTTTACGGGCGATGAGCGTGAACCGGCAAGACGGGCGGGGAGTGTGCACCGGCAAGAGTGTTCGGGCCGGCTTTCAAGGAACGACAGGGGTCAAGCCGGAGCGGGCAGAAAGGCGGCGGCTATTGCAGCTGCGTTTTGAGTATGTCCGGCGTCAGTATCTGCGGCAGTAGGACGGGGGTTTGTTTTCCGGCGGGATACCAGACATAGAGCGGTATGCTGTTGCGCCCGTAGGTTTTAAGCGCGTTGCGGATGGTTTCGTCGCGGTTAGTCCAGTCGGCTTTGAAAAGTGCGATGTTTTTTTCGGCGACGAGGCGGCGGAAGGTTTCAGTTGACAGTGAGGTTTTGTCATTTAAGAGGCAGACCAGGCACCATTTGGCAGTGAAATTAATGAAAACCGGGCGGCGGGCAGTAAGTGCGTCGGCGACCTTGGCGGGCGTGTACGGTTCCCATACCGGTTCTGCGGCAGCGTCGGCAGAGGGGGATATGCCGGGGGATGATGTGCCGTCTGCGGAAATTGTGTCGTCTGCGGAAATTGTGTCGGCAGCAGGCGGGACGTCAGCGTCGCCCGGGCGGAACTGATTAAAAATGACCCAGCCGAGCCAGAAGCACGTCAGCAGGATGGGCAGCGCCAAAATACGTTTCATCGTTATCATCCAATGTCCCGGTTTGGGAATGTATTTGAGGAAAAAGCCGGGGAACATTTCAATCAGTGCATAGGGCAGGGCATAGCCGAGGCTTAAAGCTAAAAAGATACCGAAATATATCAGCGCAGGCTTGGCGACGGCATAGCCGATGGCGGCACCCATGAACGGCCCGGTGCAGGGGCAGGCGATGACGACGGCGAAGAAGCCGGTGAGGAAACTTTGCTTACCGGCGAGGCGGCTTAGAGTATCGGCACAGGAATCCGGCAGAGGCAAACGGTCGGTCAGGTTTAGGAAAATCAGGAAGAAGAGAAGCAGAAGAACAGCGTTGAATACCGGCGATTGGAGCTGGAACCCCCAGCCGAGGCCGCTGCCCAGTTCCCGCAGGAAGAATAAGATGCCGGCCAGCAGCATAAAAGAGCTGACGACGCCGGCAACATAGGCAAGTGCCGAGAACGGCGAGGCATGGCGGCGGTTTTGTACCAGATACAGCGCTTTAAGGCTCAAAACGGGCAGGACACAGGGCATCAGGTTGAGAATTAAACCGGCGATGAATGCGGTGATGAGATAGTAAAGAAAGCCGCCGGAAAAACTGCCGGAAGACGTGTGCCCGGAGGACGCGTTTCCGGTATCGTCCGGAATGGAAGGGGGAAGAGGAGAGGGAGATGCCGCGGCCATATCAGAGACTGTACCGTCAGTGGCGGGAGCAGCTTTCTGAGGTGCGGCGGCGGAAGCATCATCCGTATCAATATAGTAAGCGTGTCCGGGGCAGAGCAGAACGCCTTTGAAATCCGGCGGAAGCTCTTCTTTTTGGAATTTGACATGCAGACGGTTATGTTCGGCGACGGTGGTTTCCGGCAGTTCCGAGAGAGCGCTTTTTTTAGGGTGGCGGCTGACAAATTCCGCTTCGCTGCAGTCTTTGAGAATTTGGTCTTGCAGTTCAAGTTTCAGCAGTTCGCCGGAGAGGGAAGCCGTGGCGGACAGGCGGACGGGAAAGGTGTTTTCCGCGGTCAGCAGCGTGTTGAGGAATGTCGGGTTTTTTTCTGCCGTTTCGGCAACGGGGAGCGCAAAGCTAAGCGCAATTTCTTCGGGCAGGCAGGATTCGCTGCAGGCGGTATAGGAAAGGACAAGGTTAAAAGGCAGGCGCTGCACGGCTTCCAGATTTTTTAAGGCAAAAGTCGAACGGAAATAAACTTTTTTGGTGTAGACGTATGAGGTGATAATATCTTCATAAACCGATTTTTCAGGGGCGGTGTGCGTGCTGCCGATTTCCGTATAGTGCGGGGATTCAAAGAATGACAGCGAGGTTGGTCCGCCGATGTCTCCGGGGTTGTCCCAGTAGAGGTGCCAGCCCGGTTTTATATCTGCTTCGGCAATAATGTCTATCGTTTCCGAAGCGGGGGAAAGCGTTTTGTATTCCGGGGTTACTTTCAGGCTGACGAGTCCGGTGCTCTGGCTGAAACTGAGGGCGCCGGCTTCGGCAGCGAACAGCAGCCAGGCGGCAGTGAAAAACAAGCAGGCGGTCAGAAGCATAAAGTATTTTTTCAGCATCGCGTTTCTTTCGTTAAATCGGCCGGAGCGGATTGCAAGACAGCTTTTGGCGGTTATCATAGCGGATAATTGTTAAAATAATGGTAAAATCGGCGAATAAAAGTCCGTGAGAGGAAAATGCCGACGTTAAGGCAGCCTGGCAGCCTGAGGAGGGCGTGCTGCCTGTAAGAAGAGAGGCACAGCGTCGCTGCGGCGTGTGGCAGCAGGGGAGGGGCTGTGCAGGGGACGGGCGTCCGGTTTGTGGCGGGAGAGGAATGCTTGTACAGGGGACGGGTGCTCGGTTTGTGGCAGTAGGAGAGGGGCTGCCTGTGCAGAGGACTGGTGCCCGGCGTATGGCGGGAGAGGAATGCTTGTACAGGGGACGGGAGCCCGGTTTGTGGCAGTAGGAGAGGGGCTGCCTGTGCAGAGGACGGGTGTCCGGTTTGTGGCGGGAGAGGTGCGTCCGGGGGAACATAAGGGGGAACATACATGCCGCGATGGCGATTATTTTCCGGCAGCGGTTATTTTTCCGGCAGCGGTTTTAGCGTAAATTCCGAAATATTTATGCTTTGGCCTAAAGCAGAGCGGAAATTGTTATTTATGAATTCGAAAGCCAGTTTCGGTGTTTCCATTCCGGCGGCGGGAATGCGCACGGTTATCGTTTTGTCGCCGGGCTCTTTGCGGAGTTTGATTTCCTGCAAGATTTTGCCGTTAAGTTTTACTGTCAGCATAGGCTTGTATGACAACATAGCGGAAAATGTCATTTTCAGTTCCAAATCCTGCCGGGGGCGTTTATCCAGTTTGATGTAGAGGCTGCCTGTCCAGATGTCGCCGAGCAGCTCTTCGGCAAAGCCGGTATAAGAGGAAATGTCTTTGTTCAGCAGTCTGGTTCCCAAGCGATAAGGGACAAATTTTTGCGGCGGCAGAATGCTGAACTTGTCGTAGACTTTGGATTTTTGCCGGATGGCGGTTTCCAACTTGGCTTCCGGCAGGCTTATCAGAGACGGAACGTCTGAAAACAGCGACCGGCCGAGGCCGAAAGCGTGTTCGGGGAGTTTGATGCCGAGAAGTTCCAGATATGTCGGCGCGAGGTCGAGCGCAGTAAATTCCTTGCGAGGGTTATAAGACATATTGTCCGGCAGATTTAGAAAGACGTTATAGATGCCGCGGCGGTATTTTTTGCGCTGCTGGGTTGGGAGGGCTTTAAACATCGGATGGTCGCCGACGATGGCGACAGTCGTGTTTTGCCAATACGGCGTTTTTTTGAATTCCGTAAGGAAGGAGGCAATGTTATTGTCGGTGCAAAGGATATTGTCGCGGATATCGCCGAAGATTTTCGGGCAGTTATAGGGAAGGACGGTTCCCGGGGCGTGCGTGTCGACGGTAAAAACCGTCATCAGGAACGGCTCGCGGACTTTGTTGTCGGTAAACAGGCCGGAGATGTAATCCATAAGCAGACGGTCGCTCAGCCCGTTGTATGAACTTTTGTTTTTTTCTATTTCCGCCGGGCTCATTCCGGCAGTCAGCACGGTACGGTCAATAATATTGCTGTAGGAGTGCATTTTGTAGAAAATATCGGTATAGGCAAAACTGTGGTCGGCGCTCTTGGCAAACCAGGTTTCATAATCGTTGTCGGCAAGAATGTCGGACAGGCAGCGGATATTTTTCAAATGATTGTTTATGCTTTCCATTGTCGGTACCGGCGAGCGGTACGGAATGCCGCAATGTCCGGCGACAAGGGCGGCTTTGGTGTAGTTGGTGCCATAGAGAAAACTGTAGCCGTCGAACCGGGGATTGCGTTTCGCAATTTCAGAGAGCTGCGGCAGGAGGTTTCTGCCATACAGAGAGGCGTCGGCAAAATTGTTTTCCACGCTTTCCAGATACAAAAGGAGAAGATTGCGCTTTTGTGCCGGAAAGTCAGCGGCGGTTATGACGGGCGCTTTGTAATATTTTTCGTAAAGGGTGCCGGTCGTGTTTTGATAATAGTAATAGGGGATAATGCGTATCTGCCAGACGACGACGGCAGCGCAGACTGCCGAGGCAAGGAGCAGCCTGCGGTTGCTGCATACGGCGAGAAGAAAGAGGTAAAGTATGGCTGCGGCGGCAATGTAGTATTTTAATTCGGGGCTGAAAGCGAAAATATCCATATCCTGCGGGCGGATGTTCAGATTGCCGATAATCTGCTCGAATTCAAGATTTTCCCAAGTGTTTTGTGCCCAAACGGAGGCCATTGCCGCAGCCAGTGTCAGCAGGAGGGCAATGGCGCACAAGGCTGTTTTCAGCAGCTGCCACAGAGCGGCAAGGCGCGATGATGTCTTTTTTTGGGGGAAGAGGACGCTTTCAGTCATTTTTAAATGAGCCCTTTAATTTTTTTGATTATTTCTTCAAACATAGCGTAAGTCAGAACGCCGGTATTCATATTGTAGCGTGAGGTGTGATAGCTGTCGATAAGCGTCAGAGAGCGGGAATACGGCGCAACGGGAGAGAGAGGCTGCGGGGCGAGGCCGGAAGAGGAAAAGCACGGGGCGGCCGCGGCAGGGGAACCGGCAGCAGAAGAAAAGCAAAGCGCGGCGGAGGAAGGAGTGTCGGACGGCAGCGGATATACGGCGCCGTGGGAAAATTTGGCAAACGACTGTTTCAGTCCCAGCGCCTGAAGGACGTTTTTGTGCGAGATAGTGCCGAGGCATAGGATAACCTTTAAATTCGGCATGGCGGCGATTTCCGCAGCCAGGAACTGCCGGCAGTTTTTTTCTTCGGCGGTGGTCGGCTTGTTTTCCGGCGGCACGCAGCGTACCGCATTGGTGATGCGGACGTTGACGAGTTCGTAGCCGTCGTCTTTGCGCTTTTGGTAATTGCCGCGTGCAAGACCGTATGTCTTGAGAACCGGATAAAGGACATCGCCGGCATAGTCGTTGGTAAACGGGCGGTTGGTCTGGTTTGCGCCGTTTAATCCCGGGGCAAGGCCGACGATGAGAATTTCAGCATCCAGGCTGCCGAACGGTTCGACGGGGGCGTTATGGTAGGAGGGGAATTTCAGGCGGTTGGCTTCCCTGAAAGAGCATAACCTTTCGCACAGGCGGCAGTCTTTTGCCGGCGGGGTAAAGTCCATTTTTTTATCCTTTGACGTACGTTAGACATTGAAACGCATTTTGGCAAACGCCGCGTTTCTGCTTTTATTTTAATCAGCCACCGTAAATAAAACGTAAAAAATTTGCCGCTCCCATTTAAAAGATAAATTTAGCGCATATATAGCTAGCGAGAAGTATTATAGAGCATATAATACTTTAGGACTAAAGTTAATTTTAGTTTGTAATGGAGTTTAAAATATGAAGAAAATTTGTTTATTAGCTGCAGCCGCATCCGTATTTGCAATGAATGCACAGGCGGCTGACTGGAGTATGGGCAACAGATATTTCAGACCTTATATCGGTGCCGATTACGTCTATTCATATGCAAAACACGGCGGTATGGCTTCCGACGCCAAGAGAGACTATAATTCCTGGATGGTCAACGTCGGTACGGATATTGCCGAATATACCAGCATTGAAGCGTTCTTCCAGCAGGCTCCGCAGCGCAAGACCCACCGGGCTGCCGAAGAACTCAAATCCGAATTTTATGCTTACGGTCTGGACCTGTACGGCCGTATGCCGATTGCCTGCTCCGGATTTAACGCGCTGGCATCGCTCGGCCTGGCAAATTATGAAACAAAATATAAATTTAACGGCGGAAGCCAGAGCAAACAGCGTATCGGCTATCGTGCCGGCGTCGGCTTCTCCTACGACTTTACCAACAATGTTTCTTTCCGCCTGATGGGCCGTTACAGCTATGTCGGAATGGCCAACCTGGACAACCTGATGGAAGTTACTGCCGGTCTGCGCTATACTTTCTAAGGAAAATTTTTCAGGAGAAAAACTTTGAACTGACCTGCGGATGGCATTTTTTCGGCTCGACGCCCGTTCAGGAAGCGCCGGTACCGGGAAAAGGCATCCGCAAGTCTTTTCCCGGCAAAAGGGATATTTGTCTGGGAAAGACGGCAAAACCGCAGTATCAGGAGAGAAGCGCGGCTTCAGATATTGAGGATGTTGTGTCAGATGCTGAAACCGCTGTATCAGATGTTGGGGCTGGCATATCAGATATTGAAGGCGCCGTACCGGGCGTTAAATCCGCTTGACGCGGTTTTTTGTTTTAAAAACTTGCCAAATTAAAAATTAGGTATATAAAAGCTTTAGTTTTGTAAAACGGGCTAATGATTTGATAACAATGAAAAGAAAGCTATATCCGACGGAGAAGAGCATATTGCGCGGCAGCCGGGCGGCGAGGTCTTGTGCCGGGGGTGCGAAGGCGTGCATTCGGAAAACTCGGCGGTTTGGCCGGCGTGCGGCGGTGTTTGTAACGGCCGCTGCCGCGTGTTTTGCTGCGGCGTTTTGCTGCCGGACGGCTGCCGCAGACATAACGCTGGCGGTTATTGCCCCGAAAGCGGGAGAATATGCGCAGTCGGGAAAGGAACTGTTTGACGGGGCGCGGCTGGCGGTCAGGGAGATTAACGATAACGGCGGACTTAACGGCGAAAAGCTGGATATGCTGACAATTGACGACCGTTGCGACGACAGACTGGCGATATCGACGGCGGAAATGCTTACCCTGCTTAAATCGAAAAAAGTCGGGCTGGTGGTCGGCCCTTACTGCTCTAACCGTTTTGACGAGATTGCAGGCATTTACGAGCGGGCGAAAATATTCCAGATTGTGCCGACGACAGTGGCGTATAATGCCGGAAGCGCCGGCAAAAAAGGGCAGATACTGCTTTTGGGAACCAAAGCGCAGATGAGCGGCGACTTTTTTCAGTTTTACAATCGTAATTTTGCCGGGCTTAAAGTCGGGTTTGTCTATAACGACAAGCCCGAAGACGGCTATTCCGAAGTGGCAAAAGCCTTGTATGACGAATTCCGGCGTTTCGGCAAGGGGGAATTGCTGAAGTTTTATGCCTTGAACCGCGAGCAGGGCGGCATGTATGATCTGGCGCGGACGATGGAAAAAGACGGGATAAACGTGGCGTTTGTTTTGGGCGAAAACGATGAAACGGTTAATTTTATCCGCGCGGCCAAGGATGTGCAGCGCAGCATTATCCTGTTTACGAGCAAAAATATGGTTTCTCCCGACAGCCTGAAACGCCTGGGCAAAGATGCGGAAGGGCTTTATGTCATGACGCTGCCGGGATTGAAAGACAGCCTGATGTTTACTGAGAATCTGGTTAACCTGCGCCTGTTGGGAATAGAACCGGAAGGTTTGGAAGTTTACAGCTATGTGGCCGTCAAGCTTTGGGGGGATTTGGTGCGGCAGGTCAACGGCTTTGCGTACGAAAAACTGGCCAAGGCAGCGAACAGCGCGGCTCTCAGGGAAAAGTGGAGCGAATTTCTGATGCACAGCGGCAGCATCGAATCGTCGAAATATATTATTGAGATGTATCAGAACGGCGAATTCAGGCAGGTCTATTAATGCGGCGGGCGTTTGCAAGCGTATCCGGTGAGTGTCAGAACGGCGAATTTTTTTAACAGCAGCTTATTTTGTCTGGCTTTTAAAAGTTTTGAATTGTAATTTTTGAAAGGGCTGTCGGATTTTCTTTGATTATATTAAAATGTATCCTATTAAAATGTATCCGAATATTCTGCCGAGAATGTATCCGAAGTGTTGAAAGGCAGTAACATTCCGCCAAAAGAGTAGAAAATTACGTATGTCAGGAAGAAAAAGACCGTGTAACTTAAAATATTGGCGCGTAATATTCCTTTAGAAATGACTTCACGGCTGTATGTGTTTTGCAGATATTTTTGGGCAATGAAACGTTCGATAAAGTATGAGAAAATGCAAAAGAAAACATTATAAAGCACAAGGAAGAAGATAAGGCCAAACATAGCAATTAACGGACTTAAGGGGAAAAGATATTCCATTATCCCATATAAGGGGCCGAAAAAATATAATTGTTCTGCCGAGCAGGAAACCGATGCATTCCATAAAAATAAGAATATTCCGCCTAAAATAGTTGAAATAAGGTTTGCAACAGAAACCACCTCAATTATTTTGAAGGAATTTGTTTTCTTAAAATATCTTTTTTTTAAGAACAAGGCTTCACAGAATATAATCAGCACTAAACAGATGAATGGAATTATGTAACTTTCTATGCGGTTACCGCCCGGCACTCCAATTCCTGAAGTGACGGTTACAGCCTGGATTGTATTTGCCCAAAAGGGGAATGCAAAAGCCAAAGCAGGGGATAAAAAAATTGATAGAGAAATCAGGCTTAATTTGATATATTTTTTTATCATAAACAGTTTCCTCATCTGGCAGGTACAGCATATATGATAATTTATCCTGTAAAGGTAAATAATTGTTTTTCGGAATCTTTATTTTCCTGTCCGAATCTTTAAAATTTCAATATTTATCAGTCTGATGGCAAGGTTCTGCTGATACGGCGGCACGGAATATCAGCGTCGGCACGGAATACCGGCGAAGGCACGGAGTTGTGGAAAAAGCTGTTAATCGGCGGGAAAAACATTTGAACTCTAAATTTGCGGCGGTATAGTAACCGCAGTTAATTTATTTTGTAAAGGTAATAAAACAATGGCAGGAAGCATCAATAAAGTAATTTTGGTCGGCAATCTCGGACAGGACCCGCGGGTCAGCAATACCCAGAGCGGCGCGAAAGTCGTTTCTTTCAGCCTGGCGACGACAGATACATGGCGTGACAAGGTCAGCGGCGAGCGCAAGGACCGTACGGAATGGCACCGCATCGTCATTTTCAGCACCGGGCTGGCCGATACGGCGGAAAGATATCTGCGTAAAGGTTCCAAGGTTTATCTGGAAGGTTCGCTGCAGACCCGTGAGTGGGACGACCAAAACGGACAGAAACGTTATACGACGGAAGTTGTGCTGCAAAACTTCAACAGCACGCTGGTTATGCTTGACGGCCGCGGCGGCGACGGTGCTCCGGCCGGTGCGGGCGATATTTACGACTCTTCGGCGGCTTCGGGATGGGACAATACGCCTGCTGCCGGAACTGACGTAGTTGACGACGACGTTCCGTTTTAATCGCGACATTTTGTCTGACTGCGGCATTTTGTCTGACTGCAATCTGATTGCAGCGGGAGGCCTGTTTTCCGGTCTGGCATGGGCCGGTAGAAGAACAGGGCAGGTTAGGAACAAAGCGTATTTCAGCGGCGGCATCGGAAGGTGCCGCTTTTTTATGTGTGTGGAAAGATGAGAAAAAGATGTACGGAGGAAAAGCGCGAAACTGTACAAAGAGGGGAGAAGGCGGGGAGAAAGTCCGACAGGAAAGCAGCTTAACGGGAATTGCCGCGGCGGGCTTTTTGAATACCGGTTTCTTTGGTAATAAAATCATAACGGTTATTTTGGGCACGGGCGATGATGCGCGAAAAACGCGGTTCTTTGAAAATGTCGGGAAGTTCGGTCAGGGTTTCCTGATTTTTTTTGCTGTGCTCTGCCAACCAGTTGACGACTTCGTGAAACGCCTGACTTAACTGGTCTCCCTGTTTGGTGCGGTAGTCGTCGTCTTTGTCGGAATAGCTGTCAAACGTGTGTTCAATGCCGTCAAAATCTTCATCTTTCTGCACCTCTACCGGATACATGTTGTTGACGGCAAATACCGTCTCATTGCCAGTGGGGCGGAAAAGGGAAAAGTTCATTGTAAACGGGCGGTCTCCCGCGGTGCGGGCGGCTTGGTTGCCATTGATGCCGGCCATAAAACGTTCATGTTCGCGCTTGCGCTGCAGGATATATTCGCTCTGCGGCGTGCGGACGCTGGTTACCTTTTCATCGGCAAAAGAGGCAAATTTAAATGTGGTGGTTTGGGTTATGCCATAAGGAATGACGGGAGCAACGTCTACATTGTGCACCTGCTTTAAGAGGTAATTCCGCACTTTTTCGGAATGGCCGAGGCTTTTCAGGTCTTCGACGAGCAGGCGTTCAAGCTGGAATGATACGGTGCTGCCCTGGCAGTGGTTGACGAACGTTATCATATTCAGGCGCTGTGCCGTTTGTGCTATGGAAAGGCGGGAACCGTCTGCTGCGCGCAGGCGGGGAGCGAGCGTTTGTGCATACAGTTCACGGATATATTGCGGAATATAACCGTTGTCTTCGTCCCTTCCGCGCAGCAGGGGCGAGTTCGGGGTGCCCTGGCCGAAATGGTTTAACATCGCTTCGCGGTCGGCTACAGATATCCTGCCGGCCAGTTCGTATTCTACGGAATATATCGGCATCCGCTTGTCTTTGAGGATTTCTTCAATCATTTTGGCGAAGCCGTTGGCTTTTTTGGAGTTGTCGGCGTCAGACCCGGGCAGGGCGACGATACATGGTTCATCGGGCGGGATTTGTGCCATGTATTCCCAGCCGAACGGGTGCGCTTTGCTTTTTTTTACGCGTTTTCCCAGCCTGATGTGCGAGTTGTCAGCCATTGTTGCCTCCTTTCTGACAATATATCAGAATCCGGAAGCATTTGCAAGGGAAAAATGGCGCATTTCCGGCAAAAACAGGGCAAAAGCAGAGATAAGGGCACAACAGAGTAAAAGCGGGGATAAGGGCATAACAGAGTAAAAGCGGAGATAAGGGCACAACAGAGTAAAGCGGAGATAAGGGCATAACCGGGCGAAAACGGAGATAAGGGCAGAAACAGGGCAAAAGCGGGGATGAGATCCCAAAAGGAGCAAAACCGGTGATGTGGGGCGGGAAAGGAAAAATAAGCAGTGTGCGGAAGGGAGCGGAAAAGCAAAAAAGGCACCGGAAACGATGCCTTTAAGAAAGTTATGGTACGCCCGAGGCGATTCGAACGCCTGACCCACAGCTTAGAAGGCTGTTGCTCTATCCTGCTGAGCTACGGGCGCGTGGATGTTTCTCTATTAGATGATTTGTTTTGATTTGTAAAGAGTTTTTTTGCAGGAACGGTAATTTTTTGCAATTTGGCGGCAAAGCCGACGTTTGCAGGGCGTGATTCTAACGGACGGAGCGTTTGGGAGAAAGATGCCGGCCGGAGAAGGAGACGTTGGCGCGTTTTGTCTGTTATTTTCAGCGGCCGGTGCTTCTTTTCATCTGCTGCAATTGTACCGGGGCGGAAGAAACGGCAGTGTTTGTCTTGTCATCACTGACGGTTTGAACGGAAATATTTTCGTTGGTCCGGGGGCGTTTTTTTGCGGAGAAATCAACAAAAGCTCCGACAACGTAAGTGTCGCCTTTGCCTTCGGAAAGGGTTGTGTACGGGGAATCGTTGACTTTGGTTTCAATTAATCCGTCGGCGTATCTGATTTCCCCATAGGAACCGAGCATCATTTTTTTCAGCTCTTGGTCTGCATCGGGAGTGCGGTTGGCGATATTGCGAAATTGGCTGTTAAAATATTCGTCTTTGGCTTTATCTCCGGTGATGCCTTTTTGTTCCAGATATTTGTTGATGGCCAGATATTCTGCATCGGTCGGGGAATCATTGCACTTTTGTGCCGTATGGGCAAACTCTTTGGCTTTTTCTTTGGGCATTGTATTGATGACATCCCGGTAATTTCTCAGGTCAAGGGAAACTTCGGGCGAAACGAAAACATTTTGCAACAGTTTGTCTTCAGCTTCCTTATAGGCGGCATCTTCATTTTTGAGACAGTTAATCCGGGTGGAAAAAGTAAAGCAGCTCTGCAATTTGTCTGCCGCTATGGCGTATTCGGCATGTTGCAGATAGTATGCGGCCTGCCTGTCTTCCCGCCAATGTCTGGCGGCAGCTTCCACGACGGCGCGGACACTTTTGGGGTCATCAGCGGAAAATCCGTTTTTGGTTATGGTTTCACGCAGGCCGGGGTACATATCTAAAATGTCTTCTGTCGGCATTTTAACGGTTTTTTCTTTGCCGTTTAGCGTGGCGGTGTATTCAAAAGTGTTTATGCCCTGTTGTTTTAAATTGGTGTACATTTGAGCTATGGCTAAAAATTCTGAGGTTGTGGTCATATTTTCAGAGAGAAAGTTAAGGCGTGCAGCATTTGCCGGCGTGTGGCGGACATCAAATAAGCCGCATTTTTTTGCCTGAACCTTATGAACCGCTTCGTGCAGGGCAACGACATAGCGGGCGGCCGGATTGTTGTTGCGATACTGGGAGGCATAATCTTTTTCGGGAGAAAGCCGTTGGTTGTCAAAAGTATAAAAAACGATTTTATCTGTTTGTGCGGAATAGCTGCCAAGGGCATTTAAATTGGGGTCATCAGGCTGAAACTGTATTTCCCGCATAAATTGGTGCGGCGTCATTTTTTTGTTTGATGTGATGCCGCCGGGGTTATATTTTTCCTGGAGTTTGGGAAATTCTTCGGCGTTGTAGCCATTGAGAAAGTTATTGCCTTTCCATTTACCGACATAACAGGTTTCCGGCGCGCGGGCAGAAGACTGGTCAACCGGGCGCTGCCATTGTTGTTCCAAGTCGGCGGCCTTGCTGCTGGCTTCGGCAAAAGACCGGCTGAAGTTTTTGAGTTCGTCTTCAAGCCCCCGGTTCATTTCCGCGGCGATTTGTATCATATCCCGTTTTAAGGCCTGCCGTTCTGCTTCCTTGGCGGCTTCGTCGGGCGGCGGTACTGCTGTTATCGGCATGGCTGTTCCTCCGCAGTTATTTTATTTTGCCATTTTACCATAAAAAAGGCATGATGTCAAAAATAAAAGCAAAAAAAGCGATTCGGAAAGCGGTGCTTTAAAACACATTTAAATTAAAAAATGTTTAAAATAATGATTGACTTCATAAAAAAGCTGGTCTATGTTTGGTCAACTTATCAAAGGGCGCAGTTTGTGCCCTTGGTCTGTTTTGTCTTAAGAGCCTGATTTCCGCGGCTTTAATGAATGAAAAATCAAATCCGCGGTGGGGCTTTCAAGGCAAGTCGTTTTAATAATTTAACTTTAAGGAAATTTGTGATGCCTACAATTAATCAGTTAATTCGTAAATCACGAACACCGAAAGAGAAGAGAAACAAAGTCCCGGCTTTGGATGCTTGCCCGCAAAAAAGAGGTGTTTGTACAAGGGTTTATACAACGACCCCGAAGAAACCGAACTCCGCTTTGCGTAAAGTGGCACGTGTCCGTCTGACGAACGGCTCTGAAGTAATCAGCTATATCCCTGGTGAAGGTCATAATCTTCAAGAACACTCAGTGGTGCTGATTAGAGGAGGCCGCGTAAAGGACTTGCCTGGTGTTCGCTATCATATCATTCGTGGTACCCTTGATACTCAAGGAATTGCTAAACGTCGTCAGCGCCGTTCTCTGTACGGTGCGAAGAGACCGAAATAAGGAGTATGAAAGATGTCACGTCGTCATAGTGCTGTAAAAAGAGTTGTGCTGCCTGATGCTAAATACAATGACCAGGTAGTTGCGAAATTTATTAACAATGTTATGGAACAGGGCAAAAAGGCCGTTGCGGAAAAAATCGTTTATTCCGCTTTCGACATTATGGCTCAGAAGTCTAAGCAGGAAGCTTTGACCGTATTCCATGAAGCTATTGAAAATGTTAAACCTGTTTTGGAAGTCCGCTCCCGCCGCGTCGGCGGTGCCACGTACCAAGTTCCGTGCGAGGTAAGGGCTGACCGCCGTCAGGCTTTGGCAATCCGCTGGATTATTGCCGCAGCCAAGAAGCGTTCGGAAACAACCATGACAGACAAGCTTGCCAATGAGCTGCTGGATGCCTTTGCCAACCGCGGTGCTGCCGTTAAAAAGCGCGAAGACACCCATAAGATGGCTGAAGCAAACAAGGCTTTCTCTCATTACAAGTTCTAATATTACAGGAAACATAAGACAATGGCTCGTACGCATTCATTACAAATGTACAGAAATATCGGCATCATGGCTCATATTGATGCCGGTAAAACCACTACAACAGAACGTATCTTGTATTATACAGGCGTAAATCATAAAATCGGCGAGACGCACGACGGTGCTGCAACGATGGACTGGATGGAACAGGAGCAGGAACGCGGTATTACCATTACCTCGGCTGCGACAACCTGTTACTGGAAAGACCACAGAATTAACATCATCGATACGCCGGGACACGTTGACTTTACGGTTGAAGTCGAGCGTTCGCTGCGCGTTTTGGACGGCGCAATCACGGTATTCGATTCCGTTGCCGGCGTTGAGCCGCAGTCCGAGACCGTATGGCGCCAGGCAGATAAGTACAATGTTCCGAGAATCTGTTTCTGCAACAAGATGGACAGAATCGGAGCGAACTTCTATCGCTGCCTGGATATGATTGTCGATCGTCTGGGGGCAAAGCCGCTGGCTTTGCAGCTGCCGATTGGCGCCGAAGCCGAATTCAAAGGCGTTATTGATTTGCTTAATATGAAAGCGATTGTTTACACCGGCGATACGGCGGATTCTCCGATTGAAATTCAGGATATTCCGGCAGAGTTGAAAGACAAGGCAGAAGAATATCATGCCAAATTGGTCGAAATGGCGGTTGAAATGGATGATCAGGCCATGGAAGACTATTTCGAGGGCAAGGAAATTTCGACCGAAACGCTCAAAAAGTGCATTCGTAAAGGGACGCTGGCCATGTCTTTTGTTCCGGTATTGTGCGGAACAGCTTTCAAAAACAAAGGCGTCCAGCCGCTGTTGGACGCGGTTGTCGATTATCTGCCGTCGCCGCTTGATTTGCCTGACGTAGAAGGTACCAAGCCGGGTACGGACGAAGTCATTACCCGCAAGGCCGATGACAAAGAACCTCTGGCGGCACTGGCGTTCAAGATTATGAACGACCCGTTTGTCGGTTCACTGACATTTACCCGTATTTATTCGGGTACGCTGCAGGCCGGTTCGTACATCTATAACTCGGTTAAAGACAAGAAAGAAAGAATCGGGCGTATGCTGTTGATGCATTCCAACAAGCGTGATGATATTAAAGAGGCTTATGCCGGCGATATTATCGCACTGGCGGGGCTGAAAGACACCACGACCGGCGATACGCTGTGTGACGCTTCTCATCCGATTGTTTTGGAAAATATGGAATTTCCGGATCCGGTTATTGAGTTGGCGGTTGAACCGAAGACCAAGGCTGACGTTGAAAAAATGGGATTGGCTTTGTCGCGTCTGGCGATGGAAGACCCGTCTTTCAAAGTTTCTTCCGATCCTGATTCCGGCCAGACCATCATCAAAGGCATGGGCGAATTGCACCTTGACATTATCGTTGACCGTTTACGCCGTGAATTTAAGGTTGATGCCAATGTCGGCAATCCGCAGGTTGCTTACCGCGAAACGATTACCAAACCGTGCGATATCGAATATACGCATAAGAAACAATCCGGTGGTGCCGGTCAGTTTGCAAAAGTTAAAATCAAATTTGAGCCGATGGAAGGCTATACCGGATTTGAATTTAACAATACGGTTGTCGGCGGTAATGTTCCGAAGGAATATATCCCGGGTGTTGAAAAAGGTCTGCGTTCGGCAATGGATGCCGGTGTTCTGGCCGGGTATCCGGTAACGGGTGTCAAGTGCACGCTGTATGACGGTGCATATCACGAGGTTGACTCGAATGTTATGTGCTTTGAAATTGCAGCCCGTGCCGCCTTCAGAGAAGGTATGCGTCAGGCAGCCGCGGTTCTGCTGGAACCGATTATGAAGGTTGAAGTTGTTACTCCGGAAGAATATATGGGAGACATCATCGGCGACCTGAACTCCAGACGCGGTTTGGTTAACGGCATGGATCAGCGGGGCAATGCCCGTGTGGTTGACGCCCATGTACCGCTGGCCAATATGTTCGGCTATGTAAACACGCTGCGTTCCCTGTCGCAAGGGCGTGCTCAGTTTACAATGCTGTTTGACCATTATGCTGAAGTTCCGCGGGAAGTTGCGGAGACGATTAAGTCGAAGAACGCCTAAGAATTTTAACCGGGAAGGCCGCCGGTCTCTTGCGACGGCTTTCCCTCTGTTTCCGGGAACGGTTTTAAAACAGAAACCTGTTTCGGAAACGAAATCTTTTTGTTTATATTTTAGGAGAAGATTAAGATGGCAAAAGAGAAGTTTGAACGCAGTAAGCCACACTGCAACATCGGAACGATTGGTCACGTAGACCATGGTAAAACGACCTTGACAGCGGCAATCACG
>MNTT01000006.1 GCA_001917135.1 Acetobacter sp. 46_36
AACTTACCATTATTCGTGCGTTACGCGAGGGGCAAGAGTTGAAAAATTCTAATTATGGGACACAGTATGCGAAAAATGACAGGAGCTCGGTGGTGGATGAGGATAATCAACATTCTACCAAATCTGATCATTATTCATTAGCTGTTCATAGTAAGGATAACACTCACGAAATCTTCAATCGTGTTTTCCATAAGACATTAGGTGAAGAAGGCGGCTACGAAGATCGTAGAAATAAAATTGATGCTCCCACAAATATGGGCATTAGACAAGATACCTTAGATAGATTTAAAAAGGCTCACCCTAAAGAGTCTTCAAATCTTCCTATAAAGGTTAGAGATTTATCTTTAGAGCAAGCTAAACTTATTGCTAAAACTGACTTTTTTGATAAATATAGGATTAATGAACTTAAGCATAAAGCTCTTCAAGAGACTATGTTTGATGCATTTTTCAATCATTCTCCTATTGCGCCAGCTCTCTGGGCACAAAAATCAATTAACCAGCATACTTCACTACATGTAACTGAAGATGGTGTTTTTGGTTCTGAAACTATTAATGCTTTGAATAGTTTATCAGCAAAAGAGCTTGTGATTGTCAATAATTCCATTATTGATATGCGACAGGCTGACTATGAACAGGAGAAAAAAACGAATAAAAATCCTCATTATAAAGAGTATACTGTTGGATTACCTTCTCGTTTTGATAGATTCAGAATAGACTAATCTGGATAAAAAATGGGTGTTGGCTACTGCTAGTACCCATTTTTATTTATATTGAGATAAAAAAGTTTCTCTAACATTTCTATTAATACACTTCCTTCATCTACATAAGGTAATAGTGTTGAAATTGTCCCACAACGCCCTTCACAATATTTGTTTGCACTATAGATTTTGCCATAGAAATCTGATATACTTTTCCGTATTTTTTCTATATCTTGATACATACCTTGACGCATATCCTCATCAAAACCTTGAGCAATTTCCTGTTTTATTTTTTCAGTTAAACAATTATTGATCAGCGTATTTACTCTGACCATTTCCGCAGTAGTTTGATGTTCTTGAAGACTTTTGTTTTGCTCAACGCAATCCTCATAAGCTTTTTTAGCTTTTTCTTTTGCCTTTTCGGTAGTTCCCTCTTTTAGATAATGAATATCTGGTAAGTCATCTAATTTTGCTTTGATATTGTGTTCATTTTCAGAGATACACCCGCTGGCAACACCCAAATTCACAAAGTCGTCTCCTTCTTTATAATATATATGAGCTAAATCTACAGCCTCATTATTTATCAGCAACGGAGAGTCAGACTTTACATCTTTTATTGTTATTTTGCGAATCTGAGTTTCTTGACAGATGGAACAATATTGATATATTTCTTTTTGATGTTTTAATATCTCTTCAGCCCTTGCTATTGCATTCTCTTTAATTTCATAACAAATATCTGACCATGCACATTTTGCATTGAAACAGCTTATTATCATAAATAAAATCAATATTGCTTTCTTCATTCGCTTCCTTTCCTGCAAATCTTTCCTTGTATAAGCATTATGTTATAATTTAATAAGCTAAAGTCAAGGAGCAAATTCTTGTAATATTTCTATCAACTCTTCATCAAAATCTTTTCGAAAGACATCAATGTTGGGCAGCCAACTTTAAAGATGTACGGCAGAGAGTATGTTTTCTGTCGTTTTTTTATTTTAAAAATTTGTTTTTATTTCTTTCCACTTCTTGACAACTGTGTCATAGTAGTATATTAGTTACTGTATGGTGGAATTTTGTTTATAGATTTTTGCCATGAAGTCCCTCTTTGGAGGGCTTTTTTTATATGAGCTATGACTTTTCGGTCGTAGCTCTTTTTGTTTTTAAATTTTATTTTTTGAAAGGATATCTCTATGGGGATGTATAGTGATTTTGCTTTAGATTCATTAGAACAAGATGAATTTAAGAGAAAAAAGAAAAGAAAGAATCCATTTGATATTGATAGTGAACTCAATATTGATGACTTGGAT
>MNTT01000010.1 GCA_001917135.1 Acetobacter sp. 46_36
GTCTCGTTCCCTGCCGGTGAGTGGGTTTATATGACACTCTTTTTCAGATGTCAATAACTTTTTTCAAAAAATTTCACTTTTTTTAAAGTTTTTTATTCCTCCTCCTCCATCCTACTGTTTTTACTTATTTCCTCTTCCCGCTCCTCTTCTCATATTATCATATCACTCCCCTCCTCGCAATATAGCTCTTATTCCTACCCCCTCTAATACCCTCTTATATTCCCTTTTATCCTCGTAAAAAAAATCATCCATAACGAATCATTCCTTCATAAGCCAGCCCCGTTGCAACTGATGAGAACTTCCTGGCATCAGATAAAACCGCAAAGGGAAACAGTTGCTTTATTTTTCTCTTTATATAAGGAATTTCCGTGGAGCCACCTGTTAAAATAACCAATTCTATTTCTGAATAAGATACGGACGCCGCTTTCAGACAATCTTCCAAAGCGATGCTTATCTTCCGGACATCATTATTGATGGCATCCTCAAAGCTTTCCAAATCGATTTCTATCTCCGGCATCCGGGAAAGAAAGTCTAAACAACTTTTTATGACTTTATTATCGGACAGCTCAATTTTCGCTTTCTCTACTTTATTAAGAAATGTGTGTCCCAATTCTTTTTTTATAATTTCGTATAAGACTCCTACCTTATCCGGTTCTGCCGACTCTTCATATAATTTACGAACGGCTTCTTTTTCCTTATATGCATAAAGACTGTTGATATTGCTCCATTCCGACAATGTTACATAAGGAGAAAAGGGAACAGGAAGAATACGGCCATTATACGGATTCGGCTTTAACATCGTACCGTATCCCAACCCCGGCATAAATCCCCTGACAGACAAGTCCCGGTCAAAGTCATTACCGCCGATACGTATTCCAGCATTAGCAAGGATGTCTTTTTTCCGATTCTGACTATTTCGTTTTTGAGGCGACAGACGAATCACGCTAAAATCTGACGTTCCTCCGCCTATATCTATTACACAAGCCAGTTGTTCATGCCGGAGTCGGGTTTCATGAGCAAATGCGGCGGCCAAAGGCTCATATTGGAAGCTTATTTCCTTAAACCCGGCATTAACTGCTATTTTGCGCAAAACTGCTTCTGCCTTAGCATCCGAATCCGGAGCAAAATCCTGAAAATGAACCGGGCGTCCCAGAACAACACTATCCAGTGTTTTTTCGATTTGTTTTTCTGCTGTTTCTTTCAGATATTTCAAAAAACGAAGAATTATGTCTTCATAACTCAGACGGACATCATTAACTTCCGTTTTCATATCCATTAAATCCGTTCCAAGGATTCGTTTCAGCGAACGCATAAACCGTCCGACAGCCCCGTTAATATATTGAGCGACGGCCTCATCGCCAAACGTGGGGCAATATGTATTTTCTTCCGGGAAAAAAATCGCCGTCGGAATCGTTTCTTTCCCCTTCCCGAAACGAATCAATTCAGGAGTCTTCCCTTGTGTTACAACAGATACAGCCGAATTGGTCGTGCCAAAATCAATCCCACAATATGACTGGTACATTATTCTCCTCCGATAAATAGTAAACGGGGGAAGAATATAGAGTATCTTTTTAAGATTCAAGAACTTATTGAATCTATTTTAAATTTTAAACTTTCTATTAACTTTTTTCTTGAAGATACCGGAAAAATATGCTATATTAAATTTAAATAAGAAGAAAAAAGTCTAAACCTAAATATATATCTTAAACATTAACAAACCACCCCCGCTGTTGTTTCCCCACATCAGCGGTTTTTTATTTTATCATTATTTTTTGCGATTTATTTTCCGGTTAAACTTCCCGACAATTTTAGAGTTCTATCCGTTTTTGCCCAAACGTTTCCATAGATACAGTATTTGCAGAGACGGCTACCAAAACAATGGAATAGATACGGATTAATATGAAAAAAAACGGCATATATTATTACCGGCACGCAGAAAACAAGACGTAATGATATAAGGAAAAGGGAAAGGGAAAACAAATGGAATTGTCACACGCAATTTTTGCCGCCGGCTGTTTTTGGGGCGTACAAGCTACATTTGACGCCGTAGACGGGGTTGTTTCCACACTAGCCGGCTATACCGGCGGAACTTTGGAGAATCCGTCATATGAAAGAATCTGCAGAGGAGATACAAACCATGCAGAAGCTGTTTTGGTTAATTTTGATGAAACGATTGTCAGCTACGATAAACTTTTGGACATTTATTTTGCCAGCCACAATCCGACAACTCTGAACAGGCAGGGGCCTGACATCGGAACCCAATACCGTTCGGCCATTTTTACGGCCAATGAAGAACAGGAAGCTGCCGCATTGGCCAAAATCCGGCAAATAAACGAATCCGGAATATACAGAACTCCCGTAGTTACGCAGGTTTTGCCCGAACAGACATTTTATCCGGCGGAAGAATATCATCAGAAATACTTGGCGAAACGAGGAAAAAGTAAATGCTCCATTTTTGACAATAAAGAAACGGACAAAGCCGAAAAAGATAAAACAGACCATGAATGGCGGGAACTGTTGACACCCGAGCAATACCGCATTTTAAGGGAAAAAGGTACGGAAAAGCCTTTCAGCGGCTCTCTCCTGCATATTGATGAAGACGGAATTTTTGTATGCGGCGCCTGCGGTAATCCAATTTTTATTTCCGACAGCAAATTTGATTCCGGCAGCGGCTGGCCAAGTTTTGACGAAGCGATTCCCGGCAGTGTAAGCTTAGTTCCCGATTTCAGCCATGGAATGTCCAGAACTGAAGTTATCTGTGCCGAATGCAACTCACACCTCGGCCATCTGTTTACAGACGGTCCGACTCCGACCGGACAAAGGTTTTGCATAAATTCTGCAGCCATGCATTTTAAACCGCAATGAAAATTCGGGCACATTCTGAAGCCCAAAGGTGCCGAACATAAAAATTCGGAGCAAATAATTCTTGCAAATATTTTGTATATCGTTATTTTAATTGCAGATATGTAAGTTTATTTAAATTATTGCGTTATGAAAGAACTAAATTCAATTCTATTAGTTTGGTGCCTGACCGGCATTGTTTTATGCAGCGGAGCAGCATTGTATTTTTGGAGATTTGAAAAGAAACATCCCGAAGTCAAACTTGCAGACGGAAATCCTGAAATTAAAAGAAAGTACCATTCTGCCGTGATGCTTGTTTTCGGATTTATTTTTGCTCTGATTTTAGGGCTTATCTGTGTACTGGCGTATCTTACCGGGCAAACATCCTTATGGATTCCGGCAACAGTTCCTTTGGGCTGCCTTTGCTTTTGCCTGCTTGCGGCAAAAAGAAAAAAATTTTAAGAACAATTTTCTCCGGCACCCCAAAACGGTGCCTTTTATTTTGTTTCCTTATTTGTATTTTGGTATTCAAACCATTTTGCAATCTTTAAAAAACGAAAATATGCATGATTGACCGATGATACAAATCCCCAACGACCGTTTAAAAAATTCCTTTTTATGATATAATAGCAAATAAACTGGCGGAAAAATTCCGTCGCCAAGCGTATTTGGCCATATTTTTTGTTTTCAGCCACCGCCGTTTGCAAAACCTGGTCGGTAAAATGGTTTAACTTGCTGACCTGATGGCTCAAACTGAGATAAGAATAATGATATATTGTTCCTTTAAGCTGCCCTACCGCCGCGCCTTGTTTTAGGACAAGGCGGTCTTTAGTCATTCTATCCGCGGGCATATCGGCATAATCACGATGATAAAGCCGCTCTAAATTATATTTTTTAGTTCCCGGACGGGGTTTTTGAAATCCCGGGAACATTTCTCCGATTTTAATTTTGTATACATTAAATTGAGGATACTGTTCTGATTTTATTTGATTTATTTCGCGAATCAGACCTTCTGACAAAACTTCATCAGCATCTAAAGAAAGCAACCACTCGTTGGCACATTTACTTTGTGCATAATTTTTTTGCGCGGCATAGCTGTGCCAATCGTGATAATAAAACTTTGCACCGTATTTCCGGGCAATTTCCCCGGTTTTATCCCTGCTGCCGCTGTCAATAATAATTATCTCATCGGCAACGCGACTCGCCGCCTGCAGCGTTTTCTCCAGCCGTTTTTCTTCATTAAAGGTTATCATATAGACGGAAAGTTTATGCATTTTCATCTCTCGGTTATCTTTAACGCCTATATATTATCAACTTTTTGCTTATCAACGGGTAATTCGATTTTTTCTAAACTAATTGCGTTTAAAATAAAATGCATTTAGACTTTGGCTACAATAAATTATTTTCCGGAGGTTTCATGAAAAAAGTATTGTTTATTGAATATCCCAAATGCACCACTTGCCAAAAAGCAAAAAAGTGGCTCCAAGACCATCAAATTGCTTTTGATGACCGCCATATCACAGAGCAGCACCCGACAGCAGACGAGCTAAAAAAGTGGCAGAAAATCGCGGGACTGCCGTTAAAAAGCTTTTTTAACACCAGCGGACTCCTTTATAAATCCATGGATTTAAAAAATAAACTTCCCTCCATGGCTGACGATGAAAAACTGGAATTACTCGGCAGTAACGGCATGTTGGTTAAACGGCCTCTGGTTATCAGCGACGACTTTATCCTCATCGGCTTTAAAATCCCCGAATGGGAGAAAAAATTTGCCGAAAGCCGCGGCTAAACGACTGCACTCAAACCCACAATCAAAATAGTCCGCATCTAAAATAAAAGCCGCTCCGTTTACAGAGCGGCTTTTTTGCTTTAACTGTTATAGACATCAAATAACGGCAGCCCTCTTTCCAATTTCGTCTTCTGGGCTTCCATAATTGTCGCAAGGTTCAACTTTCCGGTGCGAAGCATTGCTCGAACCTGACAGCCGGCATTAATATCCGGATTGGCAAATAATGCTTCTAATTGCAAGCGTCGCGGCGAACCTATCAAATTCTGATGAATGCAAGCCAGCAACCCGTTTGCCATAAGCTCATAAGCCATTTCTTCACTGATGCCGCTTGACGCCGCATATTTTGCCAGAGCATTAATTGCATCGCCGACATTGTTGGCATGAATGGTGGAAAGCACCAGATGCCCCGACGTTGCCGCGCGCAGCAATTCAACAGCCGCCTCAGGAGAACGAATCTCTCCCAAATAAATGTAACGGGGCTTGGAGCGCAATGCCGACTTAATTCCTTCTTCCCAAATGCCGTCAGGCGGCGTGGTTTGTTTACAAAGTCCCAGATCTCCGTTTTCGGTCTGATAAACACCGTCAAGCGGCATTTCTATCGGGTCTTCAATAGTAAAGGCATATCCGCCTTCCGTCTGGAGATATTTTTTTATCAGGGCGGAAATTGACGTACTTTTACCGGTTCCGGTTGCTCCGGCAAATAATATCAAACCGCTTTTGGGTGCCAGACTAATCAGCTGGCGATACACTCCGCCGGGAATTCCCAGCTTTTCCAAATCAGGAATTTCCGTCGGCATTTTTCGTGCGCAGAACTGTTCTCCTTCAAGTGCCACAGTCCTTTCAATACGGTAATTTCTTCCTTTGTAACGCAAAGAATAACTGCTGTTTTTTCCATCGTATTTTTCTTCTACAGCAGTGATAAAATCCTGTATGTCAATAAATTTTCCGACTTTTAACCCGCTGTTGCTCTTACCGCTCCAGATATAGCTTTTCTTATCGGGCGTAATATATAAATCTGAAAAATTAACATCATTTACCATTTTAGGCAAAT
The DNA here is from genome assembly GCA_001917135.1 of Acetobacter sp. 46_36. Taxonomy (GTDB): domain Bacteria; phylum Pseudomonadota; class Alphaproteobacteria; order RF32; family CAG-239; genus CAG-267. Next base: position 5,682 of record MNTT01000010.1, read on the forward strand.
CATCAGCAAACGCCGGTTTGGGAGATGTTGTTTTTGCTTCACTGTGCAATAGAGAAGCACTGCTCATTGTTGAACTTCTGACGACACGCCCCTGAATATCCACCGCAGGCGCTTTTTCCTGCGACGCCAGCGTGGTTTTGTTTTCCGTTTTATCTTTACCAAATAATCCCATTACTTTTTCCATTTATACTAAACAATATTTTCTGCCTACAGCTGTATTAGCAGTAGCACGTTTATATTGATATTTGGTTAATCAGAAATCTACTTTTTTGATTATAAAAAAAGAGCACTGATAACATATAACATGTGCTCTTTCTATCTATTTATAACCTATCGGTTTACTTACAAATTGGAGCGGGCAATGGGATTCGGACCCACGACATCAACCTTGGCAAGGTTGCGCTCTACCCCTGAGCTATACCCGCATCGTTTAACGAAAGTTTTTATAGCAGTTTTTTTTATTTATGCAAGAAAAATTTTCATTCATTTGGGATTTTTTTAATAACTTTTTGTTTTAAGCCAAATAAAAATTATCCTCAATATAAAATACATATTTATTTCCTTAATAAATTATATACAATTATGCCTTATTATATAAAGCATATAATACTACCCTTGAAAATGGAGCAGTCATGCCAAAAGAAAACAGCAAAAAGAGTATTCAAAACACGCGTTTTGAAAAAGAAGCCAGAGCGTTGAAGAAAAATCTGGAAAAAAGAAAACAGCAGGAACAGGCTTTGAAATCAGAAAAAGACAAAAAAACGATTCAGCACTCAAATTAATTTTTTATAGTCAGAACGGGAACATTTAAGATGGATAAGATTAAAATTATCGGCGGAAACCAGCTTAACGGCAAAATATATATCAGCGGCGCAAAAAATGCTGCACTTCCTTTGATTTGCGCAGCTCTTTTAACTAATGACAAAGTCATTTTAAAGAATGTTCCCGCTCTTTCTGATATTACGTTCTTGAACGGTCTTTTAAAATACCTCGGAATCAAAATTTCCGAAAAAGAAGAATTATTTGAATCTCATATTTCCACAACCTATACATATCAGGCGGATGAAATCAAAGAGCTTATTGCCCCGTATGATTTTGTCAGAAAAATGCGCGCCTCTTATTATGTTCTAGGACCGTTGCTGGCCAGATTCAGACATGCGGAACTTTCTCTTCCCGGCGGATGTGCAATCGGAGCAAGACCGATAGACATTCATCTTTCTTCTTTGGAACAGATGGGTGCAAAGATTGAAATTAAAAACGGATATGTCGTTGCCGATGCGCCTGAAGGTTTAAGCGGAGCACATATTATTTTCAGCAAGGCCTCTGTCGGCGCTACCTGTAATATTTTGATGGCAGCAACACTGGCTAATGGCACCACCAGAATAGAAAATGCCGCAAAGGAGCCGGAAATTTCCAACTTAATCGACCTTTTAAACCTGATGGGGGCAAAAATTGAAGGCAGAGACACATCTATTCTGACTATTGAAGGCGTTAAAGAGCTGCACGGTGCCGAGCTTCCTGTTGTTTCAGACAGAATCGAGGCTGGTTCATACGCCATTGCCGCGGCAATTACCCATGGCAGAATCGAATTGGTTAATGCCCGGTCTGAACATTTACAACAGCCATTGCGGGTTTTGGAAAAAATGGGTGTCGGCGTTGAAGAAAAAGAGCATTCTATTATCATTGACGGCATAGGCAAAACGATTGTAGGAGAAGATATTTACACTGATTATTACCCTGGATTTCCGACCGATTTGCAGGCACAATTTATGGCCTTAATGACTGTTGCAAACGGAGCCTCCCTGGTTACGGAAAGCATTTGGGAAAACCGTTTTATGCATGTGCCAGAACTTTGCCGTATGGGGGCAAACATCAATATTCACGGGCATGCATCAGCTATCGTCCGCGGCGTTGAAAAGCTTTCAGGTGCTCCGGTCATGGCAACGGATCTGCGCGCCTCTTTTGCCCTGATTCTTGCCGGCTTGGCGGCTGAAGGAGAAACTATTGTCAACCGCGTTTATCACCTTGACAGAGGGTATGAAAAGCTGGAAGAAAAACTAAAAAGCGTCGGCGCTGAAATTGAGCGTATTAAAGAAACAGATTAAGCAAAGGACGACTATCTATTGAAAACTTGATTTTCAGCGGGAATAGTTAAACAAAATTTTTCGGAGCCGCTCTAAATTCCGGCATGATTTTCTTTCTTCCGTATTATAGGCTGAGAACGTATTATAGGCCTGATACGCCTCTTCAAGTCCTGCCGCCAAAGATGCTCCGTGGCGAGCCAAATTGCTAATACCTAAAATCGTCCATGAAAGCCATGTATCATTTATAAGCATTTGTGTCCGCCGCCCCGCCTTTTGATATTCTTCCGTTTTTTGCAGCAAGGCAAGGGTTTTGCGGTTATCGGTAATTATACTTTCGGCTTTGGCCAAACTGTCCACCCGATTCCGATAGCTATACAACGGTTCCGGCAATATCGAAATCAAAGGATTGTGTAAAAAAGAAAGATATACGAAGACATCGTCTTCTCCGCATTTTACTCCCAGAGGGAATGATAATTTATTTTTTTTCACAAATTCGTTTTTAAAAAACTGCCCGCGTACGCCCGTTCCCGCATAGAACAGGTCGCTATGCGCATCTTGAGCTTGAAACGGGGAAAAAAGCGCCAACTTATCCAACTTTCGTGTTGGAAATTTTGCTTCTTCGGGAGCTTCGCTGACAGCTGCCTCCCCTCCGGTACGCCGTACCCATTCATGGTCATACACATCATAAAACCCCACTAACAAAATATCCGGAGAATCTTGCCGCAAAATAGAAACTGCCCGAGCCAATGCATCTGGTTCGAGCCAATCATCGCTGTCAACAAACGTTATATATTTACCGTTGGCCTTCGCCATTCCCTGATTCCGTGCCGCAGACACACCTTTATTTTCCTGATTTACAACAATAATGTTTTTATATTTTTGGGCATACGCCTCCAATATCTGCCCCGACTTGTCTGTCGAACCGTCATTTACGGCGATAATTTCAAAACTTCCTTTTTGGGCTACAATGCTGTCTAAGCAACGGGATAAAAATTTTTCGGAATTATACACCGGCACAATCACGCTGACGGATACCCGGTTTGAAATCCAATATACCCAAAGCGCAACAATAACGGCTGCGGCTGTTATATATGCTATGCCTGATTTTAATTTGTACATCTTCAGCCCTCTCTTATTTCCTTAACGTCAGTCTAACCGGAAAAATAATCTATTGCAAGATAACTTTGTTATAAAATTTTTAGCTGCTTATACAGAGGGCGGTCAGTTCGAATATTCAGAAAATAACAATCAAAACGTTTGCAAAAATTTTCCATTTCTTTCCTTTGGGCGGCAAAATATTTTGCATATGTTTCTCGAAAATTTTGAGGCGACGTGTTAAAAATAAGTTTTTCGCCGTCATACTGAGCCAGATACTCGCCTTTTTCGGGAGCGATTTCCTCAATCAAATCATAAACATTTATGCAATAAACCCTGCTGTTTCGGCTTAGCGCTGCCAAAACCTTTTTAGCTTCATCATCAATATTGTTAAAATCGCTGATAATAAAAATCATTGCCCGGCTTTTCAGATTATATTGCAAAAAACTCAACGGCTCAGCCAGCCCTTTATTTTCGGCAATTTTGTTACCATTATCCTTTTTTGCCGATGACAGAGCATCCAAGCCGGCGGTTTCTATCGCCTTAAATACCGCCATCAGTCCTTTCTGATTATTTTGCGGTTTAAATACCCGAGTTTCCTTTCCGTTGAAAAGCAACGCTCCGAAACGGTCCTTATTGGCAAGGCTTTGCCATCCCAGCAGAGCTGCAATTTTTGCCGCAGATACAGATTTTAACTCTTTTCTGGTTCCGAAAAGCATATACGGCGACAAATCTAACACAGCATATACTTCGCGGTCTTTTTCTTCTGAAAATATCTTGGTATAGGTATCGCCTTTGCGAGCGGTTACGCGCCAGTCAATATCCCTGACATCATCTCCGTAACCGTATGCCCGTACCTCTTCAAGTTCCATGCCGCGCCCTTTGAATGCCGACCGGATATCCCCTGCCTGATATGATGTTACACTGTTATGGCGTTGGCGGATATATGGCAAATATCTGCGCTGAGAAATAAGCTCATCTATCCCTGCATACAGACCTTTTAATTGGTTTTCCGTCTTATTCCCGTTCTTAAAAAACATCTAGGCACACCATTTAAATACACCGTTTATTTTCATACATTAAGGAAGGGGCACTGTTTTTAACAAAGAGGCAATAATGTCATCGGTCGTCAAGCCGTCAGCCTGTGCTTCAAAACTCAAAATAATACGATGACGCAAAACATCATATATAACGGCATGAATATCTTCCGGCGTTACAAAATCGCGGCCGTCCAGCCATGCATTTATCTTAGCACATTTATCAAGGGCTATCGTTGCCCGCGGACTAGCACCAAACAATATTTTATCTCGCAAAGACGCATCGTATTTTTCGGGCTTCCGTGTCGCCACTATCAGCTGAACAAGATATTCCTCCAAACTTTCACTAACGTGCATTGACAATACTTCGCGGCGGGCTGTCAATATATCTTCCACGGCTATTTTTCCTACTGTTTTGGAAAACTCCTGCCATGCAGGATCCTGTTCCTTTGTTTCGCGCTGTTCCGTACGGACAAGCTTAAGGATTTTCCGCTCGGTATCAACATCCGGCTGATCTATCTTTATATACATCAAAAAACGATCCAACTGCGCTTCGGGAAGATTGTAAGTTCCTTCCTGTTCAATAGGATTTTGAGTTGCCAAAACCATAAACAAATCAGGAAGACGATACTGTTTGCCGCCGACGCTAACCTGCCGTTCAGCCATTGCCTCAAGCAAAGCCGACTGCACCTTAGCCGGCGCCCGGTTGATTTCATCCGCAAGAACAAGATTGGCAAAAATCGGGCCTTTTCGAAATTCAAACTCACACCGTTCCGCAATATAAATATCGCTTCCGGTTATATCGGACGGGAGCAAATCCGGCGTAAACTGAATTCGGTTATACGTTGCACGAATACATTCGGAAAGCGTTTTTATCGCCTTAGTTTTAGCAAGCCCCGGGGCACCTTCCAGCAGCGCATGCCCATCTGCCAACAGCGTAATCACCAGCTTTCTGACCAGTTCTTTCTGGCCGATAATCCGGCTATCCAGATATTTCTGCAATGCGATAATTTTTTCTTTAACTTCGCTCATCATACCCCCAAATGTTTTATTTCTGTTCTAAAATTTAACAAAATGCTTTTCATTCCGGATTTATCCTGTATAAGGTAACATATAGGATTTTACGAAACAAAAAACAAGAAATTTTGCAAGATGAGTAACATTTTTGACTTTAGCGACGACAATGACGAAAGTGCTGCGCCGATTTATGACAATATCAGCGCTTTAAAACCGGAGCCTGCTTTTTTGGACGGACTAAACCCCGAGCAAAAGGATGCTGTCAGACAAACCGAAGGCCCTTTGTTGGTTCTTGCTGGTGCAGGAACGGGCAAGACCAAGGTTCTGACAACCCGATTGGCTTATATTTTGCAAAACAACAATGTCAGACCTTGGAACTGCCTGGTTGTTACTTTCACGAACCGAGCGGCAAACGAAATGAAAGAAAGGGTTCGGCAATTTATCGGCGAAACCGTTAACAATGTATGGCTGGGCACTTTTCACAGCATTTGCGTTAAAATATTACGCAAATACCCAGAACTTGCCGGATTGAAGCCTAACTTTACAATTCTCGGCGAAGATGACCAAAAGCGGGTTATAAAAAAAATTCTTCAGGACAACAGCATTGATGAAAAACAATATACTCCGCAGTCTGTTTTGGAAAAGATTTCCCGTTTTAAAGACAAAGGGCTGACTATCGACCGGATTACAAATGATTTTAAGACAAATATCACCGTATTTATTTACAAAGAATATCAGACCAGGCTTATTGAACTAAACTGTGTCGACTTTGGAGATATTTTATTATACGTGCTGGATATTCTGCAAAAAAATCCCGACATTCTTAAAGAATATCAGGAAAGGTTCAAATACATCATGGTTGACGAATACCAAGATACAAACGTAACACAATATCTGCTTCTCCGTTTATTGTCGCAAAAATACCGTAATATCTGCTGCGTCGGCGATGATGACCAATCCATTTATTCCTGGAGAGGAGCCGAGATTGAAAACATCCTGAAATTTACGGAAGATTTTCCGGAAGCAGTTACCATCCGCCTGGAACGAAATTATCGGTCAGTCGCCAATATTCTGACGGCAGCTTCTGCTGTCATCAGCCATAACACCAAACGTTTGGGGAAAACGCTTAAAGTGGCTGAGCACAGCCCTGTTTCTTCCTGCAATAATGAAAAAATCAAAGTAGTCAGCACTTACAGCGGCGACGATGAAGCAAAATATATTACTCAGGAAATTCAAAGACTGAAATACAACGATTTTGATTATGAACAAATGGCCGTTCTGGTCAGGACTGCTTCTCAGACCCGGGCATTTGAAGAATGTTTTATTAAAGAAGGAATCCCCTATAAAGTTGTCGGGGGCTTGAAATTCTATGAGCGTGCCGAAATCCGGGATATGCTGGCTTATTTCCGGCTGGTACTGCAACCAAGCGATGATTTGGCATTTGAGAGAATTATCAACAAGCCGGCCAGAGGAATCGGAGAAAAGACAATCGACAAATTCAGAAACAGAGCCAAAGCAGATGCGATTCCTCTTTATCAGGCAATGGTAAGTATGACTTCCGAAGGGGCTTTTAGCGGTAAAACAAAAAACGCTTTGGAAAATTTCATCAATCTTATGACGGAATGGCGGCGAATAATGCAGGCAATACCGTTGGGCGAATTTGCCGAAACCATTGTTGACGAATCCGGGTACATGGCCATGTTGGAACAGGATAAATCTGTTGAAGCACCGGGCAGGATTGAAAATATAAAAGAACTTATCAGCGTTATGAGCGACGAGGAAAATTATCCAAACCTTGCGGAATTTTTGGAGCACGTCAGTTTAGTCATTGACAACGAATATAACGATAACGCCAATAAGGTTATCGTTTCGACTTTGCACGCTGCCAAAGGACTTGAGTTTGACGCCGTGTTTCTTCCCGGCTGGGAAGAAGGGATTTTTCCGCATCAAAAATGCCTTGATGGCGACGACGGCGGCATAGAAGAAGAGCGCCGCCTGGCATATGTTGCCATTACGCGCGCACGCAGGCTTTTATATATTACCATGGCATTCAACCGCAAATTATACGGGCAGTGGCAAAACAATATGCCTTCACGTTTTTTAAACGAGCTGCCTCCGTCGTGCATTGAACTTATCAATAATACCGGCTATGGCTCTGTTTCAGGAAATACAAGCGCTTACAGCAAAAACAACAATAATTATTCTAATTCGTATTCTTCTGGACAACACTCCAAACATTATGGCAATTATGACGACGAATATGCCGGAGGATACCGCAGCAGTTACGGCTCCCGATATAATGGCGGCTATAAAAAGACAGACAAGGGCGGATATTTTGACAGTTATGAAAGCGCCGCTTATGATATGTTTCAGGACGACGAAACGTCTTATAAAAAGGTAAAAAACGATTATTTTTACCAAACGAAAAAAACTTCGCCACTAATAGGAACCCGCGTCCATCATTCCAGTTTCGGCTACGGACGAATTACCGGGGTTGACGGAGACAAGTGTGAAGTCATTTTTGACGGATATGGCAAAAAAAAGATAATGAAAAGTTTTTTGGAATTTTGCGAATCCTGATTTTCCAAGTATAAAATATAACATCCGAACAAATAGATATAAAATTAGCCTTCTTAATAAAAAGATGACTGGAAGTTGAAAGCTGTCCAATGATACAGTGCGGTATATTCACCACTATGGCTTATTTTACCGCCTTCCAGTCCACGACTGAAGGCATGCAAAGTTTCGCCTTTACATTGTGCGTCATTAGAGAGGCTTTCAAACCCCGAAACGTCCTCCGGACATTTCTGTTACAAATTAAAGAAAATATATTTAACAATTAGTAAACATTGTCGCAAAAATAATAATATATTATATATTTTTGCGAAATGAGAAGTATTTATGAATAAAAAATGTCAAAAAGGTAATAATGACAATACAGCAAAGCTGGGCTGCCGCCTTATTTAAATTTGGCAACATCAAAATAATACTGTCAGCAGGAAGCCATTCTTTGAAGTGTATAACTCTTACAAAAAAAGCCAACAACCCAGTATTTATAAAATAGAGCAGAATATAAGAAGAAAACGCCTTTGCATATTCTCTGCCGAAATTTCCTTTGCTTTGAAAAACATAGTAACGCATTGTCATAATAGAAATATTAATGTTGATAACATTCATCAGCAACAGCGACACTTGTTCCCGCCCCTGCGTTATATACAGGAAGGCGTAATATATCAAAAAAGACGCTCCAGTATTAAAACCGCCAACAAGCAGAAAACGGATTTTCTGATTTATGCTAAACCAAAAATTCTCCAAACGCCTATATGTTTCCACAATCATTTTACAATATCTTTCAAACAATTTTTATCAAGAACTGCTTCCAATTCCCTCTGCCTGTTTGAGGATAAGATATTTTTATCAGAAATACCATACAAATCTTTTTTATCAACTTCCGGCATTCCCGGATGAACCATTATCTCTATCGCATTCCACTTTTTGGGAATACGTATTTTACGCATACATTCCGGTGTTATCCGGCAGGAAAACAAAATACTGAAAAAATAAACCGGCGTCACCTGTTTTAAATACAGTGTCATTATCTTTAGCACCATGTATTTAATGATACCGCCATTTTTTATCCCTGCAAATACTCCTTGCGTTTTCCACGTGTGGAAAATGTCTTCATTTACAAGACGTATCCGCGGTATTTTGTATTTTTTACAATTTTTGGCCACAATTTTATAGAAAAGCGGTATCATCTGGATATGGCGGTGTCCATCGACATGAACCGGAGAGAGCTGATATTTTTTCATTTCCAATATCTGGGCCTCCACCTCCCGCCAAATCTGATACTTCATCTTTCGGGGCTGCAACAGCGTTAACAAAAGCAATTTAATAAAGCCGTTAACGAACTTCCCGTTTCCGTCAGTCAGCAATGGAACCTTTTCCGCAGATGCTGTAGAATATCCGTTTGTAAAATTTAAGTGTAACCCTATTTTAAGCTGTGGCACTGCTTTGCTTATCCGAACTGCATCTTCTGTATATTTTTGATTAACCATCAAACTTGCCGAATTAAGGATTCCAAACATTCCACCTTTAAATACAGCGTAATTTACGCCTTTGCTTATACCAAAATCATCTGCGTTTACTATAATCTCAACCATATATTTTACTCAGCTTCCTTTTTTCTTTTAAATACACCGTCTCCATCTGATTTTCTTAATTTCGAAGGCGGAACAATCAGATAATCTGCCATATATAAAGGGCGTTTCTTTACTTCCATGTGGATTTTGCCGATGTATTCGCCGATAATGCCCAAAGCTATGAGAATAACAGATCCGAGAAAAGACAATGTTACCATTATCGTAGCATATCCCGGCGTACGATGCTGGATTATATAATATTCAATAATAACATACACAGACATCACCAGTGAAATCAATACCCCGAACAACCCTATGTATGTGGCAAGCCGTAAAGGTCTCACCGAAAACTGAATAATACTATCTGTCGCCAAAGAAAAGCTTTTGAAAAAATTGTATTTTGACTTTCCGCTAAACCGTTCCGGCGCTATAAACTCTATAACTTTTACCTTATCCGTCGGCATAATCCAGTTCAACAGCCCGCGAAAAAGCCGGTCGTGTTCGTTAAAGCCTTTTAGAAAATCCACATACCGCCGGTCAATTAAACGAAAATCCGGGCTTTTGGCAGGAATCTTTGTATCAGACAGCCAATTTAGGATTTTATAAAAAACAGCAGAGCAAAAATTATAAATTTTTCCGGTCGCCAAATTATCAATCCGGCGGCTTAAAACAATTTCCGCTCCTGCTGTCCACAGCTCCACCATTTGCGGAATATAAACCGGAGGATGCTGCAAATCGGCATCCATAAAAATGACGGCATCACCCAAAGCGTGATCCATTCCGGCTGTCATGGCAATTTCATGTCCAAAGTTGCGTTTAAGATTTACGATGCGGACATCACTGTCATGATGTTGGAGCGCTTTTATCTTCCCCAGCGTCTTATCTGTTGAACCGTCATTAACAAAAACAAATTCATATTTATAGCGGCAGTCTTTTTCTTTTGTGTTCTGTAACAGCTGCTTGTAGAGTTCGTTTATGTTCCCTTCTTCGTTATATGCCGAAATCACGATACTGATAATTTTTTTTGTCATAGCCGTTCTCCCCGCAGAAAACCGTAATAAATCTTTTTCTTCCTTTTCTTCCCCAAAATATTTTCAAATTGCAATACAATTTCTTCGGGAGGCGCTGCCTTTTGCTGACTGCCGGACATATAGGCATTATATTCTTCCTTGCTTTCTGCAAAAACCAAAGCGCCGTTTCTCTTAAAACTTTCAAAATCTATCCAAGGATTACGCCGAGGTTCACCCCATATCACCGGTGCCGGTTTATCTGGGCTTTCCAGTGCCATCAGCCCGGAAAGCCATACTTCTCCGGCTACATATTTTAGCGGACGGGACATTTGATTGTGCCACAATTTGGTGTATTCGGCAGCAAACTTTCTGCCGTCGAGATTATATTTCGGGCTGTTGCTCAGCAGCAAAACCACTCCGTATACAGCCGCATAAACAGCCATTAATATATAAACGGCTTTTTGCAATTTTATAAACATTTCTGCGGACATATTAAATTTAACAAATTTAAACAGCATTATTCCCAAAAGACAGAACAGAGGATATCCCCACATGCTTTTTACGGGGCTGCCGCTTATTAAGCCATATGCCAATACCAACAACAGAGGGAAAAGACCAAGCCAAAACAGAAACCGGCGACTGCCCAAATCTATTTCCTCCGGTTCCAAACTCCGGCTAAAAGCAAAAAACAACGCCAACGTTCCCGCACCATAAAACAGCATTGACACCAGAAACTCTGCCGGGCTGATTAAATGGTGCAAAACATTTTCCCAAAGAGGCATTTCCTGACCATACACTCTCCCACTGCGTGAAGAAAAATATTCAATAACCATAAAATCATGCTGCCACAGCCAATAAAAATGAGGAAAGATTAGCAAAAGAAAAACAGCCAGAGCGACGTACGGACGATATGATTTGAGCATTTTCCACCCTTCCGGCGTGAAAAACAAAAAACCGGCACATCCCAAAAGCTGCCATGCAGCAGTATATTTATTCAGAAAATTCGCTGCACAGGCGATTGCAGCCAGACACCACAGGCACAACGTATTTTCCGTTACGGCCCGGTAAAAGAAATATGCAACAGCAGGCCAAAGAGCCAACGACATAACATTAACATTGTATTCCGGAGAACAAAATCCATAAAAAACGCAACCTTCCAACAGCATCACCGAAAGAACAGCTTTTCTTTGTTCCAGCAGCAAAGATGCCAGTTTATAAATAAAGCAGAAACCTACCGTTATACAAATTTGACTCAGTATATAGACTGCTTTAATATTTTCGGAAAATAACAGATATATGCCATAAGCGGGAAAGCCGGACAGCGGAGGGTGCTTATTTGTTCCCCAAACACAAAACTTTCCCCACCAGACAGCCTCCATACTGTCCATTGGCGCTCCTGTTCTGAAAAAAGGGAGGAACCCCCAAATGAGAAAATGAATTACACAAAAACAAATTAACGGGTGGTTCAGAAAAACGTCGCGTATTTTAAACTGCATGACTTCTACCCATATATTTAAAACATTTCTATTAGATACAAGAAAAAATATTTTGGCAAGAAAAATATTACCTGAAACGTGCATCCACTTTTTTCCGTTTTGGGAAAATTTAAACTTGCAAAAAAAGCTGGCAGTGATAGAAAATTAGGGTATTTTGCAAGGAGAATGCCAATGTCTGTGGACAACGAAACAGTTAGAAAGGTTGCTTTTCTGGCCCGGCTCAAGGTTGAACCTGAAAAGCTTGAAGAAACGAAAATTGAATTTAACAACATTCTGGAATGGGTAGAAAAGCTCGGAGAGGTCAATACAGACAATGTTGAACCACTTGTGTCGGTAAATGACGAAGCACTGACTTTAAGGCAGGACAATATAACAGCCGGGCAAATGAGCGAGCAAATTCTAAAAAATGCACCGGCGCAGGAATTCGGCTATTTTGTCGTGCCCAAGGTTGTGGAGTAAACAAGATGAATACACTGACAGATTTGACTATTGGCGAAGCCCTTGTAAAACTTAAACGCAGAGAAATCTCACCTGTTGAGCTTACGCAGGCTTATATCGAATCAATGGAAAGCAATAAAAAATATAATGCCTATATTACAACAGCGGGCGAGCAGGCTTTAGAAAAGGCTAAAGCCGCAGAGGCCAAATATGCCGACGGTTCAAACCGTAAACTGGAGGGTATCCCTCTGGGCATAAAAGATTTGTTTTGCACCAAAGATTTGAGAACGACGGCTTGTTCACATATTCTTGAAAATTTTATACCGCCTTACGAATCGACAGTTACGCAAAACCTGCTTGACGACGGGGCTTTGTTTCTCGGCAAGCTGAATATGGACGAATTTGCAATGGGAGGAAGTAACGAAACAAGTTATTTCGGACCGGCAATTAACCCGTGGAGCAAAGAAAAGCCGCTTGTTGCCGGAGGTTCTTCCGGCGGTTCGGCCGCCGCCGTAGCCGCAAAGATGTGTGCTGCGGCAACAGGTACAGATACCGGCGGCTCCATTCGCGAACCATCCGCTTTTTGCGGCGTTACCGGTATTAAACCGACATACGGACGCTGTTCCCGCTACGGCATTGTTGCTTTTGCATCTTCACTTGATCAAGCGGGGCCTATTTGCAAGGACGTTACCGACTGTGCTTTAATGCTCAACAGTATGGCCGGATATGACGATAAAGATTCAACTTCGTCCAGAAAAGAAGTTCCCGATTTTGCTGCTTTTATCGGACAAGGTATTAAAGGCCTGAAGATTGGAATTCCTGACGAATACAGACCGGACGGGCTGAGTGCCGAAGTAGCGGGATATTGGGATAAAGCTGCCGAAATTCTGAAAGCCGCAGGGGCTGAAATTGTCAGAATCAGCCTGCCGCATACGCAATATGCCCTGCCGGCCTATTATGTTATTGCGCCGGCAGAAGCTTCTTCCAACCTTGCGAGGTATGACGGCGTCAGATATGGCCTGAGGGTTGACGGCAACGGCCTTGATGAGCTTTATATAAATACGAGAACCGAAGGTTTTGGCAAAGAAGTCAAACGCCGCATCCTCATCGGTACTTATGTATTGTCTGCCGGATATTATGACGCATATTACCTGAAGGCACAAAAGGTTCGCCGCCTGATTAAAAACGATTTTGACGAAGCTTTTCAAAAGTGTGATATTATTTTAACGCCGACGAGCCCGGTTGAACCCTTTGCCATTGGCGACAAATCTATGATGGAAAATCCGATAAACATGTATTTGAATGACGTATTTACGGTATCTGTCAACCTTGCCGGACTTCCAGCTCTAAGTTTACCGATAGGACTTTCCTCTCACGGGCTGCCGTTAGGTATGCAGCTTATCGGCAGAGCTTTTGATGAAGGGACTATTTTCAAAACAGCCTACCAGCTGGAACGCGGCGCTAATTTTGTTAGGATATAAAATATGTCAGAATACATTATTGAAACGGAAAAAGGAAAATGGGAAATTATCTGCGGACTGGAAATTCATTGCCAGATAATTTCAAAGTCTAAAATTTTCAGCGGAGCTTCTACCGAATTCGGCGATGACGTCAATGAAAACGTTTCTTTTGTTGATGCCGGAATGCCGGGAATGCTGCCCACGCTTAATACAGAATGTGTCCATCAGGCTATTAAAACCGGATTAGGCCTGAATGCTGTCATTAATAAATATTCTGAATTTTCCCGCAAAAATTATTTTTATGCGGATCTCCCCCAAGGGTACCAGATTACGCAGTTTTTATATCCGATTGTCGGAGAAGGTTATATTGATATTGATTTGCCTGATGGCGAAAGCAAAAGAATCAGAATTGAAAGAATGCACATTGAGCAGGATGCCGGAAAATCCATTCACGATATTGATCCGCACAAAAGTTTTATCGATTTGAACAGAGCCGGCGTTGGTTTGATGGAAATTGTTACCAAACCAGATTTCAGAGCGCCTGAAGAAGCAGGTGCTTTTCTGCGCAAGTTGCGTTCCATTGTACGTTATCTTGGAACCTGCGACGGCAATATGGATGAAGGTTCCATGCGCTGCGACGTCAACGTATCGGTTCGCCCGTATGGCACAGACGAATTAAGAACCCGCTGCGAGATGAAAAACGTCAACAGTGTTAAATTTGTGATGCAGGCAATTGAATCGGAAGCACGGCGGCATATCGAAGTATATGAAAACGGTGGGGAGATTTGTCAGGAAACCAGACAGTTTGACCCGACAACATTGTCGACTAAAGTTATGCGCAAAAAAGAATTTGCTCATGATTATCGCTATTTCCCTGAACCGGATCTGCCTCCGTTAGTTCTAAGCGATGAATTTATTAATAAAATCAAAGACGAGCTTATAGAGCTTCCTGATGCAAAAAAATCCCGGTTTATTTCGCAGTTGGGCTTAACGCCTTATGATGCAATGGTTATTTGCGAAAATAAAGAAACCGCGGATTTTTTTGAAAAAGCTGCTAACGGACGAGATGCCAAGAAAGTAGCTAACTGGCTGATGGGAGATTTTTTTGCCATGCTCAAGAGGAAAAATCTGGATATAGCCAACTCGCCTGTAAGCGCGGAGAATTTGGGAAAACTTGTTGATCTAATCTGTAAGGATGTCATTTCAGGGAAAATTGCCAAAGATGTTTTTGAGATTATGGCCGAGACGTCAGAAGATCCGGAAATAATCGTAGAAAAAAGGGGATTGAAACAAGTTACGGACACTTCGGCAATTGAAGCTGTTATTGACGCTGTTCTTGCGGCGAATCCGGATAATGTTGCAAGTTACAGAGGCGGTAAAACGGCGCTTATCGGCTGGTTTGTCGGACAGGTAATGAAGCAGTCGCAGGGAAAAGCAAATCCCGGACTTGTGAACAAACTACTGAAAGAGAAACTGGGATAGGCTGGATTTTAATAAAAAATTAAGTAAAACTAGAACTTTAGGTTTATCAATACAGGTGTCCAGAGCAAAAAACACCTTATAAACATAGACATTGGTTTTACATCCCTTTATTTTGTAAAAACAACTCTTTATATTGATAGCATCAATTTGAGAGGAGGTTTGTTATGAATAAAGTAAATATTGCCAATTATATTGTGTATGATTTGGCAAACCGGTTTAATTTTGCGGAACATCATGAAATGGACAGCGAGCTTGTCGGTATGGTTGCCGACAATTGGCATAAAAAGCACTTTGTATCGGGCTCCAAAAACATTAAATTCAACCACAGTGAACAAATTCGGCAGAAATTTATGATTTAGAATCGGTTTTTTGCATAATATTATTGTGTCAATATAGCTTTATTAAGAGCTTTAAAAAAGTTTTCCAACTCATACTTTTTCAGTGTTTGGTTTATAATTTTTGTGAGGTATGAAAATGGAAAAAGCGAGCAGAGATAAATTAAAAGACAACCTTATGTTTGTCGGTACAATTTATGACAGCTTTGAAGCTCTGGAAGAAACACTCGGCAAATTGAAATTAGAACGTCCGCTTTTTATTACGCACGTTGCTAAAATGGCCTTCGCAGAAGAAGTATTTAAACGTGTAGAAGGAGCTCCCGAACTTTGCAAATTTACTCCTCCCAAAGTACAAACTAAACAAGCAGCCCACAGATTTTATAATTAGGTTCACAAACATTTCTTTCAACCCAAAAGCTCCCCGGCAAAAATTACCGGGGAGCTTTTGGAATTTGGCTACGTTTCAGCCAAATTAGCCGATTGAACCGAAATAATTATCTTCATCTTTGTGGTTAACAGCCCTTAAGTCAAACAAATTCAAAACTGCTGCCGATACAAAAATTGAAGAATAAGTACCGATAATCAACCCGGCCAATATCGTAAAGGCAAAACTTTCCAATGCATCGCCGCCCCACAGATATAACGGGATAACGGCAACAAGCGTTGTAACACCAGTCAATATTGTACGGGAGAAGATGTCGTTAACGCTTTTGTTAATCAGCTCTTCCTGCGGCATTTTACGATACTTTTTCAAGTTTTCACGAATACGGTCGTACGTTACAACCTTGTCATTTACGGAGTAACCTACCAATGTCAGAATCGCAGCAACCGTTGTTAAGCTGAAATCAAACCGGAAAAACGACAACAATCCAACCGTGATTACGGTATCATGAAACAATCCCAATAAAGTACCAACGGCAAATTGCCACTCAAACCGTATCCATATATATATTGCAATCGCCAGAATAGCCAGAACAGAAGCGACAATTCCTGCCGTTTTCAATTCATCGCCCACCTGAGGCCCAACGGTTTCTACGCGCCGATATTCGTAACCATTGCCTAATATCTCCCGGATTTCCGCCACGGCTTTGCGCTGGGCTACTTCGTTCGCATTGTCAGCCTGAGCACGAATCATCAGTTCTTTGCCGTCCAAGCCAATCGTCTGCAAATTTAATTCGTCCAGCTTTACAACGCTTAATTTGGAGCGGATTTCCTCTACATTAATCGGCTGCTCTGACTTTATTTCCATCAATACGCCGCCAGAGAAATCGATACCAAAGTTAAAACCTTTGATATACATACTGGCAAATGATAATATCACCAACAGGGAAGACAGCGCATAAGTAAAGTGCCGCGCTCCCATAAAATTGATATTAGTGTCTTTAGTGATCCATTTTAACATAGTCATTTTAGTTATTCCTTATCAATTAAATCGGCAAAGCTTTCGGCTTATAGCGGTTAAACCATGCCGCAATAATCAGCCTTGTTACCGTTACGGACGTAAACATTGACGTTGCAATACCGATTGCAAGAGTTACGGCAAAGCCTCTGACAGGACCGCTGCCAAAATAGAACAGTACCGCGGCGGCAATAAGCGTCGTCAGGTTCGAGTCAATAATCGTCCCCCAGGCGATAGAGAAACCGCTTTCTACGGCATCTTTTATAGAGCGGCCGTTTTTGACTTCTTCCCGCATACGTTCAAAAATAAGAACGTTTGCGTCAACTGCCATACCGATTGTCAAAATGATACCGGCAATACCCGGAAGCGTCAGCGTTGCACCGATTAAGCTCAAAGCCCCCAGCATCAAAAACAGGTTCAGAAAAACGGTAATCGTTGTAAATACCCCGAACAGACCATACGCCAATACGAGGAAAACGACAACTCCGATAAAACCGATTATTGATGCGAAAATTCCGGCTTCGATAGAATCGGCACCCAAGCCGGCGCCAACCGTCCGTTCTTCAAGAATATTCAGCGGAGCAGGCAAAGCACCGGAACGCAAAAGCAAAGCCAATTCCTGAGCACTTTCGGAGGTGTAATTTCCGGTAATAACGCCCGAACCGCCCGTAATCGCCGATTGAATTGTCGGAGCGGAAATAACCTCGTCATCTAAAACGATTGCCAGCTGTTCGCCAACATTGTTTTTGGTTACTTCACCAAACTTCTTGGCACCAAGATTATTAAACTTAAAGCTGACAGCAGGAGCTCCGTCCTGAAAAGATACGCCGGCATCGGTCAGCGTTTCTCCGCCGACGGCAGGCTTTCTTACAATAACATACTGCTCGCCCTCTATACCGCGGATTAAGCGCGAAGAACTTTTCAGCTTACCGCGTTTGGCTTCGGCGGCCGTCGTCGAACTGTCAACCAAATGGAATGTCATTTTAGCGGTTTTGCCGAGCAAAATCTTTACTTCTTCCGGATTCTGGATACCCGGCAGCTGTACTAATATACGTCCATATCCCTGGCTCTGAATAATCGGTTCATTGGTTCCGTATTCGTCGATACGCTTACGGACAATTTCAATGGACTGGTCGACCAGCTTTCTTTTGATTTCATTTAACGCAGGTTCATCATAAGTAACGACAAGCGTTCCGCTGCCGTTGTCAGTGACCTTCAATCCGTCGTCCATCTTGCGCAGCGGCGTTAATGCCTTGGAACGGGCATTGGCGTTTTCAATTTTTACCTTCAGCCCGTCAGCGCCGGAATTTATACTTTGATAACGGATTCTGGCCTCTTTCAACGAAGCACGGGCAGAATCTTCCAAAGCCTGCATTCTGTCTTTTAACGCGGTATCTATATCCACTTCAAGCAGCAAACTGGAACCGCCCTGCAAATCCAATCCCAGATTTACAGGCTGCCACCATGACGGCAGCGTCGTTTTAGGATCTTTGACGAAGTTCGGAACGGCAAAAAATATGCCAAGCAAACATATCGCCAAAATCATAACTATTCTTTGTAATGATAATTTGTACATTATTCGTTCTCTCTGTTAAGTTATTTTTTTTCCGAATTTTCTTTGGTTTCAGAAACCACTTCCCTGACGCTGGAACGGGAGATTTTGATTTCAACACCGTTTGCTATTTCCACCGTCAAAACAGCATCATCGGCTTTGACAACTTTGGCATATATGCCGCCGCCGGTGATTATTTCGTCCTTAGGTTTGATTGCGTTCAGCATATCCTCATGTTCTTTCATCTTCTTTTGCTGAGGACGAATCAGCAGAAAATAAAAGATTGCAAAAACAAGTACCAGCTGGATGAGGAAACCGGCCATCGGGCTCGGCTCTACAGCAGCAGCCGTTTCAGTCGCAGCAATAGCTTCTGTTATAAACATTGTGGTGTTCTCCATTAAAATTTAATTATGCTGTGGAGAGTTTAGGGTAAAAAAATCTGCGGCACAACATTAAACTCGCAGATTTACCACGGTTTTTACAACAAAAGAAGATAATGGCAATTGTTTTGTTCACCATTACAGAAGCTGCCGGAGGGAGGATGGATGCGGCAGGCGGGACTTACCTTCCGCCGAAGAACTTGCCGAGGCGGGAGGATGGATGCGGTATGCGGGGCTTATCTTCCGC
>MNTT01000007.1 GCA_001917135.1 Acetobacter sp. 46_36
AACTTACCATTATTCGTGCGTTACGCGAGGGGCAAGAGTTGAAAAATTCTAATTATGGGACACAGTATGCGAAAAATGACAGGAGCTCGGTGGTGGATGGAGGACTTGGCAGCTTGAGTGCTAAATATGAATCAAATAATAATCCACGAGCTAAAGGATATGATAAAAATGGAGGACATAGCTATGGTCGTTATCAAATTGAAACGAGACACGGGACCATGCTTGACTACATTAAATATCTAAAATCAAAACCAGAGTATCGTGATTTTGCTGATACGCTAAACGATGCTGGTGGTTATGAAGGAGCTTATAACAAGACGGAGGATTTTGTAACCGCTTGGGATAAACTTTCTGCAAACAGAGATTTCAATGATTCTCAACAGCAATTTATTCTTGATAAAAAATTAGCTCCTGTGCTTCGTGGTGTCAAGAAAATAAAGGGATTTGATGTAGAGAAGCGTGATTTTGTTATCAAACAGATGCTCTATTCGTTAGCTACACAACACGGCGAAGGAAATGCTTTAGAATTGATTAGAAATGCAATAGGAGACAGTGCTGAGGACCTAAGCGATGAAGATTTAATCAATCGCATTTACGATGAAAGGAGTAAGGTTGATATATACTTTCAGGGTTCTACGCTGTCTGATCGCGAAAATATCAAAAAGAATCGATTACCGCAAGAAAGGAGAAAGGCTTTGAGAGATTTACGGAAGTAAATCATCCCATCAATCTGTGGGGTAGTATCTCTGGTAATGCAGGACGTCGTATAGAACTTCTTCAAAACGGCGTCCTAATTCCATATCATTTACTGCTTGACCGTAAAACCCTGTGTTTACTTGATTATACATTACACCATAAAATTCTAGCATACTTTGCTCCATTAAATCCAATGCCTTTATCATTTTTTCAGCATTTTCAGGGGTGGATTTTTCTTTAATTTTTGCGATAATAATTTCTTTTTGACAGGCATTGTATTTTTTATAACCTTTCTTTATTTCATCATTATAAAAAAAGCTATCCCATACGGGTTCCACAGTTTTCGCATGACACTCTTTGCTCAAAGCTTCTGCTTGTAACTTAACTTCATCCACCCAATCTTCATCTACCCACTCTCTTTTTGCTTCAACATTTGAGCTAAATACAAACATTGTAGTTATTATTAATAACAGATATCTCATCTTTTTCTCCTTAATATTATTTGATGATATAATTTAATGCCTTAAAGTCAAGGAGCAAATTCTTTTAATATTTCTATCAACTCTTCATTAAAATCTTTTCGAAAGACATCAATGTTGGGCAGCCAACTTTAGTAAAAGCCAGCGGAGATGTTTTTCTCTGCTGTTTTTTTTATTTGAACTATCTGTTTTAGTTTGATAGACTTATTTTAACCCTCTCTTTGTGCAATACAGCATAAAAGCTATTTTTATAGCGACATTGGAGAAAAATATGCCCTATAATAAAACAACCTCTGTAAATGGGAAAGAGATAATTTTAACAAGAGAAGAAAAGTCTGCTGTAGATGAATTTCACAAGAGCAGGATTGCCTTTGCTTTTCTTAGTGATGGAAGATGCGCGATAAATATTAACGATGCCAGAGAACACAAGGTTTATCTCAAAGATGATTTCGGTATCTCTTTTGAAGAGTTTGAGCATCTCACCCGAGGATATATCAAACCAGGAAGATTGGTTTTCTACACCTCTCTCAACTTCCTGCCTGTAAAAGATATATCAGAAGAAATGGTTAACCTTTTGACGGAAAAAGCTTTAGAATTCTTCGGTCCCGGGAAATACGAGATTTGGAACGGGCTTAAAATCGGCCGATTAGGCGAGGAATGGGAAGCCATAGAAATAAAAGGAACCGTTTTGGTTCGATAATGTGTGCAGGAAAGAATACATAAAGATTATTTATATTGTGCTGCTATTCTGCTTTTTAATTTTTACCGATTGTTTTTAGACTGATGCCTATCAGGTTTATGTCTAGCTTTGGTTTGTTCTTTGTTTTTGCTTGACTCTTTGGACGGATTATTTATACTTTTTTTCGTTAAATTTATTATTCACTATTAATTTTTATGTTCTATGGATTTAAGAGTATTGAGAAAAGAGTACAAACTTCCGTTGTGCATTCTGCAAAATGCTGTCCAATTATCCCAGCATGCGGCTATGACTTTTTCCGATGATAACCAAAACAATAAAGAAGTTGATTTGCAACAGCTCTTGGGGAATTGTGCAAGCCATTATGTGAAGAAACTTCCTTATCTTCCTTTGAAGACGGTTGTTTATGGTATAGCTTCGGCAAAAAAGCAAATTGCCGTCGTTAAGCTTTTGTGTTCATCACAACGGCGCATGCCTTGTATTGTCGACATTGCCAATACACTGGCGCAGGAGGCTTTAGTTAATGGCAAAGACAATATTTTGAACAGAAATATCAATTTGTTAGCAGCTTCTCTCGGAGAACGTTTTCAAATTGAAGCCGCGGATATTTTTAGCCTTGAGGACTGCATCTGTGGACTTTACTGCCATAAAAACCGCCTTGTCGGCATAGCGCAGATTTCTGCGGTAGATATTCCCGAAGCTAAACGGCCTTTGGTTAACCATGTGGCGGAAAACCTGGCCAAACACGCCGTTTATTATTACGGCGCATATCTAAGCCGAGAAAAACACATATCAATTAACGACGGCGGGGTAATTGAAACGCTATTTTACAAAACCGAATCTCCGGATTTCAGCGATTTTATTTTAGCCCTGCCTTATGTTATCAGTGATGGAATTGTTTCTGCTAGACCTAGGCATTTTTTCCACAGAGGTTGGTCTTACCCTACTTTGGCAGAATATCTGACGGAAAGTTCCCGAATTTTGCAGCAAAAAATACCGCAGGGGCAGAATATTCAGCTTAAGCCGGAGCGTTTTATCGTTCTCGGAGATTTTTGACAGTCTTTTCTTAACGTGAAACGGATGGAAAATTCCATCCGTTTTTTTATTGTTGACATTTTTTAGCTGCCTTTATATTCTTTTTATATCAAATTTATTATTAACATTAAATTTTTGATATTATGAGGTTAAATAAAATTGTTTTATCCGGTGCCAACGAGTTTACGGACGCCGGTGCATTAGCAGAATTTGGCAGGAAACATGAACTTGCAGAAATAGGAATTCAGGTTTCCGGAGACAAGGCCTTTTTCGGCTCAGCCAGATATTGGTGGCTTCATACGCTCACTTTTTACGTTTCGTCTCAAAATCGCCTGGCATTGCATCTTAATAAAGACTGGGCGGAAGCTTTCTGCGCCGGGAAAATTCCTACCGAATTGGAAACTTTTCTTAAATTCCGGCATCACAATGGAAAACCGGTTTTTGAAAGAATACAGCTTAATTTCAAAATCGGACGGGAAAAAACGCCGAATATGGATACACTGCTGGCAACAATGAAGCGTTATCAGCCGGAGCATAAATTCATTTTATCCTACAACGACAGCAATAAAGAATTCATCCGGAATATTTACAAAAGCGGTTTTATGATTGATGCTTTGTTGTACGATTCATCATTCGGCGAAGGAATTACTCCCACGCAACGCGCCGCACCGGTTTTTGCCGATGTTTATCAGGGATATGCAGGAGGTCTTTCCCCTGATAACGTAATGGACGAGCTTAATAAAATCGGCGCGCTCGTTCCTCCGGGCAAGTGCTTTTTTATTGATGCCGAGGGGAAGCTCAAAGGTGAAGACAGACATTTATCTCTTGCGAAGTGCAACATCTTTTTACAACAGGCTTCCAAATGGAATAAACAGAATTTTGTTCCGGGCAAATAATTGCTCCCCAAGACCTATTTTCCCTGCCGGCTTTTATGGTCGGCGGGGATTTTTTAGATAAGTATGCCAAACCTTTTTCATCAAAGTTGAAAAAGGATAATCAGACAATTCTTCAGGCTTGGCAAAGAAACCGTCGGGCATAGGTGCGATATCGCTTTTAAGCTTATATATCCGCAATGTCAGCTTAAAATGGGTAAAAATATGGGTTACGGACAAACCGGTATCAACGACACCTTCACCAATCAAGCATTTATCATTCCAAGGAAATTCATAAAGCCCCGAAAGCAGCCCCTTTTCTGTCCGTTTGCGGATAAACAATTCGCCACGCCCGTTTTCCGTCACAAGAACAATACCCTGTTTTTCTTTCTTCTCCAGTCTGCGGCGAACCGGTATCTGTTCCAAATCTGAAGCGGTGCGTGACCGGCAATATTCCTGCCACGGGCATAACAGGCATTGCGGATTTTTCGGAGTACATACGACTGCTCCCAAATCCATAATCGCAGACGCATAATCTGCGGCATTTTCTTTACTGGTAAGAAGTGCTGCCTTTTGGCGAATCGTATCGGCGATTTCATCAAGCGGTGCTGTCAGATGATACAAACGGGCAATAATCCGCATAACGTTGCCGTCAATGACCGTTTCCGGCTTATTGAATGCCAGCGCCATAAAACTTGCAACAGTATAGGCTCCGATGCCTTTTAATTTTAAGACGCCTTCCCTGGTGTCAGGAAACCTGCCGCCGAATTCATTGACAATCATCTGTGCGGTTTTGTGCAACGAGCGGGCGCGAGTATAGTATCCCAATCCCTGCCAGAGCTGATAAACGTCCTCTTCCGCCGCAGCGGCCAAATCCCCGATAGTCGGAAAGCGTGCCATAAAACGGTGAAAATAAGGAATTACCGTTTTTACCGTTGTCTGTTGGAGCATAAATTCAGACACCAAAATTACATAAGGGTCAGGGTGCGGTCCGCCCTTTACCCTCCAGGGAAGTTCCCTGCCGTTTTTTTCATACCACTGCAGCAGCAGATTTGTCATACTTTCGTTTGTCATAGAATATTGTTATTGCCGTTTATTATAAATGTCCATACTTTTTACGCTTGACATTTCTTTCCTGTTTAAATATCGTCCATTTAAAATCAGTATAAATATTGGTGATTATACAAAAAGGAGAAAAACTTTCAATATTTTTGATTTTCCTGATCAGCTGATATCTGATATTAACGCAGGAAAAATCAGCTCACGCTATTCTCATGACAATACAATCACATTGACTGACGGCGTAACGTGTCTGAATATGGACTGTTCCGGCTTTGCCTGCTACTATCTGCAAAAGATAGGACAATTAAAGGCTCTGCAGGAAATCAAAGACTTTGTTTCTCAAAGCAAACATATTGCCCCTGAAGACATAAAGCGCATTTACACAAAAGAGTTTGCCATCTTTTTCAGGCAGGCTGAAAAAAATTCGCAATATTGGCTCAGAATTACGAATCCGGCAGATTTGATGAGAGGCGATATAATTGCCTTCACTTCAGTCTATATAAAAGAAAACCATACTATGATTGTTGATAAAATCTTATCATGTACAGACAATGAATTAACAATTCGTGTTTTTGACAGTACCGGATTTCCCCATATAAACGATACAAGGAAAAATACGACCGGAATCGGAAGCGGCAATGTTGTTTTATTCAAAAACGAAACCGGGCGTTGGGACGCCTATCAACAAAGCAATTCATACAAGCCCTGCGGATATCTTGATTTCGGGAGATTGAAAAATATAAAAAGCCGATAATTTTCCGGCATAAAAAAACCTCCTGACGGAGGTCTTTAATGGTGCACCAGAGTTGACGAATTGTTGAACTCCATCGTTGATGAAACATCTGATATAAATGGGTGGAAAAATGAAAATTCAACGGAGGGCAGACAATGACATAACACAATAAAGATGCCTTTTATAGTGGCTTAAAATAACTGTAACACAAAAACAATTAAATGAATAACGAACTTTTAAGGAGAAAAATAATGGAAAATCTAAACACTAAAATCTTAAACAAAGGAGAAAAGAAGATGTCTAATAAAACGCAGGTGTGGGTGAATGATTGGATTGAGGCTGAAACAAATAAAATTGATGTTTCAGCCAAAGAGGAAAAGAAGGAAAACGTCTCAAAAGTAGGACGTTTCATAAGGGATTGGATTGCAAGTGAAACAAATCTTTCTGCTTCAAATTAAATTATTTTGAGTAATTTGCCTTAATAAGTGCGACTCTTTGCGGATTTTCGCATAGAATCGCATTTAATTCAGTTATTTTTACTTTTAAATCTAAACTTTACCGATGGGGAAATTTTTGTTGACATTTTATCATTTAATAGTATATATTTACCGATAGGGAAATTTTTTATTTGAAAGGTTTCCTTTATAGTGAAAATTTACCGATGTGGAAATCTATGAAAACAAAAGATTTAGCAGACATTATAAAAAAGAAACGCAAAGAACAAAAATTAACTCAATCACAATTGGCAGGATTGTGCAATGTCGGTGTGCGTTTTATCGTTGATTTGGAAGCAGGTAAGGAAACCTGCCAAATTGGTAAGGTCTTATATGTTTTGGATATGTTGGGAATTAAATTGGAGATTGATGGAGATAACCAATGAATTTGTTAGATGTTTATTTTCATAATAAGAAAATCGGTGTTTTGAAAGAGCATAATTCCCGATTGAGTTTCAAATATTCGGATGATGCGACAGAATCCATTGCTTATCAGCTTCCTTTGCAGAAAGAAGCTTTTGGTGATAAAGAAACACGAAGTTTCTTTTCCAATTTACTGCCAGAAGGCGATGTGGTCAAAAAAATTGCCCAGATAAAACAGGTTTCTCTTAATAATCCTTTTGCCTTGTTAAGAGAATTAGGAGGAGAATGTGCAGGTGCTGTTTCACTCTATCCGCAAGATATGACTCCAATTTTTAACGATACTTTGGAAGAAATATCAGAAGATGAGTTGGCTGCTCTTTTGGGTAAACTTTCGCAAACTCCGTTATTGACAGGTGAAGGCGTCCGTTTGTCTCTTGCGGGAGCACAGGAAAAACTGGCGTTGACGATTTTTCCTAATGATGACAGGTATTACAAACCGTCAGATAAGTATATTTCTACTTGGATTTTAAAACCAGAGAATCGGAATTTTCCTGATTTAATCTATAATGAATATTTTTGTATGAAATTAGCTGGTCTGGTCGGATTAAATGTTGCTGAATGCAGAATTAAAAATTTTGGTTCAGTAACTGCCTATATGACGAAACGGTTTGACCGATTGGATACCATTGAGCGAATCCAGCAGGAAGATTTTTGTCAGGGGTTGGGGTTGTCTAATAAAAAATATCAGAGAACCGAGGGCGGACCAAGTGTTAAACAATGTTTTCAATTTATTCATAATAATCTGGCAAACAAGGCAAAAGATGAATTGCATTTTCTGAAAAGTGTTGTTTTCAACTTCTTAATTGGCAATTCAGATGCCCACGGAAAGAACTTTTCCTATCTGCATTTGGCAAATGGATATGTATTAGCTCCGTTGTATGATTTGGTATCTACGCAAGTTTATCCGCAGCTTGCCAAAGAAATGTCAATGGCTGTCGGCGGAGAGTATGAGCCAGACAGGATTACCAGAAACAATTTTATGGTAATGGCGAAAGAACTTAGTATTAAAAACCAGCTTATTAATGATATTTTGGATAAATTATCAGCAGGAATAATCGTGCAGGCAGAAAAACTGAAAGAAATGACGATTGCCGAAAAAAATTATAATTCCGTTTATGATAAGATTATTGAGGTTATTAAAGCAAGGGTTACTCAGTTATAATTCAGTTTTTTATGTAGGGTTGGTAAATTTCTATTTTAGAAAATGCCCAATATTGGGTATTTTCTAAAATGAGATTTTTGTAATTTAATGATTAGTATTAATGAGGGATTAAAATATGATAGGGAAATCTGATGATACAGGAGAATTTTTTAATGCAAGAAAAATTGTAAAAAATAAGATAAAATGTAAAAAATGTGGTGATATTATAGAAAGTGTATCTGTAAATGATTTCAAATTTTGTAAGTGTGGAGCAGTAGCCGTTGATGGTGGATTTGATTACTTGCGTAGATGTGGCAATTTAGAAAATATTGAAGAATTAAGTGAAGTGGAGCGTGGACAATATGAAGGTAATATTTGAATTTGATACAGAGAGTGAAAATTTTAATTCTATTGAATTGGAACGCCACAAACAGGCTAATGATATGGCGAAAGCGTTAGGCGAAATATTGAAAAAAGCACGTGGTTTGGATAAGTATGATGAGCGGTCTGCTATTCCCACTGATGAAATCAGAAAAGAATTAAATGAAATAATTTGCCAATATGTTGATATTGAGAAAATTGGGTATTAGGTAATGTCTTTCGGACTCTGATTAGTTTGGGATGTTGTTTTTTGCGGAGAAAAACTAATCTAATCTCCGCATATTTTGCGTAGTTTAAAATTTAATATTTTAACAAAAATTCTCGTTAATATTGTACAATTAGAAGAATAAGCATCGTTCTGTGTAAAATTTTAACAACGAATCGTATTTATTTTTTAGTGAATTTATGAAGAAATGCACTGAGATTTTAATCTTTTATACCTAACTCTTTACGAATATGAGCTTGAAAATCTAATATCTTTTTATTATTCTTTGCGTGTGCCTTATTGAAGTTTTTCTTATATTGTGATGGGCTATTAAATAAATCTCCAAAAAAGTCATAGAACAAATCCATTGTCTTCTTATTTCCCCAGATGCATTCAACCTGAATTACGTTAAATAAATCTTTGGTTTGTTTTGACATCCAATTATCTTTTCCATTACGTATATCTTTTTCAAAACGCATTAAAAAGTCATACATTTTTGCATATAAGCTCTCTCTTTTTCGTTTGAGATATAGCTCATCATCTCGCCGTTGCTTTTGAATTTCTTGTTCTGCCATATATTTGAATTGTTTTGTCATCGTTAGATAAGCTATAAAACCACCAATGATGGTTCCAAAAATACCTGATAATGATGATATTAAAATTTGCATCCAATCCATTATTTAAATCTCATATATATTAGTTTTCTCTGGTTAGTAATTAATCTGCAGTCTTTGAGATATATACAGTAGGAATATCTTTGTTTTCATTTGATGATGAGACTGTTTTTTTTACACGTTCTATTGATTTTGAAACTTTATCAAGATTCTTTGCAAACTTTGCAGAATTAGAAATAAAATCCATAATGGGATTATTGGAGTTTTCATAATCTGTAATTAATTTTCCTGGATTTTCAGAATTAACTGCTATTAGGTTATATAATAACTTATCACGAAGTTCGTTTGATTTGTCTTTTTCTTTAACATTTAATAATTGTTTAGACAATCCATAGTATGTTTTACTTACAACTTCTTTATGTGTGTATTCCTCAATTAGTCGTTTTGACAATTTTAATTTTTTATCTGCTGAATATGCAACCCATAAGACGGGGGCGTATAAAGGAAGCAAAGCTAAAGACATTGTTGGAAGTTTTGATATTATTTCATCAAGAGTTAAATTTTTAAAAATCATAAGCAATATGGAACAGATTATTGGAATTGAGGATATGGATACAAGGCCAATAATTGCGTTTCTAAAAGTTTTAGCATATTCGGTGCTTTCCTGTCTTTCAACCCTTTTTTTAGTTGCATATGCTGAACTCAATCCTGCAGTTAGGGCTCCAGGTAACAAGCTTTCAATATCTTTTTTGGTATTCTCATACTGGATTTTCCAGTCGTTTATAAAAGTTTTGTACTGTTCTTCTTTAGTGTTTTTTAATTTTATAAGTTCATTATCTGTATTTTTTAATTTGTTTTTTATCTCATCATATGAAACTTTAAGTTCATCTTTTAAGCCTTCAATATATGTTTCTTTTCCTGTTTCTTCATCTGTTTCAGAATATCCGAAAACTTCTCTATATAGTGATGAAATATCATTTCTTCTTTTTATGATATCTTGATGTAAGCTTAGTATTTTATTGTAAGTTTCGGAACCTTTGGTAAAGTTTGTTTCTAATGCATTGACTTTATCGGATATATCCTCTAAATCCTCATATACGTCTTCAATTTCGGCAATTTTGTTGGAGATAGATTGTAATTTTGCTGATATCGCTATTTCTTGTTCGGTAAATACAGTATTTTTTTCTTTAGCTAAAGAAATTAAAGTATCAAGCTGTTTGGCTTCTTCACACTCCTTTTTTATATTCTCTAATGCTTTTTTTGTTTCTTGTAAATACGAGTTAATTTGTTCAAATACTTTTTCACTCTTATTTTTCATCTCAGAAATTTTATTTCGCGAGCCTTTGATGTATTTTATGTCCGATGGAATCGGTGTTTTATACAGTACAATATCTGCTTTAAACAACTCTGCCTTTTTCTCAAGTTCTACGATTCTTTTCCAAGCTTCTTTTTGTTCACTTTCAAGATAATTGATATCAGCCATTTATAACCTCATAATTTTAATGCTATACGTTTAATCTATTGTTTTATCATATTATGTGCAAGTTTTAATTATAAGATAGCAACAAAGGATTATCTGGACGTTTATAAATTTTAATATTGAATATCTTATTAGATAAAAGGGATATATCCTATGTTAAGTAGGATTTTATATCTGGTTATGGAGCCTTCTTTTGTCTTTTGTGTAAATAGCAATAAAATCCACCTATACCCTAATTTTACATTCATAAAAGTGTAAAATCTAAATTGTTTTGCTTGACAATTTTACATTTGTAAAATATATTCTTAAACATAGATTTTACATTTTAAGGGTTTAGCAATGATTTTTAACTATATACGAGTTTCCACAGTTGAACAAAATACCGAGAGACAGTTGAGAGATGTCGTCTGTGATAGGGTCTATGAAGAGAAAATTAGCGGTAAGGACACTAACCGTCCCCAATTGCAGGCGATGTTGTCAAATATCCGTTCAGGAGATATTATCAACATTCACGAAATGAGCCGCTTGGCTCGCAATACTCGTGATTTATTGAATCTTGTTGAAGAAATTACTTCCAAAGGGGCTACTATTATTTTTCATAAAGAAAACCTGACCTTTAAAGGAGATGAAAAGCAAGACCCATATCAAAAAATGATGATGACGATGTTGGGAGCAGTTGCAGAGCTTGAAAGGGGAATTCTTCTTGAAAGACAAAGAGAGGGTATCGCATTAGCAAAAATAAAAGGAAAATATAAAGGCGGTAAAAATAGGTTATCAAAAGAACAAGTTGTTGAATTGAATGCCCTCCATAAACAAGGACTTCCTATTGCTAAAATTGCAAGACAATTCAAAATCACCCGCCCAACGGTTTATAGTTATTTGAAAAATGAAAAGTGATATTAACTATGTAGTTCAACCGCTATGTTGATATAAAACCCCGAATAAATCGGGGTTTTATGGAAGCATCTAACGAAATAGGTATTAATTTGATTCAATCTTCATTTTTGTTGGTCTTTCCAATTTGTAATCTGTGCTTATTGGTGTAGGAAAATGCCCTGTCTTCTCAAAAAAATACCACCAATCTCCTTTATATCCTTTAACATATTTAGCAACTCTGGCATCAAATGATATAATATCGCCCTCTTTCAGATTTAATTTTTGGAATTGCTTTCCCAAAGAAAACCACAAATGGTCTGTAATTATATCATTATTTCCATACAACCTGATATTTTTTAACATAATTGTTGGTTCTGGTTCGTTCCATCCAGATTTCCAACCAAACTGGGCGACTTCTGCACTATACCTATGCCGCTCTTTGTTTCCAATAGCTTTTAATTTTCCTCTCATTTACTTACCTCTTAATATAATAAAAATTACAAGAGGTTTAATAATGCAGGAAACTTCAAAAATATATGTTGTTGAAATTGTAGTATTTTAAAGTTATTGAATGTTATTTCTTTTTAGGCGGAGTTAATTTTATAAATTCATCTATGGATGATTTATAGTAATAAACACGGTTTCCTCTCTTTACAAATTTAATTTTATCAGGATACTGACATCTCATCGTGCGTAGAGATGCTTCTGAATATCCTAAAATTGCCGCCGTAGCTCTGGGAGATAGTAGTTCTCCTTTTTCATCATCTATAATTGTTTTAGTGCTCAATTCGTGAGCTTTATTTTCCCAGATTAATAGTTCATCTTTTGCATAGTTACAATAGCATTGCTCTAATGCTACCCTTAATGTTCTGATTGAGGTTTCAAAATCAGGTATGTTGGCAGGTGAAAAATCAAAACATTTGGCTTCAATTTTTAAGGGAAATTTGCAATCCGTAAAATAAAATGTATTATTGAACTTTACATAAGAAAAATTTACTCGTTCAGGAAAAATTCTTTTGAAAAATGCAACATTGCTGTTGAACTCTGCTCCTTTGAAACTCCATAAATAACGAAAGCAATCGTCATTTTGGGAATTATCTAATTTGTGTTGATTAAATAAGAAGGCATATCCACTTGTTTTAATATATTCAAAATTAGCATTTTTCAAAAAATTGGTATCTTCAAAGTGGGTTGTTCCATTGAAATTTGAACGGTTAAATGAAACATTTTGTTTAAATACCGAATTTCTAAAATCAGTATTTCCTTTAAAGAGACATTCTTTGAAAGAAACATTGGAGTTAAAATGCATATTTGATAGATTGAGATTATTAAATATGCAGTTGGCGAATATTATATCTCGGTATTGATATTCGTTATGATTTTCTCTATATTTGGATTTTCCAAATAAGAGTTTGATATTTTCTAAAAAAACATCGGTAAAATCTTTATCAGTTATTTGTATAGGTGTATTTTTTTGTTCTTTTGCAATAGCCATAAGTTCTGAATTGGTCATTTTAGGCGTTTTTGCGAATTTTTGTTCTATGAAATCTATACGTCTTTTGCGATGTTCTCTATTGATAATATTTCGTTCAAAATAATCTTTTGCAGGAGCTACACTATTAAGCATTTGTATTAAATCATTTTGGATGTTGGGTAGCTCCAATTGTTCTTTATCTTTTAAATAGGTAACAGCTTCTTTTATTTTCTGTTTTTCATAATCTTCAAAATAGTCAGAAAAAGCATTGGACACTAATTTTTGGGAAAGTTTATATGTTAAATTGAGGTCTTCATTCGGATTTTGAGCCGCCAATTTTGTTAATATACTCTGTAAAATTAATATCTCTCTATGATATGGCGTATCCTGTATCATTTTAGTTGTCCTTTTTAACATTTTTTTACAGGATAAGGACTCATATTTTGAAAATCAAGAATAATTTCTGAATTTATAAATTTATTTTCTCTTTGCTAAATTAGTATTTAACACGGCAGATTCAACGATTTTTCTGGCTAATTCTGTTGCATTCCAACCTGAACTATTGAAACCGAAAGTAGATTTTATTCCTTTGGGGGAATCTAACAAAGTGATTAAAGCATATTCTTGGTTCTGATAACTGAAATGTCCCAAAAATGTTGTGATGACTTCATCTGGGTTGTCCAACTTATAATCGGTTGCAGTTAGACCATAGACATTTATACCTTCAATGTTTATTCGTCTGGCTGTTCCATTGGTAACATTATCTCTTAACTTCTTTAAATCCTCTTTTGTGGCTGATTTTATGAAAGTAACATAATCTTGAATAAACTGCTGTGGTGTCGCTAATCTCTCTTTTTTCAGCAATTTCTTCACATTGTTTGGGGTATATGAATAATCCTGATTATAATCAAAATTTTCCAAAATACTGATGGATGCAGAATTCAAAACTTCATTGTTTTTAAGATTTACCAGAATAAAAGCCCCACCAGCAGCATTAAATTTTTCAATCTCTTCTACCAATACACTATAATTCCTTTTGCAGATTGATGATGCTGTATTGCAATTTTCTGCAAAAGATTTATTGCCAGAGATATTCTGATGAGTACATCCCGTCAAAATCAAAGAAATCATCAAAAGAACTGCTTTTTTCATTTTTTATTTCCTTTTTGTAAAATAGCTTTCATCATTAATTATTGATAAAGGTTAAGCATTCATTTTTCTTATCGGAAGCTTTTATTTGGTAACAATAGCTTCTTTGTCCCTTTAATTTTGCCAAACAATAATTTTTATCGTCACTATTTTTAATTTGATAGCAATATGAAACTTGCCCTTTTTCCATAGCAAGGCAATTGTTTTTCAAGTCATTATCTTTGATTTGATAACAGTTTGCCTTTACTGTTGCAGGAAATAAAGCAATACAACAAATTATTATCAAAGCTTTTTTCATTACATTTCTTCTTATATAAAATCAATATTTTTGTTACCGAGAAATTAGTTCCATAGTTGTTTCCTTCTGATTAAATACCTTTCAACTCATCCAAGACACTTTGAAGATGTTCCTGCTTTTCAGCTTCCTGTTTGCGTTTAGCTTCTCGTTGCAGGGCTTTACGTTTGGCTTCTTCTGCTTTTTTCTTCAATGCAATTTGTTTATTTTGTTTTTTGATAGTTTCCGCTTCTTTTTTCAGCAACGTATGGAATTCATCATCATTGTTGATTTTTTCAAGAACTTCCGCCAATCCTTCTTTATAGGCAGACAGGTATGCTGCTGCCTGAACCTGATTGGGAGCATAGCCATAATAGCAAGCGATAAATTTCCAATCTTTGGTGATTGCACTGTATTCTCGTAAATGTCTGCCGTTTAAATCATAAACATTGGCAGTAACTTTAACTGTATATTCTTCCGTTCCAAACGGATAACCGATTAAATTAAGAGTTCCCAGAGATAACGCAGACGGAAGAGACCCGAAAAATGTCATTAAAGCCCCTTGTTTACGATTAAAAACATCTTGGGAGACAACAATACTGCCAATAGTATCATCATCATTTCCAATTTTTGAAATAATCTCCTTATTTACATCATAAGCAACATTTGACAGATACTCTTGTCTGGTATCTATTTGGGTTCTTTCGCCAACATTGGTCTGGGTGATGACATAAATGTTCTCTGGAACATTCAGGGTAAATTCATAGTCCTGATATTTAAAAGGAGCTATATCTGTCTGATAGTCTTCCATCGTAATGGAACGACAGGATGTTAAAAACAACATCAAAAAAAGTAGTTTCTTCATTTTACAGCTCCTTATACATAATTTTTTCTAATTGTTTTTCTGTTCCATCCCAATTACCGAGAATATTACCAGAGTTGCTTCCAAAATCATCGCTGTCTTTTTGTCTTTTTCGCTTAATGATAGGATAATTTTGGTCTGGAAAATGGTCATATTTATTTGAACCATCTTGGGGAGTATATCTGATGTAAGATATGTTCATTATGGGATATTGCTGCTTAACAATTTTTTCCAATGATTTTATTTTTTTCTCACAGGATGAACATCCATCAAAGATAATCAGAATTTCATTGAGCGGACTTTTTAACAGACTGGCTATTTCTGTATGTTTCATTTCTTTGGCATACTGATATGCTGTCCATTTTCCATCTTTTGATTTATAAATGTCTGCCTTGTGTTCCACTAATTTTTTTGCAGCATAAATGTTATTTTTGATGGCTGCATACATAATTGCTGTTCTGCCCTTTTTATCCAGTTCGTTCAGATAGGCGTTTTTATCCAGCAGTAAATCCAAAAATTCATTATTTTGGCGGATAACAGCATACATCAACGGCGTATAGCCGTTTTTATCAATTACATCAGGAGAAGCTCCGAGCCGAATAAGCTCTTGGGCAAACCCCATATCATCTTTGATGAAATGAGCGACAGGATGTTCCCCGTCAATTTTGATTGCATCCAAATCCTCTGGGGCTGATAAGAACGCTTTAATGCTTTCAATATTTTTTGAAACAACTGCATTTTGTAGAGCTTCTAAATCTCTTACGCTAAAATCAACGCTGTTGCTGCTGATATTATTTTCCAATGTAATAGCTGGGATATTTAGCTTACCGATTCTTGGAGATTTAAATTGAACACGAAGCTGAATCAGTGATTTATTATCATTTCCTGCACAAGAAATACTATTATCAACAATTTCAAAATGACGATTATCTAATGTTTCTTTAACTTTCTCTTCCAATATCTTACAATCTACATCTGCTCCTGTCCATTGAGCGAGCAAAGAGATATTTTCATTTTTTTCATAAATAGGTTTAGATATATCAAGAACTAATTTTGAAGGTATTTTAGATACACCTGATTGCGAAGGATTGCCTATAAATCTGTCAATATCCTGTTTTCCCCACATCATTAGCATATCAGGAGGTATTTGTTCTACCCGTTTCATTACCAATTTAGTTAAATCTTTACATCTGTTATTTGATAGTAAGTATTGTCTGGTTGTTGCATCTTGAAAGAATGTGTTTCTTCCTGTGTTATAAATAGACAGCTCATAGTTGCTTCCTGCAACATTATAGATGGCACGTGCCGTACCAAATGTCATAAGCATAAAATTTACACTAACTCTGTTAGCAAGGTTTTGATTTATATTTACAGTGTTTGAAAAACCTTCTATTTCCGCGGAGTTAAATCCAGAGCAGAAATAAAAGCGTTCAGCTTCTGGACGATTATCAAATAACTCATTAAATCCAGCTATTCTGGCAGATGAATCCTGATAGGCACTATCAAGAGAAAACGTTTTGTTTCCATCTTCCTTGTCTTCCGTAGAAGATTTTTGGTCAAAAATAGATTTTAATGAAAAGCTATATGCAGATTTACATTCTGCAAGAAACATAGTAAAAGCAATACAAAGAAGTGTAATTATTCTAAAAATATTATTTGTTTTTATCATAGCTTTCCCAAATATATTGTTATTGATATTCTTATTCCTCATCGGCCAATTCAATTATCTGAACACCTTTGTTTTTTGCTCTTTTGCATACTTCAAATGCTCTGCCCTCAAATCGGTTATAAGCAATGATGAAATCGGTATTTTCTATAATCCAGTTGTTCCGATGGACAATGCACCAACGCTTGTATCCTATTGCTGCTTGGTCTGGATATATGAAGCTGTCAAAATATCGTTCTCCGTCATTAACTTCTTTCATACTGGATGCCACTAAAATAATTCGGATATTTGGATTATCTTGTTTTATCTGCAAAACAGCATTATAGGCATCTCGTTCGTAAGCTCCCTTTACCCCAACTAAAAAGGTATCAACACCCTCTTCATCAATAAGCCGAAGGGCTTGCTTTTTTATCTTTTCTATAATGTCGCTTCTGCTCCATTTATAATCATTTCCCAAGAAAGCACAGGATTTACTCATTTGAATTTCTTTCAAAATACAGGTGTTTTCTATACGATACACAAACCAACAATTGTGTACCCGCTTATATCCATCTGTTTGAAATAAATGAATTTTCTTATATCAAACTCTCTGAAACCCTTGGTTTTCCTTACATCCATACCCATTATATATTTTTGAAACGAGCGAAAGAAAATAAAACGAATAACCATAAAAAAGGGTTGATTTTATTGTTCAATAAAAATGCCCTCCTATTTCATCTTAACTCTTTGAATCCCCGATAAATATATAAAAAGGGGAAAAGATGTCGGTAATCGCATATATAAGAAAAAGCACAGATAAACAGTCATTTGAACATCAAGAATATGAAATTAAACAATATGCCCAAAAGCATAACCTTAAAATAGACAGATGGGTTGAAGAAAGTATATCCAGCAGAAAGGAACTTAAAAAACGACAATTAGGGAAATTGTTAGAAGAATTAAAAGAGGGAGATTGCCTTATATGTAGCGAAATTTCTCGCCTTTCTCGGTCTGTTGGAGAAATTTTTTTAATATTACAAACTTTGATTTCAAAAAAATGTCAGGTTGTATCAATAAAAGAAAATTATAATTTTTCTAATAGCTTACAATCACAAATTTTAGCATTTGGTTTTGGGCTTTCAAGTCAAATTGAAAGGGATTTAATATCACAGAGAACCAAAACAGCATTAGATGCAAAAAAGGCAGCAGGAGTAAAACTTGGTCGTCCATTTGGAGCAGAGAGCAAAAAACTAAAATTGTCCAAAAATACCAAAAGGATAAGAGATTTATTGGATAAAAAAGTTTCCAAAAACCAAATCGCCAGAATTATGGGTGTCCAAAAAATCACCCTACGAAGATTCATCAAAAGAATGGGATGGAGTGATTAGTAAAAAACCAGAGCTTTGAAACTCTGGTTTTTGTTAGTTATTATCAAGTCCATTTATCAGTTATTCAAAAATTTTGAATAACTGGATTTACTGAATATTATTCATTTTCATTATCTTTACTTTTTTGTTCAAGTTCCAAGAACCTGTCAAAATCGCTTACATATAGGTTATCTTGGATAATTCTGTATTTTTCAAATTCGCTTTCTGCGTGGAGCTTGGCAATTTCCGCTGAAACTTTGCCTGCATCTTGCAAAACATCATAATCCATAAAAGTCAAAAAGCCATTTAATTTTTCGCTCCAATCCTGCATTGTCATTGGAATATGACGTTCTGCTTGCATTTCTGCATAATCTAAATATGAAGAAACTAACCTTTCTAATTGGCGAATTTCTTTTTCCTGCAAATAATTTTTGGCAACACTAACGTCATATTTCTGAATTTTTCCATCAGGATAGGCATCCCAAGTGGTTAAGCCCATATGCTCTTTTTTTGCATCTGCTCGTTCCATTATAAGTTCTGCGGCAGTATGTCCGTGAATGCTATGGTGTAGTTTGTTTTGAACAGTTGCAAAAAAGGTTTGTGTTGTTTTAGCTCGCGGGTCATAATCCAATGCTGTGGCATAAATGTCTGTAATCTTCTGATAGAATCGCCTTTCAGACATTCTGATTTCACGGATTTTTTGTAATTGCTTTTCAAAATAATCTCTGGTTAGGATTGAGCCACCATTTTTAAGGCGTTCTTCATCCATTACCCAGCCCTGAATAGTGTAATCTTTAACAATCGCGTTAGCCCATTTTCTGAATTGGACTGCTTTTTCATTATTAACCTTGAAACCAACAGCAATAATCATTTGTAAATTATAATGTTTTGTTTCCCTTGATACTTGCCTGTTGCCTTCTGTTTGAACTATCCGAAAATTTCGGATAGTTGAAATTTCTTCAAGTTCATTATCTGAAAATATCTTTTGAATATGGTCGTTGATTGTTCTTATATCAACACCATAAAGGGTTGCCATCATTTTTTGGGTTAGCCATATATTTTCATCTTCGTAACGCATTTCTACGCTGTTAGCATTATCACCAACAGCCGAAACATAGGTTAAATATTCAGCAGCAGCACTTCTAATTGTAATTTCTTTCTTTTTATCCACTATGTTATTCCTTGAAAATATACTCCAATGGGGGCTATTAGGAAAATATGTTTAATTTTAAGCCATTATAACGAGGAAGGGTTAAAATTGGGTATAAAAAATAAAAACCAGAGCTTTGGACTCTGGTTTTATCAAACATATATGTTAAATTAATGTCTTTGGAAATCTTTTAAGACTTCCATTGTGTTTGATATTTTTGTTATTTCGGCAATATCAAAAACATCAAGCTCATAAGATGAACAGGTTGCCCCCAGCTGGGCATTGAAAAAATGGAGAACTGCCATATTATAGAGCTGTGAATTAAATGTAGCAATCATCAATGGTGTAACTCCCAAATTATCGGAAATATTAGGATTTGCACCATTTTCCAACAAATACTCCATCATTTTACGATTGTTTCTTTTGACTGCCATCATCAAAGCTGTTTCACCAAAATCATTCGGTCTGTTAACATCACAGCCCATTTCTATCAATCTGTCAATCACAACTGTTTTCTCAAAATTGGTAATATTCGGATTAACCACTATCATCATTAATGGTGTATATCCATCAAGATGCTTATACTTCATTGTTGTTCTATCTGTAATTTTTAGTAACTTTGTATAATCAGTAGATGTTAAAAAATGCATCAAAAATGGCTCTACATCAAAAAGCAGTTCAAATTGCTTTAAGGTTTCATATTTTGGAATTTCTTTTAAATGTTCAACTAATTCGGAAAGTTCTCTTTCTTCTCTCATATAACGAGGAAGAGGTTTCGGGGAATTTAATATAAAATCTATTTTATCTATCAGTTCTTCAAAATTTACATCATCTCTCATCGTTAGTCCTTTAATGCCATATTATATAAAGTATCAGATAATTTTTTCTGCCACTGAGGAAGTTGTTTCTGTCTGTTCAAATTCACGAACAAAGTCCATCCTGATGCTATACTTGGCTTTTTGTCCTGATAAACTAATGAGCCAATGTAATTGGAGCATTTATTCAAATATCGGCTGCTGAAATCTCTTCGGCTTTTTATTTTTTGTTCTTGTAATAACTCATCTGCGATGTCCAAAAACATCTCCAAATATTGATTTTTCTTATTGTTATTCATCAAATCTCCTTGATTATTGATAATAGTATTTATCAATTTGGAGAAAAAATTAACCGATTTTGAAAGTCAGAACATTTGGTTTGATAATAAAACCAGCCATCACTAAAAATCCTATCCAGAAAAACTGTTCCACTCATCTGAACTGTTTTCCAGAGGATTTTTATTGCTTGTTCCTCATCGTATATGAATTCATCAGTCCTTGATTTTTTGGGGTGTTTGATTGATAAATGTGCGTGAATATTACTATCAAGATGCTCTACAACACCTATGTAATCCATTGCTTTATATTTGGAAACATCTCTTCCAAGGGTATATGAACAATATAATTTCCACCATTCATTCACTTTATTTTGAACCATTTGTAAGTTAAATAACCCAGATAAATTAACAGGATTGAAATTTAGGGTAAGGGCCAGATTAAATCCATTTGCTGAATTATTTAATGTATTGATGATTTCCTGCCGATATGGAGTAATTGGTTTATTAGCTTCTTTTTTAGAATGAGTTTCTTTGTATTTTTTTATTTCATTTCTTTTGGTTTCTTTAAATTTATTCATTAATTGAATGTTGTTATTTTTTAACATTTGTTGATGAAATTTAATTAAATCCAGCTCTTTTTCTTCAATGGTTGGTTCTATAAATTTCGTTGAGGTTGCTGTTATGAGGTTATCATCATTTGTTATAATGAATTCTTCTTGGTATTGTTCTAATTGTTCTTTGAAAATTTCTAATCTGTTTGTTTCCATAATCTCTCCTTAATAATTTTGATAATAAAATTCTAATGCCCATCTTTTTTTTAAGATGAAGCACAAAATCTGTGAAAAGTAGGGAATATGATGCCTAAAAGTCCAACAAATTCCATCATTGATAATTCTATTTATCAGCGATGATGAAATGATATCACATCGTCTCTACCTGATGCAAAATTATTTTTGATAAACTTATTTGTCGGGGATGAGAATTTAGGTCTTGACTTCAGATTCTGGACCAAATAAGGTGTCGCGACATATTAATTAGGATGACCAAAATGAAATATGATGTTCTATGTGCTGATACTGTTGATGCTTTAATTCGTGCCGTAAATGATAAATTGAAAAAAGGATGGAAACTTCAAGGTGGCATAGCTAATTTGATTTCCACCACAGGATATATGGTTTTCTATCAAGCCATTTATAAAGTTGATTAACATTCACTAACATCAAAATGTGGCTTTTGATGTCATTTTGATTTTGCTCTATTTTTTTCATACCCTTCTCGTGTAAGTAATGAAGGCATTTATCGTTGGAGTTAGAAATGAGCAAAACAGAATCTGTAAAAAAAATATCCTCAAAATCAGTTAGAGAAGTTCTTGCTTTAAATTTCAACCAAAAATTGACAACTGATGAAATTGAACAAATGGAATGTGAGTTGTTGAAGATGCTTGAATTACTTGTCAATGTTGAATTATCAAATTTGAAGGAGATTGCAAATGAAAGCTGTTATTTTAGCTCGGGTATCAACGGAAATGCAGGAAGACGGGTTCTCTCTGGATGCACAATTGGACAGGTTGCGTAGGTATTGTGAAAGACACAATCTTGATATTATTCAAGAATATAATATTACAGAAAGTTC
Source organism: Acetobacter sp. 46_36 (assembly GCA_001917135.1). Taxonomy (GTDB): domain Bacteria; phylum Pseudomonadota; class Alphaproteobacteria; order RF32; family CAG-239; genus CAG-267. The sequence continues at coordinate 21,835 of MNTT01000007.1, forward strand.
CACCAAAGGAAAGCGACCACAGTTTAATGAAATGCTGACCTTTGTCAAAAAGCAACGGGAAAGAATAGCTGTTGTCGTTGATGCTGTTGATAGGTTACAACGCTCTTTTAAAGAAACGCCTATTTTAAATGACTTGATTGAACAAGGAAAAATAGAACTGCACTTTTTGCGGGAGGCGATGGTTGTTAATGATAGAACCAAGAACACTCAAAAAGTGATGTGGGATATGTGTGTATTGATGGCAAAAGCTTATGTAGGAGCTCTTGCGGATAATGTTAAAAGAGCAGAAGAAAAAATGCTTAAAGAGGGGCTTCTTGCTGGACCAGCACCGATAGGCTATTTGAATACCAGAGATGAGAATGGAAAGAAGACCATTATCATAGACCCAGACCGAGGACATTTTATCAAAAAACTGTTTGAAGAATATTCCACAGGGCTTTTCTCTATGGACGAATTGGTTAAAAAATCAAAAAGTTGGGGATTGCGGAATAAAACTACTGCTCATAACCCAATTTCAAAATCCCAATTTGCAAATATTTTGCAGAATCCATTTTACTATGGAGTTATGTATTATAACAAAGAATATCATCCCCATTGTTATGAAAAACTTATTTCCAAGGAGTTGTTTGACAAGTGCACTGAAGTTCGGACGGGGAAATTCAAGCGAACTTCAAAACATACCAAAGAACCCTACATTTTTCGTGGGTTAGTTCGTTGCAAACATTGTGGATGTCTGCTTTCTCCTTATACAAAGAAGGATAAGTATGTTTATTTGCGGCATACAGACCTTAAAAACTGCGAACACTGCAATAATGTCAGTGAAAAGGTTTTGTTGAAAGATGTTGAGAAATCCCTTTCATCAATCCATTTTGATGATGATTTGAAGGCGGCTCTGGCTGTTCGTTTGAAAAAGCAGTATGAAGCAACACACGGTAACACTTATTATCAGTTGGAAAAGAATCGCAATGAACTGGCTGATGTTGAGGAAAATCAGAAGAAACTTTTGGACTTGTTGATTTCTGGAACAGTTCCTGCCGAAGTTTACCGTAGCAAAAATGCTGAATATGAAACAGCAAAAATTGAACTCCAAGCCAAAATTGAGAAATTACAGATGCCTGATACCTCGGTGGAAAGGGCTATTGATAAGGTGTTGAATTTCAGCCAAAATTCTTTTGCAATTTTCAAAAGTTCGCAAATTGAAGAAAAAAGGCGTATTTTAAATATCGTTTTTGCGAACTTTTTTATGGATGGAAAAAATCCTGAAATATCAATGAGAAAAAACTTCAAGCTCCTATCAAAAATAGGAGCTGCCTGAGGCAACATGCACCTGAAGCATGCGCGTCTACCAATTTCGCCACCAGAGCAACGGGTATTTTAATAGCGGCTTTTTTTTCATTAGTCAATAGTTTTTTTAGCCTTTTATAAAAATAATTTTTACCAGAATATTCTTGTCAAATTACCCCATAAGCGTCAAGCAGAAGGCATATTCCCAATATTATCCTATAGATTACAAACGGCAGATACGTTGCATGCCGCAGCCACTGCATCATCAAAAATATGGCAAGAAACGAAAACGCAAAGGACCAGATAACCGCCTGATACGCCATTATAACCTGAGCCAATTCGCCGCCGGTATATATTTCATAAAGCGCCAATATGCCGGCAGCAAATATCGCCGGAACAGACAGAAGCATAGAAAATTTAGCTATTTCGCTACGATTGTATCCCAGAAAACGTCCCATTGTAATGGTTACCCCTGACCGGCTGGTACCGGGAAGAAATGCCAGGCACTGGGCAAAACCTATGCACAAAGCGTCGAAAAGGGTGATGTCTTTTAATGTTTTTCGGGTACTAAATTTAGTGTCGGCCACCCATAAGACAGCAGAATATATAATCAGCATCCAGCCGATAAGTTTTGTGCTGCGTGTCCAGTCCATCCCGACGTATTTAAGCGTGCCGCCAATGACTATTGCCGGGACGGTTGCAAACAAAAGAAAATACGCAAGCCTTACGCCTTCCACCTTAAAATCAGGCAAAAACTTATGTTCCCAAAGCTGAACCAACATATTTTTTACGGTTTGCCAAAAATAGAGAACAACGGCTATCAACGAACCGATATGAAGTGCAATATCAATAGTCTGCCCCTGATCGGCAAAAGAAGTATATTTGGCAAATAAAATCAGATGCCCTGAGGAGCTTACCGGCAGAAATTCCGTCAATCCCTGGATTAAAGCCAGCCAAAATATATGCATATCAATCATTGCCTACCCTCTAAACCGTTGTTCACTTCACATTTTTCCAGAAAAGTATAAAGGCAAGTCGTTAAAATTCAAATAATGTTCCCTGTTCTGAAGAAGTTTTTTTTGATTTTCCGGAACGCGAACGCGGGGTTGCCGGTGTCGGAACGGCGGACTGCGGCGGCATTGCCGCTGATATTTCCCCATCAGCAAACCTGATTGTCAAGCCGGTTTGTTTTTTTGCCTCGGTTACATTATATATCGTCTGATTTTCATTTCCCCTTACCCAGGCGAAGCCGCGCCTCAGAACAGACTCCACGGAAACGCCTTCCAGCCGGTGCGCCAATCCCTGCAAACGTTCATCGCTGCGCTCAATCAGATTTTTGACATACACAGGTTTAATCTCAGCCAAAGCGAGAGCACTTTTTTTCTGTATCAGGACGTTCTTTATGGCAATATGCAGACGCTCAAGACGGTAATCCAATTTCTGGACATTTTCCTCAAGTATCTGCTGCAGGTTCGGAATCCCCCGCCCCAGCCCCTCTATGCGGCTTTTATATTCTTCCAGACACCGCCGGATTGAACTGCGCATGCGGTTATCCAAAATATTCAGCCCCGAAACAAGCTCGTCTTTTACCGGAACGGCAAATTCGGCAGCACCGGTCGGCGTCGGTGCTCTCTTATCGGCGGCATAGTCTATCAGCATCGTATCGGTTTCATGCCCTACGGCGGAGATAAGGGGAATTTCTGAATCATAAACGGCGCGGATAACGACTTCTTCGTTAAACGGCCACAAATCTTCCAGACTGCCGCCGCCGCGAGCAACAATAATCACATCCGGACGTCTGACGGAATCGTTTCCGTCTAAAGCGTTAAAACCGCGAATCGCCGCAGCCACTTTTTCTGCCGCTCCTTCGCCCTGCACCGGTGTCGGCCACAAAACGATATGGCTCGGAAAACGGTCGCGGATACGGTGGATAATATCGCGGATAACCGCACCGGACGCACTGGAAACGACACCGATAGTCCGGGGCAGAAAGGGAATCGGCTTTTTGTGTGCCGTATCAAACAATCCCTCTTTAATAAACTGCTGCTTGCGCTCTTCCAACAGTTTCAACAAAGCACCCTGCCCTGCCGGCTCAAGGCTCTCTATCACCAGCTGGTATGAAGATTTCCCCGAAAAGGTGGTTATTTTTCCCGAAGCGATAACTTCCAAACCGTCTTCAATTTTAACTTTCAGACCGGAAGCCACGCCACGCCAGCAAACCGCCGACAAGACGGCGTTTTCGTCTTTTAACGACAGATACCAATGCCCCGAATCGGCACGTTTGGCTCCGAAAATTTCACCACGCACCAGCACCCTGCCAAAATTTCCTTCAACAAAGCGTTTGATTTCGTTTGACAGTTCCGTAACGGTTTTAGGCTGCGGCCCTTCAGCTGCCGCTTCAGCCGGCATTGTTTTTTCTTCCTCAAAATTAAAGGCTAAATCCATCATAAATCCAGCAATCCTTTAGCAAATTCTTCCGCCTTAAACGTATCCATATCCTCAGCCTGTTCGCCAACACCGACAAAATAGACGGGAATGCCGGTTTCTGCCGCAACGGCAATCAGAATTCCCCCTTTGGAAGAACCGTCCAGTTTGGTAACCACTACACCGTTGACGTCAACAAGCTCCTTAAACGTCTTTACCTGATCCAGCCCGTTCTGCCCGGTTGACGCATCAATCGTTATCAATGTTTTGTGCGGTGCTTCGGGGATGACTTTTTTGACGACGCGTACGATTTTCTGCAGTTCGTCCATCAGCCCTTTTTTATTTTGCAGTCGCCCGGCCGTATCTATAAATACAATATCGTCGCCACGCTTTTGCGCTTCTTTCAACCCGTCATAGCACAATCCGGCACTGTCGCAGCCGGGTTCCCCCGAATATACGCGCAGGTTATTGCGCGCCCCCCACACCGCCAGCTGCTCCACCGCGGCGGCACGGAACGTATCGGCAGCGATAAACGACACCTGGTACCCTTGCCCGGAAAATTTTTTGCCTAATTTGCCGATGGTGGTCGTTTTTCCGGCACCGTTGACACCGACCATCAAGATTACAAACGGTTTGCCGGATCTGTCAATAATAAACTCCTGTTCGGAAACTTTGAGGATATCGACAATATCACGGCACAACTCTTGTTTTATCTGTGTTATATCACTGCCTTTTTCGAACCGGCGCGCGCTGAACCTGCCGATAATTTCCGAAGACGCCTTAACCCCGACATCCGCCGTATATAATAACTCTTCCAAATCGGTTATGACGTCTTCCGACAGGCTCTCTTTGGTAAATATATCTGTAATCCCGCGGCTTAAATTCAGCGACGTTTTCTTAAGTCCGAATCCGAGTTTTTGAAAAAAGCTGCTCATTTGTCCTCCTTTCTCAGATTTCTGAGTTTTTCCGCACGTTCCCGCCGGATATGAACAGGCACCTGGGGCATACGCGCCGCCGGTGTCCCCGGACGTTCAGAATACGGGAAAACGTGCAGTTTGTCTATTCCTGCCTCTTCAACCAATTTAAGCGTATTGGTAAAATTTTCATCGGTTTCCGTCGGAAAACCGCAAATAAAATCGGCACCAAACGTACACTCCGGACGGACTTCGCGCAAGCGGCCGCACAGACTGATGACATCTTCACGACTATGGCGGCGGCCCATCCGCTTCAAAATGAGATTATCCCCCGACTGAACCGAAAAATGAAAATGCGGATAAATGTTCGGATAATTACGAACGAGTTCTATGAATTCATCATTTATTGCAGCCGGGTCAAGAGAGCCGAACTGCAGCGACGGCAGATTAGGAAAACGTTTCAGCACCGCAGCAACAAGTCCGCTGAAACTCGGCTCATACGAACAGGCATCAATACCGGTCAGGCATATTTCTTTGAACCCCTGCTGCAAAAGCAGGGCTATCTGCGCCATAATTTTTTCTTCGGGAACTGACCGGTTAGCTCCGCGCGCATACGGCACGATGCAATAAGTACAACGATGGTTGCAACCCTGCTGGATTTCAACAAAAGCTCTCTCGCGCCCTTCAAAACCGGTAATCATATAAGCGTCATATCCAGAGAAGGAAAAGATATCTCCGACTACCGTTTTGCGGTCTGACACAAGATATTTTTCAATTTCGGTCTTTTCCTTATTTCCCAGCACAATATCCACTTCCGACATTTCGGCAAAGCGTTCCGTACTGACTTGTGCAGCGCAGCCGGTAACAACAATCTTAGCGGCCGGATTTTCTTTTTTCAGCCGACGGATTGCCTGCCGGCACTGCCTTTCGGCCTCAGCCGTTACGGCGCAGGTATTTACTACGACCAAATTATCATATTTTTGCAGTTTTTCTTTAAAAATTTCACTTTCATAGCTGTTAATGCGGCAGCCGAACGAAACAACTTTTACCATTTTTATTATCCTTGCGTATTTGCAACGGATAATAACGGGTAAATCAAATTTGTGCAAGCTAATTTAAAATGTCATCTGATATTTTTCGGCAACTTGGGCTGCGTAACGATACCATAATGGCTTCAGATACGAATGGGAGAACCACGGCGTCCACGGCTTATGCCCGGCAAAATGGAGAATTGCGGCAGAATCGTAGACTTCTCGCGGATTTTGCGGAACGGTTTCATTAAAAAATTTACTCAGAAACGCTGCATCCTTTTCTTCAAAAAAAGTACTGTTGCAGTTGTAGCGGTATGACAGCGGTACAACTTTGCTGCCAAAAGCGACATTCAAAACATCCTGATCGCCAAAAACCTCATTATGCGTATTAAAATAGATTACCGCGCGCCGCATAATATCATCTTTACGGATTTGAGCCAAATTTAGCAGCATTACGCCGCTGTTAAAATAAAATTCCCTGCCGCCCAAATCCATGCCGGCGACATGCTCGGGAAACTGATACATCAGCCCGTCTTTGACCGCCGCGGCATATTTTCCGCGCAAATCCGTTTCATACACTTCGGACAAATCTGCCTGTACCAGCGTATCCGCATCCAAATACAAAACTTTTCCCAAGCTTAGCAAATAATCGGCAATAAACAGCTTCTGCAGCGAAATTTTAAATGAGGAAAACCTTCCCAGCCGCGCATAATCAAGTTTCGGCTCTCGGGCAGGATACAGCTCTATCGTCACGTCGTCTTGAGCCATTTTCCGGATTTTGGCGGTATCTTCCGGCGCAAAATCTTTGGCTATGATATGAACATGATATTGTGTCCCTTTGTTTTTGCTGGCAATTGCAGATTCCAACGAAACCATCACATACGGCAGGTATCGTGCGTCTGCCATATAAACGATATTGACGGCTCTTGGACGAAACATCAGGACGATACACACGGCCGAGGCCAGTAAGACGGCAGCAAAAAGCAAAACATATTTTGCGGTTTTCGGCATCACAACCTCACAACTTCATTAAAATAGCGAAACCAGAGTTCTTTAAGAAATTCCGGCTTATAGTTATCCTGCCACGGTTTGTCACCGGCATAATGGATAACTGTTGCATTTTCATATATGTAAAACGTATCGCGGGGCAGTTCCTCGCCAAAATAACGGCTGAGAAAAACAAGGTCATCTTCTTCAAAAAAAGTACTGATACAATTATAGCGGTATGACATCAGTTTCAATTTACTGCCAAACACGACATTAAGAACATCCTGATCCCCAAAGAAATCTTCATGGGTTTTGACGTATTCCACCAGCTTTGCCACAACATTGTCCTGCCGCTGCAGTTTCAGATTATACAGCATTACGCCGCTGTTAAAATAAAATCCGCGTTTATCAAGCCCTATCTCCGCCATCTCTTTAGGAAAGCGATAGAATATCCCGTCTTTGGCTACCGCGGCATAAACCGTTGAAACATCTATATCAAACAGTTCCCGCAAATCTTTTAAAACCAAAGTGTCCCCGTCCATATAAATCACTTTGTCCAGTTCTTTCAGGGTATCCGGGAGAAAAATTTTATGCATACCGACTTTATACTGCATAAAGCGCTGCATATTTTCATAAGGCAAATCCAGTTCCTGCTGCGGAATAATTTTGACATGGACCGTTCCCGGCGCCAGCTTTTGCAGATTAAGCAACATATTTTCATCCCGGCGGGTAATCTCTTCAGCGACGACATAAAAATTATAAGTACTTTGCGGACATTTGTTTTTTATGGCGGAATACATGGAAACCGCCGTCGGCGTTACATAGCGGGAATCGGTTACCAGCACGATATTTACTTTTCCCGAAGCAGCTGGACATTTGTTTTTTTGAATACGGATTTTCTCCGGATGCGGCAGGCGCGCCGAAGCAATAACTTTGGGAAGCGGCGCTTTAAATGGCGAATCCATATCGGCAGAAGACAACATTAATCCGACAACGCTGGCTATGGATACCAGCAATAAAAAAAAGATGCCGTAAAAAACTTTTTTGGACATTATTTTCTCCTTTTGTTTTTTTATAGCACTAATTTATTAATTATTCGTGGATAAAATCTTTTCCGATTGTAAAACACAATTGAAATTATATATTCGTTTTGCAGTAAAACCGCTTTGTTGTGGAGAATGTTTGTTACAATGTAGAATTTCTGCCATAACGGGGTTTGACCGGAATAAATAACCACAGCACAGGAATAACAGCCATGAACCAAAAATCAGCACGCATTATTGCCACATATTTCGGATTGGGCCTGTCCAAAATTGCGCCCGGAACCATGGGTTCTCTGGGGACGCTTCCCCTTGCATATGCTTTGATTTATTTCGGCGGATTCTGGACCTTGATGGCTGCGGCAGCGGTATTGTTTGTACTGGGTGTGAAAGCTACGGAAGCCGTTATTGAAGAAAGCGGGGACAGCGACCCTTCCAAAGTTGTCATTGACGAAACGGTCGGGCAGCTGCTTTCTTTTTCCTTTGTGGCCTATATGGCGCCGGAATATCTGACCGGAATGTCCAGCCTGCTCTATTATGCAGCCGGATTTATCTTTTTCCGCTTTTTTGACATTTTGAAAATGGGACCGGTCAAATATGCCGATACAAAAATCAAAAACGCTTACGGCGTTATGCTTGATGACGTCTTTGCCGGAATTTTCGCATCGATTGTGCTTCTCGGGCTGCTTTGCTATATGGTAAACGTATAAATTATTTATCTTTTCTGTACTATCTGCTTTAAGTCTGGGCGAGCTGAAAGAAATTTCCTGAGGGCGGGCAGACCGTTGACTTTCGGTGAAAGCAACCAGCGACAAGGTGAGTTAGGCAGTCCGCCCGGAGTTAATCCAAAGTGTTAATTTTTCTTAATTAACAAAGTTTATTTTTTTGCTTTTGATGCTCTGAATACATTGTTTTCCTCAAAGTCAAAAAGCCCTTCGCGCACAAGGCGCTTGGACTTTTTGGCATGGGGATATTTGCTTAAGTTATATAATAAATCTAAAAACAGACGATTTGTATATTTAATATCGGCCAGACCTGTTTCGGAACTTGCCAATTGAACATCTTTCTTTTTAGCCATTTTACATTCCTTTGCTAAAAGGGCGATACTGCTTAACTCGCATGACAGTTTAAAGCAGAGGCTAAGTTATTGATATATTTATAATGAGCTTTTTAGCAACTCAATTTCGAGCCATTGGGTTTCTTTTTCGTCCTTTTCTTTTTGCAGCTGTTGCAATTGCCCGCTCAAAGCGTAAAACTTTTTTTCATCCGCAGCATAAAGCCCGGGGTCGGACAATTCTTTTTCCAAACTGGCTATTTTCTGCTCAATAGAGGCTATTTCACCAGGCAAAATTTCATACAGCCGCTGATCTTTGTAACTGAGGCGGACTGTTTTCGCCTGAGAGCTATTTTCAGATACGATTGCCGAATCTGACTGTACAGATTCAGAAACAGAGCGTCCGGATTTCGGAACCGCATACGGCTGGCGTTTTGTTTCTGCCGGCGCTTTTCTGCCAAAACTGCCGTCCCGAGCGATATATTTGTCATAAAGCTCTTCATAACTGCCGATGTGCTCAATGACGCTGCCATCTCCCCGCATATACAGCATTGATGTCGTAATTTTATTTAAAAAGTCGCGGTCATGGCTTACCAGCAGGATTGTTCCTTCATACTCATCCAAAACCTCCTGCAGCAAATCCAGCGTATCCATATCCAAATCATTGGTCGGTTCATCCAAAACAAGGAAATTCGACTCCCGAGCCAGCGACAACGCCAGCATCAGCCGGTTTTTCTCACCGCCGGACAGACAGGAAACCGGACTTTGCGCCTGATCCGGCGTAAACAGAAAATCTTTCAGATAAGCGATAACATGGCGATAATGCCCGCGGACATAAATATGATCCCCCTCTCCGCACAATGTCCGCCAAAGCGTTTTATCCGGGTCAAGCATCTCCCGGTTTTGGTCAAAATATGCCATTTCCAGATTTTTCCCCAACCGGACAAATCCGCTGTCAGGCGCCAAATGCTGTGTCAGAAGCTTTACCAGCGTGGTCTTTCCCGAACCATTGGGACCGACTATGCCAATGCGGTTCCCTTTCAGCACACGCAGGGAAAAATCTTTGACTATTTCCCTTTCGCCAAACTTCTTACAGATATGTTTGGCCTCCATTACCAGTTTGGAACGAACGGCAGCTTCTTTTATTTCCAAATCAACCGACCCCATCCGCTTTACCTGTTCGCGGCGCTCCTGACGCAGCTGCTGCAACCGGCGCAAACGCCCCTGATTGCGACGGCGGCGAGCCGTTACTCCCTTGTGAAGCCACTCTGTTTCCTCTTCAATCTTTTTATTCAGGTGTTTTTCTTTAATAATTTCCTGATTGATTATTTCATCCTGCCATTCTTCAAAAAAAGCAAATCCGCGGCTGCCGGAATGGACAATTCCCCGATCCAGCCACAGCGTACGATTGGATACATGGTTTAAGAAAGAACGGTCATGGCTGATGACGACGACGGCGCCGGAAAACTGTCTGACGATTTCTTCAAGCTTTTCTATCGTAGTTATATCCAGATGGTTCGTCGGTTCATCCAGAAGCAGGATATCCGGCTCTCCAATCAGCGCTCTGGCCAGCGCTGCCTTTTTAAGTTCGCCGCCGGATGCCGTTTTCGGGCTGATTTCTCTTTTTATGTCAAGCTGCCCGGCCAATATATCGGCACGGTATGCCTGGCTCTCTTTTGTTTCTGCATCCAGCCCCGACAGAATGACGTCCTGAAGCGTTTCGTATTTTGAAAAATCAGCCGCCTGTTCCATATACGCAATTTTAAGCCCCGGCTGGACAAACACCTCGCCCCCGTCCGGTTCCATAACGCCGGAAATAATTTTAAGCAGTGTCGATTTTCCGCTGCCGTTACGACCGACAAGGCATATCTTGTCCCCGCGGCAGATATTCAGGCTGACAGACGTAAACAACGGCCGGACGCCAAATGTCAGGCTGATGTCTTTTAAGGTATATACGGGTGCTTCATTTATCATTTTTTTATAGTTTTATCAGTTTATCCTGCTGATTAGTTAGGATATCTTGCGGTTTAAAATTTACAATCTGTTTTTTATACTTTATTTTGGCTTGAAAGCAATATATTTTTGCGATATGCTGTTTTTTGGTGATATTTTCGAAACAGGGGCGGAATCATATGAAAAATACCGGTTTTATTTTGTTCGGACTGGCAGTCTGCGCAGCGGCGGACGTCTGTGCCCAGAGCGCACAGCTGGAATTAGGGGTAGAAGACATTGCCGGTGCAGCGGTTAAAGAAGAAAAACTGGATTTCGGACAGAAAAAGCAGGCCCGTACCAAAACAGACAAAGTTACTTCGACAATCGGCGACACGCTTGATTTGTTTGGAGGCGAAGACAAATCCAAAGAAAAAAAGACAGTCAGCCTTGAAGAAATGAAACAGAAAGCTGCTGCCGGGGATATTGAAGCGCAGCTTGACCTCGGCTATATGTACCTGTACGGCGTCAACGGCGTTAAGGCTGACTATAAACAAGCTCTTGCCTATTACGAACAGGCGGCCGAAAAAAAGAACGCCGTCGCTCTTAACAATCTGGGCAGCCTGTATTTCAACGGCCTCGGAACCAAAGTCGATTATCCGACAGCCATAAAATATTTTGACGAAGCAGCAAAACTGGGCAGCAATGATGCGGCCGTCAATCTGGCAATTATTTATCTGGGGTCGGATCCGCAGACAAAAAGCAAAGCCGACTTTGAAAAAATATATAAGCTTCTGGAACAGGCTCAGACGACAAACAATACGGCAAAATTTCTGCTGGGTTATGCCTACTATAAAGGCTTTTTGGTCAGCCCCGACTATAAAAAGGCTTTTCTGCTGATTAAGGCCGCAGCAGACGCGCAGTATGACGAGGCTCAATACGTACTTTCGGATTTTTATATCAACGGCTGGGGAACTCCGAAGAATTATAACAGAGCCGTACAATACCTGCGTATGTCGGTTGCGCAGGGCAATCCGGAAGCCATTATGCGGCTGGCGGATATTCTGGCCGAAGGAAAGGTTTACACGCGCAATATAAAAAACGCCCATGTCCTGTATAATGTCGCTTCGGTTATGGGTATGAGCGAAGCTGCAGAAAAGCGCGACGACATAGAAAAAAGTTTGAGGATAGAAGATTTGCTGGCCGTGCAATCTGAGGCGGAAAACTACAAACCTGCCCCTTCCCAGCTTACCTCTTTCATACGTCAGACATTCGGTAACAGCCTGAAAGTCTACATTGATACAAATTTGGATTCTGATTTGGCAACGCAAACGGTTAACTAAGAATTACGGGAGAATAATAAGGTGAAAGCTTCATCAGCACTAAATAAAATCGTTTCCTGGCTTGGACTATTTTTCTTTGTTCTGGCTGCATATATGATATACAGGCAGTTGTCGAAATATTCCATGGAAGAGCTTAAAAATGCGCTGCTGAGCATTCCGCTGGACAATCTTCTCTATGCCCTCTGCGCTTCGTTTACCGGCTATGTTGCCTTATCTACATACGATTATCTGGCACTAAAATACATTCAACGAAAACTGGCTGCATGGAAATGGATTCTGACCGGATTTGTCGGCTTTTCCATCAGCAACAATGCTGGTCATGCCATCGTTTCCGGCGGTACGGTTCGCTACCGCTTTTATTCCAGATGGGGAATAAGCCCCGGAGATATTGTCAAAATGGTAACGTTTTCCGGCTTTACTTATCTTGTAGCCTGTTTCTTTCTGATTATTATCGGTTATGTTTTGACGCCGGATCATGCTTTCGGCGGAAATGATTCCACCAAAATGTCGACTTTTATAACTATGATACTGTCGGTTATCGGTCTTGCTGTTTATTTGTGGGCCAGCATTTATTATAAAAAGGATTTGGTTATTAAAGGAGTGGATTTCCGGATGCCGAATTTTAAACTGGCGCTTGAGCAGGTTTTTATCGGCAGTATTGATATCGTGATGGCATCGCTGGTGCTTTACTCCGTTTTAATCTGTTTTGTCGAGATTGACTTTGTTACGTTTATGGGAGCATTCATCATAGCTCAGGTTCTTGGCGTATACAGCCAGGTTCCCGGAGGGCTTGGCGTCTTTGAACTCGTTTTCTCCAATATTCTTCCCGGACAGGACAACCAAGCGATTTTATTCGGCGCGTTGATTGCTTACCGCATTATTTATTATCTGCTGCCGCTGGTTTTATCGGGTATTGTGTTATTGCTGTATGAGTCTTTCAGAAAAGAAGACGATACTCCTGTCGAGGCAGAGGCTTCTCCTGCTGCTGAGAAGCGTTAGCGAATCGCCTTTTTCCTTTACTTTACATCTTTTTTCTGCTATTATGGAAACAGACAGCGGGAATTATTGTTATATCGGAGCTTCATAATGGCGACATTTGATGAGATAAAAGAGAAAGCAAAAACAGCTGCCATGGTTATTGCGCTGGGAAGCGCTCCCGCAATGCAGGCTCAAGAAGCCCATCCGAATATGCCGGAAAAAGAGGCTGTACGTTTAGAAATGAAGCAAGACGCCAAAAGAGCCGATTTTATCCGCGAAAATCCGGAAACATATCTCAAGGTTAAGGAAGACCAAGGCAACCGATTAGTACAACAATTACAGATGCCGGTTGCCGATGACAATAAAAAAATTGCAGAAACGGAAACAGCCATCGGTCCTTTTCCGGGATTTGTTATTGAAGAGGAACTGGATACGGATTATAAAAAATACAAATCGAATTTCAAATCACCCAAAAACGAAATAGAACGGGAAACACGAAACGTTCAGACCAAGGAAGATTATAACTATGACAATATGGCATTTTATGATCCAAGCGATAAAAAAGTCCATATGCCCAAGTGGAACGTATCCAAAGAGATATTGGATATTTTGAACGAACGTATACCAAACAGTTGGGATTTGCACTTAATATCGAATAATCCGACGGCGGAGATTGCTGCCGAACGTCATGAAAATACGCATTTTGTTCATGATGCGCGCGGACAGATTGATGAAGATTCCCGTTTGTACCAAACAGCAGATATGAAAGTTGAGAAAGACTATGTTACGGAAAAAACTGCTTACACGGTGCAATGTCTTACCTTAGCCAATATTTGGAGAAACTGCAAAGCTTCCGGAATGGAAACAATAGAGTTAAACGGAGAGAAAAGACCTATCGGCGAGATTATGGATATCGTTCCCGGGTTAAGAGACGCTGTTGAAAAAAATGGTTTTAACCCCGCTTTCCCCGAAGATATCGGCAGAATTGCAAGACTGGCGTCAGAACATTGGGATAAAGAATACCTCCCCGGTTACAGTTCCGAACAGTTTTCCGATGTGGCGAGGTCAGGTACTTCCTCAAATATCGTCAACAGTATCATAGCGGCAAGAGAGCAGCAGCAAATATTAAAGGATATGACTAAAAATCTGGATATCGGTTACGGAACAAAGATTGACATTCCCGATGACTGTGTCGTTTTGATGATGCCTAAAAAAGAAATTACCCAACAAATAACAGCATCCGCCAATTCCTTTTCGCCCAGTACCGACGGACTTTTGGCTATTGACCGCTATCTTGAAGAGCGCGGCTTAAAAAATGACAAAGATAAAGACCAATATCTGAAAACGCAATTTGCCAATATTGTCAACCGCTCTGACGACGCCGATCTGAAATTGAAAGAGCTTATGCTTGCCTGTTGCAACAAAGATAATAATATGATTTATTACACTGACAAACTGCAAGTCAGAAACCAAGGCGGTATTCAGACCGTATCCAACGATTTGGGAAAAACGACATACGCTCTGAGCCGTATGGATGAACGTTCCAATTTTGCCAATGACCAAACTAAAGGCAAGGAAAGAGCCCAAAAGGAAGAAAACGAAACCAAAATTTTAACACCGGCAGATATATCCAGAGCTTTTTATCAAGGAAGATAATCGCATCAACTTTACCGTCAAAACAGATGCGCCCGTTTTCTTTCGTACCTTTACCTCTTATATCAACTTGAAATTTCTGCCGTGTCAAAAATTTCGACGTTGCGCCGCAATGCCAGAATTGCTCTTTAAATTTTTGCAGTTGATACAGGAAGCAAGCTGTTTTTCTATTTCAATTCAGATGTGCAGTGTGGACAACGGCAGGCTTGGGCAGAGATTTCCGAACAGCAATACGGACAGATTTTTGTCGCCGGCTCTGCCAGAGCTGCTGCTGCTTCTTCTTTAACCATTCTTTCCTGAAGCTTATTAATAGCCTTAATCAGAATAAATACGGCAAAGGCTACAATCAGAAAACTAATTAACGCATTGATAAACAATCCATAGTTTACGGTTACCGGATTCTCACCGTGGGTCAGATAAAGCTTCAAATCGGAAAAATCAACTTTTCCCAATAGCAGGCCTATTGGCGGCATCATAATGTCTTTTACCAGAGAATCGACTATTTTGCCAAATGCGGCACCAATAATAATACCGACAGCCATATCAATAACATTGCCGCGCATGGCAAATTTCTTAAATTCGTCAATAAAACTTTTCATGTTTTTTTCCTATCGTAAATTTTCTTTTCGGGTTGATTATAATACAAAAATTTTATTTTGCCATTATTTTATATTGACTTAACAGGCTAATGATGATACATTTTAGACAAATATAATTTTTATGTCATTAATTTTATTCTTATGGAAAAATTTTTAACAATTGTCAAAGAGATGAAAGTCGTCATCTTTGATATGTACGGGGTAATCAACTTTGGTTCCGGCGTTAGCCCGACCGTTTTGCAAACTTTGAAAACACTGAGAGAAGACGGAAAGATAGTTATCATATTGTCAAATGCTTCTTTCGGTTCTGCCGATGCTGTCAGCAAATATGCCAAGAAAGGCATATTCAAAGGCGTACATTACGATGATGTCGTTACTTCCGGCCAGTTCGGATATGAAGCCATTCAACGCGGCGATGTTCCTGTTCCGGGAACAACAATGTATGTTTTTGGGACAGCAAATTTTAAACGTCCAGAAGACAAGCTGCCGGATTTATTTAAAGATTCGGTCTATTTGGTTACAGAAGATATGGAAAAAGCTGATTTTGCCTATTGCGGCGTACCGCAGATTCACGGTGAGGACAGAATGGATATTGATGACTTTATTCCGGAACTGGAAAAAATCCGCAAACGTAATTTGGAAATGGTCTGTGCCAATCCGGACTTGCGCGCTAACGAAGGTGGTAAATTTGTTGTCCGGCAAGGTCTTATTTGTCAGGCTTTTCGGCAGATGGGGGGCAAAACCGTCATTTACGGCAAGCCGGATCCTAAGATTTTTGACCGGGCATTAAGAGGATTTGAAAATGTTTCGAAAGAACAAATTCTGATGGTCGGCGACACTCTGCAAACAGACATTCTCGGAGCCAACCGGGCTGGTATAAAATCCTGTCTTGTTGTTGAAGGCGGCGTAACGGAATATACTATTCTGCAGCAGGGGAAAGACGTTAACGACAAAACTGTGATGTCGCTGATTGAAACCCAACAAATTTATCCCGACTTTGTTTGCCCAAAGGTTACCGAAGGCAAACTCTTCTAAAAGAAATCCCTTTAGGCCAAAGCGCTTAAAGGGATTTTTCATATGGAATAAATTTATTCTTTGCCTCTTCTTTCAGAGAACCTCATCTTTGATGAAACCTTTATTCTTTTTTCAAGTCTTGCTCAACTTTGGGGTCGCGCAACAGTTTTTCAATCCTGTCGACTTCGGCAAAAGAAGTATCCATCCGAAAGTTCAAATCCGGCGTATAGCGAAGTTTTAATTTGGAAGCTATCAGTTTTTTCATTCCCCAGACTTCGGCATTCAAATCATCTTCAATCTGCCCCAGATTTTTCCCGTTCAAAGTCATAAAATAGACAGTGCAGTATTTTAAATCCGGCGAAATGTCAACGTCCGTTATCGTTACCAGATTGTCTAAGATTAAAGGATTGCGGACTTCTCCTTTTTCCAGAGCGCCGGCAATAATTTTCCTTATCTCCTGAGCAATACGGAGCTGACGCTGCGACGGCTCTTTGCTGTTTCTGCTTATCATAGGCTTTTCCCCTTTAAAGTTTTGCCGCAATTGTTTCTATTTCATAACATTCAATATAATCACCAACCTGAATGTCATTATAATTTTCGAAACTCATCCCGCATTCGTAGCCTTCTTTAACTTCCTTGACGTCTTCTTTAAAGCGTTTCAACTGAGCCAGATTTCCATCATGAATAACAACGTTATCACGAAGCAGGCGCACTTTTGCACCGCGCTTTACCATACCTTCAGTAACCATACAGCCACCCACCTTGCCGACACCGGTAATATTAAATACATTGCGGATTTCGGCATAGCCGAGGAATTTTTCTCTCAATTCCGGCGACAACAAACCTTCAAGACCTTTTTTCACATCATCGGCAACATCATAAATGATGGAATAGTAGCGGATATCAATTCCATCGCGGCGAGCCATGTCCCTAGCCTGCGGAATGGCACGGACGTTAAAGCCGATAATAAATGCATTTGATGCTTTGGCTAAGGTTACGTCAGATTCAGAAATCGGACCGACTGCCGAATGCAGAATATGCACGGAAACTTCATCAGTGGACAATTTATTGATTGTGCCTTCAATTGCTTCAATAGAACCCTGAACGTCAGCCTTGATGATAACGGCCAATTGCTTGGATTCACCGGATTTAATTTTATCCAGCATTTGTTCCATCGCCGATTTTGCGCTTTTGACCAATTTGGCTTCACGTTCTTTACGAATACGGTAAGCGGTTACTTCGCGCGCCTGGTTTTCATCTTTAACGATGATAAAATCATCACCGGCAGAAGGCGTCCCCTGCAGCCCCAAAACCTCAACCGGCGTTGCCGGTGCTGCTTCAAACACCTTTTTACCGTTTTCATTAAACATGGCACGGACATGTCCCCACTCTTTGCCGGCAATGCATACTTCACCGACTTTTAAAGTTCCGTTTTGTACCAGAACTGTCGCAACATTTCCGCGCCCTTTTTCCATTTTGGCTTCAATAACGGCACCTTCGGCGGCACGGTTCGGATTAGCTTTTAAGTCCAAAATTTCCGCCTGCAGCAAAATTGCCTCAACAAGTTTGTCAATATTGATGCGTTTTTTGGCCGAAACCTCCGCGCACAGGCTTTCGCCGCCCATTTCTTCTACGGCAATACCATGCTGCAACAACTCGGTTTTGACTTTCATCGGGTCTGCACCGGGCAAGTCTATCTTATTAATCGCAACCACAATCGGAACATTTGCCGCCTGAGCATGGCGGATAGCTTCAACAGTCTGCGGTTTAATCCCGTCATTGGCGGCAACAACCAAAACGACAATATCGGTTACCTTGGCTCCGCGGGCACGCATTTCAGAAAATGCTTCGTGTCCCGGCGTATCAATGAACGTAATTTTCTGGCCATTGTCCAGCGTAATCTGATAAGCGCCGATGTGCTGCGTAATACCGCCTGCTTCACGCGCAGCAACATTCGTTTCACGCAGTGCATCCAGCAAGGACGTTTTACCGTGGTCAACGTGTCCCATAACAGTTACTACCGGCGGACGAGGCAGCAAATCGGCCTCGGTATCAGCCGGACCGGTCAGGCCTTCCTCAACATCGCTTTCGGCCACGCGTTTAAATTTATGCCCCATTTCTTCAACGACAATCTGCGCCGTATCGGCATCAATCGCCTGATTAATCGTCGCCATAACGCCCAAGGACATCAGCTTTTTGATAACATCAGAGCTTTTTTCCGCCATACGGTTTGCCAAATCCTGCACAGTGATAATTTCAGGGATTATGACTTCTTTGATTATTTTTTCCTGAGGAGCCTGCGGCTGGCTTTGCGGTTTCGGCGCCTTTTTCTTAAAACGACGGCGAGGTGCCCCATAACCGTAATCATCGTCGTCATCATCATTAAACATATACGAGTTAACGCTGATTTTCGTATTGCGTTTCGGCGTTTCAAAACTGCGTTTCTGAATTTTTTTGCGTTCCTGTTCAAATGCCTCTTCGCGGCTTATCGGTTTTCCGCTTTCTGCCGGCGAAGACTTTTTACCTTTTTTGGCGTAGTAGTCATCATCCTCGTCATCCTCATCATAATCATCTTTTTTATGCTTGGAATTATAGGATTTGTTATCACTTTCGGAAAAATTAACGGCTGAAGCGGCATTTTTTTCATTACGCTCGGCTGCAGCCTTTTCTGCCGCAGCTTTTTCACGAGCTTCTTTCTCAGCTTCTTCCTGTTGCTTTTTTAAAGCTTCTTCCTTTTGCTTCTGGCGCAGCAAAGCTTTTTCTTCTTCTTCCTGTTTTCTTTTAGCTTCGTGTTCTTTTGCTTTAGCCAAAAGCTCCAGCTTTTGTGCCAGAGTTTCATCAATTTCAACCGCCGGCTTGGACTGCGTCTGCGGATTTACAAACCTTTTCTTTCTGACTTCTACCTGAACAACCTTTTTGCCCTCGGGTTTCAGAGTCATATTCGTTTTTTTCAAAGTGAGGGTGGATTTTCCGGATAATGTTAGTTTTTTGCCATTATCTTCTGTCATTCGTTATTTTCTCCGTTTACGATAAAAAGTTTTGATACTTTTTTAAATTATTATAAACCATACGGGACATATCGCTTTTTAAAACAGCCAGATGTACCGTATTTTCTTTATTTAAAGCCATATCTAATTCATCTATACTAAATAAATTAAATATTTCAATACTTTTAGCAAAGAATGCCACTTTTTCTTTCCCGTCGTCGCCGGCATCCGCCGCTTCCACGATAAAATCTACTTTGTTTTTTTTGACTGCCTCTTTCACTTTTTCAAAACCTGTAACCAATGCACCGGCTTTCCGGGCCAGGTTCAGACTGTCCAATGCCTTTTGTTTTATTAAATCCTCAACCATTTCGGCAAACCCTTCGGCGATTTTCAGATTATGGCGGCTTGCCTTATTAAAGAGCTTTTTCTCCAATGCTTTCGTCAGAGAGAGCCGATTGCCGGTAACATACATTCCTTTCCCCGGAAGCTTTTTATTAAAGTCCGGCAAAAGGGCATTGTTCAGTTCCACAAAGCGCAGCAACTCCGCTACCGGCTTTACGGTTCCTTCCACAATACATTTGCGCTCAATCAGCTCTCTTGACATCCGAACCTCCGCTTAGTCCTTTTCCTCGTCGGCAAACCAATGCTCGCGGGCGGCCATTATAACTCGGTTGGCTTCAACTTCGGTAATAACGCCGTCGCCGAGAATCTCAATAAGTTCATCGGCAGCAAGGTCTGCCAAATCATCAAGCGTTTTAACGCCGTGTTCGGCCAAACTTAAAATCATATCCTGATCAAGTCCGGAAATTGTTTTCAGGCTGTCATCAACCCCAAGCGACTTGCTCTTTTCGGCAAATTCCTCGTTACGTTTCTGAACAAAGGCTCTGGCGCGATTTTGCAGTTCGGTCGCCAAATCTTCATCAAAACCGTCAATTGAAGAAAGCTCGGACAAATCAACCATCGCAATCTCGTCAACCGTTGAAAAGCCTTCAGAAATCAAAACGTGAGCAATCATTTCATCGACATCAAGCGCCGAGACGAAACGCTCAGAGCGAATCCGGTTTTCATTGGCACGGCGTTCGCGCTCCTGCTCTTCCGTCAAAATGTCAATATCAGAGCCGACCAGCTGAGACGCAAGTTTAACATTCTGGCCACGGCGGCCGATAGCAATGGAAAACTGGTCTTCGGCAACAACAACCTCAATCCGGTTATTTTCTTCGTCAAGTACCACCTTGCTTACCTCTGCCGGAGACAAGGCGCTGACGATAAACTGTGCCTTATCGGCAGAATACGGTACAATATCAATTTTTTCACCCTGAAGTTCGGTTACAACCGCCTGAACACGAATGCCACGCAAGCCTACGCAAGCACCTACCGGGTCAATAGACGAATCCTTGGCGCGAACGGCAATTTTCGCTTTTGAGCCCGGATCACGCGCCACACCCATAATTTCTACCAGACCGTCATAAATTTCCGGCACTTCAGACGTAAACAGCTTGGCCATAAATTCCGGACAAGTGCGAGAAAGGAAAATCTGCGGTCCGCGAGTTTCGCGACGGACATCCAGCACATAAGCACGAACGCGGTCGCCGTTTTTGAAATTTTCCCGGGGAATGATTTCATCACGGCGCAAAACAGCCTCGGTTTTACCCATATCAATGATTACATTACCGAATTCAACCCGTTTAACCGTACCATTGATAATCGTACCAATCTTTTCCTTATATTCTTCATATTGTTTGTTGCGCTCGGCCTCACGAACCTTTTGCATAATGACCTGCTTGGCAGTCTGAGCCGCAATACGGCCGAAATCAATCGGCGGCAGAGGGTCTATGATATATTCTCCGACTTTTATGTCCGGGTTTATCCGCTGAGCTTCTGCCAGTGTCAGCTCCGTCGTTTCGTTTTCTATCACGTCAACGACAGCACGGTAACGAGCTAATGTGATAGCACCGGTCTTGCGGTTAATATTTACCCGTATATCATGTTCAAACCCGTATTTGGAACGGCCGGCCTTCTGGATAGCTTCTTCCATAGCCTTAAAAACATCTTCACGGTCAATATTCTTTTCTCTGGCAACGGTATCGGCTACCATAAGAATTTCCGGTCTGGGCATATTAACAATATTTTCCATAGTGTCCTCTTTTTATGTGGGTTAAATAAATTAATGGTTAATCCATCTCTGGTTAGGTTAAATAATCAAGCTTCTGACGATTTGCGGGATTTCAGATACTGCTCCCACAGTTCGTCGGTTAATACGATTTTTGCCTTGGCTACATTGTCAAAGGCAATATCAAAATCCGCACCGTCTATTTCAAGCGTTATAACGTTGTCTGAGGATACGGCCTTTACAATTCCTTTAAAACGCTTTCTCTTTTCTACCGGTTCAACAGTTTCCAGTTTGACAACGTATCCTGTAAAACGGCGGAAATGTTCAGCTTTGGTCAACGGACGGTCAAGCCCCGGAGAACTGACTTCCAGCGTATAGCGGTTTTCTATCGGATCCGCCTCGTCCAACGCCGCCGAAACAGCGCGGCTGACCTTGGCACAGTCATCTACCGTCAGTTCTTTATCATGGTCTTTATGTTCAATCATAATCTGCAATGTCTGATTGGTTTCACCCATTGTCAGAATCCTGACCGTTTCAAACCCTTCCCCGTCAACAACCGGTTCTATTATATCTGCCAAATAATGCCTCTGCATTATATTCTCCTTGTCCGAAGTAACAAAAAAGCGGGGCTTTCGACCCCACTTTCAAGTTTTTATGAAAGATTATGTCAACTTTATAACATAAAAAATTTTAAAATAAAGCTTTTTTTATCCATATTCATATTTTTTTTGCACAAATAGCTGACAAAAGGCATTTTATTTAAAATTTATATTTAAGACCAACGTCAACTTTTATCGGATATTCCTTTTCCAGATACTGCATCAGTTCGCCGTAAATTGAAAAATCTTTATAATCATAATTAACTTTTGCCGACAAAATGCCGCGATCACGCGAATTAAGATGTTCTACATCACGAAGCTTATATGAGCCGATGGTATCATTAATTTGTGCATCCAAACCGCGGTACGGGTCGGCAAACTCATGATAATATCCTATACCCAATGCTACATTCAGCTTATTATCCGGTGCAAATTCCACATCCTTGTCTATATACAGTCCCAGAGCGCTTTCAAGAGAAAAGACATGGGATGACGCAATCTGCAATGCCAACGCATCATTTCCCTCATCTATATCGTCCTGATACCACCCGACTGCATTCAACCCGACAAACGGCGTCAGATTTACGACTCCGAGATTCATCGTATAGCGCAATTCGTTCAGCCAGCCATAGGTAATTTCGGTCGTATCGGCTTCATAGGTATGTTTGTATCCCCGCCGTTTATAATCGCCATCAGCAAAGCCCAGACGAGCCATCGAAACTGCTGTCAACCCTTTACCGTTCGTATAGGTTAACGGAACATACCCCTGAACCATAAAGCTCTTTCTAGTCGAATCGTTATTATAATCCGTATCGGTATGCGTAAAGCTCATACCAAGACCGAGACGATAGCTGTTGTCCATTTTTTTATCGTACAAGGCATACATACTCTGCGATGTTATATCATATCCGCTGAGCGTTCCGTGGTCATCGCGTCCGATATACAATCCGTCGGCTCCGACCATTCTTCGGACGTCTTCGCCGTCTTTAAACAACTGTGCCATCATTGTACGGTCCAGACTGCGCTGAACTTTCAGATTTTCCTGTGCCATATTCGGCAATGTCGACGTTCCGGTAACATCGGCTTCTGTCTGCCGGTATTCGCGGGCTGTCGAGGCCGATTTCAACGCATTGAAAAGCTCACTGTTCTTTTCATTTGCATAATTTTGTTCCAGATACGCCGCCATATCGTCATTTGTAACTTCATTAAAGTCTTTCATTTCCATGACAACATCATAGCTGCCTTTGTCGTTTTCTTTAACTCCGGCATTGTAGAGATAGGATTTTGAACTCAGGTTAACACCGCTGACATCATCAGCCGTGAGAGCGTCTTCCACCATTGATGTCGTTTTAAAAGTATCGGTTACGACATTTGAGGATACTTTCAAATCGCCGCTGATACTGTCTTCGGCTTCAAATTTTCCGCCCTGGCTCAATACGACATTGCCGCCCCATTCGTTAAAATCCATGCTGCCGGTACTGGAGGTCGTACCGCTGTTGTCAAACGTTGCGCCATTTTCCAAAACGATTGACGAGCCATTGTTGCAATCGCCGCCGCTGCAGCCCTCGCCGTTTATATTTATTGTTCCGGTATTGCTGACGGTTGCCGTTTCTCCGGCGGCATAAATACCGGTATTATTCCCGTTCCCGGTCAAATTAATCGTACCGCGGTTTATAACGGTCGCCTTACCCGAAGCCGTACCGTCGGATATTGCATAGATACCATAGTTATTGCCATCTCCGGTAACGTTAATTACCCCGCTGACATCATTAATTGCAGACCCTTTATTGACATATATTCCGTATGCATCGGCACCACCGGTGCTTTTGACATTGATTTCCGCATTGTTTGTGATATGAGCATTATCGCCTTTCATACCATAGGCAATGGCCTTGCCTTTTGAGGTTACATTTATGGACGAACCGGCACCGGAATTGTTCAATGTCGCATTGCTGCCGTACATACCTGCCGCAATGCCGCCGTTAGCTCCGCCGACAACATCGACCGTAATAGTTCCGATTACATCGGCATTGGCGTTTGAGCTGTATGCATTATAAGCAGCACCATCCTGTACATAGATGCCGTAATATTCACCCATTGAATTTGTAGTCGCGTTTTTTGCAATGACGTTTATATTTCCGCGCACTTTCCCTTCTGCAACATCGCTTCCGTTTTCATAATAGGCATTATATACAGTCTTGGGCTGTGCATCTTCGGCGTTTTCTCCGGTTTTGTAACTTGTCGCGTAAATGCCGTACATACGGTTCGGCGCCCGTCCGCTGGAAGCATTTACAGTGATGTTTCCTTCAACGTTATTTTTATCATTAACCAAAGCCGCATTATAAATCTTTGTTCCCTGCGGATTTATCGAATCGCTGAAAATTCCCGAAGCCGTTGACAAACCGTTTTTGGTGGCAAGAATATTTACGTTTATGTTGCCGGTTACTTTTGTTGCCGTATTCTGATTTTGCCCCGTACTGTATGCATTGGCTATCGTTGCCCCGTTGCTTTCAATACCGCGAAGGTTCATATTTCCGGTTTCGCTTTTATCGTTTATGGTTATATTGCCTATCGTTTCCAACATAACGTCAGAACCGGAATTGGCATAAGAGTTAAAAGCATTGCCTGCGGCATAAATCCCTGCAACCTGCTGACCAAGAGAACTGTATCCCTCTATTGTCATGTCAATATTTCCGGTAGCGACGCTATCGCCATAGATAGCTGACGAACGGAAAGCATTATATGTATTATTGTAATAGACGACGTCATCATCACCGGTATAGGTCTGCGCCGCGGAATATATGCCAAACGCACTACCGCCAGATGTATTGCGAACTTTAATATCGCCGGTACTGTTGTATCCCATCGCATTATATACACTTGTTTTGGTATCCTTGGCACCCGCTGCATAAATACCATAAGCCGCTGCCGTATCAGACCGCGTGGTTACGTCAATTACGCCGTGGGAACTGAAATCCTTAAGCATATTATAGTTTTTATTAAACTGGGTTTCGCTGTTGGCTATCGTCCCGTTGCCGTATATTCCGTAAACGTTGCCTTTTCCTGACAATACGATTGAACCTTCCGCCACAGCATCCGAGACGGCCGAATTCAGGTATGCCAGCGCATTGTTTATCTTGCCGGCGCTGTTTGTTCCCCTGATACCGATAACGTCGCCATATCCATTATGGGTAATATTGATTTTTCCCACTGCTCTAACATTGGTATTTACACCGTCACTGGTATTGGCGTAAGCGTTATAGAGATTTTTACCGCCCTGCATACCAATAATGTTACCGCTGCTCGTTTCTGATTTAGTGATAATTATCGAGCCGTCCGAACCATTTTTTGTAGCTCCCTGTCCCGTTCCAAAAGAAAAACTATTATATATGTTGTTTTCGGAGGAATTATACATCCCGTAAATTTCAGAAGACGTATTGTCGTCTTTAATGCTTATGGTGCCGGTTGCCCTATTGTTGCATCCGTCGCATTCTTCGGCCGTATTGCTGATTACGGCGCTGTTATATATATCGGACTGGGAATATATGCCATAAACAAAATTACCGCCGGTATTGCTGTTGGTTATATCAATAGTTCCCTGATTTGTTCCGGATGACGTCAGCGCATTATAGACACTGTCATAATAGGTGATATTGCCTTCATCATCTTCGTTCAATACCGGTTTCATCCCGTAAACGTCGCGCAATACGCCGTCGTTGGCCACCGTAATCTTGGCATTATTAATATTAGAATCTGACGATCCTATCAAATCTCCTTCCATCTTCTCGCAAACACCTGCCGCACTCATTCTCCAGCCGTTTTCAGTATCGCATCGGCAAGCCCCGGTTTCTTCATCTTTTATGTACCCCTCCTGTCCGGTCGTACACTCGGTTGTAATACAGGTGTTATCGATACTGCTGAACTCATAGCCCGGAGCACAGGTTTCGCAAGTCGGATTTTCGGCAATCGGCGCACGGTTATCTGCGCATTCCAAACCGCAGTGGCGGCCGCTGCTGTCTACCGTTATCTTGAATTGTACAGGGCAAATGTCGCATTGATCCCCTGTCCATTCTTCTTCACAGATATATTCCGTACGCAGACAGCTGTCCGACGTGCTGTCATATTCAAACCCTTCTTTACAATTTTCGCAATTTTCGTCAAAATCAGGTTTGCAGACACATTCATCCGGCCCAATTTGTTCATGGTGCAAATCACAGGTTATCTGCGCCATGCAGGTCATTCTTCCGCCTTCATCATAATAGGGGATATATCCGTTTTCGATATCGCAGACACAGGTATCGTTTTCCTGAACCAAATGATTCCCTTTCTGCGGGCATTCCAAATCACGGAAACACATACCGCCGAAATTCAGATAATTCGCACTGCATTCGGAGCAGCTGTCTCCGGTGTATCCCGTATAGCAGAGACACCTTTTTGTATCCGTGTCATATTTTCCGTGGGAATTGCAATACAACTCGTTGTAATTATTCCATTCTTCGTTATCTTCATCACCTTCGTTATAATCGCCTCCGGTCGTCTGGGAACACCCCTCGCCATAGGGGTCTCCGGTATAGCCCTTGTCAGCATTACAAACACAGGTGGTTCCACCTTCCGCCGGCACAGAATTCGGGTACGCGGCACACGGATTTTTGTCATAACATCTATAGGGATCACCAAAAGTGTCATAGCCGGGCATACACTGTTTACAAACGTCCTGAACCTGATTTAAGCAGTTTTCAACCGTTTTATAGCACCGGCTGTCATCTGAATAAGTACCGTAGCCTGCCTCACATTCCTGACAAATATCCATATACTGGTTTTTGCAGTGTTCTATGTCCGGATAGCATTTGGTTCCGTCTCCACCATGAATTCCAAATCCGGTTTCGCACTGAGAACATGTTTTACCACTTTGAGCAATACAATGATCAATCTGCGCGTAACAAACATTATTTTCCAGTATATATCCGCCGTTACATGTTTTGCATTGGTCTGCCTCCTGCACGCTGCAATTAGCTACCGTCGCATGGCAGTTTGGCATATCTCCGTAGTTTCCGTAACCGCTGTCGCAGATACAGATACCGTCTTGCAAGTGGCTGTTCGGCGGGCAATCATCACCCGGATCAGGGTCAGGATCCGGATCGGGATTTTCCCCTCCGCCACCGCTGCTTCCATCCGTATCACCGCGGAAAATGTATGCAGCGGCTACCGCACCAGCCGCCAGAGCCGCCGTACCGATAAGATACGGCGAATCCGGCTTATAACTTTTTACCGGAGTTTGTTTCGGAGACAAACCGAAAAAGCGGCGATACGCGCTGTCGGGAATTTTTTTCAGACATTCCGGGCTCTTATCCGCCCCATACCCTGTCAACACCTTATAAGCAGGACGGTTCTGGCGGATAACCGAAATGCAGACCGAATTATATCCGCGTTCGTCAACGCTCTCAAGAGAGTAACCGCGTTCCAACAGAGTTTCAATTTTCTGTGTATTATTCTGCCGTGCAAGTTCATAAAATGCCCGGGCGACGCTGATATTTCCGCCGGCAGCTTCTGCTACGCCGATTACCCCGCAGACAAGCGCCGCAGCCAATAGAACAATTTTTCTTTTTATTTTCATATATTTAATCATAAGCAAAACATTCAGCAACGGTTACACATACTCTTTTGGCTTTTATTTTAGGCGGAAATGTTTAAAAATTCGGTTAAGATTCTGCGTTTTTTAATTTTGACTTGATTTTGCAGCTTTTTATGAGTAGAGTTGGAAAAGTTTGTGAGTTTTAGGAATTTTTAAGATGACTGAAAAGAAAAAATATTATCCGGAATTGAATGCTAAAATCAATTTTCCCGAAATGGAAAAAAATATCCTGAATTTCTGGGAAGAAGACAAGACCTTTGAAAAATCCGTGCATAATCGCGACGGCGCCGCGGAGTTCGTTTTTTACGACGGCCCTCCGTTTGCCAACGGCACGCCGCATTACGGACATATTATGGTATCATACGTTAAGGATGCGGTCGCCCGTTTTCAGACAATGAACGGCAAAAAGGTCGAACGCCGCCTCGGGTGGGACTGCCACGGACTGCCGGCGGAAATGTCGGCTGAAAAACAGCTCGGCGTTTCGGGACGCAAGCAGATTGAGGGGTACGGTATTGAAAAATTCAACAATTTCTGCCGCACCGACGTCTTAAAATATTCCAACATCTGGGTTGACATGTTTAAGCGCATCGGGCGCTGGGTTGATTTCAGCCACGATTACAAAACGATGAACCTGCCATTTATGGAAAGCGTTATCCATAATTTTAAGGAACTGTACGACAAAGGGCTGGTTTATGAAGATTACCGCGTTTTGCCATATTCTTGGGCAGCAGAAACTCCGCTTTCCAACTTTGAAGTCAACCTTGGCTACCAAGAAAAGGTCGATAATGCCATTACGGTCATGTTCAAACTTGCGAACGGGCAGAAAATCCTCGTGTGGACAACGACACCGTGGACACTGCCTTCCAATTTGATGCTGGCGGTCGGCAATGACATCGACTATGTGGTCATGAACGAAAACGGACAAGAGTATATTCTTGCGGAAGCGCGGCTCGGCAGCTATAAAAAACAGCTTGAAAACGCAACTTTAGTCAGGAAGATGAAAGGTTCGGAGCTGGTCGGCATGAGCTATGAGCCGATGTTCCCGTATTTTCAGCATTTAAAAGACAAAGGCGCTTTTAGAGTATTGGCCGGCGAGTTTGTTTCGACCGAAGACGGTACCGGTGTGGTTCACATTGCACCGGGTTTCGGGCAGGACGACTTTGAGGCTTGCCGCGCGTATGACGAGAATTTCCCGGTGGTTTGCCCG
Organism: Acetobacter sp. 46_36; assembly: GCA_001917135.1. Taxonomy (GTDB): domain Bacteria; phylum Pseudomonadota; class Alphaproteobacteria; order RF32; family CAG-239; genus CAG-267. The sequence goes on from MNTT01000007.1 coordinate 50,620, forward strand.
GTTGACGAGGCGGGAAAATTCACTGCAGAAGTTCCCGACTATGAAGGGCAGCAGGTCTTTGATACCAACGAGCCGATTATGCTGTGGCTGAAAACCAACGGGCTGCTGGTTAAAAAAGAACAGTATAAGCATACCTACCCGTTCTGCTGGCGCACGGACACGCCGTTGATTTACAAGGCGATGTCTTCCTGGTTTGTCAAGGTAACGGACTTCCGCGACGACATGGTTAAGAACAATCAGGAAATCAACTGGATTCCGGGGCATATCAAAGACGGACGCTTCGGCAAATGGCTGGAGGGGGCACGCGACTGGTCTATCTCCCGCAACCGTTTCTGGGGAACGCCGATTCCGGTTTGGAAATCCGATAATCCGAAATTTCCGCGGATTGACGTCTTCGGTTCCATTGCCGAGATTAAGGAAAAGACCGGTGCTGACGTAACCGATTTGCACAAGCCTTACATTGACGATGTCGTTTATCCGAATCCGGACGATCCATCGGGCAAGACGATGATGCGCCGGGTCAGCGACGTGTTCGACTGCTGGTTTGAAAGCGGTTCCATGCCGTATGCGCAAATCCACTACCCGTTTGAAAACAAGGAATGGTTTGACAAGCATTTTCCGGCAGATTTCATCGTGGAAGCAATTGACCAAACCCGTGGCTGGTTTTATACGCTGACGGTGCTTTCCACTGCGTTGCACAACAGGCCGGCGTTTAAGAACTGCATTTGCACCGGACTGCTGATGGCAGAGGGTGGGCAAAAGCTCTCCAAGCGTCTGAAGAATTATCCGGATCCGAACGAAATTCTGGAAACAATAGGCTCTGACGCTTTGCGCTGGTTCCTTATTTCTTCTCCGGTTCTGAAAGGCGGCAATGTTGCGGTAGACAAAGAAGGCAAAGAAATTGCCAAAGCGGCACGCAAAGCTTTGATACCGTTTTGGAACGCTTATTACTTCTTTACGCTGTACGCCAATGCGGAAGGGATTAGAGCAGAAGAAATTTCACAATCTGACGATGTGTTAGACAGCTATATTCTGGCAAAGCTTAAAGCGCTGGCTGACGTTGTCCGCAAAGACATGGCGGCATACGAAATCGCACGAGCCTGTGCGGAAGTTGAGGATTTTCTGGAAATTCTCAACAACTGGTACATCCGCCGTTCCCGCGCCCGGTTCTGGGACGGAAATGACATGAGCGCCTTTAACACACTGTATACCGTTTTGGTTAACGTCGCAAAAATTGCCGCGCCGTTAATGCCGTTTATGAGTGAATTCGTTTACAAAGGGCTGACCGGCGGCGAATCGGTACATTTGGAAGACGTTCCCACTTTGAGCGCAATCGCCGGCAATGGCGGTTTGATTGCACAGATGGATATGGTACGGGCGATTTCTTCGGTTGCCAAAGCTATCCGTGAGGAGCACAAGCTCCGCAACCGTCTGCCGCTGCGGTCGATGACGATTGCAGGCGATAACGCAGGAATGCTGCAAGACTTTGCCGAAGCTCTGAAAGACGAGGTCAACGTCAAGAATATTGTCTTGAAATCGGATATTGCCGATGTTGCCGAACGCTTTCTCTACCTCAAGACACCGCTTATCGGCAAGAGGCTCGGCGGCGCGATGAAAGACATTATGGCAAAATCCAAATCAGGCGAGTGGTCGCAGAACGAAGACGGGACGCTGGCGATTGCCGGGCAGACGCTGTTCGCCGAAGAATACGAACTACGCCTGGTTATCAAGGACGGTATGAGCGGACAGGCATTGCCTGACAATACGGCCGTGGTCATCTTGGATACGACGGTTGATGCGGAGTTGGAAAAAGAAGGGATTGCCCGCGATTTTGTGCGGATGATTCAGGCTTTGCGCAAAAGTAAGGACTTTGACATCTCCGATCGGATTAAACTGGCATATACCTCCGACGATACGACGGTTAAAACTGCAATTGCCGAATACGCCGATTACATCAAGGAGCAGGTTCTGGCGCTGGAGATTGCCGAAAGCGGCAATCTGTCGGAACCGACCGTTGACGAACTCGGCGGCGCAAAAATCCGTTTTGACGTCGTCAAGGCGGCATAGCAGTCTGGCAAATACAGAAAGTAATCAAGGGAGCTTATCAGCTCCCTTTTGTTGTTGAAATACTTTTCAACCGACAGCCGAGCCGGATTTTTAATGGAATGTAGTAATTATGTTACAAACTGCTTCCTCGGCACAACTGATACAGAATTTATGTATTTCGGGTACGGTTATGTGTGCCAGACATTTTCTCCCTTTTGAGCAAAAATTTGTTCCGTAATACGTACCTGATTTCGTCCCTGTTCCATTTAACCAGACATTGCCAATCCATTCCTGATTGGGTAAAATAAAGTTTTGCCACATTTGAATACAAAACATGGTATTAGTGCTTTCCCCTTTTTTGGTATTCAGATATAAACCCATAACGATTCCGTCTCTGCTCAAACCTGAATACAGATTAAACCTGTGTCCTAAATTATCTACAATATTACTACCTTTCACCTGCCAACCAGGAGGAAGAATTCCCAGTTTTTCCACTTCTTTGGTATAAAATACCCATTGCGAAGTCCCCATTGCATCGCCTGATTTCAAAATCAGCGACTTATGCTGCATAAAATCCTGAACAAACAAATTATATTTTTCCACTTCTTTCATGTTTTTATGTTTAGACATTGCCGTTGAAAAACCGGCAATACTGCCAACCGACAGAATACCGACAACAGCCAAGACGCCAAGCATTTCCATTATTGAACGCCCGTTTTGATTTGCTTTTATCAAATTCATACTCACTTCCCATACAAAAAAAGCCGCTTGATGAAGGCGACCGGAAGTTGAAAGCATTTGAGTGAAATGTGCAGTGTATTCGGTATAGAATCTATGTAATATACCTTATTAACTGCCTTCCGGCCGACAGACCAAAAGGCAGTTTTTACGCTTATGTCAAGCAACACTCAAGAGGCTTTCAAACCTCACACAAGTTATCATCTTATGCAGTTTCAAGCTACTTTAGGGTGCAGCAATTGTCAATTAAAATTTTGGGGATATTATATATTGCGCGCATTTCAGGATTTATGCATATTTCAAGGCATCAAGTACTCCCTGAAGAATATAGGCGGCAGCAGATGCATCCAATACTTTAGCGCGCTTTTTGCGCGAAAGGTCTGCTTCCTTAATAAGAAAATTTTCCATTGCCGAAGAGGACAAACGTTCATCCCACAGCAACACCGGAAACTTAAAATTCTCTTCCAAAATTGCAGCAAATTTGCGGACTTCGGCGGCTATTTCCCCTTCTTCGCCATTCATTTGCAACGGCAGCCCCATAACGACGGCGCCAATTTCCTTTTCAGCCATAATTTTCCGCAGTTCTGCCATATCGGCAGAAATTTCCCGACGATAAAGAATTTTATAAGGCGTGGCAATGGTACAAGACAAATCGGAAACAGCCAGTCCCATTCGTCTTGATCCGTAATCTATGCCTAATACGGCTTTGCGAACGGGAAGTCCAGTCTTAAACTCTTTAATATTCATTTTAGCTCCTTTTCTCTCTTCTAACACAAAAAAATTTTGATGTAAACAGTTGAATGTTAGGAGAAAGTAAAGATATTATACTTTATATTATTATTGGCATTAACGGCAACATGCACTTGAGCATAACTTCAGTAACAGCGGCAGCATGAATTTAATTTGGGCGTAACATCAGCAATAACGGCGGCAGACATGTGGAAAAAAATTCTCTTTATTATCATCAGCATCGGATTTGTCTGCGGAGCAGCGCAGGCAAAAGTCAAGAGTGTGGAGGAACAACGCGCCGAATGGAACAAGTGGCTGGAACAACTGAAAGAGGAAATGGCAGACAAAGGCATTTCAAAAAAAACGATAAACGAAGCCTACAAAGAAGATTATTTTCATGAAATTAAAGAAGTTGAGCTGCAAGACAAAAAGCAGGCAGAATTTATCCTTACTTCCGACAAATACATCAACCGGCTGGTTAATCAGGGAAAAGTCAGCAAAGCGCGCGAACAGTATAAAAAATTAAAGCCCAAATATCAGAAAATCAGCACTGAATACGGCGTCCCGCTTAATTATCTGGTTGCATTTTGGGCGATTGAAACGCATTTTGGCTACAACAAGGGAAAATATCACCTGATTGACGGTTTAACAAACCTCAGTTACAAAAACCGGCGGTCGGCTTTTTTTAAGAAAGAACTGTATAACGTTTTGCAAATTATGGATATATACGACTTGGACGGCGATAAAATGATGGGGTCTTGGGCCGGCGCTATGGGGCATTTTCAATTTATGCCGTCAACATACAACGCCTATGCGGTTGACTATGATGACGACGGCGTTGCCGATATCTGGGACAGCTTTGACGACGCAATCGCCTCGGCTGCCAACTATCTTTCCAAACTCGGTTGGAAAGCTGACGAGCCCTGGGGGCAGGAAGTCAAACTGCCGTGGAATTTTGATTATAAACTTGTCGGCGCAAAAAAGTACAAAACGGTTAAAGAATGGAAAAAACTCGGCGTTATCAGCGCCAACGGCAAAGGCATCAGGCTGCCGGACGAGGCGGCTGCCGGCATTGTCCTGCCGGACGGGCGGCGCGGACGCGCCTACTTAACACTGAGTAACTTCCGGCGGATTATGATTTGGAACCGTTCTACAAATTATGCCCTGGCGATTGCGCGGCTGGCTGATTACATCGGCGGCACGCAAAAATTTATGCCGCTTGACGAACACGGATATTACAAACTGACCGATGAGGATATTCTGGCGGTACAGCAATTTGCCAACAAAGTTTTAAAATCAAAACTTAAAGAAGACGGAAGGCTTGGCGCACAGACAGCTGCAGAAGTCAAAAAGCTGCAAAAGAAATGGAAACTGCCGCAAGACGGGATGCCGGACTATACTCTGCTCAGCAAGATAAAACGCTATAAGTCGCGGGCAGATTTCCATGTGCCGCCGCAGCCGAAAAAACCAAGCCGTCATTCACAAGTTTCCGCCCGCACTGCACAAAAATAACTGCTATGCAATTTTGCGTAAAATAACCGGCTTGGTTTCCGGTTTTTCCGGCGCTATGGTTACGGCACGGCGGACAAGCGCGGCAACTTCGGCAATTGCGGCTTTGTCTTCGGCATGAACATAGCACAAAGGAGTTTTGGGATTGACCTTGTCGCCAATCTGGCAAAACGAAGTAAAGCCGGTCGTATAATTTATCTGCTGTTCCGGGCGGGTTCGGCCGCCGCCAAGCATAATCACCCCCAGCCCGACTTCTCTGGTATTGACGGCGGAAACATATCCGGACATTTCCGGATATACCGGTTCTATATACGGTGCTTTGGGCTGCAGTAAGTCATAATTTTCAAGAACGCGGGTGTCAGCACCAAGAAGTGATGCCATTTTGACAAAATGCTCATAAGCCGCACCGGAAGATATGCTATGACGGAGTTTGATTTCTGCCTCCAACGCATCTTTAGCCAAACCGCTGTTTATCAGCAATTCGGAACACAAGGCCATTGTTACTTCATTCAGGCGGGCATCCGGCTTTTCCCCTTTAAGATAAGCTAATGCTTCGCCCAATTCCAGCGCATTGCCGACGGTTGTTCCCAAAACGCTGTCCATATCGGTCAAAATCGCCGAGGTTTTGGTCCCGGCACCATTGGCGGCTTCAACAATTGAATATGCCAAGTCCGATGCCCGCTGCATATTTTCCATAAAAGCGCCGTTGCCGCATTTGATGTCCATAACCAGATACTGCAGCCCTGCCGCCAGCTTTTTGGACAAGATAGATGCCGTAATCAGCGGAATAGATTCAACAGTTGCACAAACATCGCGGATGGCATACAATTTTTTATCTGCCGGCGCCAAATCCGCCGTTTGCCCGATTATGGCACAGCCTGCCTCTTTTACTGTTTTTTTAAACGTTGCGATATCCACGCCGGTATTGTAGCCAGACAGAGAATCGAGTTTATCCAGCGTTCCGCCGGTATGCCCGAGCCCCCTGCCCGCAATCATAGGCACATACGCGCCACAGGCTGCCAGCATCGGTGCCAGCATCAGGCTGACTTTATCGCCGACGCCGCCGGTCGAATGTTTGTCGACAATCGGTTTGTCCCGCAGTTCTTTCCAACTCAATTTTTCGCCGGAATCCCTCATCGCCAGCGTCAACGCCAGCGTTTCCTCTCGGCTCAACCCGTTTAAGAAAACCGCCATCGTAAACGAAGCGGCCTGAATATCCGCAATATCTCCCCGGCTCAGTCCGCGGATAAAAAACTCTATTTCTTCAGCCGTCAGCTTTTCATGGCTGCGGGTTTTACGAATAATTTCCTGTGGCAGCATCTTATTCCTCCTCTCTGATAAATGCGGTTAAAAGAGCCGTCATCCTTGCCGAAGCCTTGTCTGCCTCAGCCAACGTTTCCTGATGCGACGGCGTATTGTCCATTAAACCAGCGGCATAGTTGGTAATAACGGAAATACCTAAAACTTCCATACCGCAATGGACGGCGGCAATAACCTCCGGCACCGTCGACATACCGACGGCATCGGCTCCGAGCAGTGCAAAAGCGCGGACTTCCGCGGCGGTTTCAAAATTTGGCCCCAGCACCATCAAATATACTCCTTCGGCAAATTTTATTCCCTGCTTTTCGGCTATCTCCCGGCATTTGCGGCGAAGAGGCTCGGCATAAGCGTTATTCATTGACGGAAAACGGGGGCCATACACCTCGTCGTTTAGACCGACCAGGGGATTCCTGCCGCTGAAATTAATATGGTCTTTTATCAGCATCAATGTTCCGGGTGCCAATTCCTTATTAAGCGAGCCGGCGGCATTGGTTACAATCAGGCGGTCTATGCCAAGTTCCCGCAACAGCCGGACGACTTGGGCTATTACAGCCGCATCGTGCCCTTCATAAAGATGAAAACGCCCGTTCAGGCAGATAAGCTCCCGGCCATGCAGAAACCCTCGGATAAGCTGGCCTTTATGCCCCGAAACCGTACTTTGCGGAAAACCGGGAATATCCTTATAAGCCAAAACCGATACATTTTCCAGCTCGGTGGCAAAACCACTCAGCCCAGATCCTAAGATGATTGCAGTACGGGGCTTTTCAAGCTGCAGTTTTTTGCGGATAAAAGATGCAGTATTTTTAATATCACTGTTTTCAGCCATGTCTGACCTCCGAAGATTTAAAAGCGCAAGGCAGCAGCTCTTTCAGCCGGCATTCCCGGCGTATTCCCCCCGGAGATGCCAGATATATCGCCGTTTCCGGTTCTGCAAACTCGGCAATCCGCTGCAAACAGGCACCGCAGGGATATACCAAATCCTCCCCTCCGGCAACAACAAGCAGCGCCTTTATCCGCCGTCCGCCGGCAGAGGCCATTGCCGCTATTGCCCCTGCCTCAGCACAGGTGCCGCAGGGAAAAGAAATGTTTTCAACATTGCATGACGCATAAATTTCTCCCTCCGGCGTACAAAGCGCTGCCCCTACCTTATAGCCGGAATAAGGCGCATACGCATTTTCCCCGGCCTGCTTTGCCTTTTCAAACAACTCCCGCTTTATATCCATAAACGCCCTCCTTTTAACAATTTTGCAAAAAATATGCCAATGTTATCGTTTCGTTAATTTTTTATAATATACAATGACAAAAAAATTTAGCAAAGCTTATTTTTTATTTTAGGAGAAAAACGTGCTAAAAAAAGTTATTATAGGTATTTTATGCTTTGTGATTCTGGCTGCAACAGCAGGCGGCATATACCTTTATACGCTGGACTGGAATAAACATAAAGCCGTTGTGGCACAGCGCTTCTCGCAAATTACGGGATTAAAAGCCGTTATTGACGGCAATCTTGAGGTCAAGCTGTTCCCTTCTCCTGAATTTTCTGCCAGCAAGGTTAAGTTTTTCAAAAACAACGGCGGAAAATCACCGCTGGTCGTTGTCAACGAAATCAGAGCTTCCGTCGACCTGATGCCATTGCTTGACAACAATTTTATCGTTAAGTCAATGACTTTAACCGATGCGACGGCCTATGTCGAAATTGATGAAAAAGGTGTCTTAAACTGGGACGGTGTCGGGCAAAACAGCAATACAAAATCCGGCAATGTCGAAGTTTCGTTTAATGACGTCCGCGTCAACAAATCTACCCTGAGCTATAAAAATCTGGAAGACAAGAACGAATTTGAAATTCACAACGTTTCCGCCAACATCAGTGCCCCTTCCCTGAAAGGACCGTATAAGACAAGCGGTAAATTTATCCATAATAACAGCGAAGTGCAATTTAAAGGCGATATCATAAAAGACAGCAGCCTGACTTTGAAAATGGCACTTAACAACATATCCAGCGGCACATCTGCAACCATTGAAGGCACGCTTGGAGCAAAAGCCAAGGGAAATGTTACGTTTGACACGCAAAGCCTGCTGGATGTCTCCAATGTCGTTTTCGGAAATGCAAGCATATCCGAATGGTACAATAAGCCGCTCTATTTTTCTTTTCAGTACGATTATGAAAAGGGTTTGGCAAAACTCGATAATTTTACGGCTAAATACGACAAGAATACAGCCGGAAGCGGAACGGTTATTATTAAAAACAATCAAGACAGCACAGACATAAATGCCGATTTCGATATGGCCAAATTTGATTTAGGCATTTTGGAAGGACTGAGCAAAGACATTATAGCTCAGAATAAAGGCGGAAAGAAATTTGCGGACAGCGCTTTTGCCGGCTATAACCTGAACCTTTCCGTAAAAGCGGGAACGGCATGGTATAATAATGTTGAGGCACAAAACCTCAGCCTTGGCGTAACCTTGCAAGACAATGTTATTGATATTACGCGTTTTGGCGTCATTATGCCGGGCGACACAACAATTAAAACTGTCGGCCGGATTAACCTGAATAACGGTGTAGATTATATCTTTAACCAAGCTGCGGACTCGAAAGACCTCAGAACATTTGTCTCTGTTTTCGGCATTGACCTGGCCAAACTTGCCGCAGCCGAGAATAAAAAATCTATCTTTAAACGGGCGCAGGCCGAAATCAAGATTGACGGGAATTTAGACAGCCTTAAAATTTCTTTTCCCAGAGCCATTATCGACTCAACGGCATTGAGAGGAAATATAGGCTTCGTTAAAAAAGAAAAAGTTTATGTACTGGCTGATATCGACACTTCCAAGATTATTTTTGACAGATACCTGCAGGCAGTTCCCGAACAGCTTAAACAAGCGTCTGTCCAAGACAAATTTATCTACCAGATGAATTTAATCCCCTGGAACCGTGATCTTGATGTTGATGCAGAAGTCAATATTGCCAGCGCCGTGTATAATGATATTCCGTTAGAAAAAATCTATCTGCATATCAACACAAACCAAGAACATATGGACGTTAAGAAGCTTTCGGTTGACAACATTGCCGGCGCCAGCCTGTCTTTGAGCATGAACGCAGACAAAATCTTTTCGGCTCCATATTTCAATGAATTGAGCTACGACATCAAAACGGACAATTTCCCGTTGTTTGCATCGACGCTGGGCATTGATACGGGCAGCAAAAACTTGTTTAAAAGAAAAATCTTTGCCGCACAAGGTGCCATGAGCGGCACATTGTCCGAGTTCAGTCTCAGTTCCGTCCAGAAATTCGGCGACACAGAGTTTTCCTATACAGGCGTTGTAGCCAACAATTCCAAAGAAGGAGCGGCAGTTAACGGCGACTGGGAAATGAAAACCAATAATTTCTCATCATTTATCAAGGCTCTGAATATTGATTATACTCCGGATATGCCGGTTACAACTTTCACTCTGGCTTCAAAAATTAAAGGGAACGCTGATCTTTTTGCGTTAGATGGCATCAAAGCCTATCTCGGAGCCAATGCCATCAGCGGAAATCTCCAATTTGACAATACCGCAGCCAAACCCAAGCTTGCCGCTGAAATTAACTTTGACAAATTTGAAGCCGACAGATGGTTCAATCTTGCCAAAAAAGCTTCAGCCCAAGCGGCAAAAAACAATCAGGCTACTTTTATCGCAGAACCGGCATGGAACAGTAAAATTGATTATTCGCGGCTCGGCAAAATCGATTTTGACATCAGGGCTACTGCAAAACAACTTAGCTGCAACGGAAAAAATTATACATCGGCAGCAACGGAAATGCAATTAAAAGACAGTATTCTCAATGTCGTATCATTTGATGCTTCCCAAGACAAAAGCCATGTCAACTTACGCTTTATTTTAGACAGCAACGGCATTGCCAAAGTTAACGGCTATTTTAATGTCAAAAACCTTAAAACGCCTGAATTCGGCGGCTCTGTCTATGCCTTGGAAAGCGGCTGGCTGACGGCGGAGGGCACGTTCAATTCCCTAGCAGGCTCACAGAAAGATTTTTTTGACAATCTTAATTCAAAAGGCAAATTTTCTCTGGCTAACACGGCTGTTCGCGGATGGGATTTGGATATTATCAAATTTGAGTTTGAGCAGAGAAAATCCGTATCCGGTTTTGAAAATTCTGTTCTTAACAGTTTGAAATCAGGGAAAAGCAGTTTTTCAAAAATCCGCGGAACATATAATATCAGCAAAGGACTGGCTGTTGCCGAAAGCGTTATCTGGGAATCTCCGGTTGTCAATATGAATATGAAATTTGACCTTAATCTGAGCGACTGGCTGTTTACGGCTGTCTTTAACGCCGTATATCATAACGCATCGTTTTCCGATATATTTAAATTCACATTCGGCGGCAATCTGGCAAACCCGACGGTCAAAACAGATTTGAGCGAAACCATTAAACGCATAAGCGAGCTTGAAGACCGCATAAAAAATGCCCGCCATTATAAGGAAAAGGAAAAAATGGAGCGTATCGGCGGCAAGTTGAAATCTTTACAAAGAGCCGTTGACGGCGCCTTGCAGGACATCAATCGCCTGACACTGGAAGTTGTCCGCTTTAAGCCGGTTACCCAAAACGACAACGTGGTCAATGTCTATGAAGAAAATCTGAAAACTATTCGCAATGCCGAAATCAGTATCAAAAAAATGAAAGATATGCTCAACAATTATCCCGAAGAAGAAACGCTTATGTCGATTGAAGCCGACCTTGGCGCGGAAAAGGCAAAACTTAAATTTATTCCCAAAGTTTTGGAGGAAAACTTTATTGTTGACAGCAAATATATTTTTGACGACACGTTTAACAAAATTGCATGGATGTATAATCTTGCCCAAAACAATTCCGCTTACCATACCGGGCTGACCGATGTCTATATGGCACAAATTGAACTGCTCAAGACGAGCGAAAACCCAATTGCGGAAGATAAGATACAAGAATTGCAGGCAGGTATTAACAAGACAAAAGAGGTGATGGACAATATCGGTGGCCTGCATGCTAAAATCCGTGATAATTATCTTAATATAATCGATTCTTCGAAAATTTCGGAAATGAAGGAAAACAACGAAATTGCAACGCAGGCGCTTAAAACCATGCTGACATATACAAAACAGCTGGACGAGGATATTATTGCAAATATCGATTTGTTCCGAGCCGTATTGGGGATTAATGCCAGAGATTATGACGAATATATGGTTTACCCGCCGGAAACGATTGAAGAAATTGATGTAACCAAACCGACCGTAAAAACGGGAGGAGGAACAGCTCCTTCTTCCGCGTCAGGTTCTTTAGACTTACGCTCTGTCGAACCTGAAGAGACGCCCTCCCCGCAGGAAAAAGCTCCGGCCGGGGCTGCAAAACAGCAAAAAGAACACTCTTCTTCTCAGGCCGGGCAACCGGCCTCTGAATCTGTTCAGAAGGCAAATACCGGACATCCAGACGTTTCCAACACAATAACAAACAATGAAACAAGGCCTGAAAGCAACTCGAAAACAGCTCTTCCTTCTGTTACTGACGAAATAAAAAATAAAGATACCCAAGCCAAGAATGAAAGCGCTGAAGCAAATAACCCCCTTTCCAGCAGTCAGGTTTCCCAAAGGCAAAAAGCGTACAATATGGTTTTAACCGAAACGTCCGGAGGGCTTTTTAATTTATTTAACAAAATTGAAGATGAAAAAGCATCCCGACAGACAATAGAAACTGCCTCTACCGCTGAATTCGGCGGATTGTCACAAATTCTTAAAAGCAATGCTCCGCAGTTTTCAGTTAAAACTCTGCCGGACGTTCCTGCCCTTACTCCGGCCATTACCGTTTCGGCTGCTCCTACTCCTTCACCTAAGGATGCCGGAGAAAATATTCTTACAAAAACCAAAGCCGCTATATCTAAAATTATGGCTAAACTGCAGCAAGCCGAAAAGGATTTGGAAAAAAATGTTATGGCTTATAACGATATCAGCGCAGCCGACACTACAAGCGCAAAGGTAAACAAAAAGGAAGATATTACGCAGGCTAAAACCGCAAAGACGACGATAGCAGAAAAAGAAAGCAAAGAAAATTTAATTGCCGGCATAAAGCACTCAGGCAAAAAGAAAACAGAAGCGGCGGCTGCAAATATAAAGCTTTCTGACAAAAAGGATGCAGAAACGACAGTTACGGATATAAAGCTTTCTGGCAAAAAAGATATAAAAACAGCAGTTGCTGACATAAAAATTACGGAAGAAAAAGCTTCTGCCGCTGAAACGAAATCCTCAATGAAAATCAATCCGGTGGTTGCCCTGAACATCGGCAAGAAAGGCTCTTCCCAGCCAGTTTTTACCATATCAGACAGTATCGGCAAACGGCAAAAATTTGCGTTTAATAAAAAGCAGAACAACAAACAACAAGCCCTTAAGACCGCTGACGCAACACAGAATAAAGACTTCGCCCCTTCCGCCCGGCAGCAAAAATCCGCCAGCCAGGTACTGCCGGACTTTAAAATTCCGTCTCCTGCTTCCAGCTCGAATTTTTCTCCTGTTCAAAATGCCGAAAAACGGAACACCAGCATTTTACAACATTTATTTGCCGAAAATGACATTACATTTGCACCTTTTGCCGGAGAACATATTACGGATGACGCATTGGTTGCCGTTGAAACATCTTTTGAACCTGTAAAAAAACAAAATTTGTATGTTTTTTCCGTCCGTTCCCCGTATGTGAAAGAGGCAAGCGGCATTGCCGGAAAATCAATGCTTAAAGGAAAGTTTTCCGGACAACCGCAAAACCTTAATCTAAAAAAACATTATTTATATGCCGCAAATACACAGGGAAAAAACGTTTTCAGCGGAACGATTTCCAAACGAAATTCCGTTACCGATATGTAATACAGCATAACGGGCTGTGAAATACTGTTTTTATAATTGCCAAAACCGTCTGCCATGATTATACTCAGTGTAAGTTACCGTTTTTAACAAGGAGCATCATCATGTTTGCAAGACCAGAAGTTGTCGTTTTGCCCGTTGCCGGGCTTTCTACCCGCAACCTGCCTGCTACCAAAGCCATGCATAAAGGTTTCCTGTGCCTGAATAACCTGCCGATTATTCAATATGCGGTTGACGCTTGTGCCGAAGCCGGCGTTAAGGAAATTGTCTTTATCTACAGCGACGACACTAACAAGAGTATGTACGAACATTATTTTTCTCCCAATAAACAACTTGAAGAACGGCTGCTCAGAAGCGACAAGCTTGAACTGTGGGAAGCTTTGAAAAGAACCGTTCCCGCCGGCGTCAAGTTTTCGTTCGCATGCCAGCCGGAACCCAAAGGAAACGGGCATGCCATACTTTGCGCCAAAGATATTATCGGAAAACGCGATTTTATGGTCATGTGGGTTGACGACGTTTATGTCTGCCGCGGCAAAGGGATTTTATCGCAGTTGCTTGACGTCTATGAACGTTTCGGCGGAATGGTTGAAAATATCATTAAATTTCCCAAAGACCAGCTTTCCCGCTACGGCGTTCTGACCGGAGCCAAGCAAAACGGCAATGTTGTTGCGGCGACCGGCGTGGTGGAAAAACCGAAACTCGAGCAGATAGAATCCGATTTTGCCAGCATGGGACCGTATGTTCTACCGAATCTCATCCTTGACTTGCTTCCGGAAGTAACCAAAGGCAGCAACGGCGAAATCAACCTGACGGATGCGATTAACCTTGCCGCCCGCAGAGGCTGCCCGCTGCACGGCGTTTTAGCCAACGCCGAACGCTATGACTGCGGGACTAACGAGGAACTGGCAAAATCAAACATCCGGCTGTCTATCCGTGAAAACAAAGTCTTGTATGAAGAGGCCGTAAAGACCATCAAACAACTGGACAAACAGGCTTAGCCTCTCCGCTATTGCCGGTAACAGCAAAACGATAATTTACAACATACGGTTTTGGTTGAGCCGGAGGGTGGTTATTATGGAAAACAGCAAATAGAGTTCTGTAAAACTTTCTTCAATCCTTCGTCGATTAATTGCCGAGCGAAAGAAACTGCTGCATTCGAACATATTTTTCAGCGTTTCAATCTTTACCAGAACATGGCTGGAGAAAAAGCTGAATTCAATTTTGGGAAAAGACTGCCTGAGTTCTATCATATATTCCAGCATGACAGTGGTCAGAATATAGCGGGCCTCGACCTGATTGTCGGTATAAACCTCAAAAACCTTTTCAAATTCCGGCGATTCCAGCCCTGCCCTCTCTAAATTTTTATAACGCGTCAGTTTGTTGAACAGGCCTTTATCTTTGACGACAATTGTCTGCCCGGCAAAATTTTTATTCATCTGCGCATAGAATATTATGCCGCGGCCAGCCGGAACATACACATTGCGAATCCGCCCCGACCTGCTGTCTCTCTGATGCCGCAGCCTGCTGGCACTGTATTCGGCAATATTGACAGCAATCCCGTCGTATACACCGTTAAAACCGTCATCGCCGGTAATCTTATCATACCCTTTAAACAGCTGTGACCGATCCAACAGAGTTTCGGGAAGATTCGGGCAGAACGAATAAGAAAATTCGCCGAAAAAACGTGCCAAAAGCGGCAAAAGATTTTCCTTGCCATATTTATAATAGCTGAACATCGGCCAACAGGCAAACAATACAAGCAAACAGCCAATCGCGCCGTATACGCCGTTTTCTTCCGCCACTGTACCCGATACATCCGTCAGGCCGTTCTGCAGGCGGAAAAACACATACCCGAGCCATGAGGCAACAAAACAGCACAACAGCAAAAATATACAGAGGTGTTTTTTCCGGCGCTGTTCAATACGGTGCAACACCGGAAGAATATTTTCAGCATAATACGCGGAAAACTTATTTTTAGCAGTAATATATTCCGGCGCGAAAAAAATTTTTGAATTCTCTTTCATAGCGCTTTTCCTTTGGCAAATCTTAAACTTTACGGTTTATTATGGCTTTAACATCTTAAATATTTGCTAAACGGGGACTTTATGATAAATTTTTTATGGGCCGGCATGTTTCTTGCGGCAATCGCCGCAGCTTTGTGGAATCTTGCCGTTTATCAGGACAGCGGTAGCTTTTCCCTTCTGACAGAGGCCATTTTCCAAAATGCGCGAAATGCCGTAGAAATCTGTATCGGGCTGGCCGGAATTTTAAGTTTCTGGCTTGGTATGCTTAAACTGATTGAAGAAGCAGGAATCGCTGAAAAAATATCCCGTAAGCTAACTCCGCTGTTTAAAGTTCTTATGAAAGACATTCCGGAAAACAGCCCGGCAATATCTACTGTCGTCCTGAATATGGCTGCCAATTTCCTGGGGCTGGACAATGCCGCAACGCCAATGGGCCTGAAAGCCATGGAACAACTGCAGGAGCATAATCCGCAAAAAGATACGGCAAGCGATGCGCAAATCCTGTTTATGATATTAAATGCCTCTTCGGTTACTCTAATTCCTATCACGATTTTTATGTACCGGGCACAAATGGGAGCCAGCCGCCCGACAGAGGTTTTCATTCCGATTTTGCTGGCAACATCAGTTTCAACTCTGGTTGGATTTCTGCTTACGGCAATTCGGCAGAAAATCGACCTTCGCAATAAAATACTGATTAAATGGCTGGCAGGTTTTATCTTTATTATCTGCGGGCTCTGCGGCGGTTTCTGCGCTATTGAATATGACCGGCGGCTGGCGATATCATCTGCCCTCGGCAATATTATCCTGATTTTGCTTCTCGGCCTGGTTATTATTGTTGCGATGCGACACAAGGTTAAATGCTACGAAGCTTTTGTCGACGGAGCCAAAGAAGGATTTGGCGTAGCTTTGCGGATTTTGCCCTATCTTTTGGCCATGCTGGCGGCTATCGGCGTTTTCCGCGCTTCCGGCATTTTGGACGCATTGGTCGGCGCGGTTAAATCCGCCTGTCAATGGAGCGGAATTGACAACAGCTTTGCCGATGCACTGCCTACGGCTTTGATGAAGCCTTTGTCAGGCAGCGGTGCCCGGGCAATGATGATTGAAACAATGCAGAACTACGGCGCAGACAGTTTTGCCGCCTTTACGGCTTCTGTGGTACAAGGTTCAACGGAAACAACTTTTTATGTCTTGACGGTATATTTCGGAGCGGTTAACATTGCCAAAACGAGATATGCGCTCAAATATGCTTTACTGTCAGATTTGGCAGGCATCGGAGCAGCTATTTTCTTTTCCTATATGTTTTATACCCGGTAAAAACTGGAAAGGGCTGCATTAAATATTAAAGAAAATACGGAGAAAACAAATGAAACTTTTAGTACAGCGGGTTTTGGAAGCGAGCGTGGAGGTCAACGGCAAAACCGTCGGAAAAATCGGACAGGGACTGTTGGTCTTTTTGGGCGTAGAGAAAGGCGACGAATCCAAACAGGCCGATTATCTTGCCAATAAACTGGTTAATCTCCGGATTTTTGAAGATGCCGACGGCAAGATGAACCTCTCCGTACAGGATATCCGCGGCGGCATTCTGGTCGTTTCCCAATTTACGCTGGCCGCCGATGTTTCGCGCGGAAACCGTCCGGGATTTGACAAAGCGGAGCTGCCTGAGAAAGCCAAAGCAATGTACGATTATTTTAACAGTATTCTGGTGCAAAAGGGGATTGAACCGCAAACCGGCATTTTTCAGGCGGAAATGAAAGTTAAACTTATTAATGACGGACCGTCTACATTCTGGCTGGAGAAGTAATTAATACTTTAAAAGACTGTTTAATTTGCCTGAAAGAGCCGTCAGGGCATCTTCCAGCAGCTTTGTCAGAAGTTTTTGAGCGGTTTCCTGCATATTTTCATTATTATTGACGATAATATAGCGATTTTGTTCTTCCGAATCGACAAGACTGCCGTCGCTTTTTCGCAATTCGACGACAACTGACATACTGTAACGGCTGTTTTCGGCATTAACCGGTTCTATTTTGGACAGCAGCAATCTGGGCTTAAGAAAATAGTCAGCAAGTTCGCGGGTTTCGGTTACAAGAATCCGTGGCTCAAAAGCCAGTTTTTCGGTAATTTTGCCGGTAAAAGCAGAAGAAGCACTGCCATTATAATATTCAATATCATCAACATAAAGCAGCGGTATCGTGCTGTCTGTTTCATACATTGATTTTGGGAGCTCCCGTTTTATTTTCTCGGCGATTTGGGCAACATTTGCCGGATTAAATTCCGGCTGCTTTGTCCTAAGGACGGCGTTTGTCTTCTCTTGATCCAGTTCTCCGCTGACTTCCAGGCAGATTTTTTCATTGTCATCACGTACGGTGATAACCGTAATGTCATTTAACGCCTTATCCGCCAAACGGTATGCCAATACATTATAGCCGTAATCGTCCATACTGGCTGCTTCCTGCCGGACATACGGAGAATTTTTAACTGCCAGAAGCACCGCTTTGTCATACGCACGGTAGCGGATTTCTGAACGGGTCTGTTCCGCCGATACGTCTGCACAGGCAGTTCCCCTGACAGCCAAAGAAAAACTGTCCGCCTCCGCCTTGCCGATATAATTTATCAGCAAGGCAAAGACAGACAGTTTCGCCAGACTTTTTATTGTCATTCTGCAGATTATTCCTGAACCTGCCTGATGATTTCAACCCATTCGTTGACCTTTTTGCCGCTCTTGTCATACATTGACAATTTATACTGCAGAGCCGGCGTCGTATTGTCGGGAGCAACGTACCAATCGGCCGACGTATCAATTACAAAATCGGCATTATTTACATTGTTGACGACTTCATAGGTTTTTGAACCGCTGATAATGTCTTTGGTTGCCCCTTTCAGGCGATGGCTTCCGTACGGCAAATCCGTGCTCAGAAGCTTTGTATCTTTGATATAAACGGTTCTGGCCTTGCCGCTGTCATAAATAGCCGAAGTATCCTGCAGCATACGGTTCGTAGCGCGTGTTGCTACAACAATGTAGGCTTCGGGCGAATATTTTGCTGCAACGGACGCGTCAACTTTGGCATTTGAAGACCGCATTCCGACAACTTCGGAACGGTACGGATTTTGTTCAACGGTTACTTCTACGTAATCATTCGGCTGAGCCTGCTGAACCGGCGCATTGTATCCCGTATAGCTTACTTCAGCAGGGATAACTTCTTCATGTGTCGTTACAACGGGTTCGCAAACCGGTTTGCCGCAGGGTTCTTCCATTGTCGTTGTTGTCGTAATAATTTTTTTGGTTGTCGTTACTTTGGGCTGCGGCAAGGGCATCGGCTGGCAGGCGCAGGGCTGATAACACGGCTGCTGATAGCAGGGCTGAACCTGCACTTCCGCGCAAGGACAATCATAAACAGGCTGCGGTGCAGGAATATATACAGGTTCCGGTTTTACAACCATCGGAGCCGGCTGTGCCGGAGGCAGTTCTGACTGGATTACCGGTGCCTGATCTTCATACACCGTTTCATCAAACGTTACATTATCGACCTCTTCCCACTGATTTTCGCTGCAAGAGCAGGCAGCCAACATAGTGCAGGCAACGACGCTTAATACTCTTTTCATCTGGCATCTCCTAATAAATTTATTATTGTTTGTATAACTAATAGCCTAAAGCAATTAAAATTTTCTTAAGTTTTTGATTTACTTTTGGCTTTTTTTATGATAGCCAACATCTCTAAGGAGGCTTTATGACAATTACTTTTGCTACTCTTATATTTGCTTTTTTGTTTTTATTCAAGGGTGTACAGAAAAACACCATTTTTCTGCTTTATGCAACGGCAATGGTACTGGCTGCCTATTACTGCGAAAACAATCTGGGCTGGCGCGTACGGCCGTTTACCAAAGCCGCATTTATGCTCTTCGTCTTATTCCATCTGCCGATGATTAACCTTTTTACCTTTTTAGCATACGGCAAAGACAAGCGAAGCGCTCAGCGCGGAGAATGGCGCATTCCCGAAATCCAACTGCATACGATGGAATTGATGGGGGGCACAATCGGCGCAATTGCCGGGCAAAAGTTTTTTCATCACAAAAATAAGAAAAAGGCATATATGGCTACCTTTTTTGCCACTGTTTTTATTCAGGCCGGCATTATTTTCTTTATCCTGCACTATCTGAAGATTTTATGATGTCCGCAATGTCCGTATCCCAGATATGGGGATAACGTTTTTTACATTACCATAACGCTGGTATACAATGCCTGGGCCGGTTCGACATTCTGGCGCATTACTGCATTAAAAATCGGATAAACCCTTTCGCATTCCATAATTGACAGCTCTATAATTTTGCTTATTTTATGAGTAAACAGTTCTTCGTTATCCTGCAAAATCAGGGAATGTTTAAAAATCGGCATTTTCTGTTCGCTCCAGTAAGAAAAATGCCCCAGCCAGAGATTTTCATTCAGCATGGCCAGCAATTCAAACATCTTTCCGCGATCCACCGCAGATGCTTCAATGTTCAGCAGGCAGGAAATATGCAGACAGCGCAGATGCTCCTCATACGCAAAAAAAATCAGCATATTGTCCCATTTTCCCAAAACTTCTGCTACCAGTTCATTATCCTTGCGGCGGTCAAAAGACACGTTATCGCGGGAAAATATCCCTTCTATCGTATCAATCGGATTATACAAATCTTGCTGTTCCAATGCTAAATTCATTACCGCACTATCCTTTTATTTTCCTGCTTAACGCAACTTGCCGGTGCAAAATAAAATTTTGTCAGACCGAGCCTTGCCCGTTTACAGGTTTTATTCTTGCCGCAGCCTTCTTCCTTAAACAACCCCAATATGGAGTTTTCCACTTATTTAAGTAAAAAGTAACTTTTTTAATTTTCACAAATCATGCTTTATCATATAGTTAGCTAAACACATTTAAAATCATATTTTTTTTATGTGGATTATATTTTTTTGTTAATATAACTTTAAGCGTTGAAGACTGGCCATCACCACTTACGGAGTTTTAGTATGTATATTGATTTTCCCGATATATCCCCGGTTATCTTTTCGATAGGTCCCTTTTCCTTCAGGTGGTATGCCATGGCTTATTTGGCGGGTATTGTTGCGGCCTGGCTTCTGACCAAACGTAATATTGCAAAGTACAATCTTGGCATCACCAACGAACAGCTTGACGATTTGGTTTTCTATACAACACTCGGCATTATTCTCGGGGGAAGAATCGGATATGTCGTCTGTTACGGAGACGGCTACTTTTGGAAGCACCCTTCGGAAATTATTGCCGTATGGCATGGGGGAATGTCTTTTCACGGCGGAATTGCCGGGGTTATTCTGGGATTGTTTTGCTTTGCGCGAAGATACGCGTTCCCGTTCCTGAAGATTACGGATATTGTCGCTTTATATGTTCCTATCGGAATCTTTTTGGGCAGGCTTGCCAACTTTGTCAATGGCGAGTTATGGGGGCGGGTTACAACCGTTCCCTGGGCGGTTAAATTTCCGGAAGGAGGATATCTGCCGCGTCATCCTTCGCAGCTGTATGAGGCTGCAACGGAAGGACTTCTGATGTTTGCCATTCTCAATCTGCTCTGGCGCAGACCTTATGTCCGAAATCATAACGGAATTATCTCCGCAGCATTTCTTATTGTTTACGCAATATCGCGAATGTGTATGGAACTTTTTCGCGAACCGGATCAGCAAATCGGCTTTCTTCCCGGCGGTATTACGATGGGACAGCTGTTGTCCCTGCCGTTTCTTTTACTCGGACTTTTTGTTTTGCACCGCGCGGTCAGATTACCCGCTGACAAATATTAAGCCTTAATCGTAATATTACGCGTAAACCGGCAGGCCTTTTGCAAGTTTTCTTCGGCTCGCACCAAAACCGCCGCAGCGTCTGCGTCACTGCGCTTTTTTTCGCTGACGCATTGCGATACTGTTAATTGCAGATGATTATTTTCATTAAAAACAAACACGGACTTCGCCAAAATGCGGCGGACTTCTTCTGCTTTCTCAAAACTTTCTGCGGCATTGGCATTCATAAACGCCAAAATAAACGCATCTGCCTTATAGTTATACACCAAAATCCCGGCATTGGTTTTGTTTATGCGCTTTAAGAACATTTTTTTCAGCAACAGCATTTTTCGCCGGCCAAAACGTTTCAACAGCCGTTCGTATTCGTCGATATACATCAGGGCAATACTGTATTTAAGCGGGTATTTGTTTTCCGCTTCCCGGCAAAATGCCCTGCTGTTGGGAATTCCCAAATCCTCGTCGCGACTCCTTGAATAATATACATAATACAGCGACGATAAAAGCAGTATCAGAACAGCTGCCAGAAAAAACAGGCTGAACGCAAACAAATTATCTGAAAAATAAACACCCATAAATACGGCAGTTCCGGCAAAAAAAGCGGCAGCACTCAATATCCGCCCTTTGCAGACATGATAAACAAACAAGACTGATAAACATAAAACGGATATATTCAGAGCAGGATAATTAAACATACCGATATGTTTGTAGAAATAATACGAATCGGTATCTATGCTGTGATTTTGCAGTTTTTCAATCAACGCTGTCTGAGCAAACAGAAAAATATAAAACCAACTCCAATATTTATGAGGCTGTCTTTTGTGAAAAAGAAAATATGCCAACAAAATATCGGGAAGCAACAGCGCACTCCATATATTATACCCGGCCGAAAAAATATAATCCTCGCCGTATGTATATCTCAGACTGTTTATAACCAGGTACCCCGTATAAATGACTGAGGCCATCATAACCGAACTTAAAATCCGGAAATACCCCATCACCAGCAATGTCAACCCAACGCAGCCAACGAAAAAACCGTGTACTGCATGGTAATTTTCTTCAGAAAAATCCGATACGGAAAAAAAATATACCAGAAAAGCCCCTAATACCAGAATCGGAAACAAAGCACTCTTGTTATATCCTATAATTTTTTCCAATTCCAGTTCCAACTTTAACACATCCGCTCTCCATTTGCTATTGCCATAATTTTGCCATGTACCAGATGCGGGTATCCGCCGGCGCGGAACCGCTTGCGCAAACAACGGCAAAAAAAGCTCTGCTCAGCCATATACGGGCAGTTTAAACCGGAATAGTTAAATTTTATTTACACATTTAAGGATTGAACTGTCGCCATAGGAATAAAAACGATACCGTTCTTTGACGGCATGTGCATACGCAGCCTTCATACGTTCGGTTCCGGCGATGGCGCATATCAGCATAAACAGCGTTGATTTCGGCAAGTGAAAGTTGGTAATAATATAATCAATTACCTTAAATTTATATCCAGGCGTAATAAAAATTGACGTTTCTCCATTAAACGGATGCAATATGCCATTGTCATCGGCAGCGCTTTCCAACAGGCGCACCGACGTTGTGCCGACAGCAATTATCCGCCTTCCGTCCCTTTTGGCTTTATTGATAATTTCGCAGGCTTCGGGAGTAATAATACCGTATTCGGCGTGCATCTTATGGTCTTTGGTATCTTCCGTTTTCACGGGCAGAAACGTTCCGGCGCCGACATGCAGGGTCAGAAATACTTTGGATACGCCCTTTTCATCAAGTTTCTTCAATACACGGTCGGTAAAATGCAGTCCGGCCGTAGGCGCGGCAACTGCCCCTTCATATTTTGCATATACAGTCTGATAATTTTCCTTATCATTGTATTTATTCCATAACCCCGCAACCGGTTTTTCACGCTTAATGTACGGCGGCAGCGGCATCATCCCATACGTTTCCAACATTTTCGACAGATTATCAACCGGACAGAGAAATTCCAGAAGTACGCCGTCTTCACCGCGTTTTTCAATCACACGCGCTTTAAACAATGATTTTTCCGGCGCAATTTCCGACGTATAAAAAGTAATTTCGTCCTCTGGATGCAGACGCTTGGAGTTTTTTACAAATGCCCACCATGTCTGACCATTTTCGGGATGATACAAAGTTACTTCGACCTCTGCTTCCCCCCTTTTTCCGTAAAGGCGCGCGGGAATTACCTTTGTATCATTAAAAACCAGAACATCACCGGAATTCAGAATATCCGGCAAATCATAGAAATGCCGGTCAACGGTAACACCTTCTTCCGATAAATCCAGAAGGCGGGACGCGTCCCGCGGGTTTGCCGGCTCTTTGGCAATTAATTCTTTGTCCAAATCAAAATCAAATAAATCTACGCGCATGGTCTTTCCTCTTGTTATTTTTCGCGTTTATAAACCAATGTATGAAATTTGGCAACCAATTTTTAAGAACATCTTTACTATTGACAATTTTTTAAAAAAATATTTAAAATTGACAAAAAAGTTGTTGAAATAATTAAAAACATGATATATACTGCCCTTAAATAATGGTGTTTTTTATGGAGAAAAAAACAATGACTAATGCTTTTGACAGCATGGATTTAAATACGGCATACGAAATTGCCGGAGGCTATATTGAGGCTGATGACGAAATTTTCGCCAAAGCCCTTGAAATGGTCAAAGCCGACGATGCCCGTTTCGCCGAAGAGCTGAAAGCCGCCCGCAAAGCCGAAACTTCTCTCAAAGCCCAACAGGACAAAGAAGAAGAAATCGCAGCCAGTGCCGAAGAAGTTCTGGACAACACCTCGTTTTTGAAGCAGGAATTCGGCAATGACAAATTTCAGCAGGATTTTTTTGCCGATGAGGAAATTAAGGCAGCAGAAAAAAACACCCCTGTTTATGATATCAATCCCGAAACGCAAGAACGGTTTGAACTTGAAGGAGACGACAAACACGCCCATTTTGAAATGCTGTTTGAAAAGGCTAAGCTGGACGTCTGGCGCGAGCAGGCAGGAAGCAAAGAATTTCATAATTTAAAAAACAAAGATAAAAAGAAAAGCCTGTTTGCAGCGGTTAAAAATTCATTTTTAAGCACGGTCGCCCACCTCAGGACATCTGCGCAGATAGAACGCGAGGTTCCAGATGCCGTTCATGCCGTACAAAAAGAAGACAAGAACTTTTTCGCCAAACAGGCGGGAAGTATGTTGTCGAAAATTCAGAATGCCCTTAATCCGAACAAGGAAATAAAGATTTCGTCCAGTTCGGTTATGGCAGCTTGTGCCGAATCGGAAGCCAGAACAAACAAATTCGCCAGAAAACTTGCCGACCTGGCTAAAAAGGCAACCAGCAAAAAGAAAGAATGTTTTTCAAAAGCCGCTTTAATGACCCACAAGGCCAAAGAGGCTTTTGCAGAAAAAGCCAAACTGGTTTGGGGACAGCGGTACGAATTTATGGCAAACATACGCGACCGCGCCCCGAAGATTGTTACGGATATGGCCGCAACCGGCGTTTTGGTCGGGGCGACAGCCCTTTCCGCACCGTGGCTCGGGACAGCCGTTATCGGCTATGGCGCTTACAAGGCTGCATCCGCCTGGGTCTGGCCGATTGTAACCCATGCCAGAAAAGAAGCACGTTTGGCTCAAAAAGATGCCAAAGCGCCCAAAATGAAGTTTTGGGACAGGCTGAAAAAATCTGCCGATACGGTTACTTCTTCTAAAGAGTACTATAAAGAAGCAGGTTGGGGCTGCGCTGCGGGATTACTTGGCCTCGGTGCCGCCGGAATAGCTTCCGGTGCCGGTGCCAACGTCCTTTTGCAAAAAAGTTTCCAACGTTTGTCCAGCACTGCCGTTTATACGGCTAACAGTCTGACCAATGCCGTCAAAAAACTTAAGGAAAAAGATAGTAACTGGTGGGGCAAAGGAATGGCTGTTGCCAGCACAATGGTTATGGCTTACGTATTGACTTCCTGTGGCGAAAATACGGAAGAAACTTTGCGTATGCCGCAAAATAACGGCGGAATGCCGGATTTGACCGGAGACGGAAACAAAACACAGGCTGTGGCAGATACGACCAATACAGTTCAACGGCAGACAGTTCAGGCCGTTGTCGAGACGACTCCAACCATAAGTGTTCCCGAAAATTGGGAAAGCAATATGGGAATCACCGAAAACCAATGGGAAAGGCTGCAAAGTTTCTGGGGAGGCAAGGAGCAATATGAAACTTTTTATAAAAAGATAAGCGATGATATGCTTGAAAAAGGCGGTATCTTTGAGGGGATGACCCGTGAGCAGGTTTTGTTTAAATATGAACGTTTATCTTCATGGAATCTGACCCAGCATCAGGAAGTTATCAGACGCATGGACTCATTTTTCGGCTGCGACGGCGAGGAACGGATTATGCTTACGGCAGATGATGCCAAATCGCTTGATGACGTATTGTCCAACGGTGCCATCAGAGATGTGGACGGAACAAAATGCATCAGAACAACCGGCATTGACATC
This sequence comes from Acetobacter sp. 46_36, assembly GCA_001917135.1. Taxonomy (GTDB): domain Bacteria; phylum Pseudomonadota; class Alphaproteobacteria; order RF32; family CAG-239; genus CAG-267. The sequence goes on from MNTT01000007.1 coordinate 76,166, forward strand.
AATTGCGGCGAAGAAGCCGTCAGACACGACGTCCGTGTTGACTGCGGATGCGATGAAAATGTGCCTGCAAATCACGCCAAAACGGAAAAAGTTTCCGTTCAGGCCGCGCAGGATTACAGCTTTGAGGAAGTTCCTGGCTCTTCAGTTACGGTTGTCAGAGAAAGCGTACAGGAAAATGCAAACGGCTCTGGTACCGGCGTCAAAATTGTTCAGGCAAACAACCTCAATAGCGGAAAAGTTATCGGCGAAACGTCACCTGATGCCGTCAGCGGCGTGAAACCTGACAATGTCCAAGTCGTTATCGGACAAACTGGCGACGGTATCGCGGAAGAAAGAACCGGAGTTGCAACAACCGATGATACCTCTACGTCCGGAGCAAGAGCAGCCGCAGAAGATGAATTTACTTTCACCGAGATTCCGGGAACCACAACGCAAGTAACCGACAGCAGCAGCGTTTCCGGCGAAACAATCACACTTTCAGACAAAAGCGATGCAACGGCTGCGGTTTTGACAGAGGAATATACTTTTGAAGAAGTACAGGGTTCTAGCAGGGTTGTAACTCCTGAGACAGGTACCGAAATAAAGAGTTCCGGTCTTAGAAATGAGGATATAATGCAGACCGATGCCCCGGCCGCAGGAGTTACCGAGCAGATTGTTGCCGATTCAGACGAAATTGCCGCCGGCACGCCTGCCGCTGACAACGTTCCCGAACGCGGCGGGTATCAAAACACCGGTTTGACCGAAGCCCAGTACCATCGGACAGAAACATTTTTCAAAAATAAATTCGGCGAAAACGCTTTCGATGACTATATGAACAGAATTACAGACGATATGCGTGCCAAAGGCGGTATGTTTGAGGGATTAAGCAAAGCTCAGGCATTGTACTCTGTCCAGCAGATGACTGCATGGTCCAATGACCAGCACGGAGCATTTGCCAACGAAATTTCAACGATGATTGAATACCTTAAAGGGGAATGTAAGGATACTATTACCGTTTCGGAATCCGGCGCCATTAAAACCGTTATCGACAAAGTTAACGAAAACGGCACTATCGACGGCGTTACGGGTTCGACAAACAAAGTAGTCAGGTACTTTCAAGCCAACGACTGCGGCGAACACGGCACTTACGCCATCAATGAAAGCACGGCTACAAGTGAAATTACACAGCCGTCCGGCAACAAATTCAAACGTTTCTTCAAAAAAATGTGGAATACGTCTCCGGAACCGGTTTTTGAAGAAATTGAAGGAACCAGCCGGGTTGTTGAAAGAGTACAAGTTGCCGAAACTGTCGTTGATCCCCAAATTAAGATTATTCAAGCCAATAATCTTGATGAAGGAAAAGTTATCGGTACAGCCAATACCGACGATATTTCCTCTGTCCGCGCAGACAATGTCGAAGTTGTAATCGGCTCGGAACAAGCTCCGACTGAGGTTTCCGCAAACGAGGCAGCGGCAGAAGAAGCCAAACGACGCGTTTCGAACAAAGTCGGCAAAAGAGTTGCACAGGCAGCTGTCGAGAGCAATACTCCACAGCTGTCTCCTGAAGCCGCAGCCGCACTCAGGGAAAGCGGACGGGATCCGAGCAAGCTCACCAACCCGGCTTTGATAAAATGGGCAAATGAAACATACAGACAATAATGGCTGATTGGAGCCTTGCATTTAAACGCCGGTATAAACTGCCGGCGTTTTCTTTTTCCTCAAACATTGCTAAACCGCATTCATAAACCGGAGATAAAGAAAACAGCATATCTGTATCAAAAGTTTAATAAATTGGGGATAACTTTCCCCTATATCAGCTCTCTTTTTAAAATTTTGCTTGAAAAAAGCAGAATTGGTGTTAATTTATGCTCGATTTTATGATATATGCCGTGCGGGGCTGTCCGCACTCTGATATTTTGGAAGGATAATAATATGACTATTCGCGTCGGTATTAACGGATTTGGACGTATCGGTCGTCTGGTATTTCGTGCTGCTCAGAAAAGAAACGACATTGAAATTGTCGGCATCAATGATTTGATTGATGTTGAATATATGGCTTATATGCTCAGATATGACACCATGCACGGCCAGTTTGACGGTACGATTGAAGTTAAAGACGGCAAATTGGTTGTTAACGGAAAAGCTATCCGCGTTACAGCCGAAAAGAACCCGGCCGATTTGAAATGGGATGAAGTCGGCGCCGAATATGTTGTTGAATCTACCGGTTTGTTCCTGACGAAAGAAAAAGCTCAGGGACATATTGACGCTGGTGCAAAATATGTCGTTATGTCTGCTCCGTCAAAAGATGACACGCCGATGTTTGTCTGCGGTGTCAACACCGACTCTTATGTTAAAGGAACACAGTTTGTTTCCAATGCTTCCTGCACCACGAACTGCCTGGCTCCGATTGCCAAGGTTTTGAATGATGCGTTCGGCATTACAGACGGTTTGATGACCACTGTTCACTCCACCACAGCAACCCAGAAAACCGTTGACGGTCCGTCGATGAAAGACTGGAGAGGCGGACGTGCCGCTTCCGGCAACATTATCCCGTCTTCGACAGGTGCTGCCAAAGCTGTCGGCAAAGTTATTCCGACCCTGAACGGCAAACTGACCGGTATGTCTTTCCGCGTTCCGACACTGGACGTTTCGGTTGTCGATTTGACCGCAAACCTGGCTAAGCCGGCTACCTATGAAGAAATTTGCGCAGCAATGAAGAAAGCATCCGAAGGCGAATTAAAGGGCATTTTGGGTTATACCGAGGATCAGGTCGTTTCTTCCGACTTCCTTGGTGACGCTCGTACTTCCATTTTTGACGCCAAAGCCGGCATTCAGCTTACACCGACTTTTGTTAAGGTTGTCAGCTGGTATGACAACGAATGGGGCTACTCCAACAAGGTTCTTGACCTCGTTGCCCATATGGCTAAAGTAAACGGATAATTTTACCTTTCCCCGCCGCTTTGAAGTAGGTACGTTGTTAACGGTACAAACGGATAGGCTGCGGGGATTGTTTTTTTAGATTGAGGAAAATACGAATGACCGAATACAAAACGATTAAAGATTTAGGCGATTTGAACGGAAAAGTTGTCATGCTGCGTGCAGATTTGAATGTTCCGATGGACGAAAATTTCAACGTTACCAATACGGCAAGAATTGACAGAACCGTTCCGACAATTAAAACATTGATGGAAAAAGGTGCAAAAGTTGTCGTAATTTCGCATTTCGGCAGACCTGAAGGCAAAGGCGATATGAAAAATTCTTTGTCCCATATTGTCAAAGATTTAGAAAAAGCACTGGGAAAACATGTCGTATTTGTTGACGACTGTATCGGTTCGAAAGTTGAAGATGCTGTCAAAAATATGAAAAATGACGAAGTTCTATTGTTAGAGAACCTGCGTTTTTATAACGAAGAAAAAAAGGGCGACGAAAATTTTGCCAAAGAACTGGTCAAACCTGCCGACGTTTATGTTTCAGATGCATTTTCCACCGCTCACCGCGCTCACGCTTCCATGGTTGCAGCTGCAAAGCTTTTGCCGTCTGCAATGGGGCTGTTAATGGAAGAAGAAGTCAATGCGTTGTCTACCGGCTTGAACAACCCGGTTCGCCCGCTGATTGCAATTGTCGGCGGTTCCAAAGTTTCTACCAAGCTTGACCTGCTGAACAACCTGGTTAAGAAGGTTAACAAACTGGTCATTTCCGGCGGCATGGCGCATACTTTTATGAAAGCCAACGGCATTGATACCATTAATGAAAACAACTCTTTGGTACAGATGGATATGTTGGATACGGCCAAAGAGATTATGGCCACAGCCAAAAGCAACAACTGTGAAATCATTCTGCCGACAGATGTTGTCGTATCCAAGGAATTCAAACCGATGGCCGAGCATAAAACTGTCGATTTGGAACATATTCCGGCGGAGGGCTGGAGCCTGCTCGACGTAGGGGAAAAGACTATTGCCGCTATCAATGGCAAACTTGACGAATGCAAAACTTTGGTATGGAACGGTCCTCTCGGCGTATTTGAAATGAAACCGTTTGACAATGCAACAAATAAGGTGGCACAGCATGCAGCCGAGTTGACACAGGAAGGCAAGCTGACGTCTGTTGCCGGCGGCGGCGATACCGTTTCGGCTCTTGACAATGCCGGCGTTGCCGACAAATTTACCTACATTTCGACGGCCGGCGGCGCGTTTCTGGAATGGATGGAAGGCAAAGAGCTTCCTGGCGTTGCTGTACTTGCAAAATAACCAGAAATCACGGTAAAATAAAAAACAGAGACAAGATGCTATTTTGTCTCTGTTTTTTATATTATAATATTTTGTAATATTTTTTTCATACTATCCATACTTTTGAGTATATATTTTTACTTGCTTTTAATATTTTGGCTTATAAACTTTTTTACATAACACATAGTGTTATATTCCGAAACAAGATAGAGGAGTTTATCATGAACTACAGAACTATGTTATTAGCAACTGCTGCGGCGCTCTTCAGCTCTCAGGCAATGGCTGCAGATTTGACCAACCCGTTCTTTACGCCGGGCCAGGGACAAATCACTTCCGATACAAACGTTGGCTATTACCGTGTCAAAGCAAAGCATGACGGCGGCGTTGCGGAAGGCTATTATGCAGCAGAAACGTTGGAATACGGAATTACCGACAAGTTCAGCATCAACGGCACTATCGCCAATATGTTTGACACTCAGGGCGCGTATAATAACGATCATAACTTTGCATATCAAATCGGTGCAAAATATAACACTAACTGCGACAAAGTTTTGTTCCAGGTTGCGGCTAATTATATGACATTTGAACCGCAGTCCTTTTATGGAAACGAAGCTTCAAACAAGTGGTATAAGAGGCTGGACGGCGAAGTCAAACTCGGTTATGACCTCGGCAACGGCCTGACTCCTTATGCTTCTTACAATATTTCTGGAAATATTGATGACAGCAACAGAGATTTGGATCAGTCGGTCAAAGCCGGTATTCATAAATATGCCGGAAAATATGCTCTTGATTTGGGTCTGCGTTATAACTTCAGCACAGACGGCGGACACAGCCTGTACAACGGAAGCTACAATGATTTGTGGGCCGAAGCTGCCGCAGATTACTATGTTAAGGAAAACATCGCTGTCGGCATTTACGGAAGCTATCGTATAGACGGCTCATATGACAAAGACTTGGATTATGCTTATACAGCTGGTGCCCATGTAAAAGTTCTGTTCTAATCAGAATAAAAGGGATTTACCGCGGGAGGATTCAGAAATGAATCCTCTTTTTTTTATATTGCAAAATAATTTTTAAAGTTTCTTAATATTAACAGCATATACTGTCGACATTGCAAAGTACTAAACTAAGCGGTATATATTTATCCGGAACAGTATACCGTTTGCGCAAAATTATACTTCGGGAGGATAACATGGCAAAAAAAGCAATCATTATCGGTGCAGGACCGGCCGGTCTGACAGCCGCTTACGAATTATTGACGAGAACCGATATTGAGCCGGTCATTCTGGAAGAAAACGATTTTGTCGGCGGCATCAGTGCCACACTGGATTATAAACATAATAAAATCGACATGGGCGGACACCGCTTCTTCTCTAAATCGGAACGGGTTATGGATTGGTGGCTGAGTATCCTCCCTTTGCAGGGAAAACCGGCCAAAGACGATATTTTGTTAGCTCGAGAAGTTGAACTGTCTTCAGCTGCCGATGCACCAGACCCGGAAAAAACTGACAAGGTTATGCTTAAACGCCACCGCCTTTCCCGTATATATTACCTGAAAACGTTTTTCAGCTATCCGGTCAGCCTGAATATGGATACGATAAAAGGACTGGGATTATGGCGTATGTGCAAAATCGGCTGCTCTTATCTTAAAGCTCTGGCTTTCCCGATTAAAGACGAGAAATCGCTTCAGGATTTTATGATTAACCGGTTCGGCCGGGAATTGTATCTGACCTTTTTCAAAGACTATACGGAAAAGCTCTGGGGAATTGACTGTTCCAAAATTTCCGCCGAATGGGGAGCACAGAGGATTAAGGGAATTTCTATTTTAAAAGTTCTGAAACAAATGGCGAAAAATATCAGCGGCAACAAAGGCGGTGCCGTAGAAACCAGTTTTATAGACAGTTTCTTTTACCCCAAATTCGGACCGGGTCATATGTGGCAAAGCGTTGCCGGACTGGTGGAAGAAAAAGGCGGAAAGATATTATGCAAGCATAAAGTCATTCGCGTGGTTAAAAAGAACGGCAGGATTACTTCTGTCGAAGCTCTTGACGATAAAGGGAAGTTACGGGTTTTTGAAGGGGATATTTTCATTTCTACAATGCCTGTCAAGGATTTGATTGCCAGCATGACCGATGTTCCCGCAAAAATCAAAAAGATTGCCGACGGGCTTATGTACCGGGATTTCCGTACGGTCGGAATCCTTTTAAACAAATTAAAACTTAAAAACACGACCCGTTTCAAAACCGTCAATAATATTGTACCGGATACTTGGATTTACATTCAGGAACGCGACGTAAAACTCGGGCGGCTGCAAATATTCAACAACTGGAGCCCGTATATGGTTAACGACTTTGAAAATACCGTCTGGATCGGTCTGGAATATTTCTGCAACGAACAGGATAAAATATGGACGGATGATGACGATACTTTTATTAAATTTGCCATAGAAGAAGCATCTCAAATAGGCATTTTTGACAAGGCTGACGTTTTAGATGCCTATACGCACCGTGTCAAGAAAGCTTATCCGGCTTACTTCGGAACCTATGACAAATTCGGAGATATCAAAGATTACGTGAATACCATTGACAATCTCTATCTTGTCGGCAGGAACGGCATGCACCGTTATAACAATATGGATCATTCAACGTTGGCAGCGATGAAGACCGTAGACTTTATTCTCGGCGAATGCAATGACCGCGAGGAAATATGGTCGGTCAACACTGAAGCGGATTACCATGAAGAAAAGGCCGACTCGTCATCGGCAAAGATTTCGGCTCAATCCTGAACAAAACTGCTTGAAACTGCTGCCGCAATTTTTATAAGATTTTGCGTGCTACAGTTTCCTGCATTCTTCGTTTTGTTACGACCGGTAAAGAGACCTGCCTTTTGCTCAGACAAACCCGCAGCTTTTATGAAAGTTTTATAATATGCACAAATTTATGGAAAAGCAGTTAAGAGATTTTGATGACAAGGCTCTTATCCGCATCTTTAAACTTTTTTCGGCAGCTGCGGCTCTGGTGCTTCTTTACGCCTTTTTCTTTTCGGGTTTCCAAATCGTCGACGAATTTGAACATCTGCATGCCTCTTGGCTGGTCAGCACGGGAAAAGTTCCGTATAAAGATTTTTTTGAACATCATAATCCCCTACTGTGGTATCTGAGCGCGCCGCTGGTCAGTTTATTCTACGACAATGCCGTTATCTTTTACGTTATGCGCGGCGTCAGTGCAGGCATTTCCGTGTTGACTCTGTTCTTTATTTACAAAACCGTTTTGCTTTATGCATCCAAGAGCGGAGCGTGGCTGGCCGTTGCGCTTACACTTGGAAACATTATCACCGTTTATAATTTCAGCCAGTACCGCCCCGACAATTTTATGAACTGCTGTTTTATTATCGGCATTTATTATTGGTTTTGTTACATGAAGAGCCGGCAATTGAAGTCGCTCGTCCTGTCTTTTCTGGGCTTTACCTTTTCAGCCCTGTTTTTGCAGAAAATCTCCCTGTTGCTTATTGCCGTTGAATGTCTGATACTCATTATGGCCTTTGGCAAAAAAATGTCCTTTAAAGACATTACGCTGGCGGCGTTTCCGTCTTTGGGCGCGGCTGCCGTTTTTCTGCTTTTTCTGTATCAGCAGGGTGCATTTGCGGACTATATTGAACTAAACCTCCATTTTAACCGGGCTATGGTTGCTTACTTTGACAGAGGCTCCTTTTGGTATGGAAACCTATTGTTTTCTTTTTACGGACTGGCCTTGCTGGCTGCCATCCTTTTCTACCGGCAGGAAAATATCTATTTCCGGGCTCTTGCATGGATTTACGGAGCAGAGTTTATGATGCGTCATTTTTATTTTGCGCCGCATCCGAATTATTATACGTTACTAACCATGCTGGCGGCAATGGTTTTTGCACCTGCGGTTTCCCGCATTCTGCCCCGGCACAAGCTTTTCGGACTGTTTCTGATTATCCTGCTGTTTGCAAGGCTGGGATTGTTGTTTAACACAGTGGATACCACTTCCGTCAAACATAACAGCTATAAACACTATCTGTTGGCCGATTATGTTCATAAAAATTCGCAGCCTGACGATTATCTAATGAACGGATATGACAAAAATTTCAACATTTACCGGCCTGATGTCAGTTATTACTGGTTCGGGCTGGATATGCTGCTGCCGATTATGGAATTGGAATATGACATTAAAGCAAAGCCCGACGTCAATGCCTTTATCGTAAAATACCGCCCGAAATTTATTTATGTGCAAAATTATCCCGACCTCAGGGCATACAGGACTTATGGCGAAAGCAGGTTCGCCCAGACCTTTATTCCCGAACTGGTGTGGGAACTTTACGAGAAAACACCATTTGAAAACCTGGCCGTATTAAAGTAATTTATTTTTAATTCTTTTTGTGGTATACTTATGCAAAATACGACAAAAGGAATATTTGATGATTAAGGTAATAACAGGAATTGTTTTCGGCTTATGGTTTGCACTGGCTCCGGCCCTTGCATCAACTGTCGCCGTAGACAGCCAAGAAGCAAAAATTTGGGCAAATACCAAAGGGCAGGAACTTTTGCAGGCATTGTCCGAATCTGACCCGATATCCAAATACTCCAAACTGGATAAGATGCTGACCGAAGACGTCAATTTGGATTATATCTCCAAATTTGTCATCGGGAAATATGCCAGATTAATGAACCGGGAACAGCAAGCCCGGTACAGCGACTTATTCCACCGTTATGTTTTGAGCCTTTATAAGCAAATCAACCTTAATTTTGATGCGGGAGCCATAGACTTTTCCATCGACAATGTGGTTGAACACCCTAATTTTACAACGGTCAACTGTACGGTCGACCCTACCCGGCTGATGGCGGAATTTAAAAATCTTGAGCCGCAAAAAATCCCGGTTAAGTTTAAGCTTATCCGCGGAGCCAGCAATCGTATCCAGGCCGTTGACGTTGAAATTTCCGAAGTCAGTCTGGTTGTTGAATACCGCAAGCAATTTTACCGGATGATACGAGATGAAGATGAGGACATGAACTGGTTTTTAGATAAGTTTAACGACAAAGTTTTAGCTAACGAAAAAGCCTTTTACAAAAATGCAGGCATATAAACATTTTACGGCATTGCGGTTTCCGGTAATTTGCTGATTGACGGGAAACGATTAAAATTTTCCGGACAAGTTTTGCTTAAAAATTTTAAAATAGCGTTGTATTTTTTTTTCATTATGTTAAGGTAAAAGCAATTTTCAGGACAAAACTTACAAATATAAGGATTTTAGAAATGGTAGAAAATGCCAGATATAACGGAAAAGCCTCTTTTGAAGAATGGAAAAAAGACTGGGAGCTGGAAGAACGCTATAATTTTAAAACAATTGAGAGCAAATGGCAGAAAATCTGGGAAGATGAGAAAGCATACAAAGTAGATATCGACCCGGAAAAAGAGAAATTTTATGCTCTGGTGGAATTTCCGTACCCGTCCGGCGCAGGCCTCCATGTCGGGCATCCCCGCTCTTACACGGCCTTGGACGTCATTGCACGCAAAAAGCGTATGGAGGGATTGAATGTTCTGTATCCGATGGGGTTTGACGCGTTTGGTCTGCCAGCGGAAAATTACGCAGTAAAAACCGGCATTCACCCGGCAATTTCTACCAAAGCGAACATTGCCAACTTTACACGTCAGTTGAAATCCATCGGTTTTTCGTTCGACTGGGACAGATGCTTCAATACCTGCGACCCGGAATATTACAAATGGACGCAGTGGATGTTCCTGAAATTTTATGAAAAGGGGCTGGCCTACAAATCTAAAATTGCAATCAACTGGTGTCCTTCCTGCAAAGTCGGCCTGGCAAATGAAGAAGTCGTTAACGGGTGTTGCGAACGCTGCGGTGCCGAAGTGGTACGCAAAGACAAAGAACAATGGATGATTGCCATTACAAAATATGCCGACCGCCTGATTGATGATTTGAAAGACGTTGATTTTATTGACAGAGTTAAGTCACAGCAGATAAACTGGATTGGACGTTCGCATGGCGCTGAACTAGATTTTGAAATTACCGACAATAACGGCGAAAGCTTGGGACGCAAACTAAAGGTATTTACAACCCGCCCGGATACGGCTTTCGGCGTAACTTATATGGTTATGGCGCCGGAACACCAATATATTAAAGAACTGGCAGAGAAATTTGAGAACTGGAACGAAATTGTTGCGTATGTTGCGGAAGCAGCCAAAAAGTCTGACTTGCAGAGAACGGCAAACGACTCGAAAACCGGCGTTGAATTAAGAGGAATTAAGGCAAAGAATCCTTTCAATGATGCTCTTATTCCGATTTTTATCTCTGACTATGTTTTGACCGGTTACGGTACGGGTGCAATTATGGCGGTGCCGGCACATGACCAACGCGACTATGATTTCGCCAAAGTGTTTAACCTGCCGATTATTCAGGTTCTGGAAGGCGGAGACATTTCCGAAAAGGCATTTGAAGAAGACGGCGCACATATCAATTCCGGCTTTTTGAACGGCATGGGCAAAGAAGACGGCATTAAAGCGGCAATTGATTACGCTAAGGAAAAAGGGTTCGGCGAAGCAAAAATCAACTTCAAACTGCGCGACTGGGTTTTCTCCCGTCAGCGTTATTGGGGCGAACCTATTCCAATGGTTTACTGCGAACACTGCGGCTGGCAACCAATACCGGAGGATGAACTGCCGCTAAAGTTACCGGAAATTTCTGATTTTCTGCCAAACGACAACGGCGATTCTCCGCTGGCCAAGGCAACAGACTGGGTTAATACGACCTGCCCTAAATGCGGCGGACATGCCAGACGCGAAACGGATGTTATGCCGAACTGGGCCGGTTCTTCATGGTATTTCCTGAGATACTGCGACCCGCATAATGACAAGGAATTTGCTTCAAAAGAGGCTCTCGACTATTGGATGAACGTTGATTGGTATAACGGAGGCATGGAACATACGACACTGCACCTGCTTTACTCCCGTTTCTGGCATAAATTCCTGTATGACTGCGGTTATGTTCCGACCAAGGAACCGTATAACAAGAGGACTTCCCACGGAATGATTTTGGCGGAAAACGGCGAGAAAATGTCAAAATCGCGCGGGAATGTAATCAATCCGGACGAAGTAATTGATGCTTACGGTGCGGACGCTTTCAGAATGTATGAAATGTTTATCGGCCCGTTTGATCAGGTTGCGATGTGGTCCGATGAAAGTTTGAACGGTGTTTATCGTTTTGTAAATAAAATATTTACGCTGTTTAACAAAGTTACAAAAGCAGCTCCTTCGGCGAAAGATTTGCAGGTAATGCACAAATGCATTATTGATGTCAGCGAGCGTATTGAACAGATGAAGTTCAACACAGCTGTTTCCGCATTGATGACTTATGTCAACTATATGGCCGGCTTGCCCGAAGTTCCCGAAGAAATGTATGCGGTTTTGTTAAAGCTCGTTTCCCCGTTTGCGCCGCATATCGCCGAAGAAATGTGGGCACGGCTGGGACACGATACACTGATTGTCAAAGAAAGCTGGCCGAAAGGCAATGCCGAACTGGCAAAAGACAATACGGTTACAATTGCCGTCCAGATTAACGGAAAAATGCGCGGAACCATAGAAGTTGAACGCGACAGCGACAAAGAAAAGGTTATTGCCGCAGCCAAGCTGCTTGATAATGTTGCCCGTCAACTGACTGAAACCGAACCGAAAAAAATCATTGTTGTACCAAATAGGATTGTAAACATTGTTTTGTAAAAAGAGAAATATTATACCCGTTGCTGCTTTGATGCTTGTTTCTGCCTGCGGGTTTGAGCCATTATACGTGGAGAAAAAATCTTCCGGCCAATGGTATTATGATAATAAATTTGATACCGGTATCAAAGAGGAAATGGCCAGTGTTAAAGTCGAGCTGATTCAGGACAGAATCGGCCAGCTTATCCGCAATGACCTTCTTGACAAGCTTTCCCCAAAAGGCGAGCCTAAACATGCCAAATATATTTTAAGCGTTACAAGCATTAACAAGCAGGAAATTGACCAGGCTCTGCGCAATGATATTACGGCTACCCGCAAAAAGGTTATTTACAAGGTAACATATGTTTTGCGGAATCCCGAAAGGAAGACTCTGATTAACGGCACAAGTGTCGCCTATACGGGATATGATATTCTGCGCGACCCGTATTCAACAACTTTTGCCCAAAAGAAAGTTGAAAAAAATGCCGCAAAAATCATAGCAAATGATATTTCGCTGCGTCTCGGGGCATATTTCCATTCTCTGCAGACCAAACGGGGCGATCCGGATGAATATTAAACCGGAACAGGTCGAAGGCATCCTCAAATCGCTGCCGCCGCAAATACGCGGAGTGGTTATTTACGGCAGCAATGAGGGGATGATTTCTACACTCTCCCAACAATTTGTCAAAGCGGTTTCTCCGGACGTTTATGACGCTTTTCACGTCAGCTATTTAGAGATGTCTGACATTTCTTCCGATGTGGGGACGCTATATGCCGAATATAATGCGCAGTCGCTCATGGGCGGGCGCAGGGTGGTTGTTATTAAAGAGGCGACAAACCTTTTGACCAAACCGCTGAAAGAGATGCTCTCCTCCAGCCGGTCGGACAGTCTGCTGGTTATTACATCGTCTTCTTTGAAAACAAAAGACTCGCTGGCAGTTATGGCAAAAGATGAAAGTGATTTCTATGGGATTGGCTGTTATGACGACCGTGATGAAGATATTGCCACGTTTGTCTCTAAATTTATGAGTAAGAACGGCTTCAGTATTGACAATGCCACATTTCAACTCTTGTGTTCCCGCCTTTCCAACGATCGAAAAATCAGTGCCAATGAACTGGATAAACTGATTACCTACATGGGAAATAAAAAAAATATAGACATATCTGACATTCAAACGGTTATCAGTGATACCTCAGCCTCCTCGCAGGAAGATTTGTGTTACTTTGTTGCCCAAGGATTTACGGAGAAAGCTGTAGCTTCATACAATCGTTTGGTATTTGAAGGCGAGCAGCCTGTCAGCCTTATCCGAACGCTCAGTTATCATTTTATGAAACTCCTCGACTGTGCCGTTAAAATGGAAAAAGGCGAAACTGCTGACAAAGTTATCTTCGGAATGCGGCCGCCACTGATGTTTTTCCGCAAGAATGCCTTTTTGAGCCAGCTTCGGATATGGAACCGGATGCGGATAATGAATGCGCTGGCACTATTGTATCAAACGGAAAGAGAATGCAAAACAACGGATTTTCCGGCTGAACAGGCCGCAAGCTTTACGATTATGCGAATCGCCAATGGGGTCAAAAGGTTTCGCTGAATTTCAGCAGTTGACGACTGGAATTCAGCTTTGCTGTATATTCTAAAAAAGCGGATGAAAACTCATCCGCTTTTTTAGGATTGGGTACCTATCCCTGCCTTATGCGCTTTTTTTATGTTTTTTACGGATATATTCCGGCGCGCTACCGTTATTGATTACTTCTGCATCAATTATAATTTCAGTAACATCTTTTTTATCCGGAATATCATACATCAAATCCAGCAGGTTTTCTTCCATAATCGCACGCAGCCCGCGGGCACCTGTCTTTCGTTCAATCGCTTTCTTGGCAATTGCCTTCAACGCATCATCGGTTATGGTCAATTTTACGTCTTCCATTTCAAACAAGGTCTTGTATTGCTTAAGAAGCGCATTTTTAGGTTCGGTCAGAACTTTTACCAGAGCTTCTTCGTTAAGGTCATCCAATGTGGCAATAACAGGCAAACGGCCGACAAACTCGGGAATCAGTCCGTATTTTAACAAATCTTCCGGCTGAACCTGTTTATAAATTTCGCCAAGCGTTTTTTCTTCCGCATCTTTTATCTGCGCCCCAAAACCGATAGATGTTTCCTGCCCGCGACGGCCGATAATCTTTTCCAGACCAGCAAAAGCACCGCCGCATATAAACAGGATATTTGTCGTATCAACGTGCAAAAATTCCTGTTGAGGATGTTTTCTCCCCCCCTGCGGCGGGATATTCGCAACTGTTCCCTCAATAATTTTCAGGAGAGCCTGCTGAACGCCTTCACCTGATACATCGCGCGTAATCGACGGGCCGTCGGTCTTGCGGGTAATTTTATCAATTTCATCAATATAGACAATGCCACGCTCTGCTTTTTCAATATCATAGTTAGCGGCCTGCACCAATTTCAGAACGATATTTTCCACGTCTTCCCCGACGTAACCGGCTTCGGTCAGCGTTGTGGCGTCCGCAATCGCAAAAGGCACATCCAGAACTTTGGCCAAAGTTTGAGCCAGCAAAGTTTTGCCGGAACCTGTCGAACCGATTAAAATAACATTCGATTTGGAAATCTCTATTTCCGGATTCTGCTGCTTATTGTTCAGACGCTTGTAGTGGTTATAGACAGCAACCGACAATACCCGTTTGGCAAATTCCTGGCCAATGACATACTGGTCAAGAAACTCCTTGATTTTAGACGGGGTCGGCAGATGTTCATGAACTGCAGCCTCTTCCGCTTTCCGCTCCTCTTTTACCTCCTGCGAAACGATGTTGATACATACGTCAATGCATTCGTCGCAGATATACACGCCGCGACCGGCAATCAACTTCTTTACTTCATTCTGGCTTTTGCCGCAGAAGGAACAATGCAACACCTTGTCTTCATCTGTTCTGTCAGTCATTCTTTCTTTCCTATATAATTACTTCCAAACGGTTTTTTACAATATGGTCAATCAAGCCGAACTCCTTGGCTTCTTCAGGGTTCATAAAGTTATCCCGGTCCATAGCCTTTTCAATCACCGCCAGTTTATTGCCGGTATTTTCCGCATAAATCTTATTCAGCCGCTTTCTTAATTCCAATATTTCGCGTGCCTGAATTTCTATATCCGAAGCCATACCGCGGGCACCTCCAGAGGGCTGGTGAATCATGATGCGGGAATTTGGCAGGGAATAACGTTTGCCTTTTGTACCGCCGGCTAAAAGAAAAGACCCCATTGAACAAGCCTGACCGATACACAGCGTTGCTACGTCACAGGAGATATATTTCATCGTATCATACATTGCCATTCCGGAAGTAACGACGCCACCGGGAGAATTGATATACAGAAAAATATCTTTTTTGGGATTTTCAGATTCCAAAAAGAGCAACTGCGCACACACCAGAGAAGATACTTCATCGTTTACTTCTCCGGTCAGAAAGATGATGCGTTCTTTTAAAAGCCGGGAAAAAATATCAAAAGAACGCTCGCCTCTGGAGGTCTGTTCAATGACCATTGGTACCAGAGTATTGTCAAAAACTTCCAATGCACTTTTACTCATTTGTATTAAATCCTTAAATTTAAATTATATTACTTTTGTCATCCTATATGCCATATATTCAACAAATAGTAAATAAACGCAAGAGTTTTCCATATTTTTTTATCATTGCGTCTATTCTCTCTTGCTTTTAATGTTATTGCCCATATACGACAAGTCATACGTGATAATCGTTATGCCGAACGGATTAATCAGTCCCAAGTCTTTGTTATCAAATTTGGCAAAATCAAACTGCATTCTCAATGTTGCAATCCAATAGCTGACAACGGGCTCTTCCCGGCCGGGAATTTTTTCGATAATGTTAAACCGCGTTTGCCAGAAGTCGAACGATACCGGATAAATCATCGTCATTTCCACTTCACGGCGAATGCCTTGCTTTTGCAGCATTTCAAAATACGGATATTCCGTATTCATAAACGTCTTATACACTTCATCGCTGGACGCAAGATGAACAAATTCATTTATGCCGAGGCGCTGCTGCATTTCCTGAAGACTGTCCCCGATAGTATAGCGTTTGGTAATATATTCGGCCAAAATACTTTCCGTCACCAAATCTCCGGCAAACGCCTCACTTTCCGATGCTTCCATACGCGTAATCTGATAACGGTTGTAGTCTATCTGCAACGGCATAATTTTTGTCTTTTTCAGCGGTATCATCAAACATAAAATTCCGCCCAGTATCATACTAAAGCAGAGACTTAAGCAGGACACGACGACAAAAAAGCGGGAAGTCCAGAGAAAGCGTCTTTCGGGGAAGGCTTTTACATCTACCTTTTCCGGATAATACCCAAGTTCGTCTTTCTGGGCTTTTTCCTTATATTTAAACAGCGTATAAAAAAGATTAAACATTTAAACACCCACCCCGATAAATTGCTATATGAATATATTTTACATGAAAGTTGTATAAAATCAAATAAAATACTATCAATTAAAAAATAATTAGTGTAGACATTTAGTTAAACAATAATGTTTGAGGGATGGTTTGATGAAAAAATTTATCTGTTTTCTGGGAGCTTTCGCCGGACTTTTGGCTGCGTGCTCAACAACAACTTCACAACAACAGGTAACGGAAGCACCGGTAATGTCCGCTTATTATTCCGACTGGGATCGGGCGGTACGTGCTGACGTTGACATGCAGAATATGTATATCGGAACTCCGTCAAAAATTACAAGGCCGATTGATATGTATATGGCTATGGCGCTGGCGCTGAAATACAACTATACCAGACGCCTTGCCACATATCAGGAGAATTTGGTCAAAGGGAACATTTCCCCGGCAATGCTTCCGACTATGGCCGAAAACTTAGGCTATGACAACGCCACGAATTCGTCCGCTGTTCCGGCAGATTTGAAAATGTCCTGGAACTTACTTGATTTATCTTCCCTCGTTTATCAGAATGGTTTTGTTTCGCCTGAAATTGCCGCACAAGAGCAAAGCAGAAAAGTTGTCAACAATATCCTGCAGGAAACGCGTACCCTTTATTGGAAAGCTTTAGCCTCACAAAGGCTGATTCCGGTAATTGACGACATGAACGAATATCTGGTTCGCGTTGTTGACGAACTGAATGCGCGATCCAACGAAATGATTAAGGAAGGAAAAACGCCATCGACCAATTTGTTGTTGAAAAAAAGAAGATATTTGGAAAGCATTAAACAGCTTGCCAACCTGCGACGCAAACTTGATACGGCGCAAGCCGAATTTGCCGGACTGCTCGGCATGTATCCCTCAACGGAAATCAAGCTGGCCGGTGCGGAATACGGCAACTTTGCCATTCCGTCGATGAGAGCAAAAATTCAGCAATTGGAATGGCTGGCTCTGACAAACAGACCGGAATTGAGAGCTTTTGACAACGGGACATCCAAAGAAGAGCTTGAGTTGGTCATTAAAGATTTTGATACGGTAGACAACAGTGATTACCGTCAGGATCCGAATTATTACAACAGAAAATGGGCTAGAGAATCTAACGATTTGTCAATGACTGTTTTTGAAGAAGTACGCCATCAGGGGGCGGGAACATATAACTCTCTGGCAAGACAGCGCATGACAAATATTATACTTAATCAGGTTTATCTGTCTTGGGCTTTGTATCAATCGGCAGTTGAGGATTATCTACTCAATATGAGCGTTGCGTCAACATCTGAAGACATT
Organism: Acetobacter sp. 46_36; assembly: GCA_001917135.1. GTDB lineage: Bacteria > Pseudomonadota > Alphaproteobacteria > RF32 > CAG-239 > CAG-267. Next base: position 93,835 of record MNTT01000007.1, read on the forward strand.
GCCGAGGATATTACAGGCAGAGAAGGTGCCAATAAAGCTATCAGCCATCTGGAATCGGCAAAAGCTATTATTGACGAAGCCAATGCGTTCCTGTCATACATTGATGTACAAGAAGCTATCGGCAAATTATATGCCAGCGTCGGCATGGATGCCGTTCCGGCCGATATGTTGAATGACAGTCCGTCAGTTTTGGCTATTCAGATAAGGGAAACTTTGGATAAATGGAAAGACGGCATATTTATAACCTCTCCCAAAGGAGCTTCGGCCACGCTGTCGGCGAGAAAACCGCCTGTGGACATTTCTTCGAGTACGCTGGTGCCGAATGTTGTCGTCGGGACTGGTTCAGACGTTAATATAAAGATTCCCGATGAAGTATTTGATGCCGTCGATTGGAACGGGGAATATACAACAGTAGCAGGCTCTCTTGATGATGCAGGATTGCCCTCGTGGTTGAAATATGACGAAAAAACGCATACATTCAGCGGACGGCCGACTATTGACGATGAAGGCAGCCATAAAATCAAGGTATATGCTATGGACAAATCCGGAAATTCAGCTGTTTTGAGTTTTACGATTACCGTGGACAACATTTATATCCAGACAATGGAATATAAGGGGCTGACTGGATACAGAAGGGCAAAAGTCTACCATAAATGCACTCCGGGTACTCCCTGCGCCAAAGGAGACATTTAAGATATCGGTTCAAGGAGCTTTGCGTGTTACAAATTATTGCTCAACATCCATTCAGCTTTAATTTTGTTATGTGTCTGCTGTCATATTTGGCAGCAGGCATATTTTTCAATGCCGCATTTATGGAACCGGGAGAGGCAACCTATCTTCTCATTGCAGGGATTGTCGCTGCCTGCGCACAGGGGTATGTCCGCCAGATTATATTTTTTCTTTGCGCTTTACTGCTGTTTTTATACCATATCATAACTCAAGGCAATGCAGATATTTTGCTGCTGGCGGAACTGTTTCTGACGGCCATAGTTTTATATACGGAAAGAAAGGACAAATCCACACTGCTCATCGGTATTACAGGTGCTGCTTTTCTGTGCCACTTGTTTTATGTTCAACAAACGCCTGTTGATGTCAGACAGCACGATTTAAGCGGTATTTTTCTTTATATGCGGCAAATTACACAGCACGGATTTAACGGGATTGATTTTAATCCGTGGCATATGTATTATTTATTTCATCAGCCTCTGCATTTTATTGTTGCCGGTTATCTTTATCTTACGGGTTCTGCGTTGTGGGAATCTACGGCGGCAGCAGCAGAGGGACTGCAATACCTATCTTTGTTTTATGTCACGACAGCTTCCGTTTTTGCCGCATTTATCCTGAGAGAACTGCGCCTGCCCCAAAAGATATTTTATGCAGGCATTCTGTTGTTTATGTTTAATCCGACCCTGTTTCTTTTTTCCGGCTATATCTCGGACGATACGCCGGCCATGATGTGGAGCATCATAGCCGTATATTTTCTTTTTCGCTGGTATAAAACGGAAAAAAGCCTTTATATTTTGGCTGCTGCAGCCGGATTTGGCTTTGGCGTACTGACCAAACTTTCCGTGCTGATGGCTGTTCCGGCGATTATCAGCCTTTTTCTTTGCAAAATATCAACATCAGAAGGAAAGCGAACCGACATTTTTGCCGATTTATGCCTGTTTGTCATTATTGCCGTTCCCCTGTCGCTTGGCTGGGTCATTCGTAACCATATTCTGTACGATATGCAATTTTACAACATTCCTGATACGTCGCCCTGGGGACAAAACTTTAAGTACCGGACTTTAGGAGAAAGGATTTTTGACTTTTCGCAAATATCAAAACCTTTTATTAATGCACCAACGGCCGTTGACGCAAATATCTGGCTGGCAATGATAAAAACCGAGCTTTTCGGCGAGTGGGATATGAGCATCGGAAACGTTTTTATTTACGTTCCGGCAAAATTACTTTATCTGTTAAACATCTTTCTAAAAATTTGTACGGTAGCCGGTATACTTTATCTGCTTCATCAGGCAGCTACAGACAAATTGTCCCGGAATAAACCTTTTGTTTGGTTCTTCATTGTCTTATACATTACACTTTGGGGATATAGTTTTAAATATGCCATGGATTATCCATATGCCTGTTCAACGGATTACCGTCTGTTTGCCCAGCTTATTCTTCCGGAAACGGCGATTTTATGTTTATGTGCAGCCCGTATTTTACGTTCCGGTTGCAGAAAAAGCTCATTTCCTATACATATATGGCAAAAAGCAGCAGCAAACTTCTTGCCTGTTGTTGCCCTTCTTTATGCCCTGTTAAGCGCTTTTATTTATGTGTACGGGCTATAGTCAATACTTGCTCCAGCATTTTTATTTATTTGTACGGTCTATAGCAATATTTGCTTCAGCGTTCATACATACAGACTGTAGTCAGTACTGCTCTAGCCCCTTGATTTCCGCATCAATCGCTGCAGATAAATCATCGTCCGGGTTATTTATCCGATGATAGCCGTTCATTTGACGAACGTTTTCTTTTCTGCTTTCCGCATCACTACCGAAATTTCGGACTTTCTCTGCTGTATTTTCTGTTTCCGGCATTTCAGCAGAAGATTTTTTTACTTCCTGCATTTTGGTAAACTGCAGTAAATTTTGCGGTTCTTCCCCTTCTTCCACATCACTGACATACGACGCAGAAGGCTCGGAAATATATGCCGGAACATTTCTGATATCCTTTTCAATATCTCTGTCCTGCTGCATAAATTCCTGAATGCGTATTACTTTTTCCGGTTCAGCGGCAGACGGTACATCCTCTTTTTCCTCAATAATCTTTGGTTCGGCTTTGCCTAGCACAACATCTTTATCTGGCAAATTATCCCGTTGCGCCAATTCTTCCGTCGTCAGTAATTTCGATGCATCTATGTCAGTATCAATGCATTCCAGCAGCCACACGTCATAAATCGGATGTTCAATAGCGTTCATTCCCGGCGCAGATGAAAGCATCCACCCGCGAAAGATACTGTATTCATCTGTACCGAAACTTTTATCGGCAACATCTACAAAGGCAAAATTCTCCGGAGTTTCTTCTGCCGGGCGTTTTTTACAGGCTCGCAACACCAAGGAAAAATCGCCAAATGCGATTTTGGAATTGACCGGAACCGTAATCTTATTTACACGTCCGGTTACCTTGTCCATTGCCTGCATCAATGCAGCATTGGTAGATATTTCAGCAGCAAAAGCAGGTGCCGCCGCCATTCCGGCTACAGCTGCACATATTGCGACGAGACTAGTTCTTTTCTTCATTTCCGGTCACCATAAAGATAATTTCGCCAACCATATCCTCCAGAGACTTTGCATCTTTGGTATTTTCCGCCGTTCCTCCGGGCAGCAGCCTGTCTGCCGAAGTTCCCGGTTCTATTTTAATGAACTTGTCCCCCATCAGGCCGTCTCCGGCAATCATTACGGCACTGTCGGCAGGCAGCGATATATCCGGACGCAAGCTCATTTTGACGTCAACCATATAATCGGCGGGGTTTATCGACTGCGACAATACCGTACCGACTTTGATTCCGTTAATGCGGACATCGGCCCCCGTATTCAGCCCTCCGACTTTTAAGAATCGGGCATTAATTTCATACCCTTTAACTACCTGCAAGTCAGAAACCCTGTATGCAAATACCATAAACAAGGCGGCTACAGCCAAAACGACCAGCCCCATTATTGTTTCAACCGGTTTCTTATTCATCGTTTTCTCCTTTGTGTTCTATCTTCATTTTGCCTGCGTCTGCCGGCTCTGCCTTTATTTCATTACTACGACGGCTTTTCCCCATGGATATTATCCGGTCAAGAAGTTCTTCCAAAACCATCGCATCCTGTGTGTAGCTTACGTTACCGTCCGGGGGAATAAAATCCTCAGATCCTCCGACTTCAATTTCCACATATTTTCCGCCGATCAGACCAAAGCTGACAATTGAGGCGCTGCTGTCATCCGGTATTTTATACTTTTCGCTGATTTCCATTGTCAATCTGGTATTGAAGTTTTTATCAAGCTCTGCCGCCGTAACGCGGCCAATATTTACTCCGGACAGTCTGACAGCATCTCCGACATTCAATCCGTCAGTACGGCCGAAACTTGCATAAATATTATATGTTCCGCCCAATCCTCTGCCCCGAATGGAAGCATTGTGCGAAACCGTTATAAAAACGGCAACCAAAATTACAAGAAGAGCAGTTATTCCCGTACGGATTGACCGCGTTTCTTCTTTTGAATACATCTCTTCCAATTTATACCTCCGCTTTCTGCCGTTATAACGCAACGTTATATCTCGAATAACTTTTTGTTATATTCAATTTATGTGTGTTATAGCCCATAAATAATTTTTTGTCATCAATGTTTTCACTATTTAAATCAAATTGTGAAAATTTTAAACATTTTCTGGTATGCAACAAACAGTAAATTATACAGTTTAAGGCATTTTCATGATTGAAATAAAAAATATTTCAAAACTGTTCGGCAGCAAGAAGGCTCTCGATAATATAAACATCACTCTTTATCCGGGAGAAATTGCGGCTCTTATCGGCGAAAACGGCGCGGGGAAATCTACCCTGATGCGCATTATGTGCGGCTATCTGCATCCTGATACGGGAAGTGTCAATATTTTCGGGCATAACACAGAAAAGGACAGAATTAAAGCTTTATCATATATTGGGTATGTTCCTGAAATTTCCTCCCTTTACGGTGAAATGACCGTTTATGATTTTTTGGCATGGATTGCCGGCATCTGGAACATTTCCAACAAGAATCGAGCCATTTTCATAGCGGCAAAACAAATGCAGATAAATGACGTATTGGCAGAAAAGATTGAAAATCTTTCCAAGGGGTATAAAAAAAGAGTTGAGATTGCCTCTGCCCTGCTGCATGAACCGAAACTCCTTATTCTGGACGAACCTACTGACGGGCTTGACCCTAATCAAAAGCATGACATCAGAGAATTTATGAAACAATATGCCCGCAACAATACGGTATTGGTTTCCACTCACGTTCTGGAAGATGCCGATATGGCGAATCGTGTGATTATGTTATCGCATGGGCGACTTGTCCGAGATACGGATATAGAAACTTTTAAAAAGGTTTCCCGCAACAGAGATATCAGCGAGGCATTCCGGATTATCAGCGAAGCAGCCAAAACGGAAACCGCCGAAACCATCAGCAAAAAATACTCCCCAAACCCGGCTCCCTCTATCCGTAAACCAGCAAAGGGAAAAAAATGAAACAGTTTCTTACACAGTTCAATAAAGAATTCAGGGCTAATTTCAACGGTTTCAGCGCCTACATTATCATTGCGGCCTATTATATCCTCTCGCTTTTTTCCGCCTTGTATCTCGGCGATTATTTTTTGCGGGAATCGGAGATTATGAATGCCTACTTCATCATGCAGCCGGTCATTTTAACTTTAGTTATTCCGGCGACAACCATGCGTACTTGGGCAGACGAAGCCAAAAGCGGAACGTTGGAATTGCTGCTAACCCAGCCCATCGGCTATTTCAAACTTGTGCTTGCCAAATTTTTTGCCGCATACGCCTTTTTCTTCCTGATGGCGGCAATGTCATTATTTTTATTTTTTGTTTCCGACAAGCTTTCTATCCTTGATACCGGTTTGACTTTGTCCGGATATGCGGGGCTTTTGCTTTGCGGAGCGTTATTTACGGCTGCAGGGTGCCTGGTATCGGCCCTCAGCCGCAATAATATTTTAAGTTATATTGCGGCAATTTTTGTCCTTTTCTTTCTGACACAAGTGGAATTCACCTCAGCCGGTTCGGGAATTTATGTCTTTTCGCTCAGGGGATTAAACTTTGAAGACAATTACAAGGCTTTTCTCAGCGGTATCTTAACTTGGAGTAATTTGGCCTATTTTATTATCGGAACCTGCATCTGCCTCTGGCTAAATACGGCTGCTGTTGAATGCAAGAGAGACGTTTCCACCGCGGGTAAAAAGCAATTCGCTGCCCTGACTTTTCTGATGGCCGCCGTTTTTGCGTGCAGTGCTTTAAGCGCCGGATTTTTTTTCAACCGGCAGTTTGACTTTACCGATGAGAAAAAATTTACTTTATCAGACGAGGATACTGCTTTCCTCAAAGTTCTTGACAAACGTATAAACATTACGCTTTATGAAGCGGGCAGCAAACGGATGGAAGCCAACTCAGGGTACGCCGTATATGCCGAATTCGCAGAAAAGATACTCAAGCTTATTGAACGGCAATCTAACGGCGCCGTGCGGATTGAAACAGTTATGGTTGAACCTTTCAGCCAGTTGGAACACCGACTTACCAGAGATGACCATATATGGTTTGAAGAAGATAAATTCGGGCAAAAAACTTTCATGGCAGCGGAACTTTCTGACAATGAAGGCAACCGGCTCATTATTCCGTATTTCGGCAATTTGCGGCAAAACCTGCTGGAAACTGACCTTATACGCACTATCAGGCGGTTTGGCCAACCGCAAAAGCGCATTGCCGTTGCCGCCTCAAAAGAAGATATGGAAGAAATGCTGGCTTTCAGAGGGATTTTAGATGAATTCTATGATGTTCAATACCTTGAAGAAAAACCGGTTTTTATTCCTAATGAATACGCTACTGCAATTATTATCAACCCTACGCAGCTCTCAACCGAAACTTTGCTGGCTATGGAACAATATGTTCTCAACGGAGGTTCACTCATCATTTTCAGCGAACCAAAACTTACAGGCAAAAGCAGCGGCCAGCCCATTATATCGTTTTTAAAAAATTTCGGTATTATCCCTATTGCGGAAGAAACAATTTCATATATTTCCGATAATATGGAGACAGAAGCCGGTGCAGCCGAAGCATCCCATCCCGCAACTAACAAGAATATCCGTTCGGTTCTGTTTAACGGAGCCGGAAGCATTGACCTTAAAAATGCAGACGGATACCAGACGTTGCCCGTGCTGAAGTTTACCGACAAAACGATTGCGGCTCTTTCTTCCGGAAAATATTTTTCAAACTATCTGAATTTTGCCGTGCAGGACAGGCATATCGAGCCGGCTTCTCTAAAAGAAGGGAAGGTTATTTTTATTTATGACAGTGATCTACTGAAAGACTATCTCTATGTGTCAGAAGAATCCAAGGGATTTAACTTTTATCAGATTATCCCGGCTGCCGACAATTTGCTGTTTTTACTAAGGTTGGTGGATTATGCTGCCAATGGCGATATTGAGAGACATCTTTCTTACAGGCACTATGCCCTTAACAAATCGAGTATCGGCAATGCCATATTGGCAAATATCAATAAATACTACGAAGATGAAATCAGCCAGCTGGAAAACAATATCAATCTGTATAAACAGCGCAGAGATAACTTTTATGATGTTCTGAATATGCAAGGGTATGCATCAATAAGAAATATCGGCGATATCGGAAGCATTGAACAGAATATTGACGAAAATGAAACCCGGCTTTATAAAATAAAGTCTGAAATTGCACAAGATTACCAGACAATGATTATGGGCGTGACCATTCTGCTGATTTTGGCCGTTCCGGCAATATTGCTTGTCATTCTGGGACTGGGAACTTTCTTTTTTGCAAAATATAAACAAAAGAAAATCAGGAGGCTGGCTGATGCTGCAAAAACATCTTAAAATTGCGGTTTTACTTTTAATTCTGTTGGTTCCTCTGACAATTTCGGGAATTTTGCGCAACGGAAAACAATTCCATATGCTGTCCAAAGGCAACTATTTCTTTGAACAGACCCGCAGACGAGCCGATATTGCTTCCATCAGCATTTCTTTTCCAGACGGGCACACCGTTACTATTGAAAAGAAGGATGATTTTTGGCGGATAGCAGAAGCTGACGACTATTTCGCCTCTTTTGCAAAAATTAACGCCTTAACCAGTTTGATTCGCAATACGGTTATTTATCGGGCTGACCCAATACGAAAAAACGATGCCGTTTTTTCCGACAGAACAAAGCATATTGTCATAACCAGCAAAGATACTCTTGGCGGTATTGTTGATAAAGCGACCATTGCGATACAAAGTAACACTGACGAAAAAACAGCCATTGCGGCAAAAAGCGATATAATCGGGCAGACTACTGTTTCCAAGCAAGGCAGCAATGCTTCCGGCACAGTCTACGGCACCGTACAGCCACAGAAAAAGCCCTATTATTATGCAACTTTGAACAATGACGGTTTTCTGTACCAATTGACCGGAGATTTTGCATTGTCTCCTAACGTCATGGACTGGGTACAAATGCCTTTATTTGCTTGGGACGGTAAACAAATAAAAAGAATCAAAACTGATAATTTTGAAGTCTACCGCCGTTTTCCGGCCGAAGAATTAAGGTCGGCAGAATCCGGCGAAACACAACCGCATATTCAGGGGCTTATCAGCAATTTCTGGTACTTGGGAGCTGATGAAATTAAGCATGCCGCCAATTTTAAAACTGAAAATTACAAAAAGGCGAAACACTTTGACATCACCCTGTTGAACGGTATTATTTACAGGGTGGACATATATAATCACAGCGACGAGTACTGGCTTTCCGTCCGACTGGGCAGAGAGGGACTCGTTAACAGCGATTCGGTAAAACGTTTACAGGAGAGCAGCCTTCTTTATGACGGATGGTTTTTCAAAATTAATTCCGATAAGGGGAAAATCATTTCCGGATACGTGTTATGATTTTATTTCAGATAACTCGGTTCCCAACAAGATTTGATGTCTGTTGAGCAAAAGACAATAAAAAAGCCGGAAAATTATTCCGGCTTTTCATTTTTTGCTTCAGCGTTCAAGTTTTTTATATCTGACCCGATGCGGACGGCAGGCCTCTTCACCGAGGCGACGGATTTTATCCTTTTCATAATCCTCAAAGTTGCCTTCAAACCATTCGACATGCCCTTCATCTTCATACGCCAAAATATGGGTTGCCAAACGGTCTAAAAACCAACGGTCGTGAGATGTTACCAATACGCATCCCGGATAGTTACTGATACCCTCTTCCAAGGAGCGGAGCGTATCAACATCCAAATCATTTGTCGGTTCGTCAAGCAGAATAACGTTGGCGCCTTTTTTCAGCATCTTTGCCAAATGGACGCGATTGCGCTCACCGCCGGACAGCTGGCCGATTTTTTTCTGCTGGTCGGTTCCCTTAAAGTTAAACTGACCGACATAGGCTCGGGACGGCATTTGTTTTTTACCCAACTCGATAATGTCCAACCCGTCGGAAATTTCTTCCCAAATCGTCTTATCGGCAGAAAGTTCATCGCGGCTTTGGTCTACATAACCCAAATCTACGGTTTCACCGATAATAATTTCTCCCGAATCCGGCTTTTCCTGCCCGGTAATCATTTTGAACAAAGTTGTCTTTCCGGCACCGTTCGGCCCGATAATACCGACAATCGCCCCCTTCGGAATTTTGAAAGACAGGTTGTCAATCAATACGCGGTCGCCAAAAGACTTGGAAATATTTTTCGCCTCAATGACCAAATCTCCCAGACGATCCGTCATCGGAATATTGATATAAGCCTGCGTAATCTGCTCTTTTGAAGCTTCCGAAAGCAATTCTTCATAAGCATTGATACGAGCCTTGGATTTGGCCTGACGAGCTTTGGGATTTTTGCGAATCCATTCCAGCTCATTGGCCAGCGTCTTCTGCCGGGCGCTCTCTTCGCGGGCTTCCTGTTCAATACGCTTCTGTTTTTGTTCCAGCCAAGACGTATAGTTCCCTTCATAAGGTATCCCCTGCCCGCGATCCAACTCAAGTATCCAGCCGGTTACGTTATCAAGAAAATAGCGGTCGTGCGTTACCATTACCACCGTTCCCTTATAATCGCGCAGGTGGTGTTCCAACCATGCCACCGACTCGGCATCAAGATGGTTGGTCGGTTCGTCAAGCAAAAGCATATCAGGCTTGGACAACAAAAGACGACATAATGCCACGCGGCGTTTTTCCCCACCCGATAATTTGGTAACATCGGCATCAGCCGGCGGACAACGCAGCGCATCCATGGCTATTTGCACCGTCCGTTCAATATCCCAGCCGTTAGCCGCATCTATTTTTTCCTGCAAAGCTGCCTGTTCTTCAATCAGCGCATTCATCTCATCATCTGACATCGGTTCGGCAAACTTCATTGAGACTTCTTCAAAACGTTTTAACAAAGCGACGGTTTCCCCCAGCCCATCCATTACATTTTCCATAACGTTCTTGGACGGATCAAGTTTCGGTTCCTGTTCCAAATAACCGACTTTTACCCCTTCGGCAGCCCATGCTTCTCCGTTAAATTCTTTGTCTACGCCGGCCATAATTTTCAGCAATGTCGACTTACCGGCTCCGTTAACGCCCAGAACACCGATTTTTGCACCGGGAAAAAAGGACAAGCTGATGTTTTTGAACAGTTCTTTTCCTCCCGGAAAGACTTTGCTTAAATTTTGCATAACATAGATATATTGATATGAAGCCATACTGTTTTTTCCTTTACTGTTTAACGATTATTCACCGGAATTATATTATGTAATTAAAATCAAATCAACGCTGACGCGCTTTTATTTCTTCCTGCTTAATTTTCTGATAAATGCCTTCTCGTGCGGCACGCTGCTTTTTTTTGGCCATTACCCTGTCATAATAAGCATTCAGCTTTTCCCGCTCGTTTTCATTACGGTTATACACCAGATTTACGTTATACACCCGCCTGGGTTTGATTACCTTTCCGTCCGGAAATTTTATCGTGCCGTTTTTGTATAAGGTCGATTTAAAGATTCTCTGGTTATTAAAACGGCGGTTGACCTCATCGCAACCAAAATAACCATCGCCCCGCTTTTCCATAAATGCCGTCGCTTTGGCTTTATTGTATTCATACATACCATCCGCCTGCTCACTATCCGATCTTGCTTTTGACACCAAATATGCCCTCGCAATAAGCTCATAAGACGGATATCTTTCAGCACCGCAAGCCAGCCCTTCGCCTGACACATAACCAAGGTTTCTGACATCTTCCAGATAGGTAGCCGCCGCGGCAGGAAAAACCGCCAAGCATACGATAATACAGATGGCTGCAATAAATTTCATTTCTTTCAATCGCCCGTGTTTCTTCGTTTTTGGCATTATAACGGCAAATAAATCTAATTCAAGCGAAAAAATGATTTGACAAATTAAAACAATTATCGTATGGTTCGCTCAAACTTTTGTGTAAGGAATAAGAAAAATGAAAGTATATAGCTCTTTGAAGTCTAAGAAGGCGCGTGTGAGAGGTTGTAAGCTTGTTCGCCGCAAGGGTCGCCTTTATGTAATTAACAAGAGAGAACCTAAGTATAAGGCTCGTCAAGGTTAATTGAGACGTATTATAGTTTAAAGCCGGGCTTTTGAGTCCGGTTTTTTTATAAGTATATTTTAGCGATGCGGAATTAAGCCTGATTACAGACTTTCCATAACGGCAACGGCGTTCACGTACTCCCGTTCATTAGAAAGCGTCAGATGCATATTAAAATTTTGATTTTTTGAAATAAAATAAGCCCGGGTTAAAGCTTTTCCATATAAGTTGACTTTGGGGCATCCTAAGGAATCGTGAACAATTTCCACGTCTTTAAGAGTTATCCCTTCCCGAAATCCGCTTCCCAAAGCTTTTGATACGGCTTCTTTTGCTGCAAACCTGGTGGCAACAGCCAATACCAACCGCGACAAGTCCTGTCCCGTTGTGCGAACTTCAAGTTCTGCAATTTCCCCGAACGTAAAGTATTTTTTTATAAAACGCAGCAGAAACGCTTCATTTTTAGAAAAACGCGAGACTTGCACAATATCACATCCCAGCCCCAGTATCATCTTTATCCCTTTCGTTTTTTGCAGGATTATTCAACAGAACGCGCCAAGCCATACGGCTGACGCTCCACCACACAACTATATACAGAGGTATGCTCCCAATCAGCATCGGATAGAACACAGGCCAAATATCCTCTAAAAAAGCACTAAAGTCAAGACCAATCACAGTGTGAAACAACTCCGTAAACAATGCCTTAAAATCTACCGGCAGCTGCGGCGCATCTGCTCCCAGCACAAAAAGGCCGATATGCAGCGTTATATACCAAATCAGAGGAAACGTCCACGGATTTCCCGCTATAGTTCCGAGAGCCGCAGCAATTCCGTTTTGCCCGGCAAGCCTGGCAACAGCAAGGCTTAACAGCAAATGAAATCCGACAAAGGGTGTAAAAGACATTGCTACCCCGGTAGCAAATCCATTGGCAATTTCCCGAGGCGTCCCTTTCAGCGAATCGAGCTTCCGCAAAATTTTCAGATATAAACCCCGCAGCCTGCGCCCCACTTTTTCCAACGAAAACATTGCCTTCTCCCTGGCTCCCGGTTCCAAACTGCATATTGCAATATCCCGCCCCTAAAAAACTGCTTACGGGAAGTTCCTGCCGATTGCCGGCGACAATAAAAGAGATTATTACACTCTGGCAACAAAACTGACGACTTTTGAAGCCCTTAACGCCGCAATAATATCGTTCAGATGACCGGTGTTTTTTACATCCACATCAACAAGTATCTCAAAATAACTAATCGTCCGGTACACGATATTCAAGTTGGTGATATTGGCATTTTGCCGGGCTATCAGGTTAGACAGCTCGCCCAGCGTTCCCGGTTCATTGCTAATCATAACCTTGATACGAGCCGTATGATTTTCCGTCTCGGCATCGCTCCCCCAGGATATATCCAGCCAGCGTTCCGGTTCATCGGCATATTTTTCCAGCGCCTTACACGCCAAAGAATGCACGGCAACACCTTTTCCCGTCGTTACAATCCCGACAATTCTGTCACCGGGAATCGGGTGGCAGCAACCGGCAAAATGAACTGCCATACCGGTTATCAACCCTTCAATTTTCAACGCGCCGCTTTTTTTCTTTTTCGGTTTTGATAATTTTATCGAATTGACAACCTGAGTTATTTTGGACTGCTTATATGCAGGATAGACGGTTCGCAAAACATCCCAGCCGGTAACCAGCCCTTCTCCAACCTTGGCATATAAATCTTCCAGACTTTCGCTTTCAAAATGCGGCAGCGTAGCATATACAGCCTTTTCATTAAACTCCAGATTTTCCTGCTTAAACAGTTTCTCCAAAATATCTTTTCCCAAAGACAAAAACTGTTCGCGTTTGCAGGCGCGAACATAGCGGCGAATGGCTGCTTTGGCTTTTCCGGTTACGACAAAACGTTCCCACTCGGTAGACGGGTGCTGAGCCTTTGAAGTCAAGACTTCTACCTGATCCCCGTTTTGCAGAACACTGCGCAAAGGCTTTATTTCCCCGTTAATTTTTGCGCCGACGCATTTATCTCCGACGCTGGAATGCACAGCATAGGCAAAGTCAACCGGCGTCGACCCATAGGGCAACCCGATTAAATCCCCTTTCGGCGTAAAACAGAATACCTGATCATTATACATTTCCAGCTTGGTATTTTCCAAAAACTCATCAGGATTCTGCGCCTGTTCCAAAATTTCCAGAAGCTCACGAAGCCAGCGGAAACTTTTCCCTTCAACTTTTTGCCCCTGTTTATACGCCCAGTGCGCCGCGACGCCTTTTTCATTTATTTCATGCATTTCATGGGTGCGAATCTGAATTTCGATGCGCGTATTCTCCGGTCCGATAACACCGGTATGAATTGACTGATAGCCGTTCGGCTTCGGCGTGGAGATATAGTCTTTAAAACGGCGAGGAACCATGTGGTACTTACTGTGAATAACACCTAAAGCCTGATAGCAGGCGGCAATATCGTCAACGCATATCCGAAAAGCCATGATATCCGACAATTGCTCAAACGAAGCATTTTTCAACTGCATTTTGCGCCAGATGGAATACGGCGACTTTTCACGGCCGGTAACAGATGCCTTTATGCCGTTTTCGGCCATATCTTTTTCCAGCTGGCTGATTATTTTCGGCACCAGATTGCTGCCTTGTTCACGCAAAAAATTCAACCGTGCTACAATAGAATCGTGAGCCTCTTTGTGCAACTCGGCAAATGCGATTTCTTCCAGCTCGGTTTTAATCTCCTGCATACCGATACGTTCGGCCAAAGGAGCATAAATATCCAGCGTTTCCTTAGCTATCCTTTTACGCTTTTCTTCAGGACAGAAATGTAAGGTTCTGATGTTATGAAGACGGTCAGCCAGCTTTATCAGCAGCACGCGGATATCTTCCGACATTGCCAGCAGCAGTTTGCGAAAATTTTCCGCCTGTTTGCTTGAACCTGATTTCTGTTCAATAATCGCCAATTTGGTTACACCGTCCACAATAGCTGCAACCTGCGGGCCAAACAACTCTTTAATCTCTTCCACCGTCGTATCGGTATCTTCTACCGTATCGTGCAGCAATCCGGCAATAATCGAGTTACAGTCCAAACGAAACTTAGTCAGAATCCCTGCGACTTCAATCGGGTGGGAATAGTACGGGTCGCCAGAAGTCCGGAGCTGGGCTCCGTGTTTTTTCATTGCAAAAACGTATGCACGGTTCAGTGCATCTTCGTCTGCGTTAGGGTCATAAGATTTAACCAAATCAACTAATTCATACTGTCTTAACATGCGACCTCTTTATTTTACCCACATTCTTTATGTTATAGCGCATAAATTACAAAAAAGCAAGATATGTTTACCAATATCTTGCTTTATGAATCCTTAAATTTTATGAAAAAGAAAATTTATTCTTCCAAATCTTCCATATCATCGGAAAAATCGTCTTTACCGTCCAGCAATTCGTCGTCCAAATCCGCATCGCTATCGTCAAGGGACAAGTCATCGCCATCAACATCAAGCGTTTCGCCGTCCGTATCCTGAATTTGCATATTGTCAGCCAAAGCGGCATCCAAAATCGTATCACCGTCAAATTGCGAATCCAACTCAGACAATTCTTTTTCGGCAGCAAGAATTTCCAGCTCTTCTTCTTCCGGCTCTTCAACTTCAACATATTTCTGAAGCCCCATAACCAAAGATTTCTGCAAATCTTCAATATCGGCTTTACCCTCGGCGATTTCACGCAAGGCAACTACGGAGTTTTTATCATTATCTCTGTCAACCTTAATCGGGGAGCCGGACTCTATATCTTTTGCCCGCTGCGCCGCCACCAAAAGCAACTCATAGCGGTTGGGAATCTTTTCAACACAGTCTTCAACTGTTACACGTGCCATTTTGACCACCTTTTAAATTTGTTTTTACACTTTGTGAGAGTTTATACACAAGACATCTCGGAAATGCAACTATTTTTTTGAAAAACTTTAATAAAATATCGGCGCCGTCAGCATTACCCCTCTGATTTTAATCATCTTTTCTGCCAGTTCCCGCTGATGCGGCCGCACCGCTTCTACATCCTCTTTCAAAGCCGTATACATTTTTATGATGGCCGCTTCGACTGCGTACATTTCATCCTGCCATTTTTTAGGCAGCCGGCGGATATAATTGTCATAATATCCGCGACGGTGAAACCGAACGGCGTATGCCGTCGCCTGATTTGCCTCGGCAACACGAAACGCCTTAATGGTACGATCGCAGGTATATGCCCATTCTTCCGGGCTGAACCCCTGCTTGACAACTACAGATGCAAATTCATCGTATATTCCGGCAAAACGCGTTTTCAGGACAAGGCGCTGACAAGGGTTGACGATATCTTTCAGGCTGTTTTGCTTCAGAGCGGTTCCGTTTTCCTGTTCCCAGATATCAAGCAGCGCCTCTCCGACAATCAGCTTGGAATAATTACGCATATTATCTCTGGTTCCAAATTCCATAACATCATCAATTGTCGCCGTAAATGCGGCAACGTCTTTTGAGGTCAACGGAGAAGTCAGGGTCGGCGCAATCGTCCGCAGAGACAAAGCAAAGGCCGGCTTTGCCTTTCGGACAGACGAAGCCTTTTTCTTTTCCGCGTTTTTTTCCGGGAACTCGGCCTTATCTTTTAGAAAATCAGGCAGTTCTGTATCAATTTTCGGCTTTTTAACGCGGACGGTTTTCGGCCTGTCGAGGTCTTCCGGCTTTTTTTCGCCCCAAATTTCCGGCATCAGCAAAAAATACAGCGCCGGCGACATAAATTCCAAATTTTCAATTCCTTTAAGGCGGTCAGGTATTTTTTCGGGAAATTTGTTTTTGGTTTCCTTTATTCCCGGCAGATTTAATATTTTTTCGGACATTCCGGGAATCTGATGCAGCATCGGACCAATGTACTGATAGGAATCCCGGGGCAGCCAGCCGATTATTTCCAACAGTTCGTCTTCATAATTGTTTTTTAATCTTCCCTCGCTCAAACCGTAAAAACGGATTGTCCGGCTGAACTCCTGTTTGAATTTGCGTCCCATTTTGAACCGGGATTCATACCCTTTGTCATAAAACTGATCCATTGTATCAAGTTTTTTAATATAGGTGTTGATATCAGGAACTTCCATTTTCATGTCAACTTTAAAATAACGGTCATAATCCGCTGCTGCAGCCCATACCGTTTCCGATAGCAGCAATCCCGATATTATGAAAAAGAAAAATCTGACCATTTTTATTCCTTGATATTACAGATGATTGAATCTTAAGCTATTTTAATAGCTTATTTTCACTTTAGAAAAAATAATTTAAAAAAACGTTATACTTGCATTTTAAATCTGTTTGGATTATGGTTTCAGTAAACAGGCCGCAACCAATTAATGGAGAAAGAATTATGATTTGGACCGATGAAGCCGTCGAAGAACTAAAAAGAATGTGGGATCGTGGAATGACCACCGGGCAGATAGCCAAAGCTCTCAATGTTACGAAAAATTCAATTATCGGCAAAGTACACCGTTTATGTCTGACGGCGAGGCCTTCTCCTATAAAAAAGGCACCGGAAACCAAAAATGAAAAGAAAGCGGCTAAGATTGAAAAAAATATAAAGACTGAAAAAAATGAAAAAACAGTCAAAACGGTAAAAGAAGAGCAAAAGATTTCCGCAGAAAACAGACTTGCGGAAAGAGTCCCTTCCAAGGAATCCACCGCGATTGAAGAAACGAATATTCCATTGGTCAAGCTAGACAATCACACATGCCGCTGGCCTTTGGGCGATCCTCGTGACGATGATTTCTGTTTTTGCGGCAAAAGGGTAAAGACCGGACAGACATATTGCGAGGAACATGCTGCCGTAGCTTATGTAAAACCCGGTAAAAAGCTTTAAGAGTTAATTATGTTTTGTTTCGAAAAATGACATTTAAGGCGTACCGGTTCTGTCCGGTGCGTCTTTTTGTTTGTATTATTTTATCAACAATGCTTATTTGAAATATTCCAAGAGGCGCCATAGGGTTATCGGCATCTGAAGACGGATTAAGAGATGTACAGTGAAAAATTTATAAAATTCATTGAAATGTGGCAAAAAGAGTTTGCCATCGAACGAACGATTAATGAAAAAATCTGTATAGACAGAGACGGAAATCCCATCCCCTGGTATACCTATCCGGCAATTGAATATCTGTCGCAATTTGATGTTACCGATAAGGATGTCTTTGAGTTCGGCTGCGGAAATTCCTCCCTATTCTGGGCGGACAGAGCCAGACTGGTTACCAGCATTGAAGACAATCCAGACTGGTTTGCCAAATGGCAGAAAAGTTTTAACCGACCGAATTTGGACATTCGCTGGCGAGACGAAGGCGAAGGATATTATAATGCCATATTTGAAGACAGCAAAAAATACGACATCATTGTCGTCGACGGAAAACGCCGCGCCGATTGTGCCCGCACAGCGCTGAAAGCTTTAAACCAAGGCGGTATTATCATCCTAGACGACAGCGACCGCATTAACACCAGCAAAGAATATGCGGACGCCGTTGCTTCTCTGAAAAACGGCAACCTTATCCAAGTTGATTTTTACGGCTTTTGCCCAATGAACGTTTATACCAAAACAACATCCGTCTTTTTGAGCAGGGATTTTAACTTCCAATCCCTGTACAGCGTGCAGCCGATTAACGGGTTCGGCAACTTATGGAGCATGAGCCGCAAAGACCGCAAGGAATTTTATAAGGCCAACAAGTAGATATTAAAACGACAAACAAGCCGTTCGGCGTTTTTATCGAAGTTTTAATTTTGCCGCAATCCGGACCGCAATATTTTCATATACTTTTGCATAGCTGCTGTCAGGGGCGCTCTGGACAATCGGCGTCCCATTATCTGCGTTAGCCCGGATATCATAATGCAGAGGTATCTCTCCAAGGAAATCGACTCCGTACTTTTCCGCAGTCTTTTCTGCGCCGGCATGTCCGAAAATATCAGCGCGATGTCCGCATTTTTCGCAGATATAGTAACTCATATTTTCAACAACTCCTAAAACAGGAACGCCTATTTTATTAAACAAGTTCAACCCCTTTACCGCGTCAATCAAAGCTATATCCTGCGGCGTGGAAACAATCACCGCACCGGAAAAGTCGATTTTCTGCGACATAGTAATCTGAATATCCCCCGTTCCCGGCGGCATGTCTATAACCATAATATCCACTTCGCCCCACGCCGTCTGCGTCAACAGCTGTTCAATTGCTCCGCAGGCTTTGGCTCCGCGCCAGATTAATGCCGTATCTCCGGCCACCATACTACCGATAGACATGGACTTAATGCCGCATTCCATAAACGGCTGAAATGTTACTCCGTCATATGACGAAGGCGGCATCTTGTCATATCCAAGCATTGTCGGTACGGAAGGACCATAAATGTCGGCGTCAAAAAGCGCCACGTTCAAATTCAGGTTTTCCAGCGCAAGCGCAAGATTAACAGATGTTGTCGACTTGCCGACGCCGCCTTTGCCAGACGCCACGGCGATAATATGTTTTACACCTTTTATCTGCCATTTATCCGAAGCTGCAGGCGCCTCAACACGGTCTTTAACAAAAACGACACTAACTTTTTTATCAGGATTTTCCTGTTCAAGTTCAGCTTTCAACTGTTGCACACATTCAGCGTTTTCATCGGTCTTCAGCGTTACAATCAACCGGCCACCCAGTTCTTTTACGGAAGCAATTTCCTCCGGCTTAAAATATTTTGCGGCCAAAGCCTGGTTTTTATTGTCTGACATAGCATATTTCCCTAATGTGGATATAATTTTTTCAATATTGTTTTTATACAAGCTTTATATTATTTTTCTACAATAAATATATAAGTTTTATCATTTTTTTATCGTACCAGAGGTTTTTATGACAGACAAATCAACAGTTTTGGACACCAATCCTTGGGATACGGCGGATGAATCGCCGGCACCGAAAGCGAAAGTTGTGGATTTTACGACCAAAATAGCGAAAATGCAAAATGCCGGAGACAACTTTAACGGATTTTATAAAATTATCATCGGCATCTTGTTGTTTTTATGGCTTATTTCCGGCTTTTATCAGGTTCAGCCGAGCGAGCAGGGCGTTGTGCTGCGGCTGGGAAAGTATGCCGAAACGACAGATGCCGGACTGCATTATCACCTGCCCTACCCGTTTGAGCAGGTTTATATTGTCGACATCAGCAAAGAACGCAGCATCAATCTGGGCGTCAACGAAAACAGCTACCGTGATTCAAGCGAGCTGACGGAAAGCCATATGCTGACGGGCGATGAAAATATTGTCGACATTAATCTGACTGTTGTCTGGAATATTAAAAACGCCAATGATTTCCTGTTTAAGACAAGAACCCCGGAATCGACTGTCAAAGTCGCAGCGCAGTCGGTTTTGCGGGAAATTATCGGACAATCCAAAATGGAAGACGTCATTACAGGCGACCGCAACAAAATTGAAAATGATACGAAAAAAGAGTTGCAGAGCCTCCTGGACGGTTTTCAAACCGGCGTGAACATCGTCCGTGTCAAATTGCAAAAGGCCGACCCGCCGAAACAGGTTGTCGATGCCTTTAATGAAGTACAGCGCGCAAAAACCGATGCCGAACGCTTTAAAAATGAAGCGGAAGCTTATGCAAACGAGGTTTTGCCGAAAGCCGAAGGTGAAGCGATTAAGCGCAAGCAGGAAGCTGAAGCCTACAAGGAAGCCGTTATCAGTAAAGCAGAAGGCGAAGCCCAGCGTTTTTCTTCCGTTTATGATGCTTATAAAACAGGAAAGCTGGTAACATCCAAGCGCCTTTATCTTGAAACGATGGAAGACGTGTTACAGAAATCAAAAAAGGTCATTATGGAGCCCGGACAAAAAAGTTCCAATATGATGCCGATTTTGCCTTTAAAATAACGAGAAGACGGAGTTGAAGATGAAAAAAAACTTACATTTGATTTTAGTCGGCGCTGCCGTTTTGCTGGTATTGGCATCCCAGTCGCTGTATATTGTTCAACAGCCCGAGCAGGCCATCGTTTTGCAATTCGGCAATCCGGTGCGGCTGATACAGGAACCGGGACTGAAAATAAAAATGCCGTTTATCCAAAATGTCGTCTTTTATGATAAACGTTTGTTAAATCTGGAACCGCCGGCGCAGGAAGTCGTACTGAAAGACAAAAAGCGTTTGGATGTCGATACTTTTTCCAGATACAGAATTGTTGAGCCGCTGACATTTTACAAAACAGTCAGAAACGAATATCAGGCACAGAACAGGCTGCAGGAAATCGTCAATTCTTCAGCACGAAATGTGCTGGCTACATTTACGCTGAAAGAACTCCTGTCGGAAAAAAGAACAGAAATCATGAAGCAAATCAGCGATGCCGTAAAAGCCGATGCAGCCCAGCTTGGCGTTGAGGTTGCCGATGTCCGTATCCGCCGCGCCGATTTGCCGGTGCAAGTGTCTCAGGCCATTAATGACCGTATGAAGACTGAAAGGATCCGCGAAGCAAAAGGATATCGGGCCGACGGGGAAAAGACTGCGCAGGAAATCCGTGCAACTGCAGACAAGCAAGCAACCATAACAGTGGCTACAGCCGAAAAGGAAGCACAGCAGATTAAAGGCGAGGGCGACAAAAAAGCGACGGAAATCTGGAACAAAGCAACCGGTGTTGACCCTGAATTTTATGCATTTTATCGTTCCCTTGAAGCATACCGCAACTCTTTCGACGAGGAAACATCGCTGGTGCTGGCACCGGAGGGCGAGTTCTTCAGTTATTTTGGAAAGTCTTTAAAATAAGGATTGGGCGATGCGCAATAGTAAGGGTTTGATGATGCGCGTTTTCCTTTTGAGCGCAGTTTTCCTTTTACCTCCGGTTTATATGGCGAGAGCCGTAGATTCCTATGCGGATATGGTTGAACGGCTTATGCCGTCGGTTGTCAATATTTCGACTGAACGCAATACAATTGCAACAGATGAAGAAACGGTTGACAATATGATGGTTAACCCTGCATTGGAAGGGAGAGAATTGCTTGGCTCCGGTTTCTTTATCAGGGACGACGGATACATTCTGACGAACAACCATGTTATTAACGGAGCAAAGAAGATTTCCGTCATTACGAACGATGATGAAATTTATGAGGCAAAAATTGTCGGAACCGATAAGCCGAGCGATTTGGCTGTTTTGAAAATTGAAGAAAACAGGCAAAACAATATATCCTCAGTTTCTACGGAAAAAGCAGAGCTAGATGAAAAGCCGGCAAAATTTAAACCTGTCATTTTCGGCAATGCCGATGACGCGCGAATCGGCGACAAAGTTCTGACATTCGGAAACCCTTACGGCTTGGGCGTCAGCGTTTCCGAGGGAATAATTTCAGCCAAATCACGCAATATCGGCTTAGGCGAACAGCAATATCTGCAAACAGATGCCGCCATCAACCAAGGGAATTCCGGAGGACCGATGTTTAATACGGACGGAGAAGTCATAGGAGTCAATGCGGCAATATTCACGGCCAGAGGCGCAAGTGGTGTGGGTTTTTCTCTTCCTTCCAACATTGCAAACTGGGTATCAGGGCAACTGATAACCAACGGCAAGGTTCGCAGAGGCTGGCTGGGCATCACCGTTTCCAACGGTATTGACAGATACACGGATAAGCCCGGCTTTGTTATTACAGAAATCAGTGAAGATTCTTCCGCGTTCAAAGAAGGATTGCGAGCGGGGGATATTATCATCGCCTATAACGATAAGCCTGCAACAGATATTGCCGAGTTCAAGCGCTTTACGGAAACAATGGAGCCCGGGCAGGCACTGCGCCTGAAGACACTCAGTTTTGGCGAAGAAATCAGAAACGTGGTCAGGATTCAGGAAATGCCGGCTGAAGAATTAAAAGACGTTACAAATCGCGCGCTCAGCGAAAGCAGCAAATATTATCACCAAAGTTCAGACAAAGACGTTTTTTATATTTCCGAGTTGAAGATTGCCGTCAAAGAAGCAAATCCGAGAGGACTGATAATTACCGGCATAGAATCGAAATCGCCGCTGTACGGCAAAGGGATTAAAGAAGGCGACATTATCCTTGAAGCTGACCGGACGGATATTTTTTCCGCCGATAATCTGCTTGACAACATCCGCAATGCCATTATTGATGATTTTCGTCCGATATCCCTGCTTATTCAGGGAATAGACAACACTTTTTATTCAACGATAGAATTGGCGCCGGAAAATGATTAGAGTTGACTTTTACCATTTGCAGAGAGCTCCGCTGGAGCAAGTTTTGCCGAAATTGTGCGAAAAGGCTTACGCTACGGGCAAGCGAATCAAAATTTTGCTCGGAACAGAAGAAAGGGTCGAATTTATCAACTCGCTTTTGTGGACATACAACGAAGAGTCTTTTTTGCCGCACGGCAGTAAAAAAGACGGTTTTGCCGAAGAACAGCCTATTTTTATATCGGCAAATGAAGATAATGCCAATAATGCATCTCTGCTTATTTTGGCTGACGGGGCTATGCCCGATACAGAAACGTTGAAACAATATGAGCGTATTCTGAATATTTTTGACGGCAATGATGAAACAGCCCTAAATAATGCCCGTGCCTATTGGAAACAGATAAAAGCCCTTGACGGGGAACTGCATTATTGGCAACAGAATGACCGAGGAGTATTTGAACAAAAGGCATAAGGGCTGCCGGACATTCTTTGCAATTTGTAAAACTGTACATATAAAAGTTTATATACGGACGTATACGGGGCTTTGTCCTTTTGTTGTACAAATTGAACCACCGGATAAGCGGAATACAGACGCATTATTCAGAAATAAGGCTTGCACAATTAGAAAATCTATGACAGTATTTCGCCATATAAATATTTTTCAGGGGATATGATATGTCAAATCTGCAGGCATCAAACGACAGTTTTAAATATGACGATTTGAAACATGCGGTTGAAACGATTGACCGCGAAATAGAAACACTTGAAATCTTGAAAAACAATCTGGATGGAAACCTTTCAAAGGCACTGGATTTGTTGCAGAATACCAAAGGCCGGGTTATTGTTACGGGGATGGGAAAGTCCGGACATATTGCCCGAAAAATGGCGGCGACCTTTGCTTCAACCGGAACGGTTTCTTTCTTTGTACACCCGGCGGAAGCAAGCCATGGCGATTTAGGCATGATTTCCGATGACGACGTTATTATCGCCATTTCTTACAGCGGCGAATCGAAAGAACTATCAGACATTCTGATTTATGCCAAACGCCATAATATCCCGCTTATTGCCATTACCAGAAATCCGCAAAGTGCACTGGGGAAAAATTCGTCTTTGGTTCTTAAACTGCCTGACAACGGCGAGGCCTGCCCGCTTGGGCTGGCTCCTACATCGTCGACAACGGCAACAATCGTGTTGGGAGATGTTCTGGCCGTTGATTTGATGGAAAGAAGAGGATTTTCTGCAACAGACTTCAGACAACGCCATCCGGGAGGAAAGCTCGGCGCCATTCTTTGCAAAGTTTCCGACATTATGCACAAGGGAGAGGATGTTCCGCTATTGAAAGAAGATGCCATTATGCAGGATGCGTTGCTTGTCATGAGTGAAAAGATGCTGGGATGCGTGGGCATTGTCGACAATGACGGGCATTTGTCCGGCATCATTACCGACGGCGACTTAAGACGGTGGATGTCTCCGAGTATTATTACCGAAAAAGTATCAAAGGTCATGACGAAAAATCCTAAGGTTATCGGCCCTGACGCACTGATTGTCGATGCTGTTAACATGATGAACAACACCGGACGCGGCATTACCAACCTGTTTGTCGTCCAAGAAGGGAAGCCGGTCGGCGTTATCCATATTCATGACTGCCTGAAAGCCGGAGTTGCCTAAGAGTGTTTGAAACTCAAAAAATAGACAGTTTTTTCAGCGGAGAAAAAAATCTTCTTGACGAGGAAGAAAAGATTTTCATCAGCCGACGAACCCGGGTTGTCCGTTTCCTAAAACTGTTTTTGCCATGCCTGACGGCTTTATTGCTGGGAGTTGGCGTGGTTCTGTTTGATTTTGAAACGAATAATGATACGACCATAGCTTTAGCCGATGACGAGAAAATTTATTTTGAAAAGTTCAGAATGAAAAATACCGTATTTGAAATTACGGAAAAAGACAACCAGTTTAGCACACTCAAAGCCGATATTGTTGAAGAAACCGAACCGGGCAAAAAAATGTATAATCTGGTTAATCCTGACGCCAAAACTTTGGACAATGGCAAAGTCATTACCCTGACGGCCAGAAACGGAAAATACAATCAGAATAAACAGATTTTAGATTTAAAAACAGATGTTGTTTCCAATTATAACCATCAAATGGAGATAAAAACCAGCAGTGCCACCTATAATTTTGCTACGGAGTACGGGTACGGCAATGAGAAAGTTATCGGAAACGGAGAAAAGGGTTATTTTGAAGCGGACAAGTTTACATTCAGTAAGCCGAAAGGCATTATTACCCTGATAAACAACGTATATATGAAAAGCGGCGACACGGAACTGCGTACCCCGGATAAAGCCGTTATGTTTATGAATGAAAACAAATTCGTTTCGGCAAACGCTACAGTAAAAAAAGGAAATGATACGTTAAAAGGCGATACGATTACGGCATTTTTTAAAGACACCAAACGTTTTGAAATTGACCGGGCATTCAGCAATGGACATACGGAAATACGCTCCGAAGGCAAAAAAGCTTTTGCCGACAGAGGAGAATATGAAGCGAAGACAGGACTGGTCAAGCTTTTCGACAATGTTAAGATTATTGATGCAAGCGGTTACACCGCGACAGCCGATATCGGTATTTACAGCAGTACAAAAAAAACATTTACCCTGCAAAACAATGTTAAAGTTAAAGACAAAAGCGGTTATACGGCCGTTGCCAAAAACGGCATATACGACTTAAACAACAAGACGTTTACCCTGCTTAATAATGTCCGAATCGATAAAGGCAACAATGTTATTACAGCACCTAAGGCTATTTATTTCCAACAAAAAGACGAATTCAGATTTTATGATGACGTCAAGGTGACGCAGGACGGCAATACGGCGACAGCGTTGAGCGGCGTTTATTTTATCAAAAAGAACATTGCCGAACTTGAGCATAATGTCGTTATAACCAAAGACGGCAACGTTGTCCGGGGCGATAAAGCCATTTCGGACTTTAACACCTCCAAAAGCAGGCTGGTAGCTAAAAAGGGAGGCCGCATCTCAGGCAAGTTAATTGAGAGTACTCTGAAAGACAAAAAGGATAAGTAAAATGACGAATTGCACAGACAGTCAAAATTCTATTCTGGAAGTATTCAATATCGGAAAGAGATATAAAAACAGAAGCGTTTTGCGAAATGTTTCCCTGAATGTCCGAAGAGGTGAAGCTGTCGGTTTGCTTGGGCCCAACGGTGCAGGCAAAACAACCTGTTTTTATTGTGTTACCGGACTGATTATGCCTGATTACGGCGACGTTCATATTGACGGTCAGGATATCACTTATATGCCGATGTATAAACGGGCTCGCATGGGAATCGGCTATTTGCCGCAGGAAGCTTCCATATTCAGAAATTTAAGCGTTGAAGACAACATTAAAGCTGTTCTGGAAATCGTTGTTGACGACAAAGAAAAACGCGAGGTTATGCTGGAAGAGCTTTTGAACGAGTTTTCCATTGCCCATTTGCGAAAATCTCCGTCTATTGCTCTGTCCGGCGGCGAAAGACGCCGGCTTGAAATTGCCCGTGCATTAGCCGGGCAGCCGCATTATATTCTTCTCGACGAGCCGTTGGCCGGAATTGACCCGATTGCCGTCGGTGAAATACGTGAACTTGTTTCACAGTTAAAGAATCGTGGACTCGGCGTTCTTATTACCGATCATAATGTCCGCGAGACGCTGGATATTATTGACCGTGCATATATTTTGCACGGCGGAGCCGTCCTGATGGAAGGAACGCCGGCAGAAATCGTTGCCAGCGAAGAAGTCAGAAAAGTATATCTTGGCGATAATTTTTCAATATAAACGGCTTTTTTGTTGACTTTTTATTGCTTTTCGGGATATGATTTAGAAAGAAAAACAGTAAATAATTGAAGGGAAATGATATGAAAGTTACATTATCAGGAAAACAGGTAGATATCAGCGATAAACTGCGCAAACACGTTGAAGACGGCGTTTCCGCTTCCGTGGATAAATATTTCAGCGCGCCTATCAGCTGCTCCGTAGCTTTTTCCAAGGAAGGAGAGGATTTCAGTGCTGAAATCACTGTCCATCCGGCAAAAAACATTGTTTTGAAAGGTTCGGGTTCCGCGGCAGATCCGTATTCGGCGTTTGATAATGCTAACGAGCATATTGCGACTCGTTTACGCCGCCACAAAACGAAGCTGAGTGCACACAAGAGCAAAATCGGTTTGGCGGAATTAGCTTATTCCGCAGTTCTTCCGCTGGTTGAGCAAGATGAAGAAGTCGACGTGAATGAAGACGCTCCGTTGACAATTGCTGAAACCGATGCCAACATTCCGGTATGTACGGTTAGCGAAGCCGTTATGCTGATGGATTTAGGCAATGAATGCGCCCAGATGTTCCGTAACAGCGCAAACAACCATATCAGCATGGTATACCGCCGCAAAGATGGAAATATCGGTTGGGTTGAGCCGAAAGCAGACAACTAATTTTTAAGGAATACGCAGATGAATATTGCAGACATAATTTCTAAAAGCGCGGTGCTTGATAATGTTCAGGCGGCAAGCAAACGTGAATTGGTACAAAGCTTGTCAGAGCGTATTGCTGCTCTTTCAGGATTAGACGAGCGTGCCGTTTTTGATGCCGTATGGGAGCGTGAAAATTTAGGCTCTACCGGATACGGCGAAGGTGTTGCTTTTCCGCATGCCAGAATTGAAGGGCTGGAGAAAGTCTGCGGCATGTTTGCGCGACTGGAGGAACCGGTTGATTTTGATTCTTTGGACGGCAAGCCGGTTGATTTGGTTTTTATGCTCATCAGTCCGGAAAACAGCGGAGCTGATCACCTGACTGCTTTGGCTGCTCTTTCCCGAATCTTGAAGACCGAGGGCAGTTGCGACAAACTCAGGAAGGCTCGTTCCACAGATGAAATATATGCAATATTGAATGCGTAAAAAAATAAGTCTCAGCCCCTGTCTATATTGCAGGGGCTTTTTTTTATAAAGTTTCTTTGTACAGAGCTGTTTTTACATGCAGAATTGCTTCTTCATATAAAAGTGTTTTTGCATATAGAATTCCTATTCAGCTGAAAAAATTTAATATATTTGAATTGTTTTATGAAAAAAGAGGAGAACATCCGATTAAGAAATTACCAATTCCGAGTGTTCTATAAGGAAATTAAAAATTTACCTTCCGATTTTTTCTTTTATCCGGTTAAAAATGCGAGCAGCGGTTGATACGGGCTTTGCACCGTAATATATTTTTACTTTTGAATTTTGCAGAACTGCATCTACAGGCCGCCCTTTCATTTCAGGCGGAAGAAAAAGTTCACGCAAAGTTCCGTAATTGTCAGAACGCCTGAATGTTACATTTTCCAATCCTGGGATATTTAAATCCAGTTTTTCAGGCAAACCAACACATTCTTCAAAAACAATGCGCTCAACTTTTTCTGGAAATTTTATTTGTTGCAAATATTCAAGATTTGACAGAACAAACCTGACTTCTTTGGCCTCTGTTACGGAGCTAAAGTCAAGTATCCTTGAACTGTTCCGATAACGATTTACAACAATGGTTGATACCTTTTCCGGCAACATTCTGTTTCTGGCAAAGAAAGAGCCGTCGGCACTTAAATAGCCAACGCTGCCAAACGCAGACAAATCAAAATTTTCAGGAAAATGCGCAATATTATTAAGACTTAGCAGGCCGATTTTGCCACCCTGAGGAAAATAAATATTATCAACACCCTGAAAATCAGAATTATCCAGCACAACGCGCCATAAATTCGGTAAATTGGAAAAATCTATATTTTGGGAAAAATTATGGCAGTTTTCCACATATATGTCGCTGACAGTTTCGGGAAGCCGTAAAATTTTATGCCCATAGTCCATATTGCGCAGATTAAAATTTTTGATACCGCCGCATTCGTGTATATTATTACATTGCGGAATATTTTTGCATGAATCAAACTTCAATGTTTTGGTCTGCGGCGCTGTTTTTATGTATAACCCGGCATACGGAGCAAAATCCGCGTTTTTGACGCATAGTTCCGTTTCAAGCTCGTTATATGGTGTGCAAAACACCTTTTTTACGTTTTCCGCAGAAACTTCCATTTTTTGAAAAGCGGCTTCCTGCATTTTACGAACTATTATTGACTGACAATAATTGCGAATATTTGCGATATCGCGAGCAATAAGTTTCTCTTTCAGCCTTATAATTTCAAGGGGCTGCTTTTCTTCAGTATTATTGCTGCTGAGTAAAAATAAAAAATAATCTTCCGGCGACGCATTTGCTGCTACCGCATCGGAAACTATATTCCGAGCTTGAATTTTTCTGATTTTTGGACTTATTTTTTCAGCATGGCGCCGTTCCAACAAACTGCCGATAAGCATTGGCCTATATTCGGCGTATTTTTCGGGTGCATCTTCAAGTTTTTGACTGACCAATTCAAGTAATTCTGTTACAACTTTGGGATTATCCGTCGCGGACAAAATATCCCGGCAAAAACGGGGAGAAATTTCCTTTTCCCCTACTTTATACGGATGCAACCTGTTATAACACGCCAAGGGATTCTGCAACGCATTTAATTCTATGCGGTATTTCTCGAATTTTATCATCCTCTCCCCCTGATTTTATGATATAATTGGAGAAAAACATTATTTTTGTTCCGCTCAGGAACTTCTGACGAGGCGTAAGCGCTGAGTTCTGCGGCGATTTCTTTAATTCCCCATTTATTTTCAATAATTTGCTCCACCATATCCGCAGCGACCTTATCAATATCTACAGGAATCTTCTGATAAATTTTTTCAGCCAGCCTCTTTACTCGAAGCATATTTTCTGCCGATAAGTTTTCTTTTGCCAAATCTGCAATCAACGCCCTGTCGGTTTTATCGGCTTTTTCCAAATTAATGTATTTCACCGTTATTTCCGCTGTTTTGTTTATTATCTCGTCTATTTGCCTGCGGCCGCAGAATACGCCATATAAAATTTCGCGATAAACCCAATAGTCATCAGGATTTTTTTCCAGCCGGGCATCAATGAGCGTCAGCATATCCCGCATAATTTTCCGATGATTGCTTGACCTTAGAAGCTGACGGCAAAATTCCGGCGTTACAGGTTCTCCTTTTTTCAGGTACGGATGCATCAAATTAGCACATTTTATCGGATTTAAAGGTTCCGTTATCTCTACGACATATTCATCACTCATCGGGTCATATTCCTTTTAGCCTTTTGTTTATTATATCTTATAATCCGATTTTTGTAAAGACATTCAGACACGGTGCGTTAATCAAAATATCCGCAGCCTTTTCGCAGAATTTTTTCAGCTGTTTCCGCATAACTTCCATCTTCGTTGTGGACATAGAACGGCGGCAAAATTCTGGTAATTCCGCGTGTTCCTTTTTTAGCGATTACAGCTATCCGTTTTGCTTCTCTGCCGGATTTTGAATATATCGGAAGCAGTCGGACTTCCCCTGCCCTATTGTGCAGTGCTGCAAGAATTTCATTTACGGCTTCAGCCCTGTTAATTACAAACACTTCTCCCTTGGGTTTCAGCATTTTCAGGCAAAATACAAGCCATTCAAACAGGCTGAAATTTTGGAGATTGTGCGCTAGCTGTTTGCCTGTATTCGGCGACGGCATATCATGGTCGCTATAGGGCGGATTGGTTATAACAACATCGAAACTTCCGGGCACAAGCGAAACCCCGTTCCGTATATCGGCATATTCATAATGCAGAAAATCCGCAAATCCATTCGCCACAGAACTTTGATTTGAAAGTTTTACCAAATCCGCCTGAATATCCAGCCCGGTAATTTTTAGCTTTTTCTCAGACAGTCTGGCTGCCAAACATAATGAAACCGCTCCTGTCCCGGAACCGACATCCAGCACGGCGGCATTTTCTTTTATTTTTTTTCCGTCTACCAGCGAAGACAAAAAAACCGCATCGGTCGACGCGCGGTAACCATCAACCGGCTGTAAAATTTTAATCTGCCTGTCCAAGAGGTAATCGTTTGTATACGAATTTTCTTTTTTCATACTATCCCTTAAAACAAAAGGCTTAAAAAGGTTTCCCCTTTTAAGCCCCGAAACTTTTCCAGTTCCTTTTAAGCGTTCGGGCAGGATTTTGCCTGTTCGGCATTTACCTTAACCCATTTTTCTTCCGCTTCGTCATCAGACGTAATTGCGCTTTGCGGGCATTCCGAAATGCATACGCCGCAATCAATGCACGTATCAGGGTCTACGACATACTGTTCATCACAAACGTGAAACGCTTCAACAGGGCAAACACCGGCGCAGGTTCCGCATTTGATGCACAGGTCTCCATTAACAACTGAAGGCATATTGTTATCTCCTAAAAATTAAATTCTTTATCATCTGCGTTTTTATATGCAATATACATTAAATGCAAGCAAAAAATAAGTTATCGAGCGTATTTTCGTTAATTTAAGATTGAAATTATAAAATTTAACAGTATGATGGCGTCTAAATAAGCTAAATAACAGCGCTTAATAAGCTAAACTGAGGTTATCATGAACAATGTAAAAGTCAGATTTGCCCCCAGTCCGACGGGGTGGATGCACATCGGAAATACGCGTACTGCCCTTTTTAACTACCTTTGGACACAAAAAATGGGCGGGAAACTTCTGCTCAGAATAGACGACACCGATAAACTTCGCTCAAAGAAGGAATATGAAGAAGGCATAAGAGATGCACTGACATGGCTCGGTATCCGCTGGGACGAGGAAGCGAGGCAATCTGCAAGATTTTCCCGTTATGACGAAGTGGTTGGAAAGCTGAAACAAGCCGGGCGGATTTATGCTTGTTATGATACACCGGAAGAACTTGAATTCAAACGCAAAAGACTGCTGGCAAAAGGTTTGCCGCCGATTTATGACCGACAGGCTCTCCGCTATACGGCGGAAGACCTTTCCCGTTTTACTGCTGAAGGCAGGAAGCCTCATTACCGTTTTAAACTTGAAAGCGGTGAAATTGTCTGGCATGACGTTGTGCGCGGAATTTGCCGGTATGATGCAGACAAATTGAGCGATCCGGTCATTATCCGTGAAGACGGGAGTTATTTGTACCATCTGCCGTCAGTTATTGACGATGTTGACTTTGCCATTACACACATTGTCCGCGGTGAAGACCATGTTACGAATACAGCTGCGCAAATACAAATGTTCCAGGCAGTCGGCGGAAAAATACCTACTTTTGCCCATCTGCCGCTTTTGACAGGAAAGGAAGGAAAACTTTCTAAACGCCTTGGCAGCCTTGGCGTTCGGGAGTTGCGCGAAGAGGGAATTGAAGCTATGGCTATTTGTTCCTTTTTGGCCAAACTCGGCACATCGGAAGCAATCGAACCGTTTTATACGCTTGAGGAGCTGGCCCAAACGCTGGACTTTGAAAAAATCGGCCATGCTCAGCCGAAGTTTGACGAAGAGGAATTGAAAAAGTTTAATACCAAACTGGTGCATAATATGCCGTATACAGCGTTGAAAGACAATTTCGGGGTCAGCGAAACGTTTTGGAATGACGTTAAAGGCAACTTGGAAGTGGCGAAAGACGTTTTATTGTGGGACAATATCTGCAACAAAGAGATTGAACCGATTATGGAAGATGCGGCATTTTTGGCGCAAGCTGCGAAACTGCTGCCGCCGGGCGAGTTTGACGAGGCGACGTTCGGTGCGTGGATTAACGCGGTTAAAACGGCAAGCGGGCGCAAGGGGAAAGATTTGTTTCATCCCATCCGGATGGCACTGACCGCACAGGCTAATGGGCCGGAATTGAAAACATTGCTGCCGCTCATTGGGCGGGAAAAAGCATATAAAAGACTAAAAGGCGAGCGAGCCTGAAACTCCCTCATACAAGAGAAAAGGTAAGCGCTTGGATTAGGGCCTGAATCAGGGTCAGAAGCGGTTAGTGAATGTACCCGGTTTGATTTTACTGGTATCTCAGCGCATCTATCGGATTCAGGCGCATGGCTTTTAGCGCCGGCATTAATCCGGAAACAATGCCGACGATGACGGCAACGGTTACCGAAACGACAACCGACCATATGGATATCGGCACATTATATCCCATCAGATGGCCGCCTATTTGCGAAAAGGCGATACCGAAGACCATACCGACGAAACTGCCGATAAAAGAAATTAAAACCGACTCTGCCAAAAACTGCATCATTATCCAGGAATTCGGCGCCCCTAAAGCCTTGCGGGTTCCGATTTCCCGCGTGCGCTCGGTTACGGAAACCAGCATCATATTCATAATCCCGATACTGCCGACTATCAAAGAAATTGAAGCAATCGCCGCCAGCAATGCCGAAAGAACAAAACCGACACTGCGAACCTTCTCTACCATTTCGGTCATCAAACGGACGGTAAAATCATTTTTCACCCCGTCCTTTAAGCGATGGCGCGTGCGCAGCATATATTCAACCCGTTTGGCAACCAGTTCCATTTTATCTTCCGACGTCGCCTTAACAAAAGCGATGCCTGTATATTGCGGACGAGGGGATCCGGCAAGGCGCTGACGGACGGTGGTTGAAGGCATCAGAATAATGTTGTCCTGATCATCACCCATCAGACCGTCGCCTTTTTCTTTCAGCGTACCGATAACGGTAAACGGCTTGCCTTTCAGACGAATTGTCTTCCCCAGCGGATTTTGCAGTCCGAAAAGCTCGTCCACCACCGTCTGGCCGATAACGGCATAGGGTTTGGCGGCGCGGACATCCTTTTCCGTAAACATCACGCCGTCTTCTATTTCCCAGTTGTTGACAATCAAATATTCGGGATTGGTTCCCTTAACGCTGACGCCGTAGTTGCTGGAGCCGTAAACGGCCTGAACGGCGGCATTCATAAGGTACGACGTGGCCTCAACATCTTTCAGGCTTTTCAGTGCCGCTACGTCAGCCACCGTTACGCTGGGCAACCCCCTGCCCCCGCGGACGCCGCCGGTTACGAGTTCTGCCGGCCCGATTAAAATCAGGTTGCTGCCCATAGATGCAAAAGTTTCGGTGATGCGGTTTTGAACGGCCTGCCCGGCGGACACCATCATTACCACCGCCGCCACGCCTATCATTATGCCGAGCATGGTCAGAAACGTTCTCAGCTTATAGGAGGCAATGGATATCCAGGCTTCTTTCAAAATCGCTGTCAGCATCTTATTTCCTTTTCCTTGCTGTAATCTTTGCGTAAACCGTCATACACTTTCCGCCCGTCGCTGATTTTTATCATCCGCGTGGCATAGTCCGCAACATCGTCTTCGTGCGTTACCAGAACAATCGTTATGCCCTGCCGGTTTAAAAACGTAAACAAGTCCATTATTTCATCAGAAGTTTTGCTGTCCAGATTACCGGTTGGTTCGTCGGCAAAGATAATCGCCGGATTGTTTATCAGCGCACGGGCAATGGCGACACGCTGCTGCATACCGCCGGAAATCTGTGACGGCGGACGGTCCTGATATCCGGCCAGGTTGACTTTGTCCAACATTTCCAGTGCCCTTTTATAACGTTCGTCCTCGCCGACTTTCTGATAAATTAACGGCAAAGACACATTATCGGCGATAGTGCGCTTCATCATCAGGTTAAAATTTTGGAAAACAAACCCGATGGTTTTGCCGCGAATGGCCGCCAGTTCGTTATCATCTTTGGCGGCGATGTCATACCCTTCCAGAATATACTTTCCGCTCGTCGGTTTATCCAGGCAGCCCAGAATATTCATCAGCGTTGACTTACCGGAACCGGACGGTCCCATTATGGCGACGAATTCCCCGGATTTGATTTGAAAGTTAATATCTTTCAAAACGGACTGGCTGGTACCGCCGTCCATAAAGTAGGTCTTGCATACGTTCCGAACGTCAATTACCGTTTTTTCCGCCATTATCTGCGCCCCGGCTGGAAGAGCGCTTCAACAATGACTTTTTCACCCTGTTTCAGCCCTTCTTTGATTTCTATATTGGTCATATCGGACAACCCTTTAGTTACGATACGGGGCACGATTTTGCCGTTTTCAAACAAATAAACTATGTCCTGATTTTCTGCTATGTCGTCAATCTTCTTGACATCCATTGCGGCTTTGACAGCTGCTGACGGCTTATATTGCAGAGCCATTGCCGAAATCATCAGCACATCTTTGGCTTCGTCGGCCTTGACCGTAACCGACGCCGTCATTCCCGGAAGTAATTTGCGCGAGGAATTGTCGATTTCAATAATCACGGTGTACATAACGACGTTTTCGTCTTCGGTCGGCGACAGACGAACCTGACGGATTGTGCCGGCAAAAGTGTCGTTCGGATAAGCGTCAACAGTAAAAAGCACCGGCATATCCGGCTTTATGTAGCCGATATCTGCCTCGGAAACGCTTGCCTCAATCTGCATTTTCGACAAGTCTTCCGCGACTTCAAACAAAGTCGGCGTTTCAAAGCTTGCGGCAACGGTCTGTCCCTGTTCTATTTCCTTGGAAATAACGGTACCGGAAACGGGAGAGGTAATCGTCGCATATTCAAAGTTCTTTTTGGCTATGTTATAGTCCGCCTTGGCGCTCAAGACATTGGCCGACGCTTCCTTATATTCAATTTCGGCATCTTCCAGCGAAGCGGAAGACGTCAGTTTGTCCTGATAAAGCTTTTTAATACGGTCATAATTTAATTTGGCCTTACGTTCCTTAGCCTGTGCCAGTTCATAGCTCGCATAGGATTTTTCCATCGTTTCCTTCAGTGTTGAAGCATCAAGTAATGCCAGGACCTGCCCTTTTTTAACGTCGTCATTATAGTCGGCCAGAACCGTTTCCACAATGCCGGAAACCTGCGTACCAACCGTTACGGTATTAATCGGGTTAATCGTCCCCGTTGCGGTTACTTCATAAGTCAGCGTTCCGCGGCGGACTTCGCTCATCTCAAAATTTTCCGGTTTCAGGCTCTCGCTGCCGTTACCTTTCAGGAAAAAATAAGAAGCAATGCCCAATACAACGGCTGTTGCGAATAACTTTTTTCCCGATATCTGCTTTTTGTTTAACATTAAAATCTCCCGATAGACCGATACAAGGCCGCTTTATTGATTAAAACCGTATAGAACGCATTGACCAGAGCATCACGGGCATCAGCCAGCTGCGATTCTGCCGTTAACAGGTTTATAATATCCGTTTTGCCGATTTCATAGGAGGTAAACGCTACTTTTTCATTTTCTTCCGCGCTTTTTAAAACTTTTTTACTGACCTCGTATGATTTTACGGACGTCTGATAATCATGATACGCTCCCCACACTTCATTTCTTATATCGTTGCGCTTTTCTTCCAAAGCGTACCTTTCCTGTTCACGCTTGAATTTTGCAGCGGCAATTTTATAACTGGTATCAAATCCGGTAAACAACGGCAGTTTGTAGTTAATGCCTATAGAATTATCACGAGTATAAGAACGCTCGGGTTTCCAACTGTTGTTGTAACCGCTTTCCGCAGACAGCGAAAACGAACCGTAGCGCGAAGCACGCAATTCACGCAGAGAAGCATTGGCGGCATTGACGTTCATTTCCTGCGCTTTGATTTCATCCCGTTCGCGCGAGGCTATCTCTATCATCTTATCAAGCGTATCGCGCTTTCCCAGCGCCGTCAAATCCCGGTCAGTCGGCGGGCGTTTTAATTTAAATTTGGTTTGCGGAGGCAAATTAAGGATTGTTGCCAAATCCCCCTCATACTGCTTTACCGCATTTTCCATTTCAATAACTTTAAGCTTGGATTGCTCATAACTGGTCTGTGTCTGGAGCTTGTCGTTCAATGCAGCCATTCCCACTTCATATTTGCGGCTGGCCTCGTCATACGATTTTTTGTACATAGCCTCATTTGCCCGGGCGCTTTTCAAATCTTCTCCGGCGCCTAAAAGCTTAAAATAAGCGGTATTAATCGACAATATCAAATCCTGCAGCGCGCTGTTATAATTAAAACCGGCGCCGGCAAGATAAGCTCGAAAACTGTCTATCCGCGCCGACCGACCGCCAAAATCATATAAAAGTAACGACAGTCCGGCATTTAAATTATAGGGGCTGTTTTCTGTACTGTTATCGCTCTGAAGCTTTGTGGTATCTTTACCGACTCCCGCCGACAGATTTATACTTGGAAAATATTCCGACCTGGCTGAACCTAAATCCGCCTCAGCCCCTTTCAGGCTCATATAATCAACATTCAACCCGGGGTTATTGCAAATGCCAATCTTAATCAAATCAATCAGCGACACTTCTTTGGTTACAGCAATATTTTTATCCAGACATCCTTCCGGCGCCTTGGCAGCATATACGTTAAAAACATCCCACGCTCCGGCTTTTCCCGTAAACAGAACCGTCCCCAGAAACATCGACAACAACAAACGCCGACCGGCCATCTTTTTTATCCTTTACATCCGTCAAAACTTGCGTTAAACGTAGAACATTATTTTTTAACAAACATTTAACAAGATACGGCAATGTCTTATATTTAAAGGATTTTTTATGGCTGATAACAGAACCGAATATGCAGAATTCCTGCAGCGGATTTTGAACGGAGATACTTCGTTCAGCTTGTTGAAACAAAGTATTCCCGCGGAAAAAAGAGGCTTTTTCAATATGCTTTTTATGACTGCCATGCGGCGGCTGACCTTTATTAAGGAAACGGTTTTACCACGTTTTATAAAGAAAAAAGTGCCGCAGAAGCAGCAGATTTTAGAATGTATTTTATATTTGGGAACGACTGAACTTTTGTTTATGGGCACTCCGGCATACGCGGTTTTAAACTCCTACGCCGAAGCGGCAAAAAAACTGAACGGGAAATTCGGCGCCAACTTCGTCAATGCTGTTTTGCGCAATATCCTGCGCAATAAGGGGGGCTTGCTTTCCCTGCCTCGGGACAAATATTTCAGCCATGATTTTTTGAAAATTCTCAAACAAGATTATACCCCGGATGAAATTTCGGCAATGGAAAAATTTGCTGAATATGAACCTCCGCTTGACATTACGCTTAAAGACCAGACTGTAAACCCGCTGAACGACGGGCAAGTCCTCTTTACCGGTACAGTCAGGATGCCTTCCAACGTAAAAGTTACAGAGCTTTCCGGATATGAAGAGGGGACATGGTGGGTGCAGGATGCGGCTTCGGCACTTGCCGTCAAATGCCTGCCTGAAATAAAAGGAAAAAATGTCCTTGATATATGTGCCGCACCGGGAGGCAAAACGGCACAGCTGTTGGCGGGCGGAGCCGTCGTAACGGCCGTTGACATTTCGGAACAACGACTGGACGTTTTGCGGGAAAACATGATGCGGTTAAAGTTAATGCAAAATCTGACCACCGTTTGCGCCGATGCGTTATCATACACGCCCTCAGAAAAGTTTGACATTATTCTGATTGACGCACCATGCTCGGCAACCGGCACATTTCGCCGCCATCCGGAAATTATGCATACTAAAACGGCTGAAGACGTCCGGCGACAGGAAAAATTGCAACGGAGTATCTTACAGCATGCCGCGAATTTTTTGACACCGGGCGGTATGCTGCTTTATGCCACTTGTTCGCTGGCCAAGGCGGAAGGCGAACGGCAAATAAAGCATTTTATCACAGAACATCAGGAATTTGCAGTTTTCCCCATTACCCTTGCCGGAACCGAAAATTTACGAACCAAAGAAGGCTTTATCAGGGTTCTGCCGCAACGTTTTCTGCCCAAACAACCAAACACAGATGAAAACATGACTGAGAAAAATATGGGCAAATCAAACCTGACGAAAAAAAATATGCCGGATGCAGACCAAACCGGAAAAGACATGGCGAGAGCAGGCTTGATGGCAGAAAATATGGCTGGCGCAGACGGATTTTTTATTGCTTGTTTGCAAAGAAAGATTTAATAAAATTATGTTATGGTATTGGCATAAGCCTTAAGAATCGAAGGAGGAACAGATGAATGAAGCTTTTTTGTACGGAATCGGCGCGCTGCTGATTTGCTTTACGGCAGGAACCTTTTTCTTAAGCAGAATTCAAACGGACGTTTATCCCGAAGACTACGAATTCAAGCTTGATCCGTTTTGGTATGTCTTTGGCTTGCTTTTTGTTTCCGGGTTGCTCATTTTTCATTTCTTACCGGTTTATTACGATACCGTCAAAGACTACGGCTATACAGATTTTACGGTTCCTTTTGCTTTGGCCGCTCTGCTTTATTTTTCTTACCTGCTGGACGTTTCGTGGCTGACATGGGCAATTACCACAGGGGCCTCTCTGCTTATCAGCTTTATGCAACCCGACGATTTCCGTCTGTTTCCCGAATATCTTTCGCCAACTGAAGACAAAATTGCCGTTGCGGCGATATTAATTACAATTTCCAAAGGGCTGGGGCTGATGAACGGTCTTGGCGCTATTGCTTCCATGCAGTTCATTACCGTTATGGCGGTATCGGCTATTTTGGCCTATTTCGGCATTCTTCCGCAGCTTACGGGAGCGCTTGCCCTTGCTTATGCCGGCGTTATGCTGGCGTTTGCCTTCTTAAGCTGGCCACCGGAAAAGCTTGTCATGAGTGACGGCGCTTTTGCTTCGCTCGGATTTATTTTGGGATGCTTTATGCTTAATGCCGCAATCGAATTTTCAGAAGCATCGATGTTTATCGCCGTTTCCTATATGGCCGTTGAAATCGGAATTGCTTTATACAACCGCATTATAAAAAGAAACCGCGAAGAACGCGCGTTTATGTACACATCCTACTACCGTTTGTCGGAAAACGGCATTTATGAGCCTGCCGTCGTCTACAGCGTTTTGAAAATCTTTATTGTCGACGCGGTTTTGGCCCTGATTCAAATGGCTGCGCATGAACGACTGGCACTCCCTGTCTTTGCCACGGCCATTAATCTGTGGTTTTTATCAATCTTATCTGGGGATACAAAACCAGAAGAGTTGTTATCTTTTTCAAGATGGAGTAAAAATACTGTAAAAGGAATTTTGGATAAAAAAGGCGAAAATAAAAAGAAGAAAAGGCAGAAGGAAAACTGATAAAACGGGAATCGGGCGACACTGATGGCAAATTTTATCAAATTTTTGTTCGGAAAGAACACCGGAAGCAAGCGAATTCTGCCAAAGGTAGAAACGTTGAAGATTGTTGTGGTCGAGTTTGTCGAATACGGCAATTACGGTTTCGGTCTGGCTATGACGCGCCTTTTGCAGAAAAATCCCAGTTTCAACGTCCGCTATTTTGACGAACCTTTCAATAAAAGCTTTTTAAACCTGCAGGGGCGGAATTTTTTTGACTTGGTTGACGCCGGCAATATGATTTTGCAAAAGCTTAACGCCGATGTTATCGTTTGGGGATATCAGGAAAACGAGAACATCCGTCTGAATTTTCAGACGGCAAACGCTTATTCCGACTGGGACAATGTTTCCAGTTCCATCTTGGAAAGCTTGTTCGTTCCGGCGGAATATTTTGAGCATATCAACTTTTTCCCGGAAATGCTGGCCAACCTGATTACCGGCATTATCGCCGCTTCTATAAGCGAGCAAAGAATCGATTTACGCCACCTAAAACAAAAATTGCTCAAAGGCGTTATCAATAATTTTAATAATGACGGGCCGTCAGAGAACGGCAGCTTGATGTATTCGCCTTACGTTATGAATACAGTGGGGCTGATATATCTCAGCTTTTCGCAAAAAGAGCTCAGCCAGAAGACGTTCAATACGGCAAAAGAGCTTTTTATGAATGCGCTTTCCTACAAAAACCAGATTATGCAGAATGTCCATCTCGGCTGCATATACAAAAATCTGGCACAGCTTTACGAGCTGGCGCTCAAACAGGATTTGGGCGGATACTGGCTGTTGTTCCGCGAGGCGATTACCAATTACCGTACGGCGCAGCGGTATCTTGACCATTACAATTATCCATACGATTTTGCGCTAATCTCATTCAAATTGTCGCAATTGTATTTCCAATACTGGAAGTTTAGCAACGATATTCAGGCGCTGCGAGATGCGGTTTATTTTCTGCGCGAGGCGGAAAAGACCTACACGCAGATTACTTTTCCCGAATTGTGGTCTAAAATTGAGGGATATCTCGGTTTTTATCTGTCGCTGCTTGGGTTGTTCTCCAAAAGCAACGATATTTCGATGTTGGCAATCCGCAGCTACAAAAATAAGCAGCAGGTTTACCGCAAAGAGCTTTATCCGGTAATGTGGGCGAAAATTCAGGAAAACATTGCCAACGTTTATTATAACATCGGAAAAAACAGCAGGGACAAAAAAGCTTTTGCCGAGGCTATCGACTACTATCAATCGGCGCTTAAAATCTATGAAAATAAAAAGCTGCAACAGGAAATTTCGATTGTTAACAGCAGTATGGACAAAGTGATGAAAGCGTGGCGGGCTTAGGCTGCTTTTCGCTGTTTGCAATTGCCTTCAGAGGCCGGCACAATGAATTCATAAAAGACAAAATCAAAAAGTACCGTACAACCATGCCGTGGCACGGTCGATTATAACGGAACAGCATCGTCGGCATAAAAAACTATTTGGGTATACAGACGCCTTACTGTTCACGGTGTTGCTATGCTGAAAACATTTTTTCATTGCGCAGGCGCGAAAAATCTGTTAAACTGTTTATTATACAAGGCCACCTGGAGAAACAGCTATGGTAGTAACGTTTTTGAGGGAAGAAGACATCTGGGGCAATGATGCGTTGGAAGTGATACAGGCGTATGGCACAAAAGTCGGCATTTCGGATGTTGCAATTGCCTTGGGAACGATGATGGGCAGCGGCACCAAAAACAGTGCCGGTGTGGCTTCTGGTTTAGCTTGGTCGATGTCTTCCTACGAATATGAAGACGTCCGCACCGTCAATTCTCACGGCGACAAGAACTGCGATAACCCTAGCGAACGGCGAGTTGCCGGGTGTCCTGCTTTGCCGTTCTCAACAACATCTAAAATTCGTCCGGACAACGTGGGAGCAATGCGTCTTGCCAACGGCAAGGCGGTACAAATTTGCGAATACGGAGCCTATCCGCAAACTGTGGCGCCCAAGTCTGTCAGTCAGGAATTGGAAGCCCGGTACCAGAAAAATGCCCTTAAAACCACCGGCAAAAACTATACTTTCGATTCGGCGGAGCTTGATGCCTACAGTACCGGTTTTACCCCGCGAAACTGTGC
>MNTT01000011.1 GCA_001917135.1 Acetobacter sp. 46_36
ATCCAAGTCATCAATATTGAGTTCACTATCAATATCAAATGGATTCTTTCTTTTCTTTTTTCTCTTAAATTCATCTTGTTCTAATGAATCTAAAGCAAAGTCACTATACATCCCCATAGAGATATTCTTTCAAAAAATAAAATTTAAAAACAAAAAGAGCTACGACCGAAAAGCCATAGCTCACAAAAAAAGCCCTCAAAAGAGAGCCTATATGGCAAAAATCCATAAACAAATTTCCACCATACAGTAACTAATATACTACTATGACACAGTTGTCAAGAAGTGGGAAGAAAGAAATAAAAACAAATTTTTAAAATAAAAAAACGACAGAAAACATACTCTCTGCCGTGCATCTCTGAAGTTGGCTGCTTCACCTGGATTCGAACCAAGATTAACGGAGTCAGAGTCCGCTGTCCTACCATTAGACGATGAAGCAATCTCAAGCAACGACCCATTCATAATACGCTTTATTTTAAGTGTCAATACTTTTTCTTATAATTTTCCTCAAAATCTGATTGCAAAAAAGAAAAACGCCGCTTATTTTGAAAAAACATAATATACAAGCCGCAAAATCCGCAGGGATGTCGTAGCAGCAAAAGGAGGTAACCATGTCTGATGGTGTTAGCGCATCAATGTTTAAAAAACTGAAAGATTTTTTAATCGGCAGAAAAGCCGGAGATATAACGCCGGCAGAAGCGCACAAGATTCAAAAAGCGTCGTATGCACTGGCGCATACGGAGGTAAAAAAACGCTTTTCTCCGAGTTACGAAAGCATGGTGTCCGGTTTGGACAGCGAAGAAAAGCAGATATTTGAAGGCACGGCCTGGTATCTGGCTAAAATTGCGGAAAACAAGCCCAAATACCAGCAGGCTATTGTGGAAATTCTTGAGGCCAAAATTGCCGAAAAAGGTATTAATCCCGAATTTCGTGAATATTTAAAGCTGCAGGTGCAAAATATTTTATCAAAAAACAACTTATAAATGAATATTGCCTATTGACTATAAAATTAATGGTATTATAAATATGGTTTGTCAGGAATAAAATCCTGACGGAGTAGGTGTAACTATTGAAGATAGGAGATAATATGACAACAGGAACTGTTAAATGGTTTAATTCACGTAAAGGTTATGGCTTTATTCAACCTGAAAACGGCGGCAAGGATGTATTTGTCCATATTACGAAACTGGAAGAAAAAGGTTTGCGTAAGCTGTACGAAGGACAGCGCGTCAGCTATGAAATTTATGATGACCGCGGCCGTACGGCAGCCGGCGCCATCGAAATATTGTAATCGTTGGCAAGAGCCGTTTTCAAAAAGCCGTCCTTTGCAGGGCGACTTTTTTTATATCCGTATGAAAGGCTGCGAACGTCTGATATTAGGGAGCCTTTTCGTTTTTGCCCGTTCGACGTATCGTATCGCCTGTAGCATTACCTTGCCATATTCATTTGTGGTGTTGCCCGGTCGCATCATCTGCTCGCGGGGCATTTTTTGCCGTATTGAAGCTCTGCCCGTCGGTACTTTTGCCGCATTAGCCGCCGTATTGCTTGTCGCATTTGTAATATCTGGCAGATTTCTGTTTACATCTCGTAAAAACTTTGCTAAAAATCCAAAAACTGATATCGGTTCTGCTGCATCCGGCGGCAGATAAGATATGTAGTATTGCCTGCCGGAAAGTAGGCGTCGTAAACTGGCATCGCAAGCTGGTATTGGTTTTATAAGCGGCAGGCGCAAAAATTATCTGTTAGGAAGACTTATGTTTCAAAAGCTGAAAGCAAAATTTTTAAATTTGAACCTCATTGTCAATTACCGCAAGATCTTACCGTATGTCAAACCGTATTGGGGGCGGGCGCTGACGGCCGTACTGATAACGATTCCGATTGGGTCGATGGATGCGGTGATTGCCTGGGCGCTAAAACCATATATGGATGTTGTTATGGTTGAAAAAAATACAATGGGCTCTTCAACGTTTTTGATACCGCTGTTGATAATTGTATTCAGCCTGCTCCAGAGCCTGCTGACGTACAGCGCGACATATTTAAATACCTGGGTCGGCCAGCGTATTGCCATGGATGTTAAAAAGAAGTTGTTTTACAAGCTGATGCACTACAATGCCTCTTTTTTTGATAAAAACACGTCCGGAGACATCATCTTTCGTTTTAACAATGACGTGGATGCCGCCTGCAGCGGTCTTTTGAATAATATGAAACTTTTCACGACCCGCCTTTTTTCGTCGCTGTCCTTAATAGCCGTCCTGTTTTATAATTCCTGGCAGCTGGCGATTGTGGCAACGGTTGTGCTGCTCGGAGCTCTGTTCCCGCTGACCCGCGTACGCAAAAGGATTAAGTCGCTGATGGACAAGTCTGTGTTTTCCGGTTCGGCAGTCATGACGCATTTTAATGAGACATACAGCGGCAACCGCATTATCTCCTCTTATAATTTGTATGAATATCAGAATGCCCGTTTTTGTACGACGCTGGACAGCGTGTTTAAAATCGGAATGAAAATGATTCAGCGCACCGGAATGTTGTCGCCGTTAATGCACTTTATCGTATCGTTCGGCATCGCCGCAGTTATCTGGCTCGGGTCGTACCTGATTGTAACGCACCAGATAACGGCCGGCAGTTTCGTTTCTTTTATTGCCGCGCTGATTATGCTGTATAATCCGATAAAGAGTATCGGCAACAACTTTAACAGCGTCCAAATGGCGTTGATGGCGATGGAACGTGTGTTCGGCGTTTTGGAACGGACGCCGGAAATCGTTAATTGCGAGGCTCCGAAATTGCTGCCGACCCCGAAAGACTGCATCGAATACAAAGATGTCTGCTTCTCGTATGTCAAAGGCAAAACCGTGCTCGACCACATTAACCTGAAAATAAAAATCGGCGAAACCATTGCTTTTGTCGGCAATTCCGGCGGCGGTAAAACCACGCTGGTCAATCTGTTACCCCGATTCTATGACGTAACCGGCGGCAAGGTAATGATAGACGGCGTAGACATCCGCGAGCTGGATATCGATTCTCTGCGGGATAAAATTGCCATCGTCTTTCAGGATAATTTCCTTTTCGGCGGCACGATTCGCGATAATATCCTTCTCGGTAAGGAAGATGCTTCGGGCGAAGAGATTGCCAATGCCGTAAAATGCGCCTGCCTTGATGAGTTTATCAATACGCTGGACAAAGGTCTGGATACGGAAATCGGCGAACGCGGCGTCCTGCTTTCCGGCGGACAGAAACAGCGGATTGCGATTGCCCGTGCTTTCATCAAAAATGCGCCGATAGTTATTTTGGACGAGGCGACTTCCGCGCTGGATAACAAGTCGGAAGCAATCGTGCAGCAGGCGATAGAAAACCTTATG
The DNA here is from genome assembly GCA_001917135.1 of Acetobacter sp. 46_36. GTDB lineage: Bacteria > Pseudomonadota > Alphaproteobacteria > RF32 > CAG-239 > CAG-267. The sequence goes on from MNTT01000011.1 coordinate 3,354, forward strand.
GCAGACCGTACGGTGTTTATCATTGCTCATCGGCTTTCGACTGTGCGCAATGCGGATAAAATCGTTGTGGTCAATTATGGAAAAATTGCAGAAATCGGCACGCATGAGGAATTGATAGACAGGCCGAACGGCATTTACGCATCGTTGTACCACACGCAGCTGCATTGATGAAAATGCGGAGTTCTGCATACTGATGCAGCCGCTCCGGGCTTTGCGTTTCTGCACACGCTCTCTGCGTTTCTGCACACGCTCTCTGCGTTTCTGCACCGCTCTCTGCATTTTTGCACCGCTCTCTGCGTTTCTGCACACGTTCCCTGCATCTCAGTACATGCTCGCGATGTTCGGTTTCGTTCGCGACGGTTTGCGTCCTGTTTGAGATTGGCAGCAGTCAAATCAACCTGATATTTGAAAGGAAAGAAAATGCCTTATTTAACTGTATATACGAATGTTGAGTTCAAAAATGGTGCCGCCCTTGCAGAGGAAGCCTCAGAGTTGACAGCCCGCGTTTTAGGAAAACCCGTCGGCTATGTCGTTGCCAATTTTATATATAATCCGAATATGGCGTTTGGCGGCAGTGCGGCGGCCAAGGGGGCTTTGGCGGAATTGAAGTCCATCGGGCTGGGCGGCAAGGATGCCTTTATTGGCGAACTGACAGCATTTCTTGCTGCGCATTTGGGAATTGCCGAAGAACGGAATATTAATATTGCCCTGGTGGATTCTCCTGCGGCTCAAACGGCTTGTAACGGAAAGGCTTTGGGCTAAAAACTACCGAACGCCCTCGCTTCTTTCGTTTGTAACCCGGCATTCGGATTCCCGCCTGTGGCTTCGTTTCCTTGTAGCGTTGAAAATATTTGCCGGCCATTAGGAAAATATTAATTTTTTTCGCTTACTATAACAACCAAGTTTAGTACTGTTTCGACGTAATAAACTTTTAGGTAATCAGCCTTAGCTATAACTTTCGTTAGATATATGACTATTTACATAATTGAGTAAAAGGCATTTTTGATGTAAAGTAAACACTGTTTAAGGTACTTATATTTAGGAGAATTAATATGAGAGTTAATGAACAAGGTCGTTCGATGATTGAAATGCTCGGCGTTTTGGCTATCGTGGGCGTTCTGTCCGTTGGTGGTATCGCCGGTTATTCAAAAGCAATGGCCAAATTTAAAACCAATAAAGTTATTGACCAGATTAACACGATTTCCACAAACGTTAGAACCCTGTATTCTTCGCAGAGAAACTATGGTGGTTTGAACAACGGTACGGCTATCAGAATGGCATTAATTCCGAGTGAAATGTATGCGGCAAGCAATAAGAGTGCTTCTGGTTCTGGTGTTGAAGTTACAAACGCTTTCGGTGGTAACCTCTATATTCATTCAGTAAATCAGGGAACCGGTACTGACAACGCGTATATAATTGCTGTTGACGCTTTGCCGAAAACCGCTTGCGTTTCTATCGCCACCACTGACTGGGGCGGGGATTCCGGCTCCGGTTTGGTCGCCATGCAAATTAAAACATTGGGTGGTGATGAAACAGCAGATAGCTTAACGGATTTAAATGAGGATATTGATACAAGTGGCACAGTGGCTGCTGCTGGTAACGTTATCGCTGTTCCAGGATCTGACACTACTACGCCTTTGTCAATCGCTAATGCTGAAATGGCATGCGGTGATTTGAACGGTGTCGTTTGGAAGTTCCAATAATAAAATCGCACTTTATAGCGTAAAAAGAGGCGTCTTTAAGGCGTCTCTTTTTATTTGTGCTGTATCTTTCTTTCTATGATGCTGCGTAACTGCCGCAGCTTTCCCTTTGCTTATATCGCACTGTACAGCCACGAGTACCGGACGCCGAAAACCGGGCGCCGGAAACCGCCATTTCACCTAATCCGCGCACAAGGAACACACTTACTTATACACTGATACGACACCGAATGGCTCTTCTTCACCTAATCCGCGCACAAGCAACACCCCCGTTTATACGCCGGTTCCTACATCAAATGGCGCCATTTCACCTAATCTGCGTACGGATTGTCAGATTTCCTTACCGTAATCCTCAGCGGTATCCCTTTGAGGTCAAAAGTCTCCCGCAGCTGGTTTGTCAAAAAACGCAAATAAGAATCAGGAAGTCCCTCGGGATTGCTGGAAAATATATAAAATGACGGCGGACGGGTTTTTGCCTGAGTTATGTAGCGCAGTTTAATCCGCCTTTTGTTTTTGCCGAGCGGTGCCGGATTCATCTCCTGCACATCGCGGAACCATTTGTTCAAAGGAGCAGTCGGGATGCGGACATTCCAGCGCTGGTAAACCTTGATAACCGCGCTGAAAAGCTTGTCCAGCCCTTTTTTTCTGAGTGCGGAAATCGTAACCGTCGGAACCCCCTCCGCTTGTGTCAGAGATGTTTCCAACTTGTCGTTAAGTTTTTGCAAAGCTTCTTTTTTATCTGCGATATCCCATTTATTGACGGCGATAACCAATGCTCGTCCTTCGTCCAGAACCTTACGGGCAATTGTCAAATCCTGCTTGTCCAAAACGCCGTCTGCATCCAGAACCAAAATGACAACCTGTGCCATATTTGCGGCATACATTGTGCTTTCCACCGACATCTTTTCAATCGCGCCGGAAACGCGTGCTTGCTTACGCAGTCCGGCCGTATCAACCAGATTGATTGTCCAGCCTTTCCATTCCCAGCGAGAAGATATGGCGTCGCGCGTCAGCCCTGCCTCCGGGCCGGTCAGCATCCGCTCGTCGCCCAGAAGCGCATTGACAAGCGTTGACTTTCCGACATTCGGTCGCCCGACAATTGCCACTTGAATGGGGCGTTTTTTCAGACTTTGGGTTTTGTCTTCGTCCATATCGCTTTCATTCTCTTCTCCGGCTTTCCCTGCCGGCACGCGCTCCTCCGTTGGTCCTTCGGCTCTTCCCGCCGACTCACCGGCTTCCGCAGCTATATATCCGGCTCTTCCCGCCGGCTCACCAGCTTCTGCCGCTATATATCCGGCTCTTCCCGCCGACTTATCGGCGTCCGCAGCCAGTTTTTCCTCCAGTTCTTTCAGCCCCAGATACAGTTCGTCAAAACCGATGTTATGTTCGGCAGAAAAAATAATCGGATCACCCAGTCCCAATTTATAGGCCTCGTAAATTCCTTGCTCTTGGGTTCGGCCTTCGCATTTGTTGGCCAACAGAAATACCGGCTTTTTGCTGCGGCGTACCAAATCGGCAAAATGTTCGTCATAAGCCTGCATTCCGGCTCGTGCATCGAACAAAAACAACACGGCGTCCGATTCTTCAATCGCGCGCCTGGTTTGCTGCCACATCCGTTCTTCCATCTGTCCGGCGGGCGCCTCTTCATAACCGGCCGTATCTATAACGGTCAATTCCAAATCTTTCAGCTTTGTTGTAACTTCCTTGCGGTCTCTGGTAACGCCGGGCAGGTCGTGAACCAATGCCAGCTTCTTGCCGGCCAGACGATTAAACAAAGTCGACTTGCCGACATTCGGCCGTCCGACGATTGCTGCTTTCAAAGCCATTTTATTCCCTTTATGCTGTAAAAATAAACTATTGGTCTTGCATATAACATAAAGGCTTAAATTTTTCAAGCCTTAAAATGGCCGCTCTAACATCGCCGCTGCTGCCCGTTTCATCGCTTTCGCCGGTGCTTAGGTCATGGCTTGCGTTGCTGCCCGACTCATCGCCGGTGCTTAGGTCATGGCTTGCGCTGCAGCCCGACTCATCGCTTCGCTATTGCTGTCCGATAAATTCCCGATATTGTTCGGCAAAAAAGTCCGGCCATTGCCGATAAAATGCATTCAGCATTTTTTTCATAATCAGTCGAACCGAAGGATGTGCAGCCTGATGGCACCTGAGCGAAAAAATGTGTTTCCATTCGGTAATGTTTGCCGACATAATCATATCTGCTTTGACGGAATGAGGCAGCAACATTCGCAGCTGGTCGCCTTTTCCGCCCAATGCTGCCATTTTCATATACGATTCTTCAATCATATTCATGCATTTCAGCCATTCGGCATACATCTCCGTCCCTTTTTCAATATTGCACGGCTCTATCATGGTCAGTTCACTGCCGAATTTCCCTTTTGCATAATTGCAATAGCGGGTCGATTCTATGGAAAATGAAGCAAGCCTGTGCCGCGTAATGTCCTTATATGCTCCCAAATCGCATACCGAATGGATCGTGATATAATTATGCAGTTCGGAGAAACGGGACGTTTGTACGCTTTCCAGCTTAATTCCGTCAAATGCCCGCGAGGCATCTTGTTTTATGAAAAACAACGGATTGCCTATAAGCAGCAGAAAATCCTGAATATCATATTTTCGCGCCAAATCGCGAAATGCGCGCATATTGCCCGAAACGACAATCGCGTCTTCTCCCGTCAGGCTGTCCCGTTCCACGGATATGTTCAGCCCGCGAATGTCCCGCATCGTCAAAATCCGGCGATTCTCCGGTATGTTCGGCATGGTAAAAATAACGTTGGCGTGTTCAATAACCGATTCGTGGCCGCTTTTTAAAATCCCGTTGATAAACGGAACCGCTGTCTCATTTGTTATCATATTTTCCGACTTATAACATGTCCGGCCGCATCTCTCAATATGGGTACAAATATCTTCTTTTTTTTCCAGCGGGTAAATTTCGGCATCGGCTTCAACAATTCTTACCATAACAGACTCCGTAAAATAACCTATTCAAACACAATCACATCAGCATCGTCAGAAACGGCAACGACTTTCTGCTGCACGGCAATCAAACCGTTGCTGATGTCAAGTTCAAGCTCCGTCTTCGCGCTGACAATGCCGTTGGCAGCGTCAATCTTCAAAATTTTGCCGTTCGAGAAAGCCAGCAGAATGTTACCGTTCAGCATCAGCGGAGGCGCGGCATAAACAGCAGCTTTTTCATCTTCGTCGTTAAGATATTCCCTGATATCTAAAGACCACAAAATCTCGCCGGTATATTTCTCAACGGCGTATAAAATGTTTTTGTTGGAAATAATAAACAGATAGTCGCCGGAAAGCAGCATATTCTGTGTGGAGCCGATTTCTTTCTCCCACAACTTGTCACCGGTGCGCATATCCAGCGCTACGGTCATATCGCTGTTGCTGATGGCATAGATAATACCGTCCTCGACAATCGGATATGCACCGATTGTATTAATCTCCGTTGTCGACCGCGCCTGCTTGTTGGAAACCAGCATTTGCGACCACAACGGTGTCCCGACTGCCGCGTTCAAAACGACAATTTCGCCGTTGGAAAATCCGGCAACGACAACATTGTCTTCCGCATCATAAGCAGGGGACGCACCGCCGGCAATAACCGTGTCTTCATGCGCCACGCCGAAACGCCATAATTCCTGGCCGTTGCTCTTGTCTAAGGCATAAAGCCTGTTGTCTACGGTCTGAATCAGCAACATATTAGCTGTTACTGTCGGGGCAATGCGGATAGGGGATTCCATAATTTTGCGCCATTTGGGCGCGCCGGTCTCTGCATTCATCGCAAACACACCTCCGAACCCCGTTGTTGCAAACAGCGTACTATCGTCAAAAGCCAATCCTGATGCCCGGCTTTTGGTATCCTTAAATCCGCCGATATTGGCCGTCAGGCTGTTTTCCCAGAGCCTCTTGCCGGTCTGCAGGTTAAATGCGCTGACCTTTCCGTGCGTATCCATGACAAAAACAGCGTTTTTGCCGGAAACCGGAGCCGCCAGCATCAAATCGCGCTTGTTTATTCCTGCTCCGAAATTTTCAGCCCATTGTTCTTTAAGGGTAAATCCTGCTTTCAGGTTACCGATGATATGTCGGGGATTAACGCCGGCCTGCGCCCATGAAGCATTAATACTTGGCTGCGGAAGTCTGACAAGTTTTTTGTGCTCGGCTGCCAGTGCCGGCGTTTCGTCATCCAAAACCGAAACACGAACGCCTTCCGGCAATTTCTTATCCTGTGCGCAAGACGCTATGCAAAGCGCTATTCCGCATATACAAAGTCCTCTACCCAGCCAATGCATATTCCTCTCCTTCGGTAAATTAATATTTTCACGCCCGGTTAAATTATCTGCAAGCCCCGGCCAATACTTTTGGTCAATGCTCTTTACGCTGACTTTGTCCGGCTCTTAATATAATCTGTTTTTACAGAATTCAAAACAGCTGAAGACGACAAACATCCAAACAAGCAAAACGCCAAAAGGAAAACCGCCGGTTCTTTTTATTAGTTAATTTTTATTCCTGTCCTGCTGTGCTTCATTGATAGATGCCAGCATATCGTTAATTCTTGCTCGGAATTCTTCTGAGATATTTCCGCCGGCCAGCAGTTCCTCATAAAGGGCTTTTGCCTTCGCCATATCCTTGTTTTGAATTGCCGACATCGCCAGAAGCTCTTTAGCCATTGGCGCCCATGCGCCGCCTTTGCGGACAATCGGGCCTAACATAGATTCAATTTCGGCATAAGAAGCAGAGTCGATTTTATAGGTGGCCAGCTTAACTGCTGCAATCTCCCTGATTTTCTCACTCACCGTGTTATCCTGATAAATTTTGCTCAACACGTCCAGAGCTTTGGTTGTCTGGTTATTATCCAACAGAATATTGGCAATTTGGAGTCTGGCAATGTCCTTATACAGACCGCTCTCGGTATTGACGATACTTTCGAGTTCGGCTATGTTGTTTTCATAATCCGTTCCCGGTGTTACCGCCTGTACATAGCGGATGTTGCTCTGTTCAGCTTTGCTGACGCGCCATTCTCCTACTTTTTCATAACCTACGGCAAAAGCAAGTCCTGCAATGACTACGGCCAGAATAAAACCGCCGTATTTGTTGACGAGTTCTTTGAATTTTTCGTTTCTTACCTCTTCATCGACCTCGTCAAAAAAAGCTTTTTCCGCATCCAGGTTAAAATACGGATTGCTCCCGTTTTCCGACTTCCTTTCTCCGGCTCCGCCGCGTTTGATTTCTTTTGCCATAACTCAATCCTTCAGTTAAAAATAAACGGTTTATCCTTAAAATACGAAATCCCTTGCGCTTTCGCAATGAAAATCTGTCATTAATTACCAATTAATTTGCGAATGACGAAATCTTTAAGCCACAATAGGTCGTTGACCGGAAGGCGGCCTCCAAGCGTAATAACCTTTTCGTCGCTGATAATCGCCAGGCTGTAACGGTCAATAGTGGGGTTGTAGCTGAGCTCTACGTTCTCGATTTTGTCGGCAGCAATGTTCTCTTCATTTAGAGGGGTGCCGAACAGCGTTTTTATGACGGAAACCGAGTCGCGGCCGAGAATAAGCCGGTAAGAATTAAAAAGTTTTGTGGAAAAATATAGGACGGCCAGCAGTAGAATTGCGCCGAATGCCCAGTATTTCAAAGGAAGTGTCGTGCCGATAATCGTCAGGTATACGCCGCCGGCCGTTAACAGCAGAACGGCGGCAATTGCAATCAGTAAAAACAGCGTGCTGAAAATATCCCAGTAGATGCCTGAAGGTTCGACGACCGTAGATGTGCGCTGTTCTTCAACGGAAAGGGATTCCGGCGCCGGCAGTTTGCCGCTGGCGATAAATGGGAGCTTTTGCTCGGCGGCGAGCGTTTTTAATGATTTGTCCAAGTCGGCGCAGTCCCTTTGTATAAGCCCGCGGTCGCCGATGCTTAGCGCAGGAAGGTTAAAGCGCCGGGCATAATCTTCCCAGATTTTGCGTATGTTTTTGTTTTGGGTTGAAATGTAAAGCGGTATAATTTTGTTAGGATCTTTATGATATAAATCTATAATGTAGCGGCTGCGGTTAAACAGGCCCGACTGTGTGAACAAAACTCTCAGTCTGACGCCGGCATAGTTTTGCAGAGGCTCCGTAAAGCGGTGCGTAACGCCGATGGCCGGCCGGTAGGTTATAGTGAAAGTTTCGCCGTCAAAATAAAACTTTTTATAGCGGATAATGGAAAGCGTTGATCCGATGACAATTCCCAGCGCAATCAAAACAATGATAAAAGCAAAAATCTCTACTGCCAGAAAAGACTGCCCGCTTCCCTTTTCTGCCGTAATGAAGCTGAAAAGTTCAAAAATTCCCAGGCAGAGCAGCAAAGTGCCGCATATCCAACCGGAAACGGCCAGCAGCAGGGATGAGCGGTCAGTCTTGGCAGACGGCAGTTTCGCCAAATCAAAAGCGAATTTTGAACTGAAATGGTCTGGAACGTGAATTAACATCAAAATCTCCGCGTAAAATTGAACTTAACTCTCATTATATATCATTAAAATAAATATTCATCTCTTTTTTAAACTTTCGCCGCAGAAATGTTTAAAACTTGCTTGTGTTTATGATTTTTTTTTGCTAAACAGGCAAAAAAGGAGCAATAATGGCTGACAATAAAATAATGGAAGACGCATGTGCCCGGTGCGGCGGCTGCCCGCTTCGCTCAATGGCGGAGAATGAATATCGCCGGAATAAGGCTGACAATTTCGCAAGGACGCTGGCTATGGTCAGAAATGCGGCTCCTTTGTTTGACGAACCGGTGTTTATCGGCGATGGCTGCCGTCGTCGTGCCGATATGGCTTTTGTCCTAAGCGGAAAAATGCTGAAACTTGGGTTTAATCAAGCCGGAACCCATAATCTGGTAGATGTGCGGAATTGTCCGATGCTGACGCCCGGATTAAATGCCTTTCTGCCGGAGCTGCGCCGGTTTTTGCTGGAATTCTGTCAGATTTCCGTAACGGTCAAAGCCAAAAGGAAGAAAACACAAACCGTAAGCCTGCGTTGCGGTTCGGTTCGAATGTTGCAGGCAGACAACGGAATGGATGTCGTCTTGGATTTGCCGGCGGAGCCGGGATTGGAACACAGATTGGCTGCGGCAGATTTTGTTAATGCTGTGTCCGGACTGCTGCGCCTGTCATGGTGTATAGGCGGAGGAATACCGGAAACCGTTGTTGAAAAGCAGGTGCCCGAGCTTTATATTTCCGGCTGTGCGGTTGCCGTCCCGCCGGGCGTGTTTTTACAAGCCTCCAAAGCGGCGGAAAATGCCATGATAGCTGCGGTAACAGGCTATGCAGGGAACGCCGGAGGAAAAGCCGCCGACCTGTTTTGCGGGTTGGGAACCTTTACCTATCCGCTGGCAAAGAACCGGGCTGAAGAAATAATTTCGGCCGATTCTGCCCCGGCTGCCCTTAAAGGGCTGCAAAATGCTTTGAACCGTAATCAAATCCACAATGTCCGGATAATCAGCCGCAATTTGTTCAAGTCTCCGTTTGAGGCGGAAGATTTGGATGGTGTGAAGGTCGTGGTTATGGATCCGCCGCGCGCGGGAGCCCACGAGCAGTGCCGTGCAATTGCCGCATTGCCGCAGTGTCGGCGTCCGGAAAAAATCGTTTTTGTTTCCTGCAATCCTAAAACTTTTGTTTATGATGCGGAAGTGCTGATTAATGCCGGTTATGTATTTGAGCGGGTAAAGCTCATCGACCAGTTTGTCTACTCCGGGCATCAGGAGCTGGTTGCCCTGTTTATATTTAATCCTGCAAGTAAAATTAACCTTGAAAACACGAAGGAGTGAAAACATGATGGAAACCTCAACCCTGCACAATATGGCCAATGCTATCCGCTTTTTGTCGGCAGATGCCATAAACCAAGCCAATTCGGGGCATCCGGGAATGCCCTTGGGAATGGCTGATGTGGCGACGGTCTTGTTTGCGGAATATATCAAACTGAATCCGGAGGCGCCGAAATGGTTTGACCGCGACCGTTTTGTCCTGTCCGCCGGGCATGGGTCTATGCTGCTGTATTCTCTGCTGTGGTTGACGGGATATAAAGATATTTCGCTTGAGGATATCAAAAATTTCCGCCAGTTTGGTTCCAAAACCGCAGGACATCCCGAATACGGGCATCTGGACGGGATTGATATGACCACCGGGCCGTTGGGGCAGGGGATATCTTCGGCTGTCGGTATGGCTCTTGCCGAAAGGATGATTAATGCCCGCTTCGGAGACGATTTATGCTGCCATTATACTTACGTCATTGCCGGAGATGGCTGCCTGATGGAAGGAATCTCCGAAGAAGCCGCATCGCTTGCCGGACATTTGCGGCTGAATAGGCTAATTGTTTTCTGGGATAACAATAACATCACCATCGACGGTACGGTAGATAAGTCCAGCTCCACTGACCAGCTGTTGCGTTTTCAGGCAATGGGCTGGAATACCATTAGCATTGACGGACATGATTATATCGCTATCAGACAGGCGATAGCCAAAGCACAGCAGTCGGACAAGCCGACACTGATAGCTTGCAAAACGACCATCGGCTTTGGCGCGCCGTCCAAATGCGGAACGTCCAAATGCCACGGCTCGCCGCTCGGCGCCGAGGAAACCGCAGCAATGCGCAATGCTTTGGGCTGGAAGTGGAAACCGTTTGAAATCCCGGCGGAAATACTGGATAATTGGCGTCAGACACAGAGGCGCAGCTTGCCTGCATATAACCGGTGGGTGGAAAAAGCCTCTGCAGCCGGTTCCGAATTCCGCGATTTTATCGCCAATCGTCTGCCGCGCGGCTGGGATACGGCTCTTAATGCCCTAAAAGAACAGGCAATCGCCGAAAAGACAAAAGTTGCCACGCGCAAGGCTTCGGAAATGTGTCTGAAAGCGATTGTGCCGCATGTTCCGGAAATCGTCGGCGGGTCGGCAGATTTGGCAGCCTCTAATCTTACGTTTGTTGAAGGGCTGAAAACCGTAACCGGAAACGATTATTGCGGCAATAATATTATGTACGGGATTCGCGAGCATGCTATGGGCGCGGTAATGAATGGCATGGCACTGCATGGCGGCGTAATCCCGTATGGCGGAACTTTTTTCGTCTTCTCGGACTATATGCGTCCGTCCATGCGTTTGGCGGCTCTGATGGGAATTCGCGTGATATATGTTTTGACGCACGATTCTATCGGCGTCGGAGAAGACGGGCCGACGCACCAGCCGGTTGAACATCTGGCTTCATACCGGGCTATGCCGAATATTCTGACCTTCCGTCCTTGTGATGTTATTGAAACGGCCGAAGCTTGGCAGACAGCGTTGACAGAAGAGCGTCGTCCGAGTATTCTGGCTCTGTCGCGCCAGGGATTGCCCCTGTTGCGAACCTCTGCGGATAAAAACTTGACGGCCAAAGGTGCTTATGTGATTTCTCCGGCTGTCGGAACGCGGCAGGCTACAGTGATAGCGACCGGTTCCGAAGTGTCAATAGCGGTGGAGGCACAGAAATTGCTCGCCGGCGAAGGGATTGATATTGCGGTCGTCTCTATGCCCTGTATGGAATTATTTGAGGAACAGAGCCTGAATTATCAGCTGGAAGTTTTGGGAAGAGCTCCGGTCATTAGCTTTGAAGCCGGAACAACTTTCGGATGGAACCGTTTTGCTCAAAAAACGATTGGGCTGGATTCCTTTGGCGCGTCCGGTCCGGCAGGAGAATTGTATGGGCATTTCGGCCTGACGGCAGAAACTTTGGCAGATGAAGTGAAAGATTTTATTTTTGGGAAAACAATATAACCGGGCTGCAAAGGCATTTTAAAAAGCATCTGGTTTTATAAAGGTGTATAAAAGTAGAAGGCGGAAAAATTCTTCTGCCTTCTAAAGTTTTTCTGCCACAATAGATGAAAAATCATGTCTTTTAATTGAACGTATATAGTTCCCCGGTTTTAAAATCCTTGTATAAAATTCCTGCATTGTTACGGATGTTCGGGTCAGCACCAAATTTTAGCAATAAATCTATTGCTTCTCTGTTGCTGGCAAAATTGGCTACAAATAACGGTGTATTTCCTTGAAAATCGCGGATATTTGGATTGGCCCCTTTTTCCAAAAAATATTTTAACAATATCGGTTTTTCATTTTGAGGAACCTGTGCCGCAAAGTGCAGCGGCGCAACTTCGTTGGATTTTTTATTAATGTCGGCACCATGCTGCAGCAATATATCGGCAATTTTTATATAATAGGGTTCAATTTTCTTCATTTCTTCTTGAAAAATCTGGCGAATTTCGGCTTTCGTTTGTTCTCTTTCCCCGGGGGATGTATCTTTGCATATTTTAGCCACTCCGTTAACATGACACATATCTGTGGAATAATCTATATTCAGCGTTATTGTTTCCATATAGGCTTTTTCCATTTTCCGTGCCATATAGGGAATGCCTGTCAATGTTGCCAGAGGCGTTAATCCGCAGGTTGCCAAATTCACATCGGCGCCGGCATCAATAAGTATACTTATTTTTTCTAATGTATCTTCCGGGGTTGCCGCCGGGTCTTGGCTGGCTATAAGGCTCTGTATAGCTTTGTTCAGCAATGTGGAGCATCCATAATCAATATTCGGATCTATGTTTTTGCTCAAAAGTTCCTTTAGCCGTTGGGGTGGTTCGTTTAGCAAAATATTTTTAATTTCCTCGTCATCCACAGATGTATTATGAATATTCTGTTCCTGAGCAAAAATCTCATCTAGTGCATGAGCAGGGAAAACTGAAGTATATGATGCAATATACAACAAAACAGCCATACTTGTTTTAGCAAATTTTTTCATACTAAAAATCCTTTCTGTTTAAAGACATAAAAAATTATTGCCAGACTATACAGGTTGTTTTTTACCGCTCCCTGTGAACTTGCCCGTGTGTACGCTTTTCGTCCTGATAAGAAAAGTCAAAATAATAATCGTTGACACTGGACTTCATGCTTTGAGTTTTATTGTCCTTTCGAAGCTGTCGCAATGCCCGGTTGCGTTTTGCCGAATTGGGGTAGGCGTCTGCTCCGAGCGTTCCGCCTGCCATAAAAGTCGGGTCGACATATATTTTGGAGCCTTTATAATAAAAGTAATTCCATGCATGGGCGTTATTTTTGCGGACAGCCGGAGAAAAAGCAGTTTGTGCCGGATAAGCATAGCCGTAAATAACCCGCGCAGTTACTCCGGCTTTCCGGCACATCGCCGTAAACAGGTTGGCGTAGTCTATACAAATTCCGGTGCGGGAACGCAACAGCTTTGCCGGTGTCTGTTTCTGATATCCTTTGCGCAGATATGTGTCTTTGTTGTCCGTTCCGCTGTAGAGGAAATCGTCGTAATATATTCGGCTGGCAATCCAGTAGGCAATGGCTTTGGCCTTATCATAATCATCGTTAAAGGGTTTGGTCAGGTAGCGAACCAGCGGGGCTATATTATTTTCAACATTGCGCGGCGTGTTGTCCACATAGCTTTTTATTTGTGCAGAGGTATATCTCCTGACATTGGCGGCATGGCAACAGAAAGTAGTCAGGCAAAATATCACGGAAAAAATAAGCAACGATAACCTTTTTATCATCAGCACTCCTCCTGAACTGCTATAATAAAACCGATATGATTAAATTTTGTTTAAATGCAAAAATAATTAAAAACAATGTGTTAAAAAACGGTAATATTGTACCTTAAACTAACATGTTGAAAATATGATAAATTTTTGTGTTGACAAATGCATATTTATCTCTATATTAAACACCGAATTTAACCTGAATTTTTAGAAAAGAGACCAATAAGATGAATACATACGCAACCAAGCCGTCTGATATTACAAGAAAATGGTACGTTGTTGACGCAACTGACGTCGTATTGGGCCGTCTGGCCGCTCAGGTCGCAAAATTGCTGCGCGGCAAGCATAAGCCTTATTTCACGCCGAATTTGGATTGTGGCGATTACGTTGTTGTTATTAACGCCGATAAAGTAAAGCTGACCGGCAAAAAATTGACTGATAAAAAATATTATAAGCATACTGGCTGGATTGGCGGTATCAAAGAAACGACCGCAGGCAAAATTTTGAACGGACGTTTCCCTGAAAGAGTTGTCGAGAAAGCTGTAGAACGCATGATTTCCCGTAATCCGATGGGACGTCAGCAAATGACAAAATTGAAAGTATATGCCGGTGAAAATCATCCGCATACTGCTCAAAATCCTGAAGTTTTTGATATTGCATCAATGAACGAAAAGAACAAAAGGAGTGAACTGTAATGGCTAATAAAAAAATTGAATCTTTAACCGAAATTAAAGAAGCTGTTGCAGCGACCTCTGCTGTTGCTGAAACAAAACGCAAACCCTCGCGCGATAAGCAGGGGCGCTCTTATGCAACAGGTAAGAGAAAGAATGCTGTTGCCCGCGTATGGATTATGCCGGGTAAAGGCAATATCACCATCAATGAAAAGCCGGTTGACACATATTTTGCCCGTCCGGTTTTGAAGATGATTATCAATCAGCCGTTTGAAATCACCAATCGTGAAAACGAATTTGACGTTGTTTGCACAGTGCAGGGCGGTGGTTTGTCCGGTCAGGCTGGAGCTATTAAACATGGTATCTCCAAGGCTCTGAACGAATATGAGCCGGAACTGCGTTCTGTTTTGAAACAGGCAGGTTTCCTGACACGTGATGACCGTGTTGTTGAACGTAAGAAATATGGCCGCGCCAAAGCTCGCCGTTCTTATCAGTTCTCCAAACGCTAATTGGTGTGTGGGATTGTATCTCCTGAGGCTGCGGAAACGCAGCCTTTTTATATTGCAATGTTTTTTTTGATATTCACAGAAGAGGATAAAAAACTTGACTTTATAAAATTGGCGAGTCACTCTTTTTGCAGAAAGTATCCAAAGTTAAAGGCCGATTATGAAAAACAGTCATATAAGCAGGAACCGGCAGTTGAATATCCCGATAACCGTGAAAAATGAAGTCGGGATGATTAATACGGTTGCTGACAGGGTGGCTGCTGATGAAGCACATGCTACGGCGCATGACCGGAAGTTGAACCGGGAGGTTTCCCGGCAAAAGGCTGAAACGGAAGATGCCGAATGGAAACGAATATCCAAAATTCCTGAATCTTCCAGTGATTTAATCGTTATTACAAAAGTTAAAAAGCTCGGCGCTTATGTAATAGCCGCAACAGAAAAATCGCCGGCAAAATATCGCGGAGTATTTGTTAACCGAATGCAGAATTATTGTTTGGATGCGCTTCAGGATATGCTGAATGCCAACTTTATCCGTCCGGCCGATGCAGAAAACCGCCGTCTGCGGGCACAATACCAGACTGATGCCCTAATCAAATTGAAGATGCTTGCTTATGTGGCAATGGTTGCGCAAAATGCCGGCTGTATTTTGTTGCGTCAGTATAAGCAGATATCGCTGCAGATTGGCGAAACGGTAAATCTGTTGTCTGCGTGGAAAAAAAGCGACGAAGAAAAATGGAAACGAACACAAGAGGTGTAAAGAAAGATTTGATAACACATACGGAATTTGCGGTATCAGCCGCAAATAAGGGAAAACTTATAAAAGAGCTTTAGCCTGGTCGGCGTCTTCCAACAAAAATGAAAACGTCCGCACCGTCAACTAAAACGGCGACAAGAACAACAATAACCCTAACAAACGAAAAGCCGCCGGGTGTCCCGATTTATCCTTGAAGAGAAACATTGCTGTGTCTGGCAAAGCCGCAGGTTTCTGAAAAACAAACCCGAAAAACGGAATTTAGGAAAATTCCGTCCGCGTTCAGGATAAAGGAAGTTTTCTCTTTTCCCGTCCGTCCGGTCTTTTCAGGGCGGCGGGAAGAAACAAAAACGGCGCCGCCGCAAATAATGTGAGTTATTGCGGTAGCAAATGCCGGCGCTGTTTTATGAAATGCCACATACGCCGACGCATAGGGGCTTTGGCGTGTTATCGGGCATTTCTTTTTTTATGTAAAAGGAAAAACAATGCAGGTAAAGGAGATATTTACGTTTGAAAATCTGCTCGAAGCGCACAAAATGTGCCGTCGGAGCAAACAACATAAACGCGGCACTATATTATTTGAAATAGCGCTGGGAGTAAACCTTTGCAAACTGGCTAAAGAATTGGCCGATAAAACCTATAAGCTGGGAAAATACAGGTTTTTTGAAATTTATGACCCCAAACGGCGCCTGATAGAAGCGTTGCCGTATAAGGACCGGGTCGTATTGATGTGCTTTTGCCGTAACGTTTTGGAACCGGTTTTAGAGCGCCGTCTGATTTATGACAATGCGGCCTCGCGTATCGGCAAGGGAACAGACTTTGCCATAACGCGCCTGCATGGCTTTATGCACCGGATGTTTATTAACGGCGGTAGCGAAGGATATTTTCTGAAATGCGACATAGCCAAATATTTTCAGAATATCAATCATGATATTCTCTTGAAAAAGCTGAAACGCTGCGGTTTTTCTGAAGACGAAATGTGGTTTATGAATCAGGTCATCCGGTCGCATCCGGAGCAGGGGCTGCCGCTCGGCAACCAGACCAGCCAATGGTTTGCCCTGTTGTATCTGGATGAAGTTGACCGCCTGATAAAAGAAAAGCTGCGCGCTCCGTATTATATTCGCTATATGGATGATTTCGTATTGTTAAGTGAAAGTAAGGAGTTTTTACAGAAATGCCGGGCGGAAATACAAAAGGTCTGTGCCGAAAAGCTGAAACTTTCTCTGAATAACAAAACGCAAATCGGCAAAATCAAAAACGGTGTAGACTTTCTCGGATTTAATCATAAACTTACCGTTTCGGGAAAAATCGTCAAATCCCTGCGGGCATCGGCCAAGATTAGGCAGCGTCAGTATCTGAAAACAATGGCTCATTATTATCGCTGCGGCGTGCTGGATGAAGAATATCTGAATGTTCGCCTTAACGCATACAAAGCGCATCTTGCCGGTACCGGGAGTTTTAAATTTATCCGTAATAAGATACAAACCTTAATAAGTTCGGTGAAGAAAATGTCCGGGAAATCTTCGTTTTTTTCTCACAAATAGCTTGCCAAGGGATTAAAAATATGGTAAATTGTTCTATATAAGGCGTAAAAGGCGGCCGTAAAGCCGCATATAACAAGGTCAAAAGAGGCGAAAATGGA
>MNTT01000012.1 GCA_001917135.1 Acetobacter sp. 46_36
CCTGCACCAGGCGTGCACGTAAGACCGCCCGTATAGCCTCCCGCTGCGAACTACAACTACTATGCTTCCTAAGTTATGCAGGATTGCTCCACTCATGGGACCTAAAATTCCATAAAAAGATAACACAATACCAATAAAATTTAACATCATTGAAATAAAAATGTTGCTTTTAATGGTTCTAATCGTTAACTGAGACAGCCATTTAAGGTAAGGAAGGCTGGAAATATTATCATTAATAAAAGTTATATCCGCTGCATCAATTGCAATATCCGTACCAATAGTTCCCATTGCAATTCCGACATTTGCAGTTTTAAGCGCAGGAGCATCGTTAATACCGTCTCCAATCATACAGATATGCCTGCCAGTTGTTTGAAGCTCTTTTATTTTTGCAACTTTGTTTTCTGGAAGCAGGTCTGCATAAATATGCTTAATACCGGACTTTTGAGCAAAATAACGGGCAGAAGCAGAATTATCTCCGGTCAAGACTATTACATCAGTGTTATTACGTTGAAGTTCATTAAGCATCTGCGGGACATCAGTTCTTACTGCGTCAGACAGCGCAATAACGCCAATAACTTTATCTGACAAAGCAACAATTACCAATGCCTTTCCCTGATCTTGCAGACTATGAAGCTGCCGTATATTGGCATCAGAAAAAACAATTTTGCGTTCTTGCAGGAATTTGACGTTCCCGGCACATAATATATGTTTATCTGTTGTCCCGCACACCCCTTTTCCGGGAAATGAGGTAAAATTGTCAATTTGCGGAAGTTTTATGTTTAAGTCTGCCGCTTTGCGAACAATAGCTTTTGCTAGCGCATGCTCTGAATATTGTTCCAAACCCGCAGTTAATGCCAGCAGCTCTTCGGCTGAAATCTGCTCATTAAAAGAAATAATATCGGCAATTTGTATATTGCCTGTGGTCAATGTCCCCGTTTTATCAAAAACAACCGTATCGACTTTACCCATTTCTTCTAAAGCGGAACCGGATTTAATTAAAACGCCGTTTTTTGCAGCATGACCGATAGCCGCCATAATGGCAGTAGGCGTAGCCAATACAAGGGCACACGGGCAAAAGACAACCAAAACCGTAACTGCACGTAAAATATCCCCGGTAAACAAATAAGCAAGAAAAGCCGTAACTAAAGCCGAAGGAACTAAAATTGACGCCCATTTGTCAACAATCATTTGCGTAGGAGCTTTATTTTCTTGAGCTTCTTTAACCAGATTAATCATTTTTTGCAAATAGGTATCATGTACGGTTTTTACTTCAATATCGACAGTTCCAAAGCAGTTAATAGTTCCTGCCATAACTTCGTCGCCGATGGTTTTGTCAACAGGAAGGGATTCTCCGGTAATGGCAGCTTGGTTAATAGAAGTATTGCCCTTGACGATAATGCCGTCAGCCGGAACAGTTTCTCCCGGAAGTATTCTGAGAATATCGCCGCCGACTA
This sequence comes from Acetobacter sp. 46_36, assembly GCA_001917135.1. Taxonomy (GTDB): domain Bacteria; phylum Pseudomonadota; class Alphaproteobacteria; order RF32; family CAG-239; genus CAG-267. The sequence goes on from MNTT01000012.1 coordinate 1,455, forward strand.
CATCTTGCAGATGAACCTTTTGCTCACCGGTTGCCGTAAGTTTGCGCCCGGTTGCCGGCGTAAGCGCCAATAGGCGTCCTAAACCGCTCCGGGCTTTGTCAACGGTAATATCTTCAAGTATTTCTCCGACAGCCATAATCAAAGCAACTTCTCCGGCAGCAAACAATTCCCCGACAGCAATTGCGGCAAGCATCGCTGTTGTAATCAAAAGAGGGGATGAAATACAGCGGCAGAAAAAAAGTTTTTTTAAAGCTTTATAGATAATCGGCGTTCCGGATATAAAAATTGTTCCCCAGACAGGATCTGGAAAAGCCTTGGTTCCGGTCAGCATAAAGCATAGGCTTGCTAACAAAAAGAAGGCCGATATTACAGTCATTTTAGTTCCGGATAAAAATTCCATAAAGTCTTTGAGCATAGTATTTCCTCTTCAACTGCATTATAATTTATTATACTATATACCCTATATGGTATAATGTCAAGAAAAAATCATCTCACACGCTCACATGATACATATATCAATCAATGAACAGGGATTATATGCATTATATATTGGAAAAACGCTCAATAGCCTTGGCAAATTGCTTTATTGTTTCGTCAGCATCTCCATGCTGAATTCCTTCGCGGACACAACAACGCATATGACCTTCAAGTACCATTTGTCCCGCTTTGTGCAAAGCTGATTTCGCAGCATTAATCTGGATTAAAATATCTTCACAGGCGGTTCCGTCATCAATCATCCGGTTGATGGCATTAATTTGCCCGATAATGCGATTAAGTCTGTTGTGCAAAGCTTTAGAGTCAACACATTGGTTCATTGAATTACTCCTCTATGTTCATTCAACCGGTTCGTAATTTATCTCGGATTCTTCAGTGGTTGTTTCCAGCTTAAAAATAACCGGACGCAGCCCGTCATTACAGCTGCAAATTGCCACCCCGGGCTTTTTAATCCAGTCGCCATAATAAAAGACCTGATTTCCGGCACCATGAGCTAAAGCGAAAACATATTGGTATATAGCTTTCCACGCCTCATCGCAAAAACCTTCCGGCTTGGCGTAGTCGGCATAAAACACTTGCCCTTCTCTTAACATTGGACAGGAAGTCAGCCCGTCTGCGCCATATTCTTTCGCAAGCTCTTCGTCAAAAGTTTTTTTTAAGACCGTTATTTTCACTTTTTTCATGTATGCCCTTCCACTTAAGTATGTCTTAATATGAGACATAAAGATATTTTTTGCAAGCAGAATAAATATGAATAAAATTATTCGGTCGGCAAAAGGTTATGGCTTCCGGCAATCAAAGATGTTCTTTTAGCGCGGAGAGATTTTTACTGCAAAGATACGGAATCAAACTGTCGATTTCTGCTTCGCTGCGGTCATATATTTTCAAAGCCAGCAGTTCGTCAACAGTTTTGTCATCAAATCTTTTTTTATGACAACGGCCGGATTGCCACCGACAATGCAATATGGCTCAACATCTTTGGTTACAACCGAATTTGCTGCAATAACGGCTCCTTCGCCAATCTTAACGCCGGGCATAATCATGGCGCGCATGCCAATCCATGCCCCGTCGCCGATAACCGTATCGCCTTTGCTGATATAAGCTTCTTTAATCTTTTCCATAAAAGGGTAGCAGGAAAACCAATCCATACGGTGTGTATTATTGCCGCCCATCAGGATAACGGTTTCGGCGCCGATACACACATAATTGCCGATATAAAGCTTGTCATATTCCCACAATGGTTCAAAATGTGTGCGAGAATATTCGTCTCCGTACAGATAGCGCACGACATAATCTTCAAAATCCGGCGTATAAGCATTACTGTAGTAACTCTTAGTACCTTTAATGACAATATTCGGATTTTTAACTGTTTCATACAGGTATTCGACTTTGGACCAGTGTTTCTCTTTCATGTTTTTCCTCGTTGCCGCAGATAAGGAGTATGTTCTCTCCGGTAATGATGTTTTTACACCACAAATATTTATTTTAAATTAAAAATTTTCTAATTGACATGCCTTGCTTTTTTACCTATACCCTAAACATAAATAATATCATTATGGTAAACATTATTAAATTTTATTCTTATGATTGATTTACAATTTTCGTCATCTTTTGCCTGCAATCTGCTAAACAGCAGTATGCGGCGTTTTTTTGCGGTAAGAAGCAGTAAATGGAATGAAAATGGTCCGTGGCGCATCCCGTTAGTCTGCTATACGTTGGAGCATAAACTGGCCTTTCTGGAAAGGGAACATTACCTGACAGGGCATTATTCCGTAAGAGGGATTGTTCACGATTGGGAAAAACCGTTTCTTTACCTTTGCCCGTGGATAGACAGCGAGAAAAAAATTCAGGAAATGCACCGCAGGTTCAGTCCGCATCATGTCGGTTGTCCGAAAACGTCAAAAGTTGAACATCTGATAGAGATGTACATTGACTGGGATTGTGCGGCAATAACCAAACCGGATAAGCCTTTGAATGCATTTGAAACCTTGGTCCATTTTTATCCTGAATATATTAATGTAATGCTTCCCGTTTGTCTGGTGTTTGATATTGAGGCCGTTAAGCCCCGGATTTACCTGCACCCTTGGCATAAGTTGGTGAAAGAACCGGAATACAATCGGGAAATATTTGCCAAGGTCTGCCTGACGCTGAATCATATTATTGAAACTCTGCCTCAGACAAGAAACGATTTTCGGAAAATAACCGGTAAATATCAAAAACTGCGTAACATTACATTATGCAGCCCTGCGGAAATTTTTATTTTGACGCTGAAAAAGCAGCAGGAAAGCCTCGGTATTGACATAGATATGGAAAAATTGCGGCAGCTGTTGAAAGAAGTCAGAAACGGTTTTTTTATCCGGAAAATATTTACGCATTGTCCGCATGATGAAATTGCGCACAACTGTAAAAAGGTAAAGAAATATCCATTTGCTGTGTAAAAAAAAAGCGTAAAGAAAAAAGCACGTTTTCTATAAGAAAATGTGCTTTTTTCTTATCAAAACGGCAGTTCCGAAAACAATCTCATTCACGGCATTGGCCGCATTGTGAACAGCCGTTGCATAAAATGCGATAGCCGCAGGTTTGACAATAATCGCTGAAAAATTTAATATGCTTGTCCTCGTCATCGAATAATCCGGCCTGTTCGCAGGAAGAAAGTTTAAAATCAATCGGCTTCCCGGAAAATTGCAAGCCTGATTTATAAGCCATGATGCTTTGTGTTCTTTTGCTTGGCATATGGTATGTCTTGCCGTCTTTGATAAAATTGGTTCCGGTTTCCATAAAACAGAATGTTATGTCGGCGCCGACACATTCATCATAAAGCTGTTTTACCCATTCATAGTTTAACGGGCGTGAACCGTCATAATTTTCTCCGCCGGCAATAACCTGTTCAATTTGTCCGGCCGGAATATATTCTTTAATACTGACCGAACCGATGAAAGGAGCGGCAACAATGCCCTTGTGTTTAAATGGCAGATTAAACAAAATCGGAATACGTTCGTCTGCTCGTTGTTGGTTTTCACATGTTACGTTTAGCTGCACATTCTCATAGCCGTCGCCCCAGTCTGAAGGGAAAACCTGTGCAATTCGTTCGGGTCGTTTCGTAATCAAAATAAAAACGACATCAGAACGTTTATGCATAATTTTCCAAGCGTCTTCACGCCATTTATCAGCTTCTTCCAAAAAGAAATCGGAAGTCATGCATACGCGGATATGTTCACCGCTTTTAATCTTATAACGGCCGTTTTTGTCTTTGCTGAGAGGATATTCGAAATTATTTTTGACCTTATAAATACGGCTTCCGTCGCCTCCCCGCTGTTTATCCAGAAAGTACATATAACAATGTTTACAGCCTTCGCTTTTCTTTGTGCAGCCGTGCCAAGGATTCCAGATGTCATGCATAGGTTATTTACCCTAAGTTTCGGTTAAATGTGAGGGATACAAAAAAAGCAGTCTCAAGAGACTGCTTTTACAACTGGCGGGAGCGACGGGGCTCGAACCCGCGACCCCATGCGTGACAGGCATGTATTCTAACCAGCTGAACTACGCCCCCATCAGAACAAAAACACTTATAGCCAACAAAAAATATAAATGCAAGAGTTTTTTTATCTTTTTTGTGATTATTTTTCAAGAAGCAGGGCGGTCTTAAGCTTTAAAGGCAATTTAATTCCTCTAACCCCTGGATTTTGCTTAATAAAATTATCCCAATCTGGAGAGGATCCGATGGAAATCTTACTACGTTGTTCCCGTATAATCCACAATCTCATATCGTAACGGAGAATAAGGCATCCGCCTAAAGTATGGCTTTCAAAATCAGGATTTTCTGTTTCGGAAATAAGAGATAAAAGACTCTCTGCTTCGGGAGTATAATCGCTTTCACCCAATTCTCGGATTAATTTTCCCAGAATGTGAAATTGAAGCTCTGAATGCCAGCTTAAGTATTCCGCATAGTCAAAAGAATATCCGCTGTTTTTCCATTTGTGGATTTTAGTGCTTATAATAGTTTGTGCCGTATCTTCTAAAAATGATTTCGTCCTCTGCAAGTTGCGGACGGCTGTGCAGATTTTTACGGCGCTGATGCCGGTTCTTGCTTCCATATCAGGTAAAAAAGACCGTATACGAGCTCTGAGAAAGTTTTGGCACTGATTCGATTCGTCTTCTATCCATTTGATATTTTTTTGTATTAGGTATTCTTTCAAAACATCAGGATGAACATCAAGCAAAGGGCGTAAAATACAAACATCATTGCATTGGCAGACGTCATTCATTGCCGCTAAGCCTTTTACACCGCTTCCGCGCTGCAGCCGCATTAAAAAAGTCTCAGCTTGGTCGAACAGATGGTGGGCTATAGCCAAATGAGTGATGTTGTGTTGTCGGCACCAGCCGCACAAAAGTTCATATCGCGCCCGGCGGGCTTTTTCTTCAATTCCGGTTAACGGCTTAGCGCCTTGCCAAACAAGGATATGGTGTTCAATTTTATGAGCTTTCATAACAGAAGCGACGTATTCGGCTTCTTGCCGTGAGGTTGGGCGCAGTCCGTGGTCAACGGTAAGGGCGACAAGACGCAAATCAGGGAATTCTTGTCTGAACATTAAAGCCATAGCCAAAGAATCTGCTCCGCCGGACACACCCAAGGCATAAGCCGGCGAAACAATATGATTTTTTTGCAGAAAATCCTTGATTATTTGCAATCTAAGGCCTCAGCTTCTTTTTTTGCACGAGCAGCAATATCTGCGTTTACCTTGTCAAAAACAGTGGGCAAATTGACAAATGCCGTGCAGGCTTCCTCTTTCTTTCCCAACGCTTTCATTGACAATCCCAATTTCAAGAGGCAGTCTGCGCCTTTGGCGCCTTGGGGATATTTGCTGTATCCGTCTTTAAACGCAACGGCTGCTTTGGCAAAATTCTGTTGTTTGTAATAAACTTCTCCCAGCCAATATTGGGCATTTCCGGCCAGTGTCTCTTTGGGATAAGAGGTTAAAAACTGGTTTAATTTCGTTTCGGTATCTGTGAGCTTGTTATTTTTCAAATCGGTGAGTGCCGCTTCATACAAATCTTTCGGTGCAATGCCTTTAGGTGCCTGAACTGCCGGCTTTGCCAAAGGTTTGGCCGCGGCTTTTTGCCCGTTTTTTCCCTGTCCGGAAACTGAAACTGCCGTCATCTGTTTTTTTATTTGTTCGAAACGAAGGTCAATATCTTTGTCAAATGTTTCCAGCTTTTTTTCCAATGTCTTTAATCTGTATTCAACATTTTCAACTTTTCCGTTCATGTCTCTAATCATCTGATCGTATTCGCCAAGACGTACCTGAAAATTTGACACGGATTCCTTAGGAGCCGTTGTATCGCTTTTTTCACGGTATAACTGTCGCTGGATAACAACTATATCGCTCTTAATCTGATCAATTTCATCCTGTAGGTAAGAATCTGCCGCCTTCGCCGGAAGAGATGAAAAGAAAACAGCCGCATTTAACGCAAGAAAACAAAATTTTTTCATTATTTCCCTCAACAAAAAAACAAACCTGACATAAAATATAGGCTAAATAATTTAGAACTCAACAAAAAAAACGTATTCTTGCGAATACGTTTTTCAAAAAGCCTGTTTAAGTTAAATTATTTGCTTAATTCAACAACAGTTACACCACGGCGGCTCTTAGCATAAGCTTCTTCGGTGTCACCCGGGAAAGCATATTCTTTACCGTAAGATACGGTGGCAATTCTTGAAGCGCAGATACCCTGCGATACCAGATACTGTTTAACGGCATCGGCACGGCGTTCACCCAGAGCCAGGTTGTATTCGGCAGTACCTCTCTTGTCGCAGTAGCCCTGAATAACAACGTTAACTTTCGGATTTTTCTTCAGCCACGCAATCTGAGAATCCAAAGCCGAAACGGCTTCAGCAGACAAAGCAGAGCTGTCGAAAGCAAAATAAACTGTCGTGTTGGCATTTTCAGCAAATTCACGGGCAAGTTTAGACTGGCAATCGCTACCACCAAACCAACTACTTGTCGTAGAACAGCCTGATAATAAAACAACTGCACAAAGCAAGCTTAAAAGTTTTTTCATTTATTTTCTCCATATGGTTAAAAAAACTTGGTTGTTTATTGAGTAACCCCATAATCAACTAGACACGTCTAACTTAAGTAACAAAAGTAAATTTTTCAATAACAAACTATACTATTTGTGTATAAACTATTTATTTATCGGCGGTTTTGTTTAAAACGTTAGTCGTGGCTGTTATAACTTTTGAGTACGGTCATTCTTTGTGTATCTAAATCATAATTAGGGCGGATATTGAGCTGCGGAGCGATTCGGGTGATAATCTTTCCGCCTGTCGGCACGGCGTTCCAGCCAGAAGTATTAAAGCCGAATGTTTCTTTTAAAGATTTGGGAGAATCTAAAACCACAATCATTGCATATTTGGGAGCCGATATCGGAAAAGCAGCAACAAAAGAGGTCATATTCTTGCCTTTAACATAGCGTCCCTGTTCGATTTTGTTTGCCGTACCGGTTTTTCCGGCAACTTCATAACCGTCAATATTGGCGTTTTTGGCGGAGCCGTAAATCACGACATCACGCAGTAGTTTGCGCATATCCATAGAAGTTTGTGTAGAGATAACCCGCCGGCTTTTCCTGTTTCCTGGTTCAGAAATCAGGGTAGGGGGGGTATAAATTCCGCCGTTAAGAACTGCGGAAAAGGCTGTCAGGATATGAATGGGCGTAACCGAGATGCCATAGCCGTAGGCCGTCGTTGCCACGGTGTCGTCCTGCCAATATCTTTCGCTGCGGTGAAGCGGTCGCCCTTTTTCGTATATTTCCAGGTTTTCAATTTTATCAAATAGGCCTAAATTTTTTAGAAATTTGATTTGCAGTTCTTTGCCGACTTTGAGAGCCATCAGTGCTGAAGCTATATTGGAGGAGTGAATAAGGGTTTCACCGACAGTCAGCCATTTTGCGGGAACTCTGTAGTCGGTGATGCGATGCCTTCCCATTTTCAGCGGTTTTGTAGCGTCGAAACTGTCGGTAATTTTTATTTTTCCGCTGTCCAGCCCCAAAGCGGTATTAAATACCTTAAAAACGGATCCGGCTTCATAGACACCGAGTGTTGCAAAGTTGAATTTAATGTCTTTGTCCTTAAAATCCCGCCGGTTTAAATCATAATCGGGAACAGAAGCCAGTGCAATGATTTCGGAGGTATTGATATCCATAACAACGGCAGTGGCGCGTTCTGCTTTAAATTTCTCTTTTGCTTTCAGCAGTTCGTCGCGAACAGCATATTGAACCCCAAGATCTATTGTCAGTTTCAAATCTTTGGTAGAAGAGCTCAAACGGTCGTTTAAGGATTTTTCCAGTCCGGCAATTCCCTCGTTGTCAATGTCTGTATTGCCCAAAACATGTGCCAACAGCTCTTTTTGCGGGTAAACCCTGATTTCGCTGGGCTGAAATTCCAGTTCAGGGAAGCCAAGCGCATTGACTCTGGCCTGTTGCTGCGGGGAAATGTTGCGCTTTAAATAAACAAAGCTGGACTTTCGGGTCAATTTAATCAAAAAGTCTTCATAACTTGTGTCATCAAAAATTTCTGCAAGTTTCTGTGCTACAAGTTTGGCATTGCTTACTTTTTTGGGGTTGGTAAAAAGGTTGACAGTTGGCAGATTGGTCGCAACGACGACTTCGTTTCTGTCAGTAATGTTGGCGCGGTGTACGGGAAAGACCAAACCGGTACGAGGACGATAATAAGAAATAGCTTCCCTGTCCAGCTGGATGCCGTCAACCAGACAGACATTAAAAATTCGTATCACAATTACAGCATAGATAAGCAGAAACAAGCCGATAATAACCATAATACGGTTGCGGCAGACGTTAACCGCCTCATCATCTGTTTCCCAGCCGAAAGTTCCGGCTGAAAAATAAATTTCTTGCCCCGGCGTATAGGGATATGCGCTTTTTTTTCTTGATAAACTGACCTTTAACACCTTGCTACCATTAAGTTTATTATCTTTCCGAGTTGGCGAGACGTCTTAATCCTCTGCTGTTTTTTGCAAACATTGTCGGATTCTCAATAATCTCTCCTTCTAATGGTAGAGCAGAATAGTTAATAATTTGTTCAGGCTTGATAAAATCCAGCGAAATATATTTTCCGGCTAAAACTTTCAGGCGTTCGGGATTGTTAAGTTCGCTCCAGTCTGCTTCCAGAATGTGAATGTCGCGAATATCGTTTTCAATGTCGCGGTTAATTTGAGCCAGCTCTTTTTCAAGATTTTGCACGTCATTGGTTAAGACGAAATAATAAGAACCGATAACGACGGTAAATAAAAACCATAAAATAGAAATAGCCGTTTTTACGTTACTCATTGTTTTGTTCCTTTCTTTTTATCGCATATCTTAACTTTGCGGAATGGGCTCTGGGGTTTTCCCTGCATTCTCGTTCTGAAGGCAGGATGGCTTTTGAAGAAAAGCTGAATGCAGTTTGCGCAGTAGTTTTATCAGTGTCGGGTTCTTTGTAGCGTGAAACATGAACTTTTTTAGCGGTATTGGCGGCAAAAAAGTTTTTAACGATTCTGTCTTCAAGCGAATGAAAGTCGACAACAACAATTCGTCCGTCTGCCCGAAGAATATTCAACGCCCCCCAAAGGCCCGCTTCCAGCTGATGTAATTCGTCGTTAACGGCAATGCGTAAAGCCTGAAACGTGCGCGTTGCCGGGTCGGTCTGCCCTTTCCGGGGCGGAATAATACCATAAATCAATTCGGCCAGTTCTGTTGTTGTTCGGATTTCCACAGTTTCACGCCGCGCTGCAATTACCCGGGCAATCTGGCGCGATTTTCGTTCTTCTCCGTACTGGTAAATTAAATCGGCCAGTTCTTTTTCCGGCAGGGTATTGACAATGTCTTTGGCGGATATTCCCTCTTGCGACATCCGCATATCCAAATCAGCCTCTTTTGCGTATGAAAATCCCCGTTCTCCTTCGTCAATCTGCATAGATGAAACGCCGATGTCAAAAACCACGCCGTCAACCGGCTGCTTAATCAGCTGGGCAATATCGCCGAAAGTTCCGGTGATAAATTCAAAACGGTTGCCGTATAGTTTTTTTATTTCCTCTGCCCGTGTTCTGACCGTCGGGTCCCGGTCAATCGCAATGACGGTGCAGTTTGCGGTTTTTAAAATAGCCTCGCTGTATCCGCCGTTTCCGAATGTTGCGTCAATATATATTTTTCCTGCTTCGGGTTTAAGTGTGTCCAAAACCTCATTCAGCATAACCGGGATGTGGCGGGGGAAATTCATTGCCGACCCTCCTCGTTCTTTAATGACGGACGGTTTTGCCGGACTTTTTCTCTCAGGCGCTCCTCTTCTTTAGCCCAGTTTTCTTCGCTCCATATTTGGAATTTGCGCCCTTTGCCGACAAAAACGGCTGTATCGGTTATCTCCGCGTGCTTAATCAGTTTTTCTGTCAGCATAATCCTGCCGGTACTGTCAAATGTAAATCTCTTGGCATCGCCGAAAATAAGATTGGTCAAATCGTCCTGCGTCTCGGAAAAAAAGTCAGTGCTGTTTTCAATGTCCGTAGCCAGTTTCTCCAAAAGGTCTTCTGTACAGCCTTCAATACAAGGAGATGTTAAACTTCTGTAACAAACGATTTCTGTTGAGAGTTCTTTAACGATTGCGCGGTAATCTGCCGGCAGGGAAACGCGGCCTTTGGCGTCCACTTTATTGGCAATTGTATCTAAAAACAAAAAAGTTTTGCGCATTGTTTATTTCTCTCGTGTACACATTAACTGTGGTATAACATGGTATTTTATGGGAATCAATGGAAAAATGTATGTTTTTATCAAAAAATTAACTTTTTTGTGCTTTCACGGCCAAAAACAGCTGTTTCAGCAATTTAAATGTGGATAAACCTGTTAATAAAATCTAAAAGACAGAGTCGGGAACTCTGTCTTTTTTACGAATCTGAGTAACTTATTTCTTGTGAATTGACAAATTAAAAGCGCCGCCTCATAAGAGCCGGCGCTTTCTGATTGCTTGTACGCGCTGGGCAATGTATTAGATCATCGCCATGCCGCCATTAACGTGCAGTGTCTGGCCTGTAATGTACTGTGCTTCATCGGAAGCCAGAAAAGCTACGGCATTGGCAATATCCTGAGCTTCGCCCAGTTTGCCTTCCGGAATTTTGTTCAGAAGCTGTGCTTTAACATCATCAGGCAGAACATCAGTCATCGGCGTTCTGATAAAGCCCGGAGCAATGGAGTTAACGGTAATGCCGCGTGAGCCGACTTCCTGTGCCAGACATTTGTTCATGGCAATCATGCCTGCTTTGGACGCGGAATAGTTAGCCTGTCCGGCATTTCCCATAACGCCGACAACCGAGGCGATGCCGATAATGCGGCCATATCTTCTCTTCATCATGCCGCGGATGGCTGCTTTGGCCAGTTTGAAACCTGCTGACAGGTTAACGTCCAAAACCAGCTGCCAGTCTTCGTCGCTCATGCGCATAAACAAATTGTCGCGGGTTAATCCTGCATTGTTGACAAGGATGTCGATACGCCCCATCTTTTCTTCAACCTCTTTGACGAGATTGTGAACATCGTCGGAGTTTGTCAGGTTAGCCGTAAAGCATTCAACGCGGGAACCCAGTTCAGCCTTTAATTTTTCCATCGGTTCGGCACGCATATCCGTCAAAGCCAATGTTGCGCCCTGAGCGTGCAGGGTGCGGGCGATTTTATCTCCAAGTCCTCCGGCAGCACCGGTAATTAATGCAATTTTACCATCTAAATTAAACATATTGTTGTCCTTTTCTTCAAAAAGTTACAGATTTTTTGCCAGTTCTTCAATTTCCTGTACAGAGCAGACTGAAACGGAATTTACCTCTTTAAGGCTCCGTTTGGCAATGCCGGAGAGAACTTTTCCGGCGCCGAGTTCTACAAGGTCTGTAACGCCGTTGGCGCCAAAGAAAGCCATTGTTTCTCTCCATCTGACGGTGCCGGTAACTTGTTCAATCAAGTTTTTGATGATTTCTTTCTTTTCTGTTTCCGGAGCAGCCAAAACGTTGGCTACAATCGGAATAAACGCATTATGCGCATCAACTTCCATAAACGCCCGAGCCATGGTTTCTGCAGCCGGTTGCATCAACGGGCTGTGAAAAGGTGCGGAAACCGGAAGTTTTAAACATCTTTTCGCGCCGAATTCCGAAGCGATTTCTACAGCTTTTTCAATTGCCTGAATGTGCCCGGACAAAACGACCTGCCCGTCGGAATTGTCATTTGCAGCCACACAGTAATGGGCTTCGTCATTACATGCATCAACCAAAGCGCCGACATCTTTGTAAGACAAGCCGAGAACGGCAGCCATGCCGCCGACGCCGACAGGCACGGCCTGTTGCATAGCGTTGCCGCGAATACGCAACAGTTTCGCCGTGTCAGAAAGGGAAAATACTCCCGCGGCACAAGCGGCAGAATATTCGCCGAGCGAATGTCCGGCCACAAATGCAGCCTTGTCTTTCAAACTGATATTGAATTCTTTTTCCAAAACCCTCGTCACAGCCATGGAAACAGCCATCAACGCAGGTTGGGTATTAGCCGTGAGCGTCAACTCGGAATCAGGCCCTTCGGTCATAACCTTATACAAATCCTGCCCCAGAGCCTGATTGACTTCCTCAAACACCTCTTTAGCAGAATTAAAATTTTCGGCCAGTTCTTTTCCCATGCCCACAAACTGTGAACCTTGCCCCGGAAAAACAAATGCATATTTCATTTATGGTTAACTCCAAATTTGTTTTTTTCTGCCCATAAGCTAAAGGACTGCCCGATAAAGTCAAGTTTAAATCCGTGTTGTGTGCATAGGTTGGATAGTATGAAAGATATGTGCATAGCCGCAATTGTTAAGATTTTATTTAAAAATTGACGCTAATATCTGCGAAAGAAAACTTTAATTACAAAGAGGCGGCAATGGCAAAAAAAAGCAGAAAAAAAGAAAGCAAAAATGAAACAAAAAGCTGGGGAACCAAAATTCTGGGAGTTTTGTCAGGTACAGCACTGATTGCTTTTTGCATCTGCCTGATATTGGCAATGGCAGGATATAATCCGTCCGACGAATCCTTTAACGTTTCCAATTCGGAGAAAATCAGCAATTTTATGGGGCGTTTCGGTTCATACAGTGCTGATTTTATCGTCAACAGTTATGGCTTGGCGGTTTTTGTTTTTCTTATCCCCGTTTTGATTTGGGGATACCTGTTGATAAGGCATCAGAAAATCATAGAATTTAAAATCCGCCTTTTCGCACTGCTTTTAGGGATTGTATCGCTTGGCGGCGTACTTGACCGTTTGTTTGCCGCTCCGTTGGAAAAAATAAATTTATTGGGAAAATTCAGCCACTTGCTTCCGGAAGCGCTTGCTGGTATGTTTAAAAGCTGGGGATTATCCGGTTATGAAAACGCCGCCGTTTTGGCTTTGTTATCCCTAATGGCTTTAATGTCGTTTAACCTTGCGGCGGGTATCACATTTAAACACTGGTCAAGAGCATTGCGGGCAATAGGAGCGTGCATATATGCCGTTGGTTTGGATATCTATGGTTTTGCCCGCCGGTTGGGAGCTCCTCGTGCGCTTGCCGAACCCCGGATGGAAAACACAGTTTCCAAAACTAAAGAAAAATCAAGAAAAGAGCCGACACTGTCGTCAGCTCCGGCCTCTGAAAAAGAAAAAAACCGTCCGGCTCAAAATACCTCGGCAGAGGTTATTGCCTTTACCGGTCGGAAAGGGAACGGCAACGGTGGCTATCAATATCCTGACATTAACCTACTAAAACGGCCGAAAGAAAAAATCGGTTTAAGCATTAGCGAAAAGGAACTGAACGAAACTGCCCGTGCGCTGGAAGGCGTTTTGGAAGAGTTTGGCGTTCACGGTGAAATCGTCAAAATCCGTCCCGGTCCGGTTGTTACGCTGTTTGAACTGGAACCTGCACCGGGGACAAAAACCTCGCGGGTAATAAGCCTTGCCGACGATATTGCCCGTTCCATGTCTGCCGTTTCCGTCCGTATAGCCGTTGTTCCCGGTTCCAATACCATTGGTATTGAAATTCCGAATGCCAAACGCGAAATAGTCTGGCTGCGCGATTTGTTGGAAGACAGTAACTTTGTTGACAGCAAAAATGCTTTGAATGTCGTTTTGGGTAAAGATATCGGCGGCAAAAACATTTATGCCGATTTGGCCAAGATGCCGCACTTATTGGTTGCGGGAACGACCGGTTCCGGCAAATCCGTCGGTGTCAATGCGATGATTCTCTCTTTATTGTACCGCATGACGCCCGAAGAGTGCAAATTTATCCTGATTGACCCGAAAATGCTGGAATTTTCCATGTATAACGGTATTCCGCATTTATTGACACCGGTCATTACCGATCCAGCGAAAGCTGTTATCGGTTTGAAATGGGCCGTGCGTGAAATGGAAGAGCGTTACCGCGCGATGGCCTGTCTGTCGGTACGCAACATTAACGGCTATAACCTGAAACTAAAAGAGTTGCGCGAAAAAGGCGAGAAGCCGATGCGTACCATTCAGGTCGGTTTTGACCCAGAAACCGGCAAGCCGAAATACGAGCAGCAGATGCTGGATACCACGCCGTTGCCGTATATCGTTATTGTCGTTGATGAAATGGCGGATTTGATGCTGGTTGCGGGCAAGGAAGTGGAGGCCGCCATTCAGCGCTTGGCGCAAATGGCGCGCGCGGCGGGCATCCATTTGATTATGTCCACACAGCGCCCGTCGGTTGACGTTATCACCGGTACGATTAAGTCCAACTTCCCGACTCGTATCAGTTTTCAGGTAACGTCAAAGATTGACAGCCGTACCATTTTGGGCGAACAGGGGGCTGAGCAGCTGCTCGGCAAAGGCGATATGCTCTATATGCCTGCCGGTTTGCGCCCGCAGCGTATTCATGCCGGATTTGTAGAAGATGCGGAAGTTGAAGCGGTGGTCGAGTTTTTGAAGTCGCAGCGTCAACCGGAATATGTTGAAGGCATCACCGAAGGCGAACTGGAGATGAAAGGCAAAGATGCCGGCGCCTTGTTTGACCGTACGGCAATGGGCGGCGCTTCAAACGGAAAAGACGACCTCTATGAACAGGCAGTGGCAATCGTACGAAACGATAAGAAAGCTTCAACCAGCTATATCCAGCGCCGGCTCGGTATTGGCTATAATAAAGCGGCTTCTTTGATTGAGCGTATGGAAGATGAAGGCGTCATAACTCCGGCTGATCACGTCGGCCGTCGCGAAGTGATTTAGAACCGGATAAGCCGCTGGAAGCCAAAAGTAACATCAGCGTCCGTCAGAGCCTTGGGTTAAGATTATGTCTGAAGCAGATAATGTCTGTCGGGAAGCAGACATAGATTTTGCAGCATCTTCTTTGTCTGTCCGGCGGTATTTTTCATCATGTCCGGAACGCAAAACCTGTCCCCCATTAAGGTGAAGTTCCTCGTTCAGCTCCGCTTCATAGCCGCCGGAAACCGCCAGTTTCTTGCCCAAAACAACTATCTCGTTCGGCTGGTCGCGCCAATCCCGTTCTTTATCAAATACGGTCAGCACCACATCTTTGAACTGCCCCTGTTCCTCTTTGGAAAATGCAGCAATAAGCTTCAGCAGGTCGCGCATAAACGGTGGCGCATTGGTGATATCAACGATAGCGCGGGCTTTCTCCGGCGTAAACGGCTGGCCATCCTTCCCCGCTGGATAAAAATCCTTATCATTTCCGAAACCGCTGACATAATTGCTGAAATAACGGTTGCGAATCGCCAGACGCGACAAGGTTTCCTCAAACTGACGCTGTACCTCCATTTCTTTGGCGAAATGCGTTTGCAGATAATTATACATTGCCGTATTGGCAAAATTGCCGTCATAGCTACTGTCTGTATCAAACTGAATGCCGGCGAACAGCGCCTGTCTGGCCACCCACGTGCCTTTAGGGTCCATCAGCCATTCTATCGGCTGAACCTCAAACCAATACGCC
>MNTT01000001.1:0-2782 GCA_001917135.1 Acetobacter sp. 46_36
TACCCTCGCTTTTAGTTGTTTTTTCCGTAAAGACCGTACCATACTTATAGCTGGTACCATCACTAGCCGTTATGGTTGTGTCTGCATAAGAGTTATTATACGACCCGTTTCCACTACAACCGTTTATCTTATAACCTGTTGTTGTTCCGCAGGTATGGCCACTGTCGGTTGTATAATACCTATATTCTCCATTACCTTTTTCAGAAGAAGATATTACGCAGTCGCCACGACCTACCGTTTCGTTTTTCAAACACGTTCTGCTACCACCACAATTTGTAGAGGTTGTAGAATATGTAAAGTAATTCTGACATTCAGACGTTACACTATATTTACATCCAGTTGCCCAATAACAATACCTTGTTCCGGCGGAACTATTTGCAGAGTCATAGTTTGTATTAAAGTATGATGTACTCGGTTGGCTACTACAATAGCTTCCAGCGCATCCTGTCGGATTATAGCACCGTTCTCCGCACCAGTCATCATAATCACAGCTAAAATATGAACTACAAGAACTTTCATATCTACAGCCGCTTCCGGTTGGGATGTAGCATGTCTGGCTATGGCCGCAACCACTCGTGCTGGTTGTTGTATAAGATGCAGAGGTAAAGTAGCTACCCGGCGTATCTGAACAGGCGTAACCATTACCACGACATCCACTCGGATAATATGCCGTAATAGTACCACCGTTAGAAGTTACATCTGTTGAAACTGGCGTATAAGTAAATCTTGTCGTATTAGAATTTGTACACTTTTCACTTGTAGCATATTTACAGGTTACACTGTTAGACGAACTGGTTGTCGTATTAAAATACTGGTCATGCGGTTTATTATTGTTAGCAACCGTATCGGCACGACAGGTCGACGCCCTGTAACAGGTTTTACCCGTACTGATAGAATTTACTCTGTTGAAGATATACTGATTCGGGTTATAAACACAGCTTTCTGCACGATAACATCTTGAACCACTGGCAAGTGAGCTTGACGTATGGAAGAAGTTTGTATTCGGGCTGAATGTGTAGGCACCACGGCTGAACGCACAGTTCTGACCACGATAGCAGCTGCGTCCTGTTGCAGACGACGTGATTACATCAAAGAACTGGCTGTTCGGGCTGGATACATAAGCACCAGCATTGGTACGGCAGCTTTCACCGCGATAGCATCTTGAGCCGCTGCCTATAGAATGCGACGTATTAAAGAAGCTCGTGTTCGGGTACGAAGAGTACGCTCCTCTGCCCAGAGCACAGTTTTGACTGCGATAACAGGTAATACCTGTCGCATACGACGTGATTACATCAAAGAACTGGCTGTTCGGGCTAGATACATAAGCACCAGCATTGACACGACAGCTTTCGCCACGATAGCAGGTTGAACCACTGGCTATAGAATGTGACGTATTAAAGAAGCTCGTGTTCGGGTACGAAGAGTAAGAACCACGTGTCGTTGCGCAGCTTCCGCCACGATAGCAAGTCGAATCCTGCTGAGCGTTAGTAGATGTCAGTACGTTGAAGAACGAGCTGTTTGGAGCCGATGTATAAGCACCGGCGTTAGTACGGCATCCGCCTTGTGCACGGTAACAGGTTGACCCGGAAGCGGAAGACTGTGTTGTTACAAAGAAGCTGGTATTGGTTATAGCCGCTGACGACTGGGCACACTTCGCCCCGCGGTAGCAGGTTGAACCGGAAGCATAAGACGTATGGACAACAAAGTATGTGCTGTTCGGCGTTGAGGTATAGGCACCAACCGCAGCATCTGCTACCCTATCCGCACGGTATGACGTCGAACCGGAGGCCAAAGACTGGATATAGTGGAAGAATGATGTGTTCGGGTGCGAACTGTATGCACCGGCCGCGATATGTACCTTATTTATCGGAACGATATGAGGTCGAACCGGATGCCAGAGAGTAAATCACATTAAAGAATGATGTGTTCGGCATAGAACTATACGCGCCGGCGGCAATATGCGAGCTTTCGCCACGATATGACGTCGAACCGGAGGCTAACGAGTAAATTACATAGAAGAACGATGTATTCGGTGTCGAGCTATAAGCACCCGCCGCAGTATGAATGCCTGATCCGCGATATGCCGTTGAACCGGACGCCAGCGAGCCGCCGTACAGGAAGAACGACGTATTCGGACGGGAAGTGTACGATCCGTTCGGGTTTGCGCTCTCGCCACGGTAGGAGATAGAACCGGAAGCCGAAGACTGAATAACGATAAAGTAGCTGGTGTTCGGCGTTGAGGTGTATGCGCCGGCAGCAATGTGCGAGCTTTCACCGCGGTATGATGTCGAGCCGGAAGCCAGCGAGCTGATGGTGATGAAGAAGCTCGTATTCGGATGCGACGAGTATGCACCGGCCGCAATGTGCGACTCCTGACCGCGATATGCCGTTGAACCAGATGCCAACGAGTTAATTACATAGAAGAAGCTCGTGTTCGGCGTTGACGTATAAGCACCGGCAGCAATGTGCGAGCTTTCACCGCGGTATGATGTCGAGCCGGACGCCAGAGAGCTGATGGTGATAAAGAAGCTCGTATTCGGATGCGAAGAGTACGCACCGGCAGCAATGTGCGATTCCTGACCGCGATATGCCGTCGAGCCGGAAGCCGATGAACTGATTACATAGAAGAAACTCGTATTCGGCGTTGACGTATAAGCACCGGCCGCAGGATTTGTGCTTTCGCCACGGTATGACGTCGAACCGGAGGCCAAAGACTGGATATAGTGGAAGAATGATGTGTTCGGGTGCGAACTGTATGCACCGGCCGCGATATGTACCTTAT
>MNTT01000001.1:2850-18663 GCA_001917135.1 Acetobacter sp. 46_36
GAACTGTATGCACCGGCCGCGATATGTACCTTATCGGAACGATATGAGGTCGAACCGGATGCCAGAGAGTAAATCACATTAAAGAATGATGTGTTCGGCGAAGACGAGTATGCACCACCGGCTATATAGCAATTTTGACCACGATAGCAGGTTGAGCCCGATGCATAGGAATTAATAGTTACGAAGAACGACGTATTCGGAACCGATGTATAGGAACCTGTTGCCAGATAACATTCCTGACCGCGGAAACAGGTCAAACCGGTTGCCGTTGAACTGATGGTAACAAAGAACGACGTATTCGGACGAGAGCTGTAAGCACCAACGCTCGGCTCGCAGGACGTTGCGCGGTAGCAGCGGGTCGCATCATTACAGAGCGCGCGAATATCGCCAAACCACGGATACCAGTCGTTTTCAAGATCTTCGTGGTCGCGAATATCTTCAAAGTTCGTTTCACAGCCAATCTTTTTATAACAGCCGGATGCATCATTACATTCATTGATTTCATACAAGCAAGCCGGATAAATTTCCTTATCTTGCAGACCGGTATAGAATTCATCCCAATACGGCGCGTTCAGCGAGCTCAGGTAAAGCTCCTGTTTGCCGGTTTTGTTATCAACATTAGACGCATTGATAAACGAACTGTAGAATCGGTTTTCTTCACTACAGGAAATCTTTTTCCAACACTGGTGCTGCGCATCATCCTGGTGGCAGTTTGTCGTAATATAGGTACAACCGTTGTTGGCGCTGGTTATGCGGCACCCTATCCCTTTGATACAAGAGGAATTATTGACAGCATCGTAAGTGTTGCCGTTTTTGGTGTAAGTTCCGTAGCCGGGGTTAACATCCGCATAAAAGGCATCGTGATACGGATTGTTTTTAACATATTGGGCACTGTAGTTGTAGCCTTTCTGATTTTCAACAATTTCCATCCATTTCAGATAGGCCTCTTCCGAATCGTAAATTACGCCTTCGTTGACATGATTGCTGTACCATTTACGGACATTGTTACATCCTGTCCACAAATAACAGTAGTTCGGCACGTCATTACAGTTCAAACCGTTACCGGTATCGTTACCGGAACCGTCCGACTGAGCATACGAACATACGATTTTGTTAGTCAAATTATAATCTTCCGTAACCAATCCGTTTCCGGTCGTATTCAGCGCCTTAATCAGCTGAACTGTTCCGGACGCGTCTTTTTCGTTGGTCATCTGGTCTTCGGAAAGATACGGAATAAAGTTGTCCCAGCCGCCTGCTAACTGAGCACTGTCGTTACGGTAATACTCCTTACCGGTATTTAATTCATCATGATTGCAGTCATATACCTGCATACAACCGAAACCACCGCAACGGGTTTCCTGACGGTATTTACAGTATTCACCGGTATTTTCAAAAAAGAATCTTCTGTCTGTATTACACTGGGAGAAGCGGCACTTTCCTCCATAAAGTTTGCTGTCCCATGCGCACCGTGCCTCATACGGTACAAGATTTCCGTCCAAATTAACAATCGGATCGCCATTTCCATCTAAAAGCGCCTTATCGTCGGGGTCGTTTGTCCCGTCAACCTCGACAAAGCCGTATGAGCAGCCGCAGTATTGCCAGTATGTGATGTTGTCTGCAGCGCCTTTACACGACTTGCCATAGCCGACCAATGCGTCGTCAATTGAGCATTCCTGATATCCTTCATTTGCAACCAATGTGGAACAACAGTCGTTATCCTTGTACTTTGCCTCATCCCCGGCATAACAGAACGTTGCACCGGCACGAGGGTTCGCACACGTCTTGTAGGAAGAATCGCATTCTCCTTCTCCGACTCCATAAAAACCGTTAGTATCACAACTCAAATCTCCGAGTCGGCAAACCTTCGCCAATGAGGCCTCGGAGTACAGCAAGCCAAGCGCGGCAACTGTAATCAGTATCAGTTTTTTAGTCATCACATACCTACTTTCAAATAGAATAATGCTCTTGGGAGAATACCATATTTTTGGACAAATGTCAATCCTTTTTAATATGCGAATCGTAAAAAAAGCTTTAAAATGTGCAGTTTGAGATTAAATTTTATGTTTTATTTTATACTTTTTACTGTTTAATTTTTGTGCGCAGATTTTCTAAAAGCCCCTCTACCCCCTTAGGAGATTTTGCAATAAACGAGGTATATTCGTTGCGCGCCGTCTGAGCCAAACTTACATTTTCAATAATAATATCTATAATTTTAAGCTTGCCGTTATGATTATAAACACGCCATTTCACGCTGGCCGGCTTACCTTCCGGCATCGGGACTTTGGTATTTACAAAAATCTGGCTGGGATTGCTTGCCGGGCTCGTCCCTTCAAATACAAATTTCTTACCTTTGAATTCATCAAACCGCTTTGACCACGTCTGAACATTAAATTCCTTGTACAGGTTTATGAACTCCGCCTGCTGCTTTGCCGAAGCAGTCCGCCAATAGCGGCCAAGCACATATTTCCCGATAAAATCCAAATCCAGGTTCTCCGTAAACAACTGCTTGAATACTTTATTTTTTTCTGTCGAAGAAGCGTTTGAATTTATAATCTTTTCAATTCCTTCCCTGGTCAGATTTTCCACCATTTCCACCGCTTTGCCGCCATCTATCCCTGCAGACGCAGCCTGAACAAAACCAAACATCAAGAATAAAAATGCCAGTATTTTTTTCATTTCGTCCCTCTTAAATTCTAAAAATCGTCGTTCATTTCGCCCATATCAAAATCATAATCAGGCACCGTATTTTCCTCATTCCGGCCGCAAGCCTTTATTTTGCCCCGGTTTTGCAGATATGCGGATTTTACGGCTTCATAATAGTCAATCGAGCCTTCTTCCAGACTTTCAAGGAATTTCAAGTTCTCAGCCATCAGATTCAGATACTTCAAACCGCTCGCCGTATAATATACGAGCCATGCGTCCTCCCCTCCGCTCTCCTGTGCAATCCAGTACCCGGGAGAAGAGTACCCGTCTACGGTAAACCCTACGGCAGCGCGCGGGGTGCTCGGGCCAACCACCGGCAAAACAATAAACGGGCCATCAGGCACGCACCATGTCGCCAGTGTTTCATCAAAACCGGTCTTATCCTTTTCCATCCCCATAGAAGACGCTACGTCGTATAAGCCGACAAGACCGAATGTCGTGTTAATAACAAAACGGCCAAGATTATTGCCGGAATCAGCAAGTTCCCCCTGAAGAATATGGTTTGCCGCAGATATCGGTTCATCAATATTACTAAAAAAATTTGTTACACGCTGGCGAAAGTACTCATTTGTTACCGCGCGGTAGCCTTTTGCCACAGGCCGGATGACGAATTTATCCAGTTTATTATTAAAAGAAAACATTGCCCGGTTATATGTTTCCAACGCCGTGTCATTCTCCGGCGAAACAGTTTCAGAGGCAGGCGCTCCGGCGCATCCGCCCAGTCCAAGCAATAATAATAATGCAGTATATGTAAAAAACTTTTTAGTCAATTTTCCCTCAAATCTCAAAAAATATTTTGGTTTAATATAGCGGCTTTATTTGATAAATCAACTATAAAATTCTTACTTGCTGTATGTAAACAGACATTTATGCCGCTGTTCCGGATTAAATGAAGGCATACCTGTCTAAAAATGCAAAAATATTACAAATTGGAAATGTTTTGTGTTTTGCAAAACAAATTTCCCGCGCTAGTATTCATGTATGTCATAATTTTTGAGAGGAAGACACTGATGACTACATATAACGGAAAAATCAATCTTTTCGACTGCGCCACCGCGCAGAAAGTAATCGGCCAGGAAACATTTTTAAATGCGTTCAAAACCGTTCTTGACCACGGCGCTTATTGTCAGGGACCGGAAACCAGAGAACTGGAAGAAAAACTCGCCCAATATTCGGGAACAAAATATTGTGCAACAAATGCTTCCGGTACAGATGCCCTGACGCTGGCTCTTATGGCCTGGGATGTCAAACCCGGCGATGCTGTTTTTGTTTCTTCGTTTACGTTTGTCGCTTCTGCAGAATGCGTCGTCTTGCTTGGCGCCACGCCGATTTTTGTTGATTCGGCACCAGACACGTTTACGATGGATCCTGCTGACTTGAAAAAAGCAATTGAAGAAGTCAAGAAAGAAGGGAAACTCAATCTGAAGGCCGTCATTGCGGTAGACATCTTCGGTTCGCCCTGCAATTATGACGAAATTATGAAGATTGCCCATGAAAACGGCATAAAAGTTTTGAGCGATGCCGCCCAAGCTTACGGCTCTACGTACAATGGCAAAAAAGCCGGTTCCATTGCAGATATGACTGCAACTTCATTTTATCCGACAAAGCCTTTGGCTTGTTACGGAGACGGCGGTGCAACTTTCACAAATTCCGAAGAAGAATACGAACTTTTAAAATCCTGCCGCGTTCACGGTATGAGCTCAACAGACCATTATGATAACGTTCGCCTCGGTGTTACGGGACGTATGGACTCTTTCCAAGGGGCTGTTTTATTACAAAAGCTTAAAATTTTTGATGATGAACTGGTAAAAAGGGAAAAAATTGCGCAGACGTACGATAAAGAGCTGAGCCCTTACTTTGGTAAACAAAGAGTTCTTGACAATGCCACTTCCGCCCGGGGGCTGTACACAATTACCTGCGAAAAAAGGGATGAGCTGATGGCGTTCCTAAAAGAAAACAACATCCCCTGCGGCGCATACTATCCGCGTCCGGTCAACACACAGACTGCTTACAAAAAGTGGAATACGAGAAGCCTTCCCGTATGCGAGAAACTTTCCAAAACAGCTTTAAGCATACCGATGCATCCGTATTTGGAACCGGAAGCGCAGGAATATGTCATCAGCAAGATGAACGAATTTGCCGCAAAGTACGCTCAAACCGCTGCATAATCCGTTTGTCCGACATTGCATCAACAGACGCCGAAAGGCGTCTGTTTTTTGTATCTCGAAAGCCCCGGGTAGACTGACGGGGTTCTTTTTTTGTCGGAGTTTATACACTGGGTTTACATACTGCATTATAGGCAATTGTACAGATGGTATCGCTATGGTTATTGATTTTTTAAGTAAATTATCCTATATTACAGTCAGAATCATAATTTTAGAAGAAGGGGAAACCAAATTATGTTAGAAAGTAAAGAATTTGCCGCATACAGCAACGGTCAGGTTATTGACGAAGGCTTAAGGAACTTTATGCTGAAGATTTACAACTATATGGCCGGCGGTTTATGCGCTACGGCTTTGGCCGCTTATATAATTGTCAGCAACACCTCATTGTTGCGCCTGTTTTTTAATGAATCAGGCTACTCGGCATTCGGCTGGCTGGCTTTATTTGCACCGCTGATTTTAGTATTTGCCTTTGGCTGGGTTTTACAGAGAGGAACCTTGCAACAAGTTCAAGCCATGTTTTGGGGGTATTCCGTATTGATGGGCGTTTCTCTTGCACCGATTTTTCTGATATATACCGGTGCCAGCATCGCCCGTGTCTTTTTAATCACGGCAGCGACGTTTGGCGCTCTCAGCCTGTACGGATATACGACTAAAAAAGACCTTAGCGGCTGGGGAAGCTTTTTGTATATTGGCGTATTCGGATTGATTATCGCCTCTATTGTCAATATCTTTATGAAAAGTTCCGGACTTGATTATGCCTTGTCCTATCTCACGGTATTTATCTTTGCCGGACTTACGGTTTACGATACGCAGAATATGAAGTCCTTGTACTATGCAAACGGCATGGGCGGTGATATGGCAGCGAAAGGTGCTATTGCCGGTGCATTGTCATTGTATCTTGATTTTATCAATATGTTTATGGCGTTGTTAAGACTGCTTGGCGACAGAAGATAAGACAAAACAGCAGGCCGGTTTTAACAGCCGGCCTTGCTTTTATAATAAGAGGAAGAGAAGATGGATAACAATATTTTTGATTTGTATGCTAAAAGGCACAGTTTTTATAATATAACCAATGATTGCCCGCTAACCGCGAAAGAAATTGAGAACCTGGTTCAAAAATCTTTAGAACTGTATCCAAGCCCATTTAATTCGCAAAGCGCCAGAGTTATGGTTTTATTCGGCAAAAACCACAAAAATTTATGGGGCATTACTCAAACAGAGCTTTTAAAAGCTGCACCAAAAGAAAAGGCTCAGGCAATTTCGGATAAAATTGCAAGCTTTGCTAACGGGCACGGAACTATTTTATATTTTACAGATACTGCAGTTACCCAAGCATTACAGAATAAATTTCCGCTTTATGCTGCAAATTTTGATAATTGGGCTTATCAGTGCAATGCTATTTTACAATTTATGGTGTGGACCGCTTTGGCCAATTCCGATATTGGCGCCAACCTGCAACATTATAATCCTCTTATTGATGATGCTGTTCGTCAAGCTTTTAACATACCAAACAATTGGGAACTTGTTGCCCAAATGCCTTTTGGCGGCATTGGCGCAACTCCTCAAGCACACAGTGTTGAAAATATAAAAGAAAAATTTATTATTAAAACATAGATTACAAGGTGTGAACACAAGAGTTTGCCTTTTGTGTTCTCCCATCCTGTTTCAACAAGACTAATTGTTCTGTTTTGTGATATATTGAGGCGGGATAATACCATCTTTAACAACTATCAGATAATAGGGGACAACCGAAAAACGCAGCCCTAATTTTTCATTACATACAGACCAATCTACCGGAGATGTATCTATATCGGCAACTGAATCCAGTTTCACCAAACGTTCATCAACATCTTGTGGTAAATCTTTATCTAAATCCGGACGAATTGCCGGTGAAACATAAACGGCTTCTATCAGTCCGTCTTTCATCAGGCTATTCACATCAATTGCGAACAAATCGGCATTTTCAATAAACGGCTTAAACATATTAATACTTTTTTCAGTGTATTGTATTGGCTCAGAAAAAGCTCTGACAGCACGACTTCTTCCTTTAAAACACCGTTCCATCCACTGACATATCCCGTTATGTGTGGTTTCACCGGAGCGTTTGTAATAATAGCTTAAATCAGCATGAGGATTTTGGGCAAAGGATAATATTCCGTCTGTCAATACTGTATTTCCTTTGGCTACGTAATGATATAATCGCATCTTTTTCTCCTCTTTAACTTCGTTTATATTATTGTGAATTATTATAAATATTTTTTGTTTTCAACAACTAAATCATTCGGCAGACAATTAAATTGATAAATAATACAGAATACCGTGTAATTATCACATTAATGAGTATGAGAAATTCTAACAAAAGTGACAACGCTTTAAGAAGAACCAATTGATCAAACAAAGCGACGGTAACGGCTAATGTTTCAGCTCGATTAAGAATTTCATTAGATAAAAATAGTTTGATTTATATTGCGGGAAAGTTCTTATCAAGACTTCTAATCTCAAATGTGATATTACAATAAAGCTGCATGGCTTTAACGAACAGATAAAAACCTTGTTTTGCGGCTATATCCAAGGCAAATGTGATGAAAAAATGTATAATGAACTAAAAGCTGAGATTGAACTTGAAAAAGAAAAATTGCAAAAGGATATGGACAGATATCTTGAGATTGATACCGAAACCGATGAAATATTGACAAATATCGCTGAAGTGGCTGCAAATGTTGGAAAATTCTTAAAAAGTCCGATTCTTAGCACGAAAAAAGAAATTTTGAGATTGATTTTATCGGACTGCAAAATTGAAGGAAAAAATCTTTGTTTTTCAATAACTAAACCGTTTGATAAAATGCTAAAAACGCCTGAAATTGACAAATGGTGCCGCTAGTAAGAATCGGACTTACGACCCCGTCATTACCAATGACGTGCTCTACCACTGAGCTATAGCGGCATATACAAACTGATAACCAATGACATGCAGAAACTTTGTACTACAGTTTCATCGGTTAACGGTTGTCAGAATAACCAAACTTTTTATAAAATCAACATAAATTTTCAAAATTATTTATTTTTTTCGCATTTATATAAATTTTCAGGCTTAAACAAATAATTTATTTGAAAAAAATTTCATATAATGTTAAATACGGATTTGTCAGTAACTTTTAGGGATGTCTTGCAATATGCCCAATAAAAAACATATAAATAAGCCGGAGCGGCCTTTTAAAACAAAGCCAATGAATTTGGAAAAATTTCTATGGCTGCGCAAGAATTTTATTTATTGTTTAGCTCTGACTGCGCTTTTATGGATTGTCGGCATAAGTTATTATATTGACCATTTTATCGGGTGGAACAGCATTTTTGCAATTGAACCGGCCGATTTCGGCTTTTTCGTTTTATCTGTAACGGTTCCATTGTTATTGTTGTGGTTTATCTTGGCGTATATCGAAAGAAGCAGCAGTCTGGATGCCAACGCCGAATTATTTCAGAATTATATTGAAAACCTATTATACCCTGACGAAACTGCTTCAAAACAGGCAAGAGCCCTTGCTGCTACTTTACAGGAGCAGACACATCTTTTGCAAAAGGAAAATAAAACGGTTATTGAACAATCTGCAAAAATAAAAACAGATTTGGACGCAAGATTAGCAGAATTAAGCAATATTTTGCAGCTTTTGGACAGTTATTCAGCCAAGACATTGACGGATTTAAATGACGGCGTTAAAACTCTGGCAGATAAATGCTCCTATATTACGGATAAAACAACCAATGCCGTTTACAATATACGCGAAAGTTCTGCGGAAATGGCCGAAAACGCTTCATTATTTCTTAGCCGCATCAACCCTCTTTTAGATGAAATTTCTGCTCTGTCCTCCAATGTAAAGAATAATATTGCCGACAATAAGATTAATCTGACCGAAGTAAAGAACCAATTGGAGCAAAGCGCAGAAATCAGTCAGGCTCATATTGATAATATGTTAGCCAAGGCTGCCGAAAATACATTAAAAATCGAACAATCTTTTTACAAAACATCTGAAGAATATGACGCCCTATATAAACGCATGGACACAAGCATTTCAAGCCTGGAGGGACGGGTTGAAGAGCAAAAAAGACTTATCAGCACTCAAACCAAAGTTCTGGACCATAATTCCGAACTTTTGGATAATAAGCTGTCAAAATACGGGAAAATTATATCACAAGAAATAGATAAACTGGTTAAAAATTCCGTGGAATTAGAAAAAATCACAAAAAAACAAATTAGCACGCTTAAAAATGTTAATATGGAAACAGGCAAAGCCATCCACGGCATCGGCGATGTTTTTGACGAAAAGCGTTCAGAGCTTGAAAGACGCTGTGAATATGCGGTTAACAGTATGCAAAATGTCATTATAGCTATCAACAAGGAAACTGACAAATTGATATCCTTTACCAATTTAACACAAGCTAAAAATTACGATTTGCAAAATATTACAGAAACCATCGTCGATAAAATTGGCGACATCAGCGGAAAACTGGCATTAAAAACAGATGCGCTTAAAGACAAAGCTGTTGAAGTTATTGACAAGTTCACAGAAGCCAGTGAGTTAATTACCCGCAGCACAGATAAGATAAATATGTCTTCCAATTTGGTGGTTACAAACGGAAAACAAGGCGTCAAGCTTTTGGAAGAGCAGAATTTTTATATAAACAATGCCATGACAAATATGGATTTGGTAAAGGAAAAGCTGGACAAACTGCGGCAAGATATCAAAAAATCGGCAGAAGAAGTAACGGCCACACTGGCGAATTACGAAAAGCAAATCGGACAATTTAATGAGTCCGGACAATTTAATGGTTCCATAAGTTCCGGAAAATCCAAAACTTTTACATCGGAAGCTGAACAGCAGGCTTCTGACATCGACAGAGAAAAGCTCATATACACGGCCAAAGAAATCGGAAGATTTCTGCAAACGTTAGGTCTCAGAGCCGACAAGTTGTATGCAGGCGCGGATATTTTTGACCTGTGGGATGATTATCTCAACGGCAACAATTTGGCTTTCACGAATTACCTGACAACAAGAATGACCAAAAAACAAATCGCATCTGTTCGCAAAGCATTTGACGATAATATTGATTTTCATAACCTTGTCATAAAATATCTGTTTCTTATGGATACTTTTATAAAAGAGATGGCAGCTCCAGCTGAAGAAAGCCGCGATGAATTAATCAATTTATCGGTAAACGCTTCGCTTGACAGAATGTATTTTATTTTAATTAAGGCATTAAACAGTGCTGAATAGCAAAATGAATAGTATCATCGGACTCAAAAGCAATGTTTTTCTGGCACCAATGGCGGGTATCACTGATTATCCGCTACGAAAGCTGGTGGCAGAAAAAGGAACTGCAAACCTCTATTCGGAAATGGTTGCGATAAATGCTATCAGCCGCAGAAATCCTAAAACATATAGGATTGCCGATGTCAGAAACGAACCGTATCCGGTTATTGTACAGCTGGTGGGCAATGATCCTTATTTATTTTCTGAAGCAGCAAAGCTTGCTGCTGATTTAGGTGCATATTCTTTAGACATTAATATGGGATGTCCGGTCAAAAAGGTTGTCGGCAACGGTTCCGGCTCCGCCCTAATGAAAAATTTACCGCTTGCATCCAAGATTATTGAAAACACAGTCAAAGCCACTCCGCTAAAGGTATCCGTGAAATTTCGCAAAGGCTGGGACAACAATACGGTAAATGCTCCCGAATTTGCCAAAATGTGCGAAGACAGCGGAGCCTGCTATGTTACAGTTCACGGCAGAACGCGGGCACAAGGATATTCGGGGACAGCCGACTGGGATATTATCAGACAAGTCAAAGAAGCCGTCAACATTCCGGTTATCGGAAACGGGGACATAACATCTCCTTATCTCGCCGGACAAATGCTCCGACAGACAAATGCGGACGGCGTAATGATTGGCCGCGGCGCATTGGGAAACCCTTGGCTTCCCGGACAGGTTCATGATTATATAACCTCACAAAAGGCTCCTTTACCTATACCTGTGGCCGATATAAAAAATGCTCTTTTGCAACAACTCGCCGATATGGCCGATTTTTATGGCCAGGAAATGGCTGTTGCCATTTCACGTAAATTTGCCTGCTGGTACTCAAAAAACCTGCGTGACGCAAAAAAATTCCGCGAAACCTACAACAAAATTTATGATTATCGTGCGGCTCTCCGCGCTATTGAAGATTATTTTGCCCAACAAGAGAAGGAGTTATGATACAATGAAAATACTTATCGGCGGTGCAGGAAACGTCGGCCGCAGTATTGTCGACTACTTATCCCAAGCTAATAATGACATTATCGTTACGGATACCAATAAAGAACGGCTGGATGAATTGGCGAAAGAATTTGATGTTCAGACCTTGCAGGGCTCTATTTCACATCCCGGTATTATGGAAAAGATGGGAGCTAAAGGCGCAGATATCTTAATTGCCGTTACAGATAATGATGAAGTTAATCTTGTCGCCTGCCAAGTTGCCCATACATTGTTTCAAATTCCGAAAAAGATTGCGAGAGTCGATTCCGAATATTTTCTCAATCCTTTGTGGAATACGTTGTATAGCGATAAAAATCTTCCGGTAGACTTGGTTATTTCTCCTGATGTCGAAATAGCCAAAGCGATTTTAAATCTGATAGAAATTCCGGGAACAACAGCTGTTTTTCCACTAGTTGACGAGAAACTTTACCTTTTGTCTTTTAAATGTTCGGACAAATGCCCTCTGATAAATACGGAAATCAATGAAATAAAAAAATATTATAACAGTCCCGTTATCCATATTATCCGCGAAGATAAAAGTTTTTTTGCCAAACCCAATGAAACTATTCATGCTGAAGACGAAATTTTCATCCTGGTAGAACGGGACAAAGTTTTTGATACGCTGCATGACTTTGGCATTATCGTTAAACAAAACGAAAATCTGGTTATGTTTGGAGGCAATGCAATTTCCTACTACATTGCAAGCGTTCTTGAAAAAGACGACAGTATTTCCAACTGCAAGATTATTGAAGATGATAGCCGCATAGCCCAGGAACTGGCTGAAAACCTTAACGACACGCAAATTATAAAAGGCGAAATGATGAGCGATGCCATTCTGGAAGAAGCAGAGATAAAAAATGCAGATGTATCTGTTGCCGTTACGGAATATGATAAGGACAACCTTTTAGCTTCGCTCATTGCACGAAAATGCGGTGTATCCCATACCTTGTCACTGGTCAATTCCAGAGCTTTTGACAGTTTGATTGACAATGGGGAAGACAATGTTATCATTGACCGTTCATTGGTAACAACCTCTGCAATGCTTCAGGATTTGCGCAAAGCTAAAATTAACAATGCCTACAGCCTTAAACGGGGAATGGGAGAAGTTTGGGAAGTACGTATTGATGCAGACAGCATTAACACAGAAAAACGGATTGAAGATATCGGTCTCCCTGAAAAATGCAAAATTGGAGCGATTTACCGTAATGAAGAAATCATTTATCCCAAATCAGATGATAAAATTGAGGAAAACGATATTTTAATCGTCTTCGTTTCTCCCGCAGCAATGCGCAAAGCCGAAGAAATTTTCAGACTTTAAATACACCGTTTAAAACAAACATATTACCCTGAACAGCGTTAAATTCAGAATATCTTCTATGTTTAAGTCAACGACTGCGCCGGGAACGCAATATATGTCCGATACCGTGAACAACGTCTCTGATTACGGTTCCTCTGTTATATTCCCCGTCACGAACCATATCTCTTCTGATTTCCCGATCCCGACTGCGATCATATGCACCGGTTTTCAATTTTTGTGAACTGATACAACTGCGATATGTTGTCTGTTCATCCCGATCATAACGACTTGCGGCTTTTAATATGACATCTCCGGTTCGAATATCAACATAAGCTCCGGAATATTTTATGCTTAATCCGCGCGATAATTTCCGGTTATAGACATAATGCTCCTGATTCGGTGTACTAGCAACCATTTCGTTATGAATATAATTTCTGTCCTGACTGCGGTCATAAACTCCGACACCGAGTTTTTGTGATTCCAAACATGCATCAATCGTAGAGCGGTAGTCTTTATCATGAGGATACGCTGCTTTATATATAACATCACGGGTTTCATAATCAACATAGGCCCCTGTGTATTTTACACTCAATCCGCGGGACAACCGGCGGTCATATTCAAAGTTCCCATCATTGTAATCAGCATCTGATACACCATCTAACGGAAATTCTGCCGCCGGCTCCATACTTTCTTCCGGCAGAGCATACGCTTCAATTCGCGCCTCGGGAGCAGACGCAGTCTTTGCCTCTCCTTTGCCGGGCAGACTTACCAATGCAGCTATTCCAGCTGCTAATAATTCTTTTTTTAACAATGTCCTCCGACGATTTTTTTTAATTTTTTCGATACTATCAGACATTCAATTTCTCCTCTTCTGACTGTAAGGTTATGTTTTATATTAACATATTTTTGCGATATCGTAAAGGATTTTTTTCAAAGAGCATATTAGCGTTTTTTTAATTATATTTCGCTTAATTTCCGCGAATTGCTTAACAAATAAATTATTTGGATTATAAAAAAAACAGCCTTACAATTGCATTGTAAGGCTTCTATTGGTGGGCGTTGAGGGATTCGAACTCCCGACCCTCTCGGTGTAAACGAGATGCTCTAACCAGCTGAGCTAAACGCCCATCTCATTAACAGATGATTTTATAAATGATATTTTTTTAAATTGCAAGTAAAAAAAACAAAAATTTTGATAAAATTTTATTTACACTAAAAAACAATAACTTATAAAAAAGCAGGCTTTTATAGCAAAAGCCTGCTTAAATCTGCAACTCTTTCAAAATTAGTTTACTGCATCTTGAAGAGTTTTACCAGCTTTAAATTTCGGCTGCTTGCGAGCTTTAATTTTAATGGTTTCGCCGGTACGAGGGTTACGGCCGGTTGTAGCTGCACGCTTAGAAACAGCAAATGTTCCAAAGCCAACCAGACGAACTTCATCACCCGCTTTCAGCGCCTGGGTAATAGAAGAAATAAATGCATCCAAAGCCTTACCTGCATCAGCCTTTGTAAGACCAGCTTCACTAGCCATGCTAGCAATAAGTTCATTTTTGTTCACTGGAGGACTCCTCATAAAAAATTAACACAAAGTGAATTCTCTTCACAATTAAATTTGAGGAGATTTTTTTAATTAAATCAAACAAAAATCAATGTTACGCACAGGAAAAACCTTGAAAAACGGCGGTTTTCCGCCGTTTTTTTATCTATTCCCGTTTTATCTAATTAATTTTAGCAGGAAAACGACTTTTCGCGAAAAAAATTATCAAGAGTTTCATTCCGAATCGCCGGTTTTATTCTGTTTGTACATTCGCTGCACAATATCAGCAAACTACATTTTTAGCCAAACCGCCTAAAGATGTTTCTTTGTAATCACTGTTCAGGTTCAGCCCTGTTTCATACATTGTTTTAATAATGCTGTCCAAACTTACTTTATATTGTCCGCTTCCCCTTACAGCCAGACGGCTGGCATTTACCGCTTTTATGGCAGCCATGGCATTTCTTTCAATGCATGGGATTTGAACCAACCCTTTTATCGGATCGCAGGTCAATCCAAGATTATGCTCCATCCCAATCTCTGCAGCATTTTCTATCTGACTGAGCGTTCCGCCCTGAACCGCGGTTAATCCGGCTGCGGCCATAGAACAAGCTACCCCTACCTCTCCCTGGCATCCTACTTCTGCACCTGAAATTGAGGCGTTGGTTCGGTATAAACAGCAAATAGCAGCCGCTGTAGCCAAATATGCAATATCAGCTTCTTCATCATAAAAAGCTTTTTTATGGGCAAAACGCTGGTAATAGCGCATTACAGCCGGGACAATCCCCGCTGACCCCATTGTCGGAGCCGTTATAATTTTTCCGCCGGCTGCGTTCTCTTCTGCAACGGCAAAAGCCCACAAATTAACCCAGTCCAGAATATACAGAGCATCATCAACATTATTTTCAAAGCGCTCTTGCAGACGTTTATACATTCCAGGCGCACGGCGTTGCAACTTTATGCTTCCCGGTAAGATTCCCGGCGTATTTATTCCATGATCTATATTTTGCTGCATTATTTCAACAATTTTGCGAATATACTTTCTGGTATCATTTTCAGAATAAAGAGCATGTTCATTTGCCAGTACAACATCTTTGATTTGAAAATTATTTTTTATGCAAATATCTTTTAATTCTGCAAAACTTGAAAATTGATATGGCACATCCAGAGGTTTTCTCTCTATTTTTTGCGATATTTCATCTTTGCGGGCAATTGTTCCTCCGCCTACTGAAAAGTAAGTTTCCTCCAAGATAATGTTTCCATTGGTATCGCTGGCAATAAATTTCATCCCGTTGGGATGTTCTTTCAAAAATATCTGTTTTTCTAAAATAAAATTATAATCTATATCAAACGATATTAATTGTTTCCCGCGTAGCAGCAATTGCCGATTATTTTTTATATTTTCGATATAGTTTCGGGTTAAATCAAGCTTATCAGCTTCATATCCAAGCAACCCATAAATTACGGCGTTCAATGTTCCATGCCCAATTCCGGTTAAAGCAAGAGAACCATACAGATATATTTTTACATCCGCAACATTACTAATTTTATTCCCTAAATTATCTACAAACCGTTTAGCCGCTTTCATGGGACCTACTGTATGCGAACTAGACGGGCCGATGCCAATTGCAAAAATTTCAGAAAGACTATAATACATATCAACACTATCCAAAAAATTCCAAACGATTAGCAATATACGCTATATATTTTTAAAGTAAATATAAATCCTGCCCATGAGTGGAGCAATCCTGCATAACTTAGGAAGCATAGTAGTTGTAGTTCGCAGCGGGAGGCTATACGGGCGGTCTTACGTGCACGCCTGGTGCAGG
>MNTT01000016.1:0-361 GCA_001917135.1 Acetobacter sp. 46_36
GTCTGAGCCAAAGCAAGTTGATATTTGCCTGGGGTCATTAACAAACCATTTAACAGTTTCGTTTCAGCCTCAACAGCTTTGGTCGCCACGGTAATAAAAGCCGGCAGGGCATTCGGGTCACTCGGAAACGTCGGGAACATATTGTCATTGGCGGCAACAAGTTCTTTTCCAGTGCTTTCAAGAGTGTATTCCGCATCAATAATATTATCGGAAGGTTTCGGTAAATTAAATTCTTCCGGCGCTCCATAGGTCTTGGCAATATTTCCGTTATCAGCTGTTTCTTGTACTAAAATTGCATTGTTCATTTTATATTTCCTTTCAAAATTTCAATTCCGGCGAGACATTCGCTCGGTACATTTCT
>MNTT01000016.1:517-199500 GCA_001917135.1 Acetobacter sp. 46_36
ATATTTGGGATTAATAGAATATTAGCTTTCTGTAAATTTCCAATTATATAGTAGGCGAATTAATAGCGCCAGTTAATTAATTGAGGAGTTATTTTTTTAATCTCCTACTTCTTAAAGGGATTAGTGTATCTATACATCTAGACATAAATTTCCTATATCTCTTTGATTTCCCATAAAATATTTAATAAATTACACAAAAAACGGATATCTGTGTCTTTTTCCTTGCTTAATCATTGGAAGACAGAAAAGACAAAATATTATTTTAATACATATAGTTTTCTTAAAATTAAAGAGGTCGCATTCATCTGCGGCCTCTTTTTTTGTATCTGAAAACTAATAAAACCAAACGTTTCAACCCCGAGAAGGCCGCATTTTTTTTGCGGCCTTTTTTGTTTTAAAAAAAGGAAAACACCCATGAATATACAAAACACTATATCGATTAACCAAGTTTCTCTTAATGATAAGATAAAAAAAATATTATCTGTAAAATTAACTTCTTCACAAATAGAAGCCGGTTATGTTTGTTCCAAAGAATTAACTTATATATTAAGCTGCACGGAAAAAACTTTATCCCGTTGGAGACAACAGAGAAAGAACGGAAATAAAAATGTGGGTATCCCTTGTTATCAAATTATGGGGAAATATAGGTATTTTCTGGATGACATCGTCCAGTATTTTATTGATAATATGATTTAAGAGGTCTGCAATGTCAAAATGCAGGCCTTTTTTTGTATCCCTATAATTTTAACGTATGTACGACAATGACGCTAAGTTTAAATGTAGTGGAGCCTAAAAAAAATATTTTTTTATCCCGCGTGTAAAGCCCTTTTAAAAACGGCTCATTAAAATTTTCCCCGGTCCACCTAGCCGTTGGGCTGGCCGTACTTATACGGGAGCTACAAGACGGGAAATGGCAACTGGTAGCTCGGATATGGATACTGGGATATGCCGCAGCCGGGAAGGTTCTGCCTGATAAAAGTTCCTAAAACAGCTCTTTACGCAAAACAAACTGTTATCAAATCTGATTCGTAACAAAAAACATATCCCAGAGGCCCTACTGGACTCCAACCGCATTAAACCATTGAAAAATAAAGAAATATAAACAAACGAGTTCGGAAAACTCTCCCAAAATATGATTTTGAAATTTACAACATCCGAACTCATCTAACCTATTGATTTATAAAAGAAAAACAGCTCCCGTGATAGGAGCTGTTAACTATGGTGGGTCCTGTAGGACTCGAACCTACGACCAGACCGTTATGAGCGGCCGGCTCTAACCAACTGAGCTAAGGACCCGTCGGCATTCTTTTTAGGGCAAATGTTTTTTGTAGTCAAGAGGAATTTTTACGGGCGGGGGATTTTTTCCGCCTTTTTATTGCGGGCGGCTTTATTAATTATGCGCAGCTTTATGATGTTCGGCTTAATATGCGCGGCGGAGAGGTTATTTGGTGCGGCGGGGAGGTTTATTTGGTGCGGCGGAGAGGTTTATTTGGTGCGGCGGCGAAACAGCAGGTGGAAACCGGCAGCGGCGGCAAGGGTTATGGCGGCAAATTCGGCGTAGTACCACGGGTTATCCGCATTGACGGGAAAATGGTAAAGGATAAACGAATGGAACATAAATATTTCCAGATTTACGGTTTCGAGCCACAGCAGCGGTTTGGCGGAGATTATCCGGGAGAGTGCGCCGCGGCCGAAAGCGAGCACATATATCACAGGCAATGCCAGCAAGACGAAAAACAGGCGGTATGCCGTGCCGCCCAAGGAATAACAGGCGGCAAGATACAGGCCGGCAAACAATGTTTCCAGAAGGGTCGCGGCAGCAAAGGACAGGCGTTGCCGCAAAACAGCGTTTAGCGGCGAAGGGGAGAGGAAAAAGACGCCGGCAATAAAACCGAGGCTGTAGTTCAAAGCCTGTACCAGCGGGTTGGCGTGCAAATCCAGCCGGATATACGAAGGATAAGAGCTGCGCATATATTCAATATACAGGCGTATGGCAACGAGCAGGGCAAAAAACAGAAACAGGCGGCGGGCGGCTTTGGCGCGCGCGGCGGCGCGGGAAAGGGCGGGGGTGATGAAATAGCAGAACAGTAGAGCGCTTAAAAACCACGATACATTGTTGAACATAAACTGCGTGCTTTGGAACCAGGCGTGCTGCAATGTCAGGTTCAGCAGCCCGAAGGACAAGATGAACCCGATGGTTTGGGAGGACCAGGCCGGCACAAAAAACAGCTGCAACAGGAATGTAGTAAAGTGGACGGGGTAGAGGCGGGGCAGTTTGGCTTTGACAATCTGCCAGCCGGAAGGGCGGGCTGCCGGGGTATCGCTTGGGCAAAAATGGTTATAAGCCATACAGAATCCGGAAACCAAAAACAACACTTCGACCATGCGGGCGCATAAATCCCAGCCGGGCAGTGCTCCCATGTGGCAGGCGATAATGCCGATGACGGCAAGAGCTTTGAGCCCGCTGAAGGCTGTGAGGCGGGGTTTTGCCGAACAGGGAAGGGATGTATTGAGGGAGCAGGCTGGCATTGTTGGTCTCCGGCTGGTTAACGTATGCGGTTGATGGTTTGCGAAATAAGTTTAAAGCGGCACGGCAGGGTTGTCAACCGGCAGAAAGCGGCGGTGCACAGGCGGAGACAGAACGGGGCAGGGCGTAGTGCAGCTGTGTTGGAAACAGATGGGGACAGAATGGGGCAGGGTGTGACGCAGCGGCGGTGCACAGGCGGAGACAGAACGGGGTGAATATATACTTTCGGTCAGGTTAAATCAGGCGGCGGGGTTTATTATATATAGGCTTAAGTTTATATTCCGGCCGGGGAAACGGCGGCGGGCGGCGGCTGAATTGCCAGGACGTATATCTGGGTGCATAGCGTATCGGGATGTGTGTCGCACCGGGAGGCTTGCTGCACAGGGATATATGTCATACCGGGATATGTGCCGCACCGGGGTATGTGCTGTACTGGGACGTGTGTCGCACCGGGGCGCGTGTGGTGCTGTGCAGGCGTGGTGCTGTATTGTTTCGGGGGAGAAATGCTGTTTTGTGCCGGGACGGTTGGAAATGTGTTTTGTTCATTTTTTAGGAGGAGAGCCGCAGATGCCGAAAATTTCCGTTTTGATGCCGGTTTATAAGACGCCGGAACCGTTTTTGAGGGAGGCGGTCGAGAGCATATTGAACCAAACGGCGGAGAATTTTGAATTCTTGATTTTGGACGACTGTCCCGAAGACCGGGCGGCGGAGGCGGTTATAGCATCGTATGATGACGCGCGGATAAAATATTTTCGCAATGAGAGAAATCTGGGCATTGCCGGAAGCCGGAACCGGTTGATGGAAATGGCGACGGGCGATTATCTGGCGGTGGCTGACCATGACGATGTTTCGCTGCCGCAGCGGTTGGAAAAAGAAGCAGCCTATCTGGATGCGCACCGGGAGTGCGGCGTCGTTTCGGGGTGGTATCAGCTTTTGTGCCGGAAACGGGGGCGCATCCGGCGGCGGCCGGAGCATAATGCGGAAATCGGCGCGGCGCTGGCGGAAGGGTGCGCCGTCATTCATCCGGCGTGTATGCTGCGAAGGCAGGAATTGGAGCGCCTCGGGGTACGATATGAGGAGGCGTATACGCCGGCGGAAGATTATGCGCTGTTTATGCGCCTGCGCGGCAGGACGGGATTTTACAATTTGCAGGAAGTTTTGCTGCTGTATCGGAATTTTCCCGAAAATACGTCGCATCGGCGGCGGCGGGAAATGCACGCGGCCGACGAACGGATTAAGGCGGAGATACGCGAGGCGGAACGGCGCCGCGGCCAAGTGATGGACGAGGTGCGGGCGGTGGAAACGGAACTGAAAGCGCTTATCCGGCGCGGACAGCGGGAAATTCTGGCGCGGCGCAGGGGGCAGTCTGCGGGATACGGCAGCGGAACGGCAGGCTGGGCGGCGTTTCTGGCGGAGCGCTACGGGCGTTCGGTACCGCCGGACAAGCAGTGCTGCTGGGATATCTGGGATGCGGAACAGGCCGGCGCGTGGGACGACGGCGATGAAGCGGAGAAAAACGGCGAATGGAGCAAAATATGGAAAAGAATGTTAAATTTTCGGTTGTAACGATTTGTTATAACGTAAAAGATGAACTGAAACGCACATTGCGCAGCCTGTGGGCACAAACATACGGTTCAACCGGAGCCGATTTGGCAGGCGATTGCATCGGGAATGGAAAATTTGCGTTCGGAAACAGTTTGACCGGTGATTGCGGCGGATACGAAAGCATCGTGGTTGACGGCGGTTCCAGCGACGGTACGGCGGCGTTTCTGCGCCGGGAAAAAAGGATTGCGCGCTATGTATCGGAACCCGACCGCGGGGTTTATGACGCGATGAACAAAGGGCTCAGGCTTTGCCGCGGCGACTTTGTGATTTTTATGAATGCGGGGGACGAATTTTTTAATCCTCGGGTTTTGGAACGGGCGGCCGCAGTGCTGCGTGCTCATCCGGATTGCCGTTTTCTGTTTGGGGATGCCTGTCTGGTCGGCGAGGACGGACATTGCCGCTTTCGCGAGTATGATGCTCCGGTAACGACGCAGAACATCTGCCATCAGAGCATTTTTTACGACCGGCGGCTGTTTGCGGAACTGGGAATGTATGACGAGAGGTACAGGATTGTCGCCGATTATGATTTTAATCTGCGGGCGATTGCCGGGAGCGGCGTAGTGCCGTACCATTTCAGCTATCCGGTCTGCCGTTTTTATGAGGGCGGGCTGTCTTCCGGGGGGAAATATGCGGAAAAACAACGAGCTGATGCTGCTTTGCTGCGCCGGGAATGGGGCGAACGGGAGAAACTGAAAGTGCCGGATACGGTTTGGGCCGATGCCGCTGTCTGCATGGGCGGAGAATGCCGCGGCAGCATGGGAAAAGTGGCGGGCGGCAGTTACGCCGGGAGAGATGGCGGTGACAATTTGGCAGGTACTGGTACGGCAGGCGTTAGTGTGGGCAGAGCCGGCGGCGGCAGCATGGCGGAGAGAGGAACCGGCAGCTTCGCAGCGGAAAAGTGGAGGAAGCTCAATGCCTCTTTCAAGAAAAAACTGGTTTACCGTCTGGGGGACAGCGCGGGGTTGTTTTCGGAAATCAACAATATGTTTTTTGCCATGGTCTGGGCGCTTGACAACAAAGTGCGGTTTGAGCTTTGTTCGCAGCGTTCCAACCTTGGCGACGAAGGGTGGAACGATTTTTTTGAGCCTTTTACCGGGGAGAAATGCAGCGAGTTTTTGGTGCGGAACAACAGGCGCTTTGTTTCGGATATCAAAGGATATGACAAGAAAAAGGTTATGGCAGGGAAGAAAAAGGAAAAGATTGATTTTCTGACACAGGACATATTTAAGCGCTTTTTTGAAAACCGGGCGTTTGCGGAGAAGGTGTTTGATTTTCCGGAGCTCGGCATTGCAGGCGGTTCGTTTGCGGCGGCGGCGGGACTGGCGCGGGCGTTTTACCGGCTGAATGCGGCAACGGAAACGGCGGTCAGGCATCTGGCAGCAACGCGGCTGCGGATGGTTCTTTTCCACGGCAGCGGCGCTTTTGAGGCGGAAAATGGTGCCGGAACGGGAAGCGGTCTGGCCGGGAGCGGAGAATTGCCGGAAAAGTATATTGCGGTGCAGATGCGGGCGGGAGATATCCGCAAGGAGGCAGCATGGCGGCGGCAGGGGCTGCTCGGCGCGGCGCCGTATGCACGAAAAATCCGGGAAATGTGTAGCGGGGAGGGTTTAGCCGGCGTGCGGACGGTGTTTGCGTTTGCCGATGATTTCCGCCTGGTTGAAGAACTGGCGGCGGCATTGTCCGAATTTCGCGTTTATACCCTGTGCGGCGAGGAGGAACGGGGGTTTGACTATGAGGCATTTATGGCGCAGGATGCCGAAGCCCGGCGCCGGGGAATTCTCAAAATTCTCGCCAATGTCGAACTTTGCCGCGGGAGTTTGCGCTTTATCGGAACACGCGTTTCCAATCCAAGCTGGTTTTTGCGCCTGATTATGCCGGAG
Source organism: Acetobacter sp. 46_36 (assembly GCA_001917135.1). Taxonomy (GTDB): domain Bacteria; phylum Pseudomonadota; class Alphaproteobacteria; order RF32; family CAG-239; genus CAG-267. The sequence continues at coordinate 6,530 of MNTT01000016.1, forward strand.
GAGCGGGTAACTTTTGTCGACTGCCGGCGGCTGAAATGGCAGCTGCAGTTTGACGAGGCGGCGGACGGCGGGCGTGCCGACGAGTTCCGGCTTTTCGGGGTGCCGCTGCTGAAAGTGATACGCGGGAGGAACAAGGTGCGGGTAAAACTGTTTTCGGTTTTGCCGCTGTATAAGATACGGCAAAAAGGGAACCGCAGAGTGCATTATCTGTTCGGCGCACTGCCGGTATGGGCTGCGGGAGAGCGGGAAACTGCGGCGGGGGCTGTATCGGATGCGGGTGCGGGTACTGTGGCGGCGCGAGGGGGAATACCGGAGGCGGCGGTTGTATCGGATGCGGGGGCGGGTACTATGGCGGCGCGAGCGGGAATACCGGAGGAGGCGGCTGTATCGGATGCGGGTGCGGAAGAACCCGAAATGGGGAACGCGGGAGAAGCAGCCGCCGGAAAAACAGTATTAGGAAAGTCGGCAGCAATGTTTTGACAGGTTTCCGGGGCGTGGGTGCATAAATATGCCAGCAGTTCGGCACGGTTTTCCTCTATCGGCAGTTTGTCGGTAAAGGTGCGGCGCTTAAGGAACTGGTTATGGTAATCGCGGATAAGGGTCAGCGGATAAGAATTGGGGTCGGGTGATGCCGGAACGGAAGCCCGGGCTGCCGATGCAGGTTTTGGGGCAGCGGAACCGGGGGACAGTGCGGCGGCGGAATCAGGGGACAGTGCGGCAGCGGAACCGGGGGACAGTGCGGCAGCTGACGCGGGGCGCAACGGAGCGGCGGACGTTGCTTTGCGGGCAGGGGATGCGCTCGGGAAGTCCGGAATGTAGCTGTCCCATTTATAACCGAGGTTTTGCAGAAACGGCGTCAGCTTTATTTCGTATTCCGTGATATACAGCGAGTGGTCGGGTTGCGCTTTGACTCCGTTGAGGAAGGCGGCGAAGCTTTTGGACATGATGACGGGGCGGCGAAATACCAAGAAATAACTTTGCAAATGCGGGTTAAATCTCTGGTTTTGCGTGTTTCCCCAGAAGTCCAATTCTGAACGGGAGCGCATTTGGTTAAACATGGGGCGGAAAGTTTGCAGCGGGGCGTAGGCGGAATCGTTGGCAAAAATCAGTTCGTCGGTGTGTCGGAGCAGGTTTTTGGCTTTCAGCCAGTTATAGCCGCGCTTGTATGACCCCCAGTCGTATTCGCCGTGGCGTTGGTATTCGCCGTGAATGACATACGGGGCGACTTGTTTCTGCGCTTCAGGCGAAAGAGGGGAATCCGTTATGTAAACTATGCCGTCAGTTACGGCTTTTAAGCCGCTGAGATAACGCAAAACATACGGCGCAACGCTGCCGTCGGCGCTGTATCCGGCAAAAACGGCGTAGCGGCGCGGGCGTTCGGCAAGATAAAAAAACGCAGCGGCAGTTAAAGCAATGAGCAACAGCAGGGTCAGCAGGCTGCGGCGTTCGCCGGAGCGTTTCAGGCGCGGGCGCGAGAGGATTGCAGCCAGGCTGTGCAGGCGGATTTTTGAGATATTCGGCGTTGTTTTCATCAGCGGTCCTCCTTCAGATAAGGGGAATTGATTTTTTGCAAATGTTGCAGCAAGCGGGCATAAGCGCCCGGAACATGTTTTTTCAGCCAGGCGAAGACAAGGCGGCGCGGTTCCTGTATGTTCAGGCGGGAGGTAAAGGTGCGCATTTTTAAGAACGGGGCGTGATATTTGCCAAGCAGGGTCAACGGATAGCAGTTTTTGTCGTTCAGCGGCAGCCAGGAGAGTTTTTCGTAGGGAATGTAGGCGGCAGATGTAAAGCCGAGGCCGGCAAAATAGGCGGTGAAGGGAACTTCATAATGCGCGGCGACGGTCAGGCCGTCTTTTTCGGGGCGGACGGCGTTAAGATAGGCGGCGAATTCCGAAGTGTTGTATACTTGCGGCGCAATAATGAGGAAGTAGCTTTGCAGATGGTAAATTCCGTCAGCATTGGCAGTGATGCCGAAAATATCGGCGCCGGCAGTTTGGGACGCTTGCAGGACGGGGCGCAGCGAGGGAGCAACGAGCAGGGAGGAATCGTTGGCGAGGATTAAGAGGGGGGCAGTGGCTTGGGGGGCGGTTGAGCCAGCTTGGACGGAGGAGGGTGGTTGGGGGGCAGACGCGGTATGAGGCACCGGGGCAGAGGAGGAAAGGGAGGCTGCGGCGGCTGTATCGGATGCGGGGGCTGGTACTATGGCGGCGCGAGGGGGAATACCGGAGGCTGCGGCGGTTATATCGGATGCGGGGGCTGGTACTATGGCGGCGCGAGAGGGAATACCGGAGGCAGCGGCTGGCCGGGAGGGGAGGGCGTTTTGCCGTTTCAGCCACGCAAAACCGCGTTTGTACGAGCCCCAGTCATATTCGCCGTGGCGGCGGGCTATCAGGTGATTGACATACGGACGGAGTTTGGCGATTTCGCTTTCGGGTATCGGATTGTCGGTTACATAGACGATATTGGGTGCGATTTCCTTTAAGGCGCGCAGATAGTCAATGACATAATCGGAAACGGTGCCGTCGGCAGAATAGGCGGCAAACACCGCGCAGTTCTTTCCGGCGGCGAGGGGGGACAGGGTTTGTTCAACGTCTGCGGGGGCTGAGGCTGCGCTGCGGGCGGCAGGCGCCTTACGGTTGCCTGCGTACAGCGTAAGGACGGCGAGCATGAGCGCAATTGCGGCGATGGCGAGAACGGCGATATGAACCGGACGGCGGCGCATGGTTGTCTCCTTTAAAAAAAATCCCCGAAAGCTCCGGTGGAGCTTACGAGGGATATTATAGCGCGGGAAAAAATTATTCCGCAACCAAAACCTGACGGCGGCTGTGCATAGCTTCTTCAATAAAGGCAATCTGCTCTTCCACCATCGGGTTGCCGGCAAATTTTTCTTTGGCTTTTTGAACGCGCTCTTCAAACGTGCCGTCAATGGATTTGAAAATATACATATAAGCGCGGGTAACGGATTTGATGGTATGTTCGTCGCAGCCGCTGCGTTTGAGGCCGATGACGTTCAGGCCGCGCAGTTTGCCGCGGTCGCCGGTTACCATCGCGAACGGGATGACGTCGCGCCCGATGCCGGTCATGCCGCCTATCATCGCCTTGCGCCCGATACGGCAGAACTGGTGAACCGCCGAGTTGCCGCCGAGGATGACGCCGTCGCCCAGACGGACGTGCCCGCCGATGACCGCATTGTTGGTCATGATGACATTGTCGCCGACGACGCAGTCGTGCGCAATGTGCGAGTTAACCATAAACATGCCGTTGCTGCCGACGCGGGTGGTCAGTTTTTCCGGTTCTTCACCCGCAATCGGGGTCTGGCCTTTTGGGGTGCCGGCGTGCATGGTTACGTTTTCGCGGATGACGTTGTGCGAACCGATTATCAGCCGCGCGCCGGGCTGGAATTCGTTGCCGTGATCCTGCGGGCCGCCGCCGAGGCAGGCGCCGGGGAAAATGACATTGCCTTCGCCGAGGGTGGTGTCGCCCAAGACGGTTACGCGGGCGATGAGCTTGTTTCCGGCAGCGATTTTGGCTTGGCCTGAAATATAGCAGAAGGGGCCGATTTCGGCAGACGGGTCGATTTGGGCGCCGGTTTCAACCACAGCGGAAGGGTGTATCATCTTTTTTCTCCATAAAAAATTGCAACTGTCAGGAAGGGTAACAGAAAGCAGGGCAGATGTAAAGCGGAAATTTCGGCGGCGGGCAGAGCGGGCGGTCACAAAATATTACGGATTGTTGCCGGGAGAGATGGGCGGCGGGATACGGAGCGGGAAACCGGGAATGAGGTGCGGCGGAATACGGGACGAGGAACCGGGACGGGAGGAGAGAATGGCAGAGCATGGTTTGCCCGATGCAGAACAGGGGCGGGAGACTGAGACGGGAAAACAAAAAGCCCGCACAGCAGCAGAACCGGCAGGGAACAGTGCCGGGCAGCCGGCGGGGCTGTTGTCGGGCTTTGAGGTAGCGTGCCTAGAGTGCCAGTTTTATGCGGCGCAGGGTTTCTTCCCTGCCCAGAACCGCGGCAATTTCGCTGGCGCCGCCGGGGGTTGTTTCCAGCCCGGTCAGGGCGATGCGTACCGGATACAGAACCTGTCCGTTTTTCAGCCCGTTGGCGGCGGCGACCGCTTTCAGGCATTCAAACAGGCTCTCGTTATTCCAGCCGTCCGCACTCAGGCTTTCCAGTGCCGGGAGCGCGAGCTGCAGCGATTTTTTGGCGATTTCAGGGTCGGTCTTCATCTTCTTGTTGTTAAACAGTTCTTCGCCGTAAGCGGGCAGGGTTTCAATGAAGCCGGCGGTTTCGGCGATGTCATTCAGAGTTTCGACACGCGGCTGAAGGACTTTGGACAGCTCTTCGCGGTTGATGCTGCGGGTGATGAATTTGTCATATTCTTTACAGGCGAGGGCGTGGAATTCCGCAAACGGCAGGGCACGGATATAGCAGCCGTTCATCCAGCGCAGTTTAGCGATGTCAAAAATCGCCGGGGATTTGTTCAGCCGTTCGGCGTCAAATACCTGTTCCAGCTCGGCGAGCGAAAAGATTTCCTGTTCGGTGCCGGGGTTCCAGCCCAAGAGCGCAATATAATTCAGAATCGCAGCGGGCAGGTAGCCTTTGGCGACCAAATCCTGAAACGACGCATCGCCGTTGCGCTTGGAGAGTTTGTGCTGCGCGTCTTTCATCACCTGCGCGACGTGAACGTAAATCGGCGGCGTCCAGCCGAACGCTTCGTAAATCAGGTTATATTTCGGGGTGGATGAAATATATTCGTTGCCGCGGACGACGTGGGTAATCGCCATCAGATGGTCATCAATGACGTTGGCGAAGTTATAAGTCGGGAAGCCGTCGGACTTCAGCAATACGCCTTCGTCCAGTTCGTCATAGTCGATTTCAATATCGCCGTAAACGACGTCGTGGAACATTGCCTTGCCTTTGCGGTTGATGTTCTGGCGGACGACATAGGGTTCGCCGGCGGCAACACGGGCTTTGGCCTCTTCCAGCGGAATGCGCTTGCAGGGGTCTTTGAACTTGGCGCCGAGGACGGTTTCTTCTTCGTCGTCATCGTGTTCGGTCTTGGCGCAGAAGCAATAATGCGCGCCGCCGAGTTCCACCAGCTTGTGTGCGTATTCCTGATACAGCGGCAGGCGTTCGGACTGGATATACGGACCGTATTCGCCGCCGATGTCCGGGCCTTCGTCCCAGTTCATGCCGACGGTCTTGAGCGTGTTGTATATGATTTCGGTTGCGCCTTCGACATAGCGTTTCTGGTCGGTGTCTTCAATGCGCAAAATAAAACTGCCGCCGGAAGATTTGGCGATAAGGTATTCATATAACGCGGTTCTCAGGTTGCCGATGTGCATATAGCCGGTCGGGCTCGGGGCAAAGCGGGTTCTTGCTTTCATTGTGGTAAAACTCCTTTAAGTGTATTTGGAAAGGCGCGTCCTGCCAGCGGGCGCGGCGCATTTATGACAGGTGTAGCGCAGGGGCGGAAGAAAATCAAGCATTTTTTTGCGGCGGGGGACAGAGGCGGCGGAGGGGGAGAGTGGAAGAGAGTGGATATTGGAGGCAGCAGCGCATAGAACGCGTGCAGGCAATAGACAAAATATTTGACATTCCCGGCGGGCGGTGTTATGGTGGCGGCAATTAGCAATTATTATTCACATTATTAAATCTTAGAGTTATGAACAAGTTTAGCTGTTATCTGCTTTCGTGGAAAGCTGCTGTATTGCGGAAATTTACGCCGCGGGTTGTTATTGAACGGTATTGTCTGAAATCTGCCCCTAATGCGGCTCTGTACCTTCCGGGGAAGGAAGCCGAACTTCGGGTTATCGACAGTGTCGAACCGGGGTATAAACAATGGCAGTTTTTGAAAGACCGGGTCTGGAGCGCCGATACACGTCAGGAGCTTTACAAACGCGGGCTGTGGGGTGCGCTCGGCGTGCAAAACCGCTGGGAGTTTGAATATCTGCTGAAACATACGCAGCCGGTCGCCTATCTTAACGGGCCGGGCAGCGATTTTCGGCGGACGGCATCGTTTGAGCCGATTATTGAAGCGCTGCGGAAAAATGCGCTCTGGGTTATGCTGATGGCCCGCGAATATTCGCAGATTGCCGAGAATTTGGGGGCGGCGGTGCTGGAACACGAACTGCCGAAGAATGTTTATGAAACGATGACCGACGTCCTGACGCGGAAAATTCCCGGACAGGCGGCTGCTTTTGTGGCGCGTTTGGAGCCGCAATCGCCGTATTTTGAATATGGCTTTGTGGAAATCTGGCGTGCCGGAGGCAATCTGGCGCCGCTGATGAAGGCGCTCTTTTCCGGCAGGGACGATTTGTACCAGATTGTGAAAACGCGGTCGGCGGCAAAGCCCGAGCTTAATGTGCTGAGTGCCGTGTTTCAGTATCTGCTGAAACAGCTGCAGAATGCGGGACATACCGGGCGCTGGGAACGGGAATTCCAAGACTGGCTTGGTATTTTGGAAACGTATGCCCAAAGTCCGGAGAGCCGTCTGACATGGCTGCTGCGGTTGCGGCGAGGTTTGAGTCAGGGGCGGTATCCGGAACTGTATGACGACGTAACGCGGCTGACGGAAACCTACGCGCCGAATCTGCTTAATCTGGCAAACCGGATGATTGCAATGTGGGAAGGGCAGGACTGGCCCTGACGCAACAATGAGCGGAAGCGGGCAGAACGTTCAAGCTGCGGTATTGCGGCAGCATGCAGAACATTCGAGCTGCGGTGTTGCGACAGCGGGCAGAACATTCCTGTTTCGGTGTTGTGGCAGCGAGCAAGACATTCCTGTTCCGGTGTTGCGGAGGCAAATGAGCCGGGTGGCTTTGAAGCCGTACGGTAACGGGCGGCGCGGCGAAACGGCAAATTAAAAGGGAGGCTTTGTGCGCCTCCCTTTTTGCTGTCCGGAACATCAGCCGACAGTCGGAATTTTATACTCAGAGCAGGGCAAGCGCCAGATACAGCAGCCCGACGGTACCCATAAACAAAAAGTACCAGCAGCTCAGGTTGAGGGCGCGCTCTTCGTGCTCGTCGTCGTTATAACGGGCGGGGCCGTAATTGTTCTTTTCGGCATCGCCGCGGTAAAACAGCGTCATAATCAGGAACTTCAGCCCGTAAAAACCGACGCCGTACAGGATTGTAACAAAGCAGATGCTCAGCAGCATAATCGTATAGGCAAAGTCGGTATTGGCGAGCGAGGCGACGGTCAGGTTTATCATGCTCAGGACGACGACGCCCATAAACACCGGTTCGAGATAATTGCGCCAGGCGAGGCGGTTCAGGTCGTGCATACGGCGGATGAGCAGCGAGCCGACAGGGAACAGCGGCAGCAGGATGACGAGGTAGAACAGGGTTTCCGCCGCGAGGATGTAATTTTCAATTTTGGGGAGAGAGTAGCCCATGTCATTGGCGGCGCGCAGAAAACGCGGCGACAGGATATAGCTGCATTTGAGCTGAATGATGACCGTCAGCACGCTGTTGACGAGCAGGAACGTCCAGAGCTCGAAACGCGACGAGCGGCCGCGCAGGGTGAAGGTCTTTTTCCAGCCGTCGAGCCAGATGCGCAGAAGGTTGTCGGGCGACAAAATCGGCTTGCGGGCGCGTTCGTGGGCTTTTGAGGTGCCGGAAGAAACGGCGGACTGAGCCGGAGAAGAGGCGGTCAGCGGCGCTTGCGGTTTAGCGGGCGTTGCGGCTGTTTGAGAGGCAGCAGAGGCTTGAGCCGCGGCTTTTGGGGCAGCGTCGCGCGCTTTTTTGACGGCGGGGCGGGCTGCGGTCTGAGATTCGGCGGCCTTTTTGCCGGTGCGCCGGGCCGGGGCGTCTGACCGGACGCCGGAGAGTGCAGTTTTTGAAGTACGTTGTTTTTTTGCGGCGGATTTGGGAGCCATAATGTTTTCTCCTGCAATTGATTTGCATTCAGAATAGCGGGGCCGGGTTAATATTTGGTAAAGGCCGGGAAGGGAAAGGCGTCTTAAAGTTTTAACATATAGCTTAAAAAAGTGCTTGCAAAAAGAACAAAAGTGGTATATCAAGATTTTTCGGAGCGGGGAGCGCGGGATTGTCCGGCATGGGCGAACCGAGGAAAGAAAAGGCCGGAAACCGGCAGCGGCGAACCGGCGCGGGCGCGCAGGGGCTGCCGAAACGGAGGACACCGGGGTGGGTGGCCGGCAGCGGCAAACCGGCGCGGGTGCGCAGGGGCTGCCGAAACAAGGTGCGCAGGCATCAGGCAGCGGCAGGCATCAGGCATTAGAGAGGGAACGATGGCAGAGAGCAAATATATCGAAATCAAAGGGGCGCGGGAGCATAATCTCAAAAACGTCAACATTTCCATTCCGAAAAACCAGCTGACGGTGATTACCGGGCTGTCGGGGTCGGGCAAGTCGTCGCTGGCGTTTGACACGATTTATGCCGAGGGGCAGCGGCGTTACGTCGAGAGCCTTTCCGCTTATGCGCGGCAGTTCCTTGACCTGATGAAAAAGCCGGACGTTGATTCCATAGAAGGGCTGGCGCCGGCGATTTCGATTGAGCAGAAAACGACCTCGCACAATCCGCGCTCGACGGTGGGGACGATTACCGAGATTTACGACTATATGCGCCTGTTGTGGGCACGCGCGGGGACGCCGTATTCGCCGGCGACGGGGCTGCCGATTGAGGCGCAGACGGTGAGCCAGATGGTGGATAAAATCCTGTCGCTGCCGGCCGGTACCAAGATTATGCTGGTGGCGCCGATGGTGCGGCAGCGCAAAGGGGAATTTAAGAAAGAACTGGACGGGCTGCTGAAGCAGGGGTTTCAGCGCGTCAAGATTGACGGCGAGGTCTATGACCTTGAAGACGCGCCGGCGCTGGAAAAAAACATTAAGCACGACATTGAGGTCGTGGTCGACCGTCTGGTGGTCAAGGGCGAGGAGATGGCGGAGCGCGTGGCGCAGTCGGTAGAAACGGCGCTGAAAATCGGCGACGGCATTTTGTATGTGGACGGCGCGGGTGGAAACGGCGCAGGCCTGACAGGGGCAGCGGCCGGAGATGGTTCGGATGCGGCGGGAACGAACGGTACGGGAGGAAACGGCGCGGCGGGCGGAGCCGGTGTCGGAGGCGCGGCGGGGAACCGGCTGACGTTTTCGGCGAAATATGCTTGTCCGGTGTCGGGCTTTACGATTGAGGAAATCGAGCCGCGGCTGTTTTCGTTCAACAATCCGCAGGGGGCTTGCCCGCATTGCGACGGGCTGGGGGCACGGCTGTATATGGACGAAAAGCTGGTGGTGCCGAACGAGGGGCGGTCGATTGCGCAGGGGGCGATTGCGCCGTGGTACGGGTTTAAGTCGGCGTTTTATAAGCAGACGCTGATTTCGCTGTGCGACTTTCTGCACATCTCGCAGGACACGCCGTGGAAAGACCTGCCGGAAGAGGCGAAGAAAATCATTCTTTACGGTTCGGGCAATGTGTGCGTGCCTCTGTATTATTCGACGTTTGTGTCGGACAAGCCGTTTGAGGGCGTGATTCCGAATATGGAACGGCGGTTTCTGGAAACAGACTCGGCGGCGTCGCGCGAGGAGCTGTCGCATTACCAGTCGGCGGCGCCGTGCACTTTCTGCAACGGCAAGCGGCTGAAGCCCGAGGCGCTGGCGGTCAAGGTCTGCGGCAAGGATATTATGGAAGTTTCCGATCTTTCCATCAAAGAGGCGCTGAAGTGGTTTGCCGGGGTGGAAGAACAACTGAGCCCGCAGAAGCAGCAGATTGCGCACAAGATATTAAAGGAGATTATCGACCGGCTGCAGTTTTTGAACAATGTGGGGCTGGACTACCTGACGCTGTCGCGGCAGTCGGGCGGGCTTTCCGGCGGCGAATCGCAGCGTATCAGGCTGGCGTCGCAAATCGGGTCGGGGCTGACGGGCGTGCTGTATGTGCTGGACGAACCGTCAATCGGGCTGCACCAGCGCGACAATGACCGGCTGCTGGAGACGCTGAACCGGTTGCGCGACATCGGCAATACGGTGATTGTGGTCGAGCACGACGAAGACGCCATCCGTGCGGCAGACTTTCTGGTCGATATGGGGCCGGGCGCGGGCGAGCTCGGCGGCAGCGTCGTCGCGGCGGGAACGGTGGCGGACGTGCTGGCGAGCAAGGACAGCCTGACGGCGCAGTATCTGAACGGGCAGAAGGAAATCGCGGTGCCGCGCAAACGGCGCAAGGGCAACGGCAAGTTTCTGGAGCTGACCGGGGCGAAGACGCACAATCTTAAGAACGTGAAGATGAAAATCCCGCTCGGCACGCTGACGCTGGTTACCGGGGTTTCTGGCGGCGGCAAGTCGTCGCTGGTGCTGGAGACGCTGTACAAGGCGCTGAACAAGGAGCTGAACGGGTCGCGCGAGCCGACGGGCGCATACGACAAACTTATCGGGCTGGAGAATGTCGACAAGGTGATTGACATCGACCAGTCGCCTATCGGGCGGACGCCGCGTTCCAACCCGGCGACGTACACCGGGCTGTTTACCTATATCCGCGACTGGTATGCGGAGCTGCCGCTGTCCAAGGCGCGCGGGTATCAGGCGGGGCGGTTTTCGTTTAACGTTGCGGGCGGGCGCTGCGAAGCGTGCAAAGGCGACGGGGTAACGAAGATTGAGATGAACTTTCTGCCTGACGTGTATGTCGAATGCGAACAGTGCCACGGCAAGCGCTTTAACCGCGAAACGCTGGAAGTTACCTACAAGGGCAAGTCGATTGCCGACGTGCTGGATATGACGGTGGACGAGGCGCATGAATTTTTTGACAGCATTCCGGCAATCAAATCGCGGCTGGAGCTGCTGCAGAAAGTCGGGCTGGGGTATATCCGGCTCGGGCAGGCGGCGACGACGCTTTCCGGCGGCGAGGCGCAACGCATCAAGCTTTCCAAAGAACTGTCCAAGCGGGCGACGGGCAAGACAGTCTATATTCTCGACGAGCCGACGACCGGGCTGCATTTTGAGGACATCAACAAGCTGTTGAAAGTGTTACAGGCTTTGGTTGACCAGGGAAATACGGTAATTGTCATTGAGCATAATCTGGATGTCATTAAGGTTGCGGACTATATTATCGACATGGGGCCGGAGGGCGGCGACGGCGGCGGACGGATTGTTGCCGAGGGTACGCCCGAGGAGATTGTCAAAAAGGCGAAGGGATATACCTACAAGTACCTGAAAGGGAAAATCTGAACGGCTGCCGGGGAGAAATGCCGGGCATGAGGCGGTCGATGCGGAATGCGAAAACGGGCGCCGGAGCTGGAACGAGGCGTGCAGGGCGGCTGGTGCAGGGAGAGAAAGGCTGCCGGGACGGATACGGGGTCGATGAGGGCTGATGCGAAGGACGGAAGAGCGGACGGCGTACCACTTATCAACTCACTTGAATTTTTTATCAACAGCTTTAATTTTTGCCGCGGGAAGCGGGGTGTTTTTTTGTGCACAGCCACGGAGTGCCGGAGGGGTTGGCAGACGGGTTTCCGAAGCAGCGGGAAGCTGTGGAGAGCCATGTGCGGACGGGCCGGGGCTGCGGGAAGCTGTGTGCGGGCGGGCAGCCGGGGCGTCTGTGCGGACGGGCCGGGGCGCTAACAGGTTTTCAGCGTGGCGTTGACAATAATCAGCAGCTTGCGGGCACAGGCGATGATAGCGGTCATTTTTGATTTTCCTTTTTTTAGCAGGCGTTCGTAGAACTCCTTTATTTGAGCATTGTGCCTGATGGCGACCAGGGTAACGATGAACAGGGCGCTTTTGGCGGTGGTTCTGCCATGGCGGATGCGGCGGTAACCGGAGAGCGTGCCGCTGTCTTTGGCATAAGGGGCGACACCGGCGATGGCGGCAATCTGGCGGCGGTTGGCGCAGCCGAGCTCGGGGAGCGTTGTCAGCAGGAGAACGGCAGATTTTTCGGCAATACCTTTGATGGCGATGATTTTGTAGAAAGCTTCGGCGAGCGGCGGGTCGTTTTTGATGATGTCGAGGCATTTCTGGTACAGGCGTTCGATTTCCTTTTCCAGATAGGCGATGTGTCTGACGATTTCTTTTTTCATATCGGGGGGAAGGCTGGGCGCGGTGCTGCGGTTTTTTTCCTGAAGGAGCATGGTTTTGAGGTCGGATATCCTTTCGGTTACGGGTTTCAGGTTCAGCGGCAGAGGCGTGTACATACGCAGGGTTTCGTGCAGTTTCCGTCCGAAGAGGGCAAGGGCGTAAGCGTCTATCCGGTCGGTTTTGGCGTGTTCGCCGTAGGAACGCATAAAGGCTTTGACCCGGCGCCCTTCCGCCCGGTGGACGGTAAAACCGCGGTTATAAAAAGTGTTGACGCAGAGGGCTTCGTATCCGCCGGTAAGGTCGACGACAATCAGGAGTTCCGGGTCCGGGGACAGGGCGGAAACGTATTTTTCTATGGCTTTTGCGGTGTTTTCGACGGTTAGGAATTCTCCGGTGGCGTCGTCGTAGATGTCAAGTTTGGCTTTGGACACGTCGATGCCGATGAAGCGTGAGAATTTTTGGTTTGCAGTCATTAAAGTTACTCCTTATAGTTCCGTTATTTATTCTTCAAATTGTTAACGTACGCGGCAGGCCGGTACCAGCAACTCATCAAGCAATAAATAAGTTTGTCTTAAAGATCACAATGAGCACGAACTTCAGATTCGATTGCTTGTCCGATCGTTTAAGACCATTTAGAAAGACGGATGCACCCGTCCTCTAAATATTATCCATGATTTGACTGTCGTATGCAAGCGGCCTTTTGTGCCTTACGGTTTTATGGAAGTTTTGTTGCATATTTTTAAGTAACAATTGAGGGGAGCCAGGCGGAGCAAAGGGGAAGGGAACAGGCGGAGCAAAGAGGAGGGGAGCAGGCGGAGCAAAGAGGAGGGAGCCGGGAGGGCTGGCGCGGCGGGAATAAATGGAAAAGCGGGAAGCCTGGTGTTGAGAACGGGGCGGAAAAGGGCAGGCATGAAAGCAAATGCTGAAAGCGGGGTGAAGAAACGGGGCAGCCGCGAGGACGGGGCTGAGAACGGGACAGAAAGAGGGAGTCAGCCGTTCAGGTACCAGTATTTCTTTTTGCGTTCGGTCTGGAAGGCATAAGCGGCGGCGCGGAGCATCCGCATATACCCTTCGCGGTCGCGGACAGCGAAATCTTTGGGATACGGCTCGTCCAAAAGGCTGTGCACGTCGGTGCGGACGGCGACTTCGCGGGGGAAGAAATGGCGGCAGAACGCATAACGGGCGGCAGTCAGGTCGTCTGTATCGTAGCCGATGGTTTGCAGCAGCTCCTCTTCCGGGGCTTCGGGAGAGAGGCTTTTCAGGCTCGGCCAAAGGACAAGCTGGCGGGCATAAAGCTTTTGCCAGGGAAAGCCTGCGCCGGGGTCGGCTTTGCGTTTCGGTGCGATGTCGGAATGGCCAAGAATGTTCTCGCGGCGGATACGGTAAGCAAAAACCAACTGCCTTAAAAGCCGGCAGAGCGCGGAAATCTGGGCGGAAGAATAGTCCTGCGGCGTTTGCCCGAGGTTAAAAGATTCCAGTTCGATGCCGATGGAACAGCCGTTGAGGGATTTGCCTTCGCTGCCGAGCCAGCTGCTTTCGCCGGCATGATAGGCGACTTTGTCAGGGGGGCAGTTTTCGGTAATCTGACCGCGTTCGGAAACGATGTAATGGGTGCTCAGGCCGTATTTGTCCAGTATGTCCAGCTGCTTGTCGGGCGAGTAGGACGAGCAGTGGAGGATAATATAGCGGATATCTTCGGTACGGTCGCGGCAGTTTGCGGTGTGGGTGATGATGATTTTCTGAGCCATGGGGTTCTCCGGTCTGATTTTTATGCTTAATATAGCAGGCGAGGTTTAAAAAAAACTTTACAAACGGCGGTTTTTTGCTTATGAAAGGGGGAGATGTTTTTTTGTTAAGGAGTACAACAGATGAGAGCGGAATTTTATAACCTGATTAACGAAATCAAAGCGAGCGCCGAACTTTTGCGGAGGTCTCTTTGACTACGACAACGCAAAACAACGGCAGGAAGAACTGGCGGTTCTGACGGCGGACCCGGCGCTGTGGGACAATCAGGAAAAGGCACTGAAACTGACGGGAGAGAAAAATACGCTGGACGAGAATATTGCCTTTTATGAGGATTTGCTGGCGGACTTGCAGAATTCCGAGGAGATGGTCGAGATGGCGGAGGCCGAGGAAGACGAGGCGATGCTGGCGGAACTGTTTGCGCATCTGGAAGAACTGAAACAGGAGGCTAAGCGCCACGAACTGGAAGCGCTGCTTTCCGGCGAGCTGGACAAGAACGACGCTTACCTGGAAGTGCATGCCGGCTCGGGCGGAACCGAGGCGCAGGACTGGGCGGAAATGCTGCTCAGAATGTATTCGCGCTGGGCGGAAAAACACAAATACAAACTTTCGTATGTTGAAGAAACCGAGGGCGAAGTCGCGGGGCTGAAGTCGGCGACGGTCAAAATATCGGGACACAACGCTTACGGGTGGCTCAAAGGCGAGAGCGGCGTGCACCGGCTGGTGCGGATTTCGCCGTTTGACAGCGACGCGCGGCGGCATACGAGCTTTGCGTCGGTCAACGTATATCCGGTGGTTGACGACAGCATTCATATCGACATCAACCCGGCGGATTTGAAAATGGACACCTACCGTTCGTCCGGCGCGGGCGGGCAGCACATCAACAAGACCGAATCGGCGGTGCGGATTACGCATATTCCGAGCGGGGTGGTGGTTTCGTGCCAGACTGAGCGTTCGCAGTTTGCCAACCGCGACCAGGCAATGAATATGCTGAAGGCAAAGCTGTATGAAATCGAACTGCATAAGAAAGAGGCAGCGGCGGAGCAGAAATGGGAAGAGCAGGGCGACAACGGCTGGGGGTATCAGATACGGTCGTACGTTTTGCAGCCGTACAAGATGATTAAAGACCTGCGCACCGGCGCGGAGACTTCGGACGACCGCGGCGTACTTGACGGGGATATCGATATGTTTCTGTCGGCGTATTTGTCGTCGAAGGCGTAGTGCGGCGGGCGCGGTTTGCGGACGGTGCGACGTATGCGCAGGCGGAATCTGAGGTTGATTCAGGCATGGTGCGGCGTGCGTGCAGGCAGGGGCTTGGCCGGCGGAAGTGCTTATAGTCGGGCGAGGGGGCGGTGCTGCGGCGGAATTGACAGCGGCGGGGCGGCGTTGGGAAGTTATGCACATCGTCGTAGAAAAATGTTGCAAAAAAAAATCCGGTGTTTATAAAAGCAGTGTTTGAGGTTCATAACTCACACGGATTGCAGGTGTAATTCAATGGTAGAATGAGAGCTTCCCAAGCTTTTAATGCGGGTTCGATTCCCGTCACCTGCTCCAAATTCTCCCACTTTCTCCGTTTATCCTCTTAGGCGCACGTTTTTGCGATAAGCGTTTTGTGTGCCCAAGGGGATTTTTTTTGTGTCTGCGGAGGTATGGAAATGGAGCGAAAATTGCGAAAAAAGTTGTGAGAGTAGTGTGCAGAGCCGGACTGTAGAAGAGCGAACGGACAGAAGGCAGAGAGGAAATGCGGGCACGAGGGAATATCTGGGGTGCGCGAGAAGGGAAGGGGATAGAACGTTCGTTTGTTAAAATAAATGAACAATGTTGAAAATTATTCGTTAATCTATTTATAAGATTGTTTGGCAGAAAGGAGAAGATGATGAAAAAGTTGTATTTGGCGGTGGTGTTGGCATTGAATTTCGGTTTTGATGTAAGTGCCGCGCCGTTACGCATTAATTCCGAGGCAAAATCTTTTAAATACAGCAAGACGGTTGAAAAGGAACGTCCGAAATTGGATGAGGTAACGCGGCAGTTAATTGCAAATTATCGAAAAAATCCGACTGAAGCGAATAAACTTGCGCTGAGGAAACAGATTGCAATAAATTATGATGCGGTTTTGATGCGGAAAAAAGCGAAACTGGAAGAATTGAAACGGACGGCGCGTGAACAGAAGAAAGTTGACGAGATGCAAGAAATTGTCAATGAAATGCTGATGGACAGGGAAAGACGCATTGATGCTTCACTGGCACGATTTACCGATGCGCGGCTGAAACCGGGCGTGCGTGAAAATAAAGACGGATATCTGCCAGTTTTGGGTGCAGCGCAGAATGTTTCAATTGCGTATGCCGTTGTAACGAATGCGGATTATGAGAAATTTATCCGCGCAACCGGCAGAAAAGCCCCCAAGGAGTGGGTAAACGGAACTTTTCCTGTTGGCAAGGGGAATTATCCGGTGGTCAACGTTTCTTACTATGATGCAGCGGCATATTGCGAATGGCTTTCCGGGAATGACCGTATGGCAAGTTACCGGCTTCCGACCGAAAAAGAATGGGAGCAGGCAGCGGGGCATATGCCGAAAGATGCAGATTTTAATGCGGAGGAAAATGCAGGGCTGACTTCTGCTTTTGCCTTTGCGGATACACTTTCAGCAGCAGGTGCCGTTAATATGTGGGGCAATGTTTGGGAGTGGACTTCTACGGCGCGGGAAGGCCAAAATAAGGCGGTGAAAGGTGGCTCTTGGGATGCCAAACGGGCGGATTGCCGAACCGAGTATCGGGGAGAAGGACGAAATCCGAATATGGGATATGGCAATGTAGGTTTTAGAATCATTCGGGAAAAATAAAATAGTACGGTATTGCACGGTGTTGAAAAGATACATCTTTGGAGATGAGGTGCAGAGTGGCGAGGAGAAGCGGAAAGTACGGCAGATTAAGTCTTTGAGGAAGGTACAGTGTCTGCTTGATGCCTTTTGAAAACTATTCTTCCAAAAAGCGGGCGATGACTTCATCCATAATAGATGACTGCGGCGTTTTTGGGGCTCGCTTTTTCCGGGAGGCGCCGGCCGGCTGTTGCGGCTGCGAGGCAGGAGCGGGTTGGGTCTGGCACGAGGCAGAAGACGGGTACGGAGCGGGCAGGGCTTGCGGAGCCGAGGCAGGTTCGGCGGCGATTGGCGTCGTGCCATACCGGGAAAGGGCTGGCAGGCAGCCTGGACTATGCCGGTAGTTTGAAGACAAAGCCGTGCTGAATTCCGGCTGCGGCGGGAGCTCCCGGGCGGGATTGGCCGACCGGGACGGAAGCGTTTGAGCGGCGTCGAAATGGCTGCAAGCGGTGTCAGGGAGGCTGTGTGCGGCGTCGAAATGGCTGTGTGCGGTGCCGGGAAGGCTGTGGGCAGCATAGCGGGCGGCGGACGGGCGGTTATCTACCAGCGTATTAAGGTCGGCGTTATATGCCTGATTGAGGATTTCCAAATCCGACAGGCCGGTGTTCAGCATACGGGCAGCGGTTTGTTCGGCGACGCTGCGTACCAGCGTTTTGCGGAATTCGAGGTCAAGCTCCTGGTTCTTATGTTTTTCTTCACGATTGCGCTGCTCCTGCATTTTGCGTTCAAAACGCGAGAATTCGCTTTCGGGGGCGCCGCCGCGCTGATAGTCCGGCAGGGTCAGCAGGTTATTCTTATAATCCATCAGGGTACGGATGCCGTTATTGTCATACGCGCGATAAATGAGCCAGTCGGTAACAAGTTCTTCGGTAACGGCAAGCGGAACGATATGCGGCGGGATACGGTTGAATTTGACGACGGTGCGGCCTTCGGCGTCCTTGTCGGTGATGATGTTGGTTTCAAAAAACTTCCGGTCCCAGCTATAGGGGCAGGACGGGTCTATCAGGCGATAGGAAATCATCATGCCGGTCAGCGCGGTTTTCATCTCGCGCAGCGCTTCAAAACCAAGCTGAAACGGATTGCGGCGCACTTCGGGGCAGTGAATGGCGCGCTGACAGCAGAACAGGTGAAGCCGGTAGAGCTGGCGTTCGGTTTCCGGCGGAACGTCCGGATAAATCTTAAGCGGCATGCTGACGGCTTTTTCGACAAAGTCGCGCAGAAACATCCGTTTGCGCTGGCGGATGGCGGGGAGCATGGTCTTGTCGGCACGTTCAAGCGATTCTGCCATGCCGACGTCGGCGCGCATCTGTTCCCACAGCGCAGGCGGCAGGGCTTTGTCCACTTCTTCAAGCTTTTCCAACAGGAGAATTTCCGGTGATGTCCGTTCCGCGTAAGACATTTGTTTCAGCCCCTCTGATTATACCTTAATAAGAAATTTCAACTAAATAAGAGATTTTCAATGGTGCAGAGTGTAGCATATTTTGGGGGCCGAGTCAAGGGAAAGAACGGATTTTTTTTAGAATGCGGCGGGCGTGAAACGGCGATTGCGGGAGAGAGGAACGGCGCGGCAGGGACGGAGAAAGGCACAGCGCTGGGCTGCAGGGCGTCCGGCGCGGCAGATTTTTGCAGATAACCTTTAAAATGACTTGAAAAAAAGGCGTCCGGCGTTTATTTTAGGTGAAGATTTAAGTTAATTTAAGGGATACTGCGAATGAATACGGAAAAACTGATTGCGGCGGCGGTTGTGGCGCTGGGATGCCTGGGAACCGGCGCGGACGGCAGTGCGCTGGCAGCGCAGACGAAAGCCGATTCCGAGGACGTCAAGAAGATAGAAAACTATCTTAATTCGATTAAGACGATGCGTGCCGATTTTGTACAGATTGCCAGCAACGGCGAGAAGGTGGAAGGGCGGCTTTATATTGAAAAGCCCAATAAAATCCGCATGGAATACAATGCGCCGTCCAATGTGCTGATTGTCGGCAACGGCGATTATATCGTCTATTACGACAAGGAACTGGATCAGATTACGAACATTGATTATGAGGATATTCCGGCGGCGGCTATTCTGGCGAATACGGTCAAAATTGACGGGAAAGAGCTTAAGGTTACCAATTTTTATGAAGATCCGGGCGTTATGCGCGTCGGGCTGCAATACGCAAATGCCGGAGATTTGGGACCGTTTACGCTGGTGTTTGCCAACAATCCGTTTGAGCTTCGGCAGTGGAAAGTCGTAACGCCGCAGGCAATGGAGGTTTCTTTGTCGCTGTACGATACGGTTGTGGACGGAAAGCTGGACGAAGGGCTGTTCAAGTTCCGCAAGAGCGAGGAGAGCGGCGGGCGCGACAGGTTTAAACGCAAGTAGAACCGGCGGGGCTGCCCGGATATCCCAGAGCAGGTCGGACACTTCGGAACCGGACAGCCGGGAGAAGGAGCTCTGAGCAGAATGGCTGAGAGCCGAATGTCTGGGCTTGGAGCAGGATGGCTGAGAGCTGGAAACGGCAGGAAAAAGGAAAAGGCGCACAGCGGGAAAGCGGTGCGTTTTTTTGTGGGCGGAAAAGGGAAAGCTTTACCGGCAGCTTTACAGCCCGTAGGTGCTTTTCAGGCCGGAAAGACCTTCGGGAGAGAGAATGAGCAGGATTATGTTTTGTCCGGCGGGAGAAGCGGTAGGCTGGACGAGCGTGCTTTGCGGCGCGGGCCAGGGACGGGCATTGCCGATTGCGGCTGCGGCGGCAGCGTCAGGGCGGAAAGTGTAGACATAGGCGGAGGGATCGGCGTATTCGGCAACGCCGTAGTAATTCCACATGACGGACGGATTCATGCCCGGAACATAGGAAATGCCGAGCAGATCGTCGCTGCCGTAATGATACGGCGTATGGTAAAAGCGGGGGCGGAATGCCAGAGAACCGCCCTGTACCATAATATAGCGATGGCCGGGGCTGAAATCGGGCGATGACATAAAGCGCGCGGCGGCACGGCGGTAAAGTTTCATTTCGGCATCAAAGCCCAGTTTCCAGACTTTTTGCGCCTCAAACAGGCAGTTGACAGCGATGGCGGCGGCTGCGGCGGCGCCGAGGACGGCTAGGTTTTTGCAAAATACGGCGGCGCAGGGAACGGGGCGGGTGATGGCATAGGGAACGGGGCGGGTGATGGCACAGGGAGCGGCCGCAGGGGCGACAGGGGCTGCAGATGCGGCGTTTTTCAACGTGAGGGCGAACATGGCGGCGTACAGGTACATCAGCCCGAAAAAGTCGATACGGGGAGAAAATTCGGTTTCGGCGAGCGATGTGGAGATAAACAGCGTAACAAGCGGGGCATAAAAAACGGCGGCAAGGAGCATAATAACAAAGATTTTGGCACCGGCGGAAAATGAGTATGGCATATCCGGCGCGTCGGAATTTGCGGCGGCGGTGTCTGCAACCGAGGCGGAAACCGTGGCGCCTGAGGCAGCAGATAAGGCAGCGGGGGCGTTGGTGCGAAACGGTGCGAATATGCGCAACAGGGCAGCGGCAATTCCGGCAAGGACAACAATTCCGGCGGCAGCTTTATATGCGGCGGGGATAAAAGGCAGGGTGGCAGAGAATTGGAGCAATGCATCGCGGCTGACGAGGAGAAATTTTGCGCCCCATTCGGCAAGCGGCGTGGTTTGCAGGTTGTAATAAGAAGCATTGACGGCACCGGTACGCGTCAGAGCCCAAAGGCAGAGCTTATAGCAAGCTGCGCCGAGGACAAGGTTAAACGCCGTCCAACGGAAACGGCGGCAGAGCGTTTTTAATACTGCGGGGAGGGAAAGAGGGAGCGGGGTGCCGGGCGTTGCGGCGGCGGGAGAAGGGATTTCAAACAAGGCGGCAAACAGCAGGCGGACGGAAAAAGCAACCGCAATCAGGTTGATGACAGGAGGATAGCCGCCGAGAGCCAGTGTTGTCAAAACGGCGGCGGAAACGGTGTGGCGGAGGGAAAAGCGCTCTTCCTTTTCACTGATGAGCAGGGAGCCGATGACAAACATATTCCAGCCTAAGACGGGAATAACGAGGAAGGCAAAATACATGAAAGACAGGACATACGGCGTTAATGCCGCGAACAGGGCAAACAAAACACAGGCGGTTTTTGTGTGCGGCAGGCGCCAGTAGCGGGCGAGCATGGCGACGCCGAGGGCGAAGCCTGCGAAACCGAGGGCGTTGTTGATTACAGGAAGGATTTCGCCGCGGCTCAGCAGCGTTACGGGAACAAACTGGCTGAACCGGCCTTCAAACAATCCGGCGCCGAGGGAAATGCCGTGTTTCAGATATTTCCAGTCGTGGTCGCCAAACATAAAATGGGCGCCGTGAAACAGAAAGATAAGGTTCAGAGCCAGAAAAACGGCGGCGAATGCAAGCCAGAACGGACGGTCGGCCTGTTGCAGGCGGCGGACGACAATCCCCGGGAGATCGAAATCGCGAAGGCGTTCGTACAGCGTGTGTCCGGCGGGGGACGGTTCGGGTGTATGCGGAAGGTTCGCCGGAGAGAGTCCGGCGGGGGAAGGCACGGGAGTATGCGTAAGGTTCGCCGGAGAGAGACCGGCGGGGGAAACGGGGGCTGTTTTTTCTGTCATTTTCTTCATATTATGAGGGTAGGGCGCGGGGCTTTTTTAGTCAATCAAACAAAAAATATATGCACAATTTGTTTAATATATTGATTTTACGCGTAATATTTTTTCTTTCAGAACAGGGGCGAAAGTATTGACATCTATGACAAGGGGTGTTATAAAGTTGGTTATCGTGGAAGACTGTATATCAGAAAAGTTGAATCTGGTTGCAGATTATTTTTAAAGTTTAAATTTAAGTTGAATGTCATTGGAGCGTTTTGACGGCGGCAGGGTCGGCAGAGCGCTCTTTTTGTATGCGGGGCCCGCAGATGTGATGCGTGGGGGGGAGCCAGTATACGACGGGGCGATATGTGCTGTATGCAGGTGTGGGCGGTGTAGTATGTTTCGGTATACAACGGGACGGTATGTGCGGGCAGCGAACGGTGGAATTAATGAGCGGCGGAGATAATGGCTACAGGAAAAAACAGTAAAAAGGCAACTCGGGCGGTAGTGCCCGATATCGTGTTTGAGGCGGTGCGGGAGGGGAATTCATTGTTTGCAGCCTGCCGGCGCGCGGGCATCAGCACCCGCGATTTTTATGCGGCGACGGCGGCAGACGAGACACTGCGCGAGGCATATCAGCTGGCGCAGGCAGACTATGCCGACCGGTGTACCGACGACATCAGGAAAATCGTGGCGGACCTGAAAACCGGGGAGATTGACAATTCCACGGCGAAGCTTCTGATTGAGACGGAAAAGTGGCTGGCGCAGAAATCCTGTCCCGAGCCGGTGTGGGACAAGATTGCAGGCGGCGAAAGCGACAGTGGGGACGGCGGCGTGGCGGAGATTGTGGTGAAATTTGTGTGAGGTCGGGTGCCGGACGGAAAAGGTGCCGGAATGGAGAAACCGGAATGAGCCGGGCGGAAGCGGTGCCGGACGGAAAAGCGGGGAGAGATGAGTGATGAAGGTTGAGCTGCCGAAAGCGTTTCAGGAACTGCTGACGGCAAAGGCGCGCTATAAAATGTTTTACGGCGGACGGGCTGGCGGCAAGTCGTTTGCGTTTGCGGACGCTCTGCTGACGCTGGCGACAAGCCGGAAGATGCTGATTGCGTGCGTGCGCGAGGTGCAGAACTCCATAAAGGATTCCGTTTACAAGCTGATTGCCGACCGGATTGCCTATTACCGCCTCGGCGATTACAGGCTGTATGACGACCGGATTGTCAACCTCAAGAACAAGTCCAAATTCATTTTTAAAGGGATTATGGAGCATAACGCGCAGAATATCAAATCGCTGGAGGGGGTGGACATCTGCTGGTGCGAGGAGGCGCAGAAGATTTCCGAGCGTGCGTGGCTGGTGCTTGACCCGACTATCCGCAAGCCGGGGTCGGAAATCTGGCTGTCGCTGAACCGCGAGGAGGAGGCCGACCCGGTATGGAAGGCGCTGGCACTGCATCCTGATGCGGATACAATCGTGCGCAAGGTCAACTATTACGACAATCCTTACTGTCCTGAGAATATGCGGCGGCTGGCGGCAAAGATGAAAGCCGAAAATTACGGCGAGTATCTGCACGTCTGGGAGGGAGAGCCGCGGCTGGCGGCGGACGATCACCTTATCGGGCGCGAGGAGGTTTACCGCGCGCTGGAAGCAAGAGTGGAAATTGCCGACGGTGCGGCGCCGCTTATCGTCGGAGTGGACGTGGCACGGTTCGGCGACGACAAGACAGCGCTTTGCTATCGGCGCGGGAGGCAGGTGTGCGCGGTTAAGACGTATCAGAAACTTGACGTGGTGCAGGTGGCCAATCTGGTCGGCGGGGTCATTGCCGCGGAACATCCGGCACGCGTGTGCATTGACGTCGGCGGGTTGGGGGCGGGCGTGTTTGACGTCCTTGTTGCCAACGGGTTTGCCGAATGTATTACGGCGGTCAATTTCGGCGAGCGGGCGGATAATCCGGAGCGCTATGTCAACCGGCGGGCGGAAATGTGGGCGCGGGCGGCGGAATGGCTGAAGTCGCCGCTGCCGGTGTCGCTGCCCGACGTGCCGGGGCTGGTTGAAGACCTGACGGCACCGCTCAAGATGTTTGATGCGCTCGGCCGGCTGCAGCTTGAGGCCAAAGCCGACATCAAAAAACGCCTCGGACGGTCGACGGATGCGGCGGACGCCCTGGCGCTGACCTTTGCCATTCAGAACGCGGAATATCTGCTGAAGGCGGGAAGCGCACGGGACGGGGACTTTGTTGACGATTCAGTTTATCTTTAATTTTATATGCAAAGGAGTATGAAAAATGAGTTCAGTATTTTCCAAACCGAAAGTGGTGCAGATTGAGCCGGAGGAAGTCGAACCGGAGGTTGTCGACAATTCTGAGGAAGTGCAGGAGCTGGAACGCAAGCGCAAAAAGAAAATGGGTGCGGTGTCGCAGCTTTTGTCGCACGATAATTCCTACGGTTCCGGCGGCAAGACCACGCTCGGCGCTTAACGGCGCAGGGATGGGAGCGGGCGGGGAAACGGCAGGCGCGGGAACAGGAGCGGGCGGGAAACGGCAGGCACCGGATTGTGCCGGGGCAGCGGCGGGCGGTTTGGGGCGTATCGGGGTGGCGGAAAAACAGTTGCATTTTTTTCTTTTAGGAAATAGTATCTTTGTTACAGGTAGAACGGAGGTATCATATTATGTATCAGTTTATGGCAGAAATGAGCCCGAGGCGGCAGAAAATGCTGTTTGCGGCGGGCGTTTATGTATTATGGTCGCTGGCTTATGGTTTGGCGGCGGCAATATTTTCGTTGCCTGATGAAGACATTTCGTTTTTTCTCTCTTTGGGGTTTATTGCCGCGGCGGCTTTTAACAAGGCGCCAAAGGCGGAAGCCCGGATGATTGAAACATATCCGAATGCTGCGGCGTACATATTCGCATTCGGTTCGGCCTTTTATTGGTCAATACTGCTGATGACACCGGTGTTTTTGGATTTCATCATGATGTATTCTGACGGCGAGGGCTTTTTGCCGGCATTTTACGTATCTTTTGCCGGCTGGGGAAGCCTGTCGCTGCTGATTGGGTTTCCGATGCGGACGTTCCTGCTTATCCGCAGAGAGAAACGGGCGGGAGCAGAAACCGGCGGCCGATAAGCCGGGTGAAGAACGCGGAACGGGGAGACAGGAGCAGATTCTCAGGCTGCCGGTTCGAAATCGAACCGGCTTTTTTATGAACGAGCGGCGGACGGTTTGGGGCGTATCGGGGTGGCGGAAAATGTTTCGAAATCGGAAAGAACGGTTTCGACCGGGGCGGCGGTGGCTGGCAATAGTGCTGCTGCCGGCAATTCCGGCAATGGCGGCGGGAGTGATGTCCGGCAATCGGGATATTTTTTGGGGGCAGCTGGCGGTTGAGTTTTATGCCCTTTTTTTGCTGACGGCAATATGCAGCAGGGATTTTGCGGAGGTGTATCAGAAGCTGGCTTTGGAAACACCGGCGGAAAGCAGAGGGGTGAGGAAAGCGAAGCGGTGGCTTTGCGGTGCGGTTTATTACACTCTCTGGTGCGGGGCTTTGTTTATGATATACCTGCTGGGATAGGCGATGGCGAAAGGAATAGGAGACGGCGAAGGGAAGCGGCGATGAAACTGGTGACGAGCGGGATAGGAAACCAACGAAGGGAAGCAGTGATGAAACTGATGGCGAGCGGGATAGGAAGCCAACGAAAGGTGTGGCGATGAAACAGATGGCGAGCGGGTTTGCCGATGCGGAGGAAAGGCGATGAGATTTGCGGCGAATGAATTTGCGATGTATGTTTTTACGGCGGACATATTGGCGGCTGGGGAGAAACTGTGATGAAAACAGAGAAAACAATTTTGGTCAAGTTTTGCGGCAGCGCGGTGCTGTTTCTGGCGGGAGCGTATTTTCTGCCGATGTGGACGGCATGGGGGATATGCGACAATACGGCGGGGGACGGCGTCTGCAGACAGGGGCTCCTGACCGGGATTTTTACGGCGGTGTATGTGGCGGCGTTTTGGGGGCAGGCTTGGCTTAACGCGCGGTTGGCAGGGGCGGAAGAGCGACGCAGCTATCAGCGGCTGGCGCTGTTTTTGTGGTTGTATCTGGCTTTGTGCGGCACAGGCCTGGCCGTGAAAATTTTGGTTTGAAAAAGCCGAAAAGAAGGGGAACAGCGGCGGCAATTGCAGTGGCGGAAAGAGCGCGCAGGGACAACTTGAAAGGGAGCCGGAGCAAGAGCTGAGACAATTTGAAAGGGACTGGAGCGAGGGGCGGAACGGAGAGTTGGGAGCAGGTTTTCAGGCTGCCGGTTCGAAATCGAGCCGGCTTTTTTTATGAGTGAGCGGCGGTGATTCCGGTTTGGCGGGAGCCGCCGTTTTTATGGGTGTACGGGTGCAGCGGTTCCTGACCGGGAAACGCGGCGCCCTTTTTATTTTCGGAGGGTCTTTATGGGACAATTTAGTATGACGGACAAAGACGTGCCGTTCGGGACGGCAGGCGGGTTCGGAAGCGAAGTTACCGGCGGGTTCGGAAGCGAAGTTACCGGCGGGTTCGGCGGTACGGCTGGCGGCAATGGCATAACGGACAAATTTCGGCAGCGGCACGGGCGCGGCAGCGACGGGAACCGGAAGCCGGCA
Organism: Acetobacter sp. 46_36; assembly: GCA_001917135.1. Classification (GTDB taxonomy): domain Bacteria; phylum Pseudomonadota; class Alphaproteobacteria; order RF32; family CAG-239; genus CAG-267. The sequence continues at coordinate 32,354 of MNTT01000016.1, forward strand.
GTTACGGCCGAGGGCATTTTGAAACGGCTGGAGGCGATGAAAACCGAACGTGCCAAATGGGAGCCGATGTGGAACAAAGCGGCGGAAATGTGTTCGGTTGATTCCGAGCTGTTTGCGACCGACGAGCGCGGGCGGGTCAGGCAGGCGGTGTTTGACACGACCGGGCGTAACGCGCTGTCTTGTTTTGCCTCGAGCATGAAATCGGTGATTGTGCCGACGACAACGCGCTGGCACCGGTTGAAACCGGTCAATCCGAAGCTGGACGACAACGCGGCGGTCAAAAAGTATCTGGAACGGGCGACGGACCTTTTGTTCCGGATGCGCTATGCGGCGGCATCTAATTTTGCGGCGGAGAGCGACCTTTTGTTTAATCAGCTCGGCATCTACGGGCACGCGTTGTGGATGGTTGACGACGATATCGGCCGCGGCATCGTTTACCGCACCATCCCGGTTAAGGAAGCATATATCAAGCGCGACGATTGCGGCAGGCTGGCGGCGGTGTTTCGCGAATACGAACTGACGGCGGCAGAGGCCGTAAGCAAGTTCGGCGACTCACTGCGCGGGGAAATCCGGCAGGCGGCAGAAAATACGCCGGAGAGAATGTTCAAATTCCTGCATGCGGTATACGAGCGCGACGACTGGCAGGCGGAAGAAGAAGATTTCGGCGGAATGAGATATGCGAGCGTGCATCTGGACATGGCTGCGAAACGTATTATCCGTACCGGCGGCTATCGTACCTGTCCGTATATGGCGCCGCGTTTTCTGGGGATTGCGGGAAGCTCGTACGGCGACAGTCCGGCTTTGCAGGCGTTTTATGACATGCTGACCGCCAATGAGATGGGCAAAACCATTTTACGCACCGGGCAGCTGCAGGCAAATCCGCCGATTTTGACGAGCATGGGGCTGATTGACGCCAATAAGCTCGGTTCGGCGGGAGCGGTTATCCGCGGCGGGCTGGACAGCCAGGGCAAACCGGCGGCGGTTTCAATGCAATACGGCAACAACCTGTCCATTACGGTGGAGATGCAGCGCGAAGTGCGGGCGGCGATTGAACGCGCGTTTCTGGTACCGCTGTTCCAGTCGCTGACGCAGACCAAGCAGATGACGGCGACCGAGGTGGAAAAGCGCGAGATGGAAAAATCCATGCTGCTGGCGCCGATGTGCGAACGCATCGCGGCGGAATGGCTGTCGGGGAACATTGAGCGCGAATTGGATATTCTGGGCATGTACGGTATGTTGGACGATGTGCCGGACGAGCTGATGTATGAAGGCTCTATTGCCATCCAGTTTGAAAGCCCGGCGGTGCATATGCAGCAGTCGGGAGCGATTGTCGGGCTGTATAAGACGATGGAAGCGGCGGCGGCGATGGCACAGAGCAATCCGGACGTGCTGAAGGTTTTTGATATGGAAGCTGCGCTGCGGAAAATCGCCGATTATTACGGGGTCGGTTCCGATGTGGTAAAAACGGCGGACGATATGGCAGCGATACAGCAGCAGGAAGCCTTGCAGGCCATATTGGCGCAGCAGGGAGGAAACGCAGCGGGTATCGGCGGCACGGGCATGATGGCGAGCGGTGCGGGCATGATGGGGAACGGCGCGGGCGGTGCGAACGGCATCGGCACGGGCGGCGTTGTTTTGTCCGGAGCAGGCGGTATCAGCGCGAGTACGGGCGGTTCTGCATTGTCACGTGCCGGCGGTACCGGTGCGCGGACGGGAGGCAGCGCAGGACTGCGCGGCAAAAGGGCTTAACGTAAACAATCGGGAGAAATGAAGATGTTTTTCAGAAAAATCAAACGCGAACATGAACTGGTGCGGGCATTTCAGAAACTTTTTCTGGGGCAGGGAGGCCGGCTGAAACCTGAAGCTGCGGTTGTTTTGGAATTTCTGCGCGACGAGGCGGGCGCCCGGGGAGAACTCGGCAACGGCGGCACACCGTATTTTTATGACGCGCAGAATCGTTTTGATCCGAACGCGGCGGCGTTTGTTCTCGGAAAACGGCGGATTTTTGATTTAATCGTCAAATATCTGGCACTGTCGGAAACCGAAGTCTTTGCGTTGTACACGAAACTGCAGCGCGACGGCGAGGACGTTAAACGCGAACTGGAAGTCTGACAGCAACGGGGGTAATGGAGCTTTGGTATTGGGAGAGGCGGCGCCGTTGCGGGTTTGGGCGCAGTGCGGCGAAGATTTTTTTTCAAAACCGGGGCAAAAGGTATTGACATTGTGTCATAAGGGGAGTAGTATCCTGTCATACTAGACGAGAAGGCACCGGAGACGGTGCCTTTTGCGTTGGGCGGAAGCAGGACGTTCACGGCGGATTTTTTTGTATACGGGAAACGAGAGGAGAACGGATTATATTTTTTGATTTTTGGGAAGATGCAAAAGAGAATATGGTTCAAGCCGGTAAGGGGCGGATGCGAAAACTGGTCTTGAAATATGGAGAGAAACCGGATGAAGATGATATGGATGAAGCTGACTGGTTTGAATATCAGGCGGTTAAAAAATATGAAGATGAAGTTACTGGAGAGATGATTAAAGATAAAATTAAGAATGGAATTGTTTCTTCAATTTTTCCAGTAGGTTTAGCATCCTATAAAACAGCAAAAGCATTTGGAGAATTTGTTGCTGATACTCAGATAGCATATAAATATAAACGGGCGATGGATGAGACCGGGGGTAAGCTGGTTCGTAAGTATGGTTCCGGGCAGGGAGCTGAGATTGATAATTATTATCATTCTCTTTTACAATGTGAATTGGCTAAAATAAGTCAGGAGAGTCAGCGTAACGGTATATTGCTTGGATATGCAAAAGAGGTTGCAGATTATGTAAAAAAGAGGAGTAACGGGCAGAATCGAAAAGTTATTTTAGAAGATTCGAGAAAAGATTTGCAAAATAATATGTATGGCAGTAAGCTGGGAGAGAGAAACAAAAATAAACCGTGTGAATGGTTATTGGATGACAAGCGGACAAGGAGAATGCGCGATGCGGGAATCAGATGAGGCCGGGCGGACGGCGGAACGGGCAATCGGGCAGGGCATCGTTCGGGAAAAAGAAACGGGAGGCTGGCTGCGGTTGTGGAGCGGAACGAAGAAGGCTGCGATTACGGTTTTGTGCCTTGCGGGCGTGTTGTTTCTGACAATTCTTTTATTGTATCGGATATTTGTTTCTCCATCTGAAGACAAATGCATTCAGGAGTGTATCGCGGCTGGAGAGCAGGAACGCGTTTGCATTTTTGATATTTGCGATTAGAACAGACGAAAGGGAATGTTATGGCAAAACAGAAAGCAAAACGGGGCGTTTATGCGATGGAGCGGGATGTTGGAACCACAGGGCGGGAATCAGATGAGGTCGGGCGGACGGCGGAACGGGCAACCGGGCAGGGCATCATTCGGGAAAAAGAAACGGGAGTCCGGATGCGGTTGTGGACCGGGACGAAGAAGGCTGCGATTACGGTTTTGTGCCTTGCGGGAGCATATTTCTTTTATATCGTATTTCAGCTTTGGAGGTATGCGGATTAGCCGTGCGGTAGTCGGGCGGTTTTAGCGTGCTGTATGGCTTTGGCGGAGATGCAAGCGGCGGTTACGGTTCCGGTGGTGAAGCAGACGGTGGAGTGTCCAAGTTTGGCGGATTTTTTTCAAAACCGGGGCAAAAGGTATTGACATTGTGTCATAAGGGGAGTAGCATCCTGTCATACTAGACGAGAAGGCACCGGAGACGGTGCCTTTTGCGTTGGGCGGAGGCAGGACGTTCACGGCGGATTTTTTTGTATACGGGAAACGAGAGGAGAGCGGATTATATTTTTTGATTTTTGGGAAGATGCAAAAGAGAATATGGTTCAAGCCGGTAAGGAACGGATGCGAAAACTGGTCTTGAAATATGGTGAGAAACCGGATGAAGATGATATGGATGAAGCTGACTGGTTTGAATATCAGGCGGTTAAAAAATATGAAGATGAAGTTACTGGAGAGATGAACAGAGGTAAATTTTTGTGCCAGTGAAAAGCAAATATTTATGATTTATCCCGCATTTTTGATAAAACAGCTGACGAGGCAAGACAAGTTTTCAATTTAGCAGCGAAGAAATCTGTTAATCTTCTTCCTGAAACGGTGAAACATGCATATTATGAAGCGGAAAGATTAACACCGATAAAAATGTCTGATGAAAATAAGCACCAGTATGTTAGTTGTGTTGGCGCTCAGGGAGGCGTATTTTCTGCATCAACAGTGTTGGCTGGAGCTGCTTTGAAAGAGGGAAAGGATTTATATCGTAAGTTGAGTAACGGAAAGCTGCGTAAAATGTATGGAGGAATTGGGGGTGTTATAGGCGACAGTGTCAAAGATATGGAAAATAATCTCTACGGTTCAGGCTATGGGCTGATGTATCGGGAGAGGGGGGCATGCGATGTTTTAAAGAAACATAAAATCAAATAATTTTATTTTCTTTTCAGATTTAATGTGATATAAAGAAAAAATAAAAACGTATGGTTTGCGAAAGGACAAATGATGAAAACGGCGTGGCGTTTTTTGCGAGCCGCAGGCAAAACGGCGGCAGGGATTTTTTTTATACTATCGGTAATGCTTTCTGCTGCCGGCGCAGGATGGAGTCTGTTGGAAGGCGACAATGTTGCGGTGTGTTTTTTTCTGGCAGCGGCGGTAGTGTTTTCGTATAGCCTGTTTTTGCTGTTTTCGGCGTGCGGGGGATGGCAGAAAGCGTTGAGTCCGACTGTTGCGGCGGTATTGTTTGCCGGAGGATTGGCTGCCGGCGGTAATGGCGGTTTGTCCGAAATTGAAGACTGGTGTTATGATATGGGAGTTTGTATTGGCGGATTGATAAGCGAAAAAGACTGTCTGGCGCACGGAGGCAAGTGGACTGCGGCGGACGGCGGCGCCTGTTATATGAACTGGTCGGTAGTTAAACCCAATTCTGCCGAGTAGCGATGCCGGCCGCGACGGGCGGAAAACCGGGCAGAGCGGACAGCGGGTGTGAAATGAGCGACGGTCGGGAAGCGGTGGCGGAAAATCGGGAAGAGCGGACAGCGGGTGTGAAATAAGCGACGGTCGGGAAGCGGTGGAAATAAAACCGAACGTCCGGCTGCGGAACGGGGCAGGCGGGGGATTGAACGAAAAAACCCGGCGAGAGAAGGTCAGGACGGCAAAGGACGGTTCGAAAGAGCCGTTCTTTTTTTAATTTTATTTTTAACTTTAATCAGGGGAAAAAGAAATGGGAAATTTTAACAGGCCGGAGGGGCAGACGACCTCCGACAACTTTTTGAAGTCTGAAATCGAAAAAGACTTTTTGCGTGCACAATCCGGATGGGGGGAACTGTCCGAGGAAGAGCTGGCATATCTCGGCAAAAAGGGTTTGAAAACTCCTGCCGACCTGCTCAGGTCTTACCGCGAACTGGAAAGAGCCTATTCTTCCAAAGTATCCCTGCCGAAGGACGGCGATAAAAAAGGCTTTGACAAGCTGTATTCCCGTTTGGGAATGCCGCACGACTGCACCGGGTTTGACATCTGTTTTGCCGACGAAGACAGGGAAGACGGCGAAGCGTTCAAACAGGTGTGTCTGGAAAACCATATCCTGCCGCAGTCGGCGCAGGCTTTGTATGACTGGTATGTCAAACACCGCGACGAACTGCTGGAGCGCGACGAACAGACCTGGCAGGAAAATTCGCAGCGCGAGCTTGAGGAAATGAAACGCGTCTGGGGAACGAGGGCACAACGCAATTTTGAACTGATGAAACGGGGGCTGCGCATGTTTTGCGACGATATGGCCCTGGTGCAGGAAATCGAGCGCGCCATCGGCACCCGGCGCCTGATGGAAACGTTTTGCAGGCTCGGCGAAGCAATTTGCGAGGACAATCCGGTCAGCTTCGGCAGGCGCCGCGGCGGCGACGACTGGGATATGGTGCAATATTTCAGGGAAATGTTTAACGATTACTGATATTTATTTGTTTTGAAAGGAATTTTTTATGTCTAGCACATTAAAGGAACTGGCGATTGCTTTGTCAAAAAAGCAGGAGCATTATGTGGACTATCTGACCAATGAGTCGCCGATTTTGGACAATATGCGTTTTGAAGCGTCGACCCACGGGTTGTGGAACGCGTATGAAGAAGTCAGCAAAATCGACGGTGCAGGTTTTGTGGATATTAATCAGCCGCTGCCGGAAATGGAAGTCGATTCAAGTTTGAAGAAAATCGACCTGTCCATTCTGGGCGGCGAGATTTTCGTTCCGGAAGACAAGGCGGCGGTTATCGGCGTTTCGGAATATTTTTCCAAAAAAATCCCGATTTTGCTTAAGCATGCCGGCGAGACCGCGGAAAAGAAAATCATTTACGACAACTTTATCCCGTATGCGATCGGCAACGGCAAGGCCGTTTCCGCAGGGGCGGCGGACAAGTGCTACTCCATGGTGGCGGTGCGTTTTATCCCGGGCGAAGTAACCGGGCTTTATTCGGCGAAAAACATCAACCGCCACGGGATTTTGGATTCAACCCCGATTAACGGCGCGCAGCTTTATAAAAACGCCAACGGCCTTTTGGGCTACGGCGTGCGCATTAAGGGCTATATCGGCATGCAGCTGGCAAACCCGGACGCGGTGTCGGCGATTGTCAATATCTCGGCGGACAAGATTCCGACCGCGGAACAGATTGACAATATGCTGGTCGATGCCAAGGCGACGCCGGCTTCCACCTATATTTTCTGCCATCCGAAAGTGCTCTCGATGCTCAACAAATACAAGGGCAACGTTTTGCAGACGATGACGGGCGATATGGACGTCAACCGCAGTTTTGCGGCCTGGAACGGCATCCGCTTCATCACGTCGTACAACTTTAAGAACGGCGAAGAAGACGCGGTTAAGCTGGCGTAGCTTTCAGGGGACGGCGCGCTGTTTCCTGCTGCCGGCCGGGAGGAGCCTGCCGGTGGGAAGCAGTGTGCCGCATATATGAGTTTAAATCTTACAGGAGAATGATTGATGTTGAATAATATTTTGAAAGTTTATGGCGAAGACTTGGCAAGCGGTGCCCTGAATCAGGCGGCGATTGCGGCGGGCGATGCGGTGGCAGCCGGTTCCACGCAGGGGGCGCTTTGCGTCAACGCGTTTGCGGTCGGCGATGTGGCAACAACCGCGGCAGTGACGATTACGGTTAAGCACGGCGATACCGAAAACGGGTCGTTTGCCGATTTGCTGACGATGACGATTGATGCGGAAAAGAGCTTTGCCGACGGCGAACTGATGGCGACGGCAACGCTTCCGGCCGACGTGAAGGACTTTGTTACCGCGGCGGTGGCTTCGGCAACCGGCAACAGCGGCAGCATCCGCGTGACGCTCGGCTATCTGGCGCGCTAACCCGAACGGAGACGTACCGGCAGCGCGAGAACCAGCCGTCCGGGGCGGCGCGGAGATGTGGTACCGTCTGTCCGGGCATTACGGCACGGTGATGTGGTACCGGCCGTTTGGGGCGGTACGGCGGCGCGGGTGCGGTATTATTATGCAATTTATTATCAGGCCAATCCATAGTCCGAAGGGCAGGCGGAAACGTCTGCCCGATTACGGTGCGAACTGGGCAGTACGGGTAATATGGTTCAATGCGGATAATATGGCGCGAACAATGTGGTGCAAACAATATGGAGGAAAAATGTCAAAAGTGGAAATTATCAACCGGGCGCTGCTGAAACTCGGCGAGCCGCCGGTGTCGTCTTTAAACGATGCGGCGTTCGGCAAATCATACGAAACGATTTATGAAGATGTCAAAAACCTGCTGCTGTCGTCATATCCGTGGCGGTTTGCGGTAGGGGTCAAGCGTCTGGCGCGGAGCGAAAAAACGTATGGCGACAGGTTTATGTATCCGCTGCCGGCGGACTGTCTGCTGCTGCTTAAGGTTTTCGGGCAGGGAGCTAGAGATTTGACCGAGGCGCGCCCTTATGCGATGCAGGGATACGAACTGGCAGACAACTGTATTGTCAGCCCGCTGAAAGACGGAGTGGAAATTGAGTATGTCCGCGCGGTCGGGGACGATGCGGCGTTTCCCCCTTTGTTCAGGGAGGCGGCAGCCGCGAAAGTGGCGGCGGAACTGGCAATGCGCATCAAACATTCGCTTAACCTCAAACAGGCGCTGGAGAACGAATTTCTGACGCTGGTACGGCAGGCGCAGCTCAACAACGAGATAGCCAAAGACGCGGAACTTATTCCCGACAACAGCTGGGTTCTGGTTCGCGAGGCCTGGTGCGATTAACGGGACGGCTGTCCGGTTTCGGCGCTTGAGGCCTGGGGCGATTGACGGGGCGGCTGTCCGGTTCCGGCGTGTGAGGTCTGGGGCGATTGACGGGGCGGCTGTCCGGTTCCGGCGCGTGAGGTCTGGGGCGATTGACGGGGCGGCGGAAAATAATGGAATGTAAACTTATTTGGGGAGAGATGATATGGTGTGGCCAATTTAAACCGGAGCCGGAAAGGCTCTGGCAAAAAAGTATATTGTTAAGAAGTTAGTTTATGAAATATAGATTTTTTTTGCGGGAGAAGATGATTATGTTAAAAAAATATTTATGGGGTGAAGCCGCTTGAAGATAAGAAAGCGCTTGACATGTCTAATGAGCAAAATATAAACTTGAGCAAGATATAACTGATTATACTCGGACTATTTGCGGAGTGTACCCGCAGACTTATGGACGGATATTGATTATCATGGAATGAGAATGTCTCGGGGATATGATGCAAATACAGAGAAGGCACAAGGTGCAGGAGTATCTTGACTATAAGCAAAGGATGAACAAAATTGAAAATTTCCGTAAGAGATGAGCGAGAAGAGAACGGGAAGCCTGTTCCTGAACGGAAGACGGGCAGGGCGGCAAATTGCGGGCAGGGCGAAACCGGCGCGGCTGCCCAGATGCCCGAGAGGGAGAAGACGGAAAAGGGCAAGTTGCGGAAGGTGAACGGAACCCTGATGTTAAAAATCGCCGGAGCTGTCGTGTTTTGTTTGGTTCTGGCGTGGCTGGCGTCTATGGATATATTGAAGGATGTGCATGAATACGAGTGGGATGATACCATAACAACGGAAGAAAAAGCCGTTTTGCGGATGCCCGGTTTTGGTATGACGATTTATCTGATCTTTCTGTTTCTCTTCGGGCTGGCGGCGGTTCTGACGGCATTCAGCGCAGGACGCTTTTATGTGCTGATGGTGCGCAGGCAGGCGCGGTGGAAATATTGTATGACGACGGCGCTGTGTTTTCTGCTGTGGTGCGGCGCGCTGCTGTTTTGGTTTGCAGCCGGTTCAATTTAGGGGGAATTCAGGATATGGGTAAAAGCATAAAGGAAACTGCGGTTATATCGCAAGGCGCGCAGGGAGAGCCGCTGTTGCGGAAAAGACAACGGCTGCGGCTGATACTGCGGGCAGTGCTCTGGCTGGCGGGGGCGGCCGTGTTTTCCGCGGCGGGGTCATGGCTGATACTGGGAGGCGTTTATCGGGATATTCTGCCGTTTTATGCGGTAGCGTATGTTTTGGCGGCGCTGATGTATTTTCGCTGCTCGGGGCGGCTGGCGGCGGATGCTGCCGGAACGTGCATCGGGGCGGTTCGGCGGACGTTGTTCTTTATATGGCTGTACAGCGGGGTTTGCGGGATACCCTTTTTAATCGCGGGGCTGTTGTGAGGCGGCGTACAGGAGCGGCTTTGGAGAGAGGATACGCATAGGAGCGGCGCTGGGGCTGCTTTGGGGCGAAAGGCGGAAAAATTCTGCAAAAAAATACGGGCGTGCCGGAGGGCGCGCTTTTTTTATGGGAAAATGCGGGAGAAGAGAGAAACGGGAGAAATGGGTTGGAGAGTCGGAATAGCGGGAGGCGGGCCGAGGAGAAATGGTGAGATGCGGGCAGAGGGGAAATGGAGAGATGGCGGGCAGAGTGGAAATGGTGAGAGGCGGGAAGAGGGGAAAGAGAGAGATGGCGGAAAGGTCATTTTTTGGTAAGAAACATTCAAGATGATAAGGGGAAATGCAGATGAGTATAAAACCGGCGAAAGTGCAGTTTAACGGCGGGGAATTGAGCCCGTGGCTGGAGGGGCGCACCGACATTGCGAAATATGACAAGACGGCAAAGCTCTGCCGCAATTTTATTCCGCTGGCAGAAGGCAGCCTGAAACGGCGCGGCGGAACGCGTTTTGTGGCGGCAACTCCGGAAGGGGACAGCATTTTGTTTAAAATCGTGCCCGATCCGGAAGAAGCAGAAGTTTATATCAACGGCGTCAAACGCCGGGAAGTTTATCTGGCGCGCGGCGACGAGGTTTCGTACCGGGTGAGCTGCGAGGGGTACGTTACGGTTGTCGATACGCTGACGGCGGATGCGGACGAGGAACTTGCGGTCAGGCTGGTAGCAAAAGGCATTATGTGCGAGCTGACGGTGGAAACGGTGCCGGCGGATGCCGTGGTCGAACTCAACGGTTATGAACGGCGGAGCCTGCGCATTAACAAAAACGGCGAAGTTTTTTACAGGGTGGCAAAAGAAAACTACATCACGCAGGAGGGGACGATTATTGCCGATATGACCAAAACGGTTACAATCGAGCTGGTCAAGGAAAAAGAATACGACTATGGCGACTGGGGCGACGTCGTCGGGCTGGCAGCCTGTACGGCGGTCGGGCGCAGCGACAGGGAGGAACGGTGCTTTTACATTAAATTCAGCAACGGTTTTCTGCCGGTTGTGTTTGCCCGGGAAGATATGGCTCCGACGGGGAATTTGGACGAAAGCCTGTTTGAATATACCGACAGTGAGAAACTGAACAGCATAGCGCTGCAGGACGGGGCTGTCGTGCATACGCGTTTGGTTGAAACAAAGGGCGAAATGAATCAGGGAAACTATTATGATGCCGATGATACGCTGGTTTTGAGCGTTGATGCCGAGTTTATAGAGGAAAACGGCTGGCAGAAAGATGAAACGCAGGAAAATTACGGTTTCTTTTATGATGCGTATACGGGCAAAGCGGAACGGAACATCCTCAGCGTTTATCGCGGGGAAGAACTGGTCTGGGAATTGAGGGGGAGAAACAATGGTTAGCACAGGGAGTGGCGGCACGGCGACGCAGAGGAGGTGTGCGGGAGCGTGTGTTATCGTGGCGGCGTCGGCGGCAGGTTAGAAATTAAGGGGAGAAACAATGGTTAACGCAAGAAGTTTTTTATTTCCGTTTAAATACAGCCACAGGGTGGCGTATGTGATTGAATTCAGCCACAAGAAAATCCGCATGTACGCGCAGGGAAAACTGGTGCGCGATATGTCAAAGACGACGATGAGCGGCGAAAGCGGCACGACGGGCGGAATTCCCGACGACATTGTCGAGAAGGTATTTCCGGTGCTGGAGATTGCGTCTCCGTACGCATACAGCGATTTGTGGGACAACGAAGAACAATGCTGCAAAATTCAGACTATCCAGCATTCGGACATTCTGTATATTTTTAACGAGGATTTTCCGCTGATGGTGCTGAAACGCTATTCAAATACCACATGGGTATTGGAAGAGCTGGAGATTAGAAACGGTCCGTTTCTGAGCATGAACACGACGGACATCAGCATTGCGACCGACGAGTTGGAAGGGGAGGTTCAACTTACGGCAACCGGCGACGTTTTCAGCAAGACGGATGTGGGCAGGTTGGTGCGGCTGAGAATTTTTGACGACGACACGACCCCCTGGCAGGCGGGAAAAATCGGATTTCAGGGGACTATATGCGTATCAGACAATAAGTATTACCAAGCCATCACTGGAGACGAGACCGGAAGCATCAAACCGGTGCACAGCGAAGGGACGCGTTCCGACGGCGGCGTTTTGTGGGAATATCTGCACGACGGGTCGGGAATTGTCAAGATTACGGAGGTTGTCGACAAACAGCATGTAAAGGGGACGACGGTAACGCGCCTGCCGGACGCCATTAAGTCCGGCACGGTATGCTGGGAACTCGGCATGCTGCACAAAGCTTCGAAATATCCGAAATCCGGCGCTTTTTTCCGCAACAGGTTTGCGTTTCTGGTCAATACCGAAACCGGGCCGAACGTCTGCCTGTCGTATTCGGGCGACTATAACAACTTTGCCGATATGGAATGCGGCGAGGCAACGGCGGAAACGGCGATTACGGTGCCGGTGCTCAATACCGAATTTAACGAGGGGAAATGGATTTATGCCCGGGACGTTTTGTTTGTCGGCACGGGGGCGTCGGAATTTTATGTCGACGTGGTGTCGTCGGCGTCGCCGCTGGCTTCGGACAATGTAAAGATTTCGCAGATTTCGCGGGTCGGGAGCAAGGCGATTATGCCGCTTTCGGTCGGGTCGCACGTTATTTTCGTCGACAGGTACGGGCTGAGCCTGCGCGATTTGACGTACAATTACTATAACGACGGGTATGACGAAATGGACATTTCCCTTTTGGGGAAACATCTGTTCCAATCGAGAATTACCGGCATGGCATATCAGGAAGTTCCCGACAAAGTGTTGTGGTGCATGGTTGGCGACGGGAGCCTGACCGCGCTTACTTTTTCGGCGGAACAGGAAGTTTCGGCACTGTCGCGGCACGATTTGTCCGGCGCGGCGGAAAGCCTGGCGGTTATTCCGAATTTTGAAGACTGCCGCGACGAACTGTGGCTCGAAATCAAGCGCACAGTCAACAATGCCAACTACAGAACCGTGGAATGGATGGACAACGGTATTCCGCAGTACTGGCCGTCGAGCGTTTACGGCGCGGCAAGCCTGGCCGAGAGGGAAACGCTGGAGAAAGAATATGTCCGCCAGGAAGCGTTGTATCTGGACGGGGCTGTGGTGTATGAGCAGAATGAACTGGACATGCAGGAGGAAATGTCCGGGCTGGAACATCTGGAAGGGCTTAAAGTGGCGGTGTATGCCGACGGGACGGTTCTGGAACCGCAGGTCGTGCAGGACGGAAAAATCAAAATTCTGCCGACGTACCGTCATGTGGCGGCAGGGCTGCCGATTACGAGCCAGTTTATGCCGCAGAATATCTATATCCCGAACGATTACGGAAGCGGCATCGGTCAGAAACAGCGCATCAACCATGTGCTGCTGATGCTGTATCTTTCCGGCGGCGGGCAGATCGGCGAGGACGAGGATACGCTGACGGATATCCTCTACCGGCAGGCCGATGCGGCAATGAACGAGGCGCAGGAACTGTTTACAGGCAACAAGGAAGTTTTGTTTAACGGAGCGACGACGAAAAAGGAAGCGGCGGCGACGCTGATGATTCAGAATTCTTCGCCGCTGCCGATGAATATTCTGGCGATTGTGCCGTATATGGACGTGGACGAATAGAGCGGCGAGCGGTTTGGGGCGGTGCGGTTCGGCATTGAAGGGAGCAGCTTGGCATTGAACGGAGCGGTTCGGCATTGAACGGAGCGGTTCGGCAATAGCAGCAGGGAGTAGTTTATGATACGAAAATATCGGGCGGGAGACGCGTTTAAAGTCCGGGTGCAGCCTGAGCAGCAGGCGGAAGCGGCAACGTGGGCGGCGGAATTTGAACGCATTCCGGCTTTCGCGTTGGTGGAAAAAGGGAATGACGGCTCTGCGGCAGGCGAAGAGTCCGGGAATATGGGCGCTGCGGCAGGTGAAAAGTCCGGGAATATGGGCGCTGCGGAATACGATGCGTCCGGGAACGGCGGCGCAGCGGCGGGCGACGGCAAAACGGCGGGAAGGCAGTGGGACGGAAACGGCGGCAGGGTATTGGCGGTTTTCGGCTTTCGGATTGAAGGCGGCGGCATTACGACAGGCAGGGAAGCGGAATGTTTCGCGCTGGTCGGAATCGACGCGGGGCGAAAGCTGATTGAGGCGGTACGCTATTTCCGCCGGTATATTCCGCGGCAAGCGGTCCGGCTCGGGGTACGGCGCGTTACGATGACGGTGCGCCGCGGCTTTGCGGCAGGGGCGCGGCTGGCCGGCATGCTGGGATTTTCCCCGGCCGGGATATTGGAAAATTTTTTTAACGGTGAAGATTATCAGATTTTTGAAAGGGCAGAAAAACAATGGTGGCACAAGCGGCATTGATTGCGGCCGGAATCAACTTTGCTTCCGGCTTTTTGAAAGGCAAACAGGAAGAATACGAGGCCAAGGTTCAGGCAAAGCTGGCGCTGAACAACGCGGCGATTTACCGCAAAAACGCGGCAAGGGTGCGGCTGAACGGTTCGTTGAACGAGGATATGATGCGCAGCCAGAAACGGGCGGCAGTGGCATCAGCAGCCGCGGCGGCGGGCGAAGCGGGCATGGGCGAAAGCCCGACGACAACGACGGCGCTGGCAACGACTTCGGCAGCTTTGGAACAGAATATCCTTAACGAGCGTTACCGGGTCGAAAGCGAGGCGGAAAACTATCTTTATCAGGCGCGGCTGGCGGAGGAACAGGCGCGCCAGCACAAAAAAGCTGGTAAAAACAAGTTTATGAACAGCATGCTGGGCGGCTTGACATCGTCGCTTGGCGGGCTTTTCGGGTAGTTTTTAGGGCAGAGCGGAGGAAGACAATGGCAAACAGACAGAAAATTGCCCCGATGGGGCTGGCGGGCGTGATGGCGCAGAGAGGATTGCAAACGACTTTGACGGTTCCGGGAAAACGTTTTGTGGCGGGAAACGGCGGTTTGGAAACGGCGGGGCTTTTGGTTGACGCCGGCAAAAAAATGGCTGAGGAACGCCTGGAAACGGAAAAGCAGCGGCAGGCGATGGAAGCGGCGGCATCACTAAGGGCTTCCCGTCAGGCGATGGAGGCGGCAGAAACGCCAGAGCAGCTGAGGGAAATTGCAACAACGGCGGAGAAAAGCCTGCCGGCGCAGTTTGGCAGCGAAAATTCCGGCAAGGCTTTCTGGCAGGAACACGGCGACAAGATACTTGAAGCAAATCGTGCCGATACGGCAAAAATTGCGGCAATGAAACAGGCGGATTTTGGCCGTAACAGCCTGCGGTCGATGCTGGCGGACAACCAGAACCTTCTGGCGGAAACGGCAGAGCCGGTGCAGGCGGAAAAGCTGCTGGAGATGGGAACCGGCGAAATAGAGCGGACACCGTTTCTTACGCCCGAGGACAAGCAGTTTTACCGCGACGGCTATCTTAAAACCGGAATTCTCAATCTGGCGCTGAATTCTCCGGAAACGGCGGAAGCTGCCGCGGACAGGTATTTTCCCGGCGACAGCGACGGCATTAAGGCGCGGATTGCGGAAACGCGGCGCTTAAACGAAGAAGGGGCTAAACGACAGCAGGAGCGCGAACGGCAGCGTTCTTATCTGGCAGCGTACGGCGACGCCCAGTCATTGTGGCAGAAACGGGAAAGGGGGGAAATTTCTCCGGCGCAATATTATGTGCTTTCCGCCGATACCAATCC
Source organism: Acetobacter sp. 46_36 (assembly GCA_001917135.1). GTDB lineage: Bacteria > Pseudomonadota > Alphaproteobacteria > RF32 > CAG-239 > CAG-267. The sequence goes on from MNTT01000016.1 coordinate 47,699, forward strand.
CGAAATGCTGTGGGGAGACGGCGAAGACCGCTCTCCGGCACCGCTTGCCGACGCTTACCGGCTGGTGCGGAAAATGAACGAGGGGGAAAGCCTCAGCGCCGAAGAAGTGCGCGATGCGGGAAACAGCCTTATCAGCGCTTACCGGCATAACGAACTCGGTCTGGAAGAAACGGCGGCACTGCAAAACCAGCTGGTGGCGGCGCAGCAGGGCGGAAACGCGTCCGAACTTATTTTTGACAGAGAGGTTGACGAACTGGCGGACAGAGCCTTTATGCGCGATATTCCCGCCGGGGCGGAACAGTATACCCCGTACGGGCGCGAGCTGATGGAACACAAGGCGAAACTGGCGTTTGACATTTATCAGAACTACTACGGCAGAAAGACGGCGCTGGCCGAAGAATTTACAGCGCAGGGCGGGCAGATGACACCTGCGGCGGCAAAGAAAATCGGCAGGCAGGCGCTGGCGGAAACGGCGGCGGAGCTGAACCTCAAAGAAACACCGGGCGCCGCTCCGTCTTTCGGCGAGCTGCGGAGAACCCTGAAGAGTAGCTATTCAGGCAGCGGCGAAAGGCGCATTTGGGAGCGTTTTGCAAAAGAAGCACCTTATGCCGAGGACAAAACGGCGGTTATGCGCCGGATTGCAACGGAAGAACAGAAACGCGAGCTTTCTTATCCGCAGTTTGAAACTTATGACGAGGTAATGCAGGCGGGGCTGGCGCCGGGAGACCGGTTTTATTTCAAGGGGCGGCTTGCCGTGATGAAAGGCTGAAACAATTGACGGCGATGAAAGGATAGGGCAATGGACAACTTGAGGAATTTGGCGATGAAATACGATGCGGACGGGAAGGAAATTTCCGGAATTGCGGACAGCGGGGCAATGATGACGCCGGTACCGGAAGGCAGTGCCGCGGGTGAGACGATGATGACGCCAGTGCCGGCGTATGGTGTTGCGGACGGAACGATGATGACGCCAGTGCCGGCGTATGGTGTTGCGGACGGAACGATGATGACGCCGGTATCTGTGGATGGTGCGGGCGTTACGGAGATGGCAATGACATTGCTGCCGGATGGCGGGACTGCGGATATGAACGCAGAAGATACTGCGGCGGAACCGGTTTATACCGGCGTTATGGCGCGCGGCAGGAAACAGGAAGAATTTGAGGAAGGCGGACGGGCGCCGTTTGCTTACCTTGAGGAGGAGCAGAACCTGAATTTTCCGGCTTTTTCAGCGGAAACGGTTGACGAAGATGCGCCGCTGACGAGCTTTCAGATTGCGGGAAAATGGCTGCGACAGGCTGCCGATTTGCGCAACTACTGGGCGTTGCTGGAGAATTTCGGGGCACAGGCTGCAGAGTATAAGTGGGCGTATGACGAAGGGAAGTTCGGCACATTTGAAGCAGGGGCGTTCGGCCGGGAGCTTTTAAAAGCCGGGGCAAGAGGTTTGGGCGCGAATACGTTGCGGACGGCAGGGAATGTCCTGTCGATGTTCGGCGCCAATCTTGAAAGCCAGAATGCCGGTACGGCGGCGGTTACGGCGGGTGCCGGGCTTCTGGTGCCGGAAACGGGGAAAATTTTTAAAAACATCGGCGACAAACTGGGCGAATATGCCGGCAAAATCGAAAATTCGGAATTACTGGCACCGGCAGCGGAAGCTTACAGTGCAGATCCGAACTGGTCGAAACTGGCAAATGTTCTGGGACAGGGATCGTCACAGGTTCTGGCAATGGGAACCATGGCCAAATTTATCGGCTCGGGGCCGACTTACGGTTTGTTTGCCGGGGGCGGCGCCGGAGAAATCTTTAAGGAATCCTACGCCAAGGACGGGGATATTGACACTGCCAATACGCTGGCGCTCATTTCCGGCGGCACAACTTTTGCGATTGACAAGCTTTTCAGCCCGTTACCGAAACAGATAGAAAAAGACGCGCGGATAACCTCCAAAATGATTGCACGTGAAATTGCAGGGGCGCCGCTGCGCGAGGCAGGAACGGAAGTCTTGCAGCAGATGATGGCGGAAAACCTTGTGCGCAAGGTCGGCATTGACGATACGCAGGATTTGTTTGAAGGGCTGATTGAAAGCGCACTGGGGGCAATTGCAGGTTCTTCGGCGCTGATGGCTGCCGACGGAAGCGTTTATTATGCGCGCAAGACATATGAGGACGCCCGGCAGAGAATGCTGCTGCGCGGTGTGACGGCGGAGGAAATCGAGCTTTACAAAAACAATATGATGGAACTGCTAAAGAGCAAACCTGATGCTTTCGGAAAGGTTTTGAACTACGTTCTGGAGCGGAATTTGCAGCGGATGAGCGAAGGGGAAACTATTGCACAGGGCGGTGCCGATGCGGCGACAATGCCCGAAGGCGGGCCGGCTGCGGTGTTAATGTCCGAAACAGGGGCAGCAACGGCGGGTAAGAGTACGGCAGCAACTGCAGAGAGCGGGGCTGATGCGGAGAATGCGACGGTGGCGGCAAAGCGGCAAAACAGAAGCCTGGCGCAGGTACGCCAAGATGTCAAGGGGTTTCGCCGTTTGTTTGACGAAGTATACAAACGTTCGCTTAAAGCTACCGGAGACACAGGGAAAGCGAGAATTGCCGCCGGCATGATGCAAGCCAATATGATGGCACTGTACGAGATTGACGGCGGATTTTCTCCGGCTTCCCTTTTTGCGGGGCAGATACCGGAATATAAGCAACTGGCGTATCAGGAGTTTCAGAAACGACTGTCGCCCGAAGCGGCGGTGATGTTTCAGTTCGGCGGGGTCGAAGCCAAATTTGCCGATTTCAAAAAACTGGCGGAGGCATATAAACTGGAACAGCAGGATTACAGCCCGCGGCTTATCTGGTCAAGAACCGGATGGTATCGCGGCGGGGACGGACGGTGGCGTTTTGAAATCAATGATTCCGGCGCTAAGCTGAAAATACACACCGACGTTAAGGCTGACGACCTTCCCAAGCGGTACTGGCAGACGTATATCCGGAAACTGGAGGAAATGGAAGGGCATGATATTCTCGGGCTCAGAAGTTATGAACGGCTGATTTTTCAGGATAAGGCAATTATTAAAGAGCTTTACAATTATCTGTACAGCGATTTTATCGACTTCTTAGACAAGCATTACCAGCGCAATATGGCGGTCGGTCTTAACCGCAGCGGGTATTTTGAGTTTCGGGATCTGGAAGGAGATTTTGAGGCGGAAGTCAAAGCCCAGAGGGCACTTGCCGATTCGAGGCTTTATGCCCTGTCTGACGGATACGGGCTGAGGGAAGAGGAATTGCGCGATAAGCAGGACTGGAGCCGGATGCCTATCTATCTGAAAGACAAAAGCCTTAAAGAAGTTTTGATTGACCGAGGCGAACTGGTTATTCCCGACGGCGGGGAAAACGGCCCGGCGGCTAACCGAAACGGAGAAGTGCAGAGTGCAGAAAACGGCAGCTATATACAAAAAACCTCCCCCAGGCGGTCCCGGCTACAAATCCGGGTGTCGGATAGGGAGGAAAACGGCTATAATGTACCGAAAACCTCCCCCAGGCGGTCAAGGGTAGATGCCCAGGTGTCGGATAGGGAGGAAAACGGTACGCCGTTTTTTGATAATGTAGAGGCTGCCGGAGAAAATGTCAAGAGCGCATCAGGCGAAGTACTGCTGAATGTCAGTGCCGATAGATATCAGGCGAGAAATGACTCTGATTTTAAGGCGAAAATGGAAAAACTGCTCGTTTCGTATCAGGGGCGGAAAATATATAATCCGTCGCTGGGGAGAGAAGTGGAAATCAAAAATCTTCCGGTTGAGGACAGACATATCTGGAATGGCAGCCGGGAACTTTTAATTCCTTATCTGCCCATGTTGCTGGGAACGGCGGTTTTTAACGTTAAGAAAGCGCCGCACGGTTCGAATTCTGTGACGGCGGGAGAAAAAAACTCTTACAAGGCGTATTTTCCGGTGATGATTGATGGCGAGCTGATAAACAGCCGAATGACGGTCAAGGAGGACGACAAGGGGGATTTATTCTGGGACTTGCGGCTGGAAGACGTTTCACGCAAGGAAATCGAGGACGATTTGCGCAAGAGCACAGGAGAGGTTATTTCGTATGACGACTATCTGACCGAGCAGCGGCGCAAAGCGGAAGAACTGGCGAAAAGCAGGCGTTCCCCGTGGCTCAGGAAGACTGCTTCCAATGACAATTTCCCTGCAGTCGACCGGTTTTATACCAAGGAACAGATGAAGGTTATCCGCTCGACGCTTGAGGAAACGAAGTATCTGGAATTTTTGGAAAAGATATGGAAAGACGATACGAGCGTCGAGAAAAATTTTCAGACGCTGCGGGAGTTTCTGGACGTGCACGAAGCGGCAACGCCGGAACTGTTTGAATATCAGGCGGAAGTGGGGGAGGAACTGCTGGAACGCGTTCTCAAACGGCGCAAAGCGGCGCAGCGGATGGGAATACCCGAAGGGCCGGAACTTTATATGGATTTGAACAAAGAGCTGGCGTACCGTACCTATCTGGCGGCGCAGGGCGATTATCACAAACCGTACCGCAATATGGCGTATCGTCCTGATTTTTATCGGGAAGCGCATACGCCCCGGCTGATGAGCGACCTGTTTTTCAATCAGGAGAAATACCGCTATCTGCTGCCGGCACAGAAGGTGCAGATTGCCGAAATGCTGGACAAAGTTCACCGGATTTACCGCCTGCACCGGGAAACCGAATTTGCACGCAAGGCGGAACAACGCGACATTCGGGCGGCAAACGCCTATATTGCCGAACATTACGAGGTCGGAGACGAAAGCCTGCGCCGGTATTGGGAAGAACGGCAGCTGCTGCTGGAGAGGAAGGAAGTCCGGCTCGGCGACTTGCTGGAACATCAGGAGCTTTACCGCAACTATCCCGATATGGAAGACGTTATGGTCAGGTTTGAGGAGCTGGCAAATGACGAAGGGTATCATTTTTATCATGACAAAACCAGCAATGCCGACGTTTTGGAGATTGATCCGCGGCAGTTCGACTACGCCAATCTGAAAGACCTGCTGCTGAGGGGAGCTGCATTTGCCATTCAGATGCGGGAAGGGTTCGATCCGGCGCTGACGCCGACGCAGCGGCGCAATTTTATGGACCGCCACATCCATATGGCGCGAAAGGAAATTGCCCCGGTGTTTAACAAGGAGCTGACGGCGTTTCTCGGCAAATACCTGCCGGGGGAAAAGCAGCGCGATTATCTGGTTGAGCGGGAGGTTCCCCTGCCGCTGCTGGGACTTTACCGGAGCGAGGCGAAATCCGCGGCCGGACAGCAAGCTCGCGCGGATACGGCTGAAACGGCGGTTTCAGGAGCAAGAGCCGGAGGTGATGCAGTCGGAACAACGGTTTCTGAGGCGCGAGCCGGAGGTGATGCAGTCGGAACAACGGCTTCTGAGGCGAGAGTCGGAGATGATGCAGTCGGAACAACGGCTTCTGAGGCGAGAGTCGGAGATGATGCAGTCGGAACAACGGCTTCTGAGGCGCGAGCCGACGGGAACAAACCGGAAATCCTGACGTACAGGGAGATTGATTTCGACCGTTTGTACGAAAAACTCAACGAACGTTACGGCAGCGCGCAGCTGGATCCGGACGAGCGGCAAATCGGCGATTTTGCGTATTCAGCTTTGCAAAACCTGCGCGAGGCGATGAATTCGGAAATCCTGACGCGGGCGCGGATGAGTTCGGGATATGCGGTAGCGGCGCCGTTTCCGTGGGGCGGCGTTACATCGCAGGGCAATATCGACGTGCGGGCGATGCTGCGCCGACAGGACTACAGCGACTGGCAGCGGTCGTTTTCGTATTGGGACGAGAAGAACCTGCCGCCTCCGACCGACAGAACGCGCCTGACGTATGCCGATTTGGAGAAAATCGCAAGCAATTTCGACAAAGACATAGCGTTTAAGCCTGATTTTATGCGTTCTGTGCCCGACGACGAAACGGCAGCACCGACGCCGCAAAAAAGGCTGAAGTCGACGCTTGATGTCTTGGCGAAAGGGGCTTTTGACGCGGCGGACAAGACATTGTACCTGTTTGAAACGGCCGATGCGGAAACGATTGTGCATGAAACGTTCCATTATCTGAGCCAGATTTTGAAGAGCCCGGATTTGAACGGCAATATGCTGGCAAAGCGGGCTTATTACCGCCTGATGGACAATTACCGCAAGGAGCTTCTGCACCGCTACGAACCGGTGAACTACAAAGGCGGGTACATGCTTGTCTATAAACGTGGCGAACGGGTCATGCCGGAACTGCCGCGACGGTTTTCTACGCCGGAAGCGGCAATTGAAGCCGGCGTGGAAGAAATGTTCGTGCAGCGTTTTATGGACGCCATCGGCGGCCGGCTGACGGTCGAGCGGGATAGCGAGCAGCTATTGCATAATTTTTACATTGTCTGGCTGGACAAGGTGACGAAACTGCTTGACCTGACTCCTGCAAAAACCGGCAGCGGCGGAAAACAACTGTTTGATGCGGTCGGGAATATGCTGGGCAAGGCCGGGCGGATGCTGAAGGAACGGTATAAACCCGAGAAATAGGCCGAGGCGGGGCGCGCGGCAGTCAGAAAGCATGTCGGCTGAGTGCGGCTGCCGCACTTTTGAATCTGCCGCACTTTTGAGGCTGCCGCACTTTTGGGGGCTGCGGCGTTCCGACGGCGGAATTTTGGGGCGGAAACTTTGCCACAGGAGTTTTGCAACGCTGATTTTCGGCATAAGGAAAAGCTTGCAAATAAACTAAGGCTGTTCTATAATGTCTGAAAATGTTTTTTTACGGAGTAGGGCATTATGGATAATCAGGAAATTTCCCGGTTGAAAGCCAGAGGCAAAGCAGAACTGCTGGCGTTTGTATTGTTTTTGACGCTTTTGGGCGGAGCGGCGGCGGAATACCGCAGAGAAACTGCTCCTTTGGCGACGGCGGCAGTCGTTTTTGAGAGAGGAAAAGCCAGCCGGGCTGCGGAAAGTCGCCGCGAAACAGTACAGCCTGCAGCGGCCGAAGCCGATAAAAAGGCTGGAATTTCCGCAGCCGAAACAACGGTAAGCAGTGCGGAGACAACCGGCTCGAAAGTAACGACAATCGGAACGGAAACAGCTGCAATGGAGGCGAGGGCTCCGGTTTCGGTTTTATCGGCTCCGGCGGCAGAAGAAATTGCAGCAAGAGCGGAGAACGGACAGAATGTTTCCGGCGGCAGCCAGGCAGTTCAGGGGGCGGAGCAGGCGGAAATTTCCGGCGAGGCATTGACCGAATTTTTGGACTTTATGCAGGAAACAAAAGAAAAAGTTGATGCCGTAAGCAAACCGGAATCGGCGTTGGCAAAAATCAGTCAGCCGGAAACGGCGGCAAAGCCGGCCTCCCGCTCCGAAACGATTGTTTTTGAGGAAGGAAAGATAGAAATTTATGACAGTGAGAAAGGCGTTGTTGCCGTAGAAGAAACGGCGGGAGGAAATGCCGTTCCGGCAGACAGCGGCGCCAAAGCTTCTTCCAACGGAGAGGCTGCTGGTGCGGAGGTGTCGCGGAGTTCTGCCGGTGCCGGAGAGGCAGCGGGGGCAGTTGAAAATCAGGCTGCGGGTGCTGACAAAGCTATTTCCGGCGGAGAGACTGCAGGTGCGGCGGAGCAGCGGAGTTCTGCCGGAGAAATCGCAGGTGCGACGGAGCAGCGGAGTTCTGCCGGTGCCGGAGAGGCAGCGGGGGCAGCTGAAAATCGGGCTGAGGGGGCTGACAAAGCTTCTTCCGGCGGACAGGCTGCTGGTGCGGCGGAGCAGCGGAGTTCTGCCGGTGCCGGAGAGGTCACGGACGTGGTTGAAACAAAAGGTGTTAATGATGTCGAAAAGCCGGTGGTGCTGATACCGGGGCAAAAAGACGGTGAATCGGCCGAAACAACAGAAAATCAAACTCAACCTACTGTAACAGCACAAGAAAATATTTCTTCCGAAACTTCCGTATCAGCGGGAGGAGAGGCAGTCGATATGATGAAGGATATTGCGGCGCGTCAGCAGGAGGCAGATTCAGCGCAAAAGTAGTTTTTATAACATATTGAAAATAAATCAATTATTTTACGTTAACTGATTTTTTGCAAAAAAAATCAAAAAAATGAAAAGAAAGTGTTGACTTATTATTTTTTTATCTATATAAACGCTTTTGTTCCGACCAATGGTCCCATCGTCTAGTGGTTAGGACATCGCCCTTTCACGGCGGTAACATGGGTTCAAATCCCGTTGGGATCACCAATTCAAACGGCGCTCTTTTCAGGGTGCCGTTTTGCTATATGGGTGCTATATGGGGACGAGGCTTTCAGCGGGTTTGAATGTTCTTTTGTGAAAATCATATTTGGGGAGTTTTTACGAATTCGTTTGCATCTGGCTTGGTAAACAGAGTGTGCAGATAAAGAGTTTGCGCTGATTTTATAACAATTGAAGAAATGCCTTGAAGTTTTAAGTTTTGGATATTACAATGCCAGCTAAAATGATATATTGGGGTAAACAATGGAAAATATTGTTCGTGTCGGGGTTGGAATTTATATTTTTAATCAAGAACATCAAGTTCTTTTGGGGCAGAGAAAAAGCGTTCACGGATATGGATGCTGGTGTCCGCCCGGAGGGCACCTTGAATTTGGTGAGACGAACGAACAAGCTGCTATTCGGGAAGTAAAAGAAGAAACAAATCTTGATATTTGCGAAGATGATTTGAGTTTGCGAGGCGTTACCAATGATTTTTATTCTCAAACTCAAAAGCATTATATTACATTGCATTTCTTTTGCACTAAGTTTGTCGGTACGCCGCAAGTTATGGAAAAAGACAAATGTGTGTGTTGGAAATGGTTTGACGTGAATAATCTTCCAGAGAATTTACTTCTATCCAATCAGAATTTTATAAAAAAATGTTCTTTAGAGTGTTTGTAGATGAGCATCAGGGAAAAGGCGTATTTTGAACGCCGGGTTTGCTATTGCTGCGAGAAGGATATTGTGACTCCGCATAAGTTTTATTCGGAAATGTGCGAAAGTTGCGGAGAATTAAATTATCAAAAAAGAATACAACGGATTGATTTACGCAATCATCATGCATTGGTTACCGGCGGCAGAATTAAAATCGGGTTTGAAACAGCTCGTTTGCTGTTGGAAATGGGGGCTGATGTTACGGTAACATCCCGTTTTCCGAACGATACGTTGAAAAGATTTCAAAAACTTGAGAATTTTAATCAGTATCAACCGCGTTTGCATATTATTGGCGCGGACTTTCGTTTTGTACAGTCGGTGCAGAGTGTAATAGATTTTTTTAAGGGCAAACCGTTAGATATTTTAATCAACAACGCAGCACAAACAGTACGCAGACCGGCTCCTTTTTATAAGCATTTGTTGGAGGCGGAGTTGCAAAGGCCTGCTTTGGAAAATATTGTTTCTTCCGGAATTAAAGTCTTAGCCGATACAAAACTTAATTTGCCGGCTCAAAACAAACGGTTGACTTCTGCGGAGATGTCGCAGTTGGCATTATTGCCGGAGGATCTGATTACGAATGAGAAAATTTTTCCTGCTGGAAAATATGATAAAGATGGCCAACAGCTGGATTTGCGCGATAATAACAGTTGGATGTATGAATTGGAAGATGTTTCTCTGGTAGAGATGTATGAAATTTTGCAAATTAATCTGATAGCTCCTTTTTTGCTGAATACAAAGCTGCTGCCTGTTTTGCAGCAGAATAAAAATATGGCTTTTATTATTAATGTTTCGGCTATGGAAGGCAATTTTTATGCGCCACGCAAACACAGTCGCCATCCACATACGAATATGGCGAAAGCTGCATTGAATATGATGACAAGGACTGTTGCGGAACATTATAAAAATTTGGGCGTTTTTATGAATAGTGTTGATACGGGATGGATAACCAATGAGAAACCTAATCCACAAAATTTGGGTGAAAACGAGCGAAAATCCAAGATGGCGATTGACGAAACAGATGGCGCCATGAGAGTATTGGATCCAATTATTTCAGCCTTACAAAATAAAGAGCCTCAGTATGGAAAATTATTTAAGAATTACAGAGAATATAAATGGTAAATTTGGAGATAATTTGTTTTGCCGGAATATGAATGTGTTTGTAGTTTTTTATTTCAAAGCCGTTTGAGGATTTAATATTTTGGTTCGTAAACCGTGAGTTGAGCATCACCAATACTAACGGCACTCTTTTCAGGGCGCCGTTTTGCTATGCGGGACGAGGCTTTCAGCGGGTCTGAATGTTCTTTTGTGAAAATCGTATTTGGGGAGTTTTTACGAATTCGCTTGACGATAATCCTTTGTTTTTACAGTGCAATAAATTTTTATGCTATAAAATAGAAAAATATCTTGACTTAAAGTATGCTCTAAAATTTATCATTTTCGTGTCTGATATTTATGAGTTATTTTTCGGAGGGAAAAATGAAGTTTTTTTTATTTTTATTGGCTGTCGTGGCGGTAATTTTGGCGTGGCGGTTTTATCCGGTAAATTCCTGGGACAAAACTTTCCCAAAAAGCGACAATGTTACTGTTAAAAAGGTAAAATTTAAAAATCGCTACGGTATTGAGCTGGTTGGGGATTTATACATACCCAAAAATAAAGTGACTGAAAAACTGCCGGCGATTGCCGTTTCCGGCCCTTTTGGTGCGGTTAAAGAGCAATCATCCGGTTTGTATGCTCAAACAATGGCGGAGAAAGGTTTTATTACTTTGGCTTTTGATCCGTCTTATACGGGCGAAAGCGGCGGGCATCCGCGTTTAGTCGCCTCACCGGATATCAATACGGAAGACATGAGTGCCGCAGTTGATTTTTTGAGTGTGCAAGATGATGTTGATGCCGATAAAATAGGCGTTATCGGAATTTGCGGATTTGGCGGTTTTGCTTTAAACGCTGCGGCGATGGATACAAGGATAAAGGCAACTGTTACTTCGACGATGTATGATATGAGCAGAGTTAATGCCAACGGCTATTTTGATACAATGGATAAGGAAGACCGTTATAAGCTTAAGCAAAAACTTAATGCCCAACGTACGGAAGACTTTAGAAACGGAACTTATGCAGCAGAAGCAGGGCTGCCGGATAAATTAACAGGAAAAGAACCGCAGTTTGTTAAGGATTATTATGATTATTACAAAACACCGCGCGGATATCATAAGCGTTCTAAAAACTCAAATACGGGCTGGAATATGACATCTTCTTTGTCGTTTATCAATATGCCCATTTTGGCTTACAGCGATGAAATTAAGAGTGCGGTTCTGATGATTCACGGCGAGAATGCTCATAGCCGCTATTTCAGCGAAGATGCTTATAAAAAACTGGTTGGCAATAACAAAGAACTTATGATTATTCCTAATGCCAACCATACAGATTTATATGATAAAACTGATATAATCCCGTTTGATAAAATAACGCAATTTTTCAGAGATAATTTGAAATAGGCGGAATTTTATCCGGTTTGTGATAAGCATCAGCAATGCAACCAGCGCTCTCTTCAGAGCGCTGGTTTGTTGTGCGGGACGAGGCTTCCGGCTGGTTTGAATGTTCGTTTGTGAAAATCGCATTGCGGGAAGATGTTACGAACTCGTGTACTGGCAATCTTTTATTTTTTGACAGCATTATCGGGTTTGAAGTTCGTCGGGGTTCGGAAAATATTTTGCTCATTTTATGTTTTTTTATTTTTGTGTTGACAAGTTGAAAATATGATTTTATATAATAGTCAAATATTAGACTATCAAATAATTTACTAAACGGATTTTATATGAAAAGGGAAGAAGTCAGAGCGTTTGTTAACCAATATTGCCATTTGCGGGATGTACAGTATGCGGCGTATACGGCTTGTGCGAGAAGGCATAATTTAACGACAAATGAGTTGTTTGTTCTGGATATTATTTGGTTTGCAGAGGATGGCTGTTTGCAGTCTTATATTTGTGAAAGAATGTCGGCAACCAAACAAACCATAAGCGCGATAATCAAAAAATTTTGGAAATCAGGTTATGTAACCCTTGCCGAATCTGAAACAGACCGGCGCAATAAAATCATCCGTTTTACTGATAAAGGCTATGACTATGCGAAAAAAATTATTCCTCCGGCGGCAAATGCAGAGATTGACGCGATGGCTGAGTTGGCTAAATCGGAAAATATTGCCGAGTTAGTACGGTTGACAATGTTATTTTCTGGTCTGATGAAGAGAAAATTTGATGAATTGAAATAGGATTATATTAAAATGGAACTTTATGAAACAATTGAAAAACGCAGGACAATTCGGGATTTTGAAGATAAACCGGTTGATATGGAAGTTATCAAAAAAATTCTTTCCGCAGGTTTGAAAGCCCCGACAAACAATCACTTGCGCCAATGGGAATTTGTGATTATCAATGATAAGAAAGAACGTTTACGCGTACTGAAGCTGGAAGATATGACAAATCCCGATGATTGTGACAAGATGCTGGATGGTTTCGGCATGACCGATACAGACCAAAGGGGAATGTATCATATCGCAATGCCAAAGCAGTTTTCCATGTTATATAATTCAGGATGTTTAATCTTGCCTTTCTTTAAGTTGCGTGAACCGTTGTTGCAACCGACTTGTCTTAGCTCTTTAAATGAATTTGCCTCTATTTGGCTTTGCATTGAAAATATTTTGTTGGCGGCTGCCGCGGAAGGCATATTCGGCGTTACCCGCATTCCGATGACAGAGGAATTGGAACATATTAAAAAAGCAATCAATCATCCTGACGATTATGCGATGCCTTGTTACATTGCTTTGGGATATCCTGCCAAAGATGCAAAAATACCGGTGCAAAAAGTTATTAATGTTGAAGACAGGATACATATCAATAATTGGTAAAATTGGCTCGGAAACTATGAGGCGAGCCTCGCCGATTCAACGGAGCTTTCTTCAGAGCGCTGGTTTGTTATACGGGATGAGGCTTCCGGCAGGTTTGAATGTTCGTTTGTGAAAATCATATTTCGGGAAGATTTTACGTACGAATTTGTGTATTGATAGTAAAACAATTTTCATCTATGAACAGTTCGCCAGAATTATTTTGGTTCCTTGTTATCATTTAAGCGGTGTATGATGGCGATACATTTTCCCTCAAAGTCTGACAGGGGCAAATTTGTTCCTAGGATATAGGCATCCAGTTCTTCCCCATCACCAGAGACAGTATTTGGAATATAGCCGTAATTAACCGGGTATATGAACCCATGCTTTGGATGAGATGAGCCTAAAGGGCGCTCTATTTTGGCTTTAACAATTTTTCCGATATAATGTTGCGAATTATTCATTTCACTTCTCTGTTTTTTATTTTTTTTGGTAAACTTTATAATGTGTGTCAGCTCTTCCTCCGGGATATCGAAAATATTTTCAAAATGCTTATTGGGGATGACAAGCAGATGCCCGTACACCTCCATATTTCTTGGTAAAAAGCAGGATAAAATATTGTTTTGATAAATTTTTTTGCCGGAAGTTTTTGATTATAAATCTTACAAAAAGCACACTCCATAAACACCTCCTATTATTTTATCCTTGTTTGCAGCTTAGTGTAATAGAACATATAAGTCAAAACAAAAGTTGGGGCGGCTGTGGTTTCTTGAAACGGCTGTAAATATTTCAGGTTGATTTTTTTTGCGGCAGGTGATTTAATATCCGTGGTAAAAGAAATGTATGAAGATTTTAAATTGGGGTATTTTATTATTTTTGGAGGAAAAGAAGATTTTGAAGATACGAAAGTTTGAGAGGGCTGATTTACCTCAAGTTTTGGAGTTGTGCCGGGAGGTTCGCCAGTATCATACAGATATTCTCGGCGGGTATTTTGCCGAGCAGGACGATGCGTTTGAGCAATCGGGGTTTTTGGCAACTCTGGAAGATGACAGGATGACAGCATTAGTTGCGGAAGAAGGTGAGGAAATTAACGGGTATTTATTGGCGGAGAAAAAGTATTCGCCGTATTTGAGAGAACCAAATGTTGTCCATATTTCAAATATTGGGGTGAAGAAAGGTCTGCGGGGAAAGGGCATCGGAAAAAAGCTTATGGATGCACTTTTTGAGATGTGCAAAGCAGAAGGTGTTGATGAAATCCGGCTTGGAGTATTTAATAAAAATACTGTTGCTTACAAATTTTATGAACGATATGGATTTGAACCCTTTGAACAGAGAATGAGCATCCGGCTCAAAGAACATACAGTTTGAGAAAAGCCGTCCAGTCCGCAAACTGCGGGTCAACTCCGCCCGTTCAGACGGATATCCGGCTTTAGCTTTAGCCTAATCCCATACAGAGGATGGGATACGGGTTTCCCTGTTCGTCAAAGTCAGTCCTTTTATACACTCTGAACCCCATGTGTTCATAAAAGCCGACGGCCTGTGGGTTTTGTTCGTTGACGCACACTTCATTGACGGCGTAGTTTTCGATGCCGTATTTTATCAGTTGCCGGCCCAGCCCTTTTCCCCTTTCTTCGGGCGCTATAAACAGCATTTCGATTTTTCTGCCTTCTATTCCCATAAAAGCGACAGGTTCGCTTTTTCCGTTTTCGGCAATAAGCAAATGCGATACGTTTTTTAACGCATCGGGAACATATCCTTTTATTTTTTCAATTTCTCCGGCAGACAAAAAGAGGTGCGTCGCCTTGACGGAAGCTTCCCATACCTTTACCAATTGCGCTATCAGCAGCGGGGGTCTTTGTGCGGGGATAAGCAGTTTCATTTCAGGGCTCCTGGTCTGGTTTGGCAATAGAGAAAAAACGGGCAGAAAGCGGGGAAAATCTCTTTTTGCGCGTTACAATGCCGGAATTGCTGTCTGGGCAATACCGGAATTGTCGTTTGATTTTATATATGATTTTTGCGGCAAAAGCAACAGAAAAATAATCGCAAGAAGAAAACAGTCGGAGGATAAAATAAGAGCCCTGCCGGTGGGGCAAGGCTTTTGAAAGAGGCGACGGGCAGATCCGGTGGAAGACGCGGGCGGAGCCGGCCGGAGGGCAACGCGGGCAAATCCGGTGGAAAATGCGGGCGGTATACGGCAGCCAGGCGTTTCGTCAGCATGACTGCGGGCGGCGGCTTAAGCGTCCGGCGTTTCAGTAATTGAGCCAGAGGACTTTGTTCTTTTGCTTCTTTTCCGCTTTGAATGCCTTATGTGCGAGGACGAGAAGCAGAAGCCCCCAGCAGGCATAAAAAGCGATACAGCAGATAATCAGGGGATGATTAAGTTTTTGAAATCTGACTGCGGCGTAAAAAAGAAGCGTCGTATCGACAGCCACAGGCCATAAAAAATAAGTCATCATCCAGCGGATAATGTTTTGCTGAGTTTTGTATGCCTTAACGGCTTTTTCGGAACTGGCGTACAAATAAGCGTGCTGCTTTTCATATACGTCGATTACCGGGTAGGCGCTTTGCGCGGGGTGTATCCCGTACTGGTGCCGGAACAGGCTTACAGCCTCTTCAATCATTTTTTTATTCATAATCCTAAAATTTAATAATTAAACAACATAATCGAATTTGGGCGTTATCATAATTCCGTTGTCAGAAAAATCAAGAAATTTTGCGGAAGGAAGGGTAAAATCGGAGATTTTTGTGAAGAAGATGCAGGGGGGATGGCTAGCAGCCGGGGAGGGGAAATAAAAGTACCCGTAAAAAAACGGCGCATTATTTTATAATCTGCTGGACAATGGAGTGCGGGCTTTTTAGACTGAGGGCAATTACATATTAATATTATATCATTATGGAAACAATTGTTATGAGGATTTTAATCTGGGCCGTTTTCGGCGTTGTAAGCTGTCTTTTTTCCGGTTGTTCGCTGGTTACCTGTGCGGCGGGCGGCGGATTTAATTTTTCCAGTTCGCCTTATTCAAGCTGGGAATCGTTTAAGCATGAGGGAGAGAGGTTTTTAATCAGCCCGCACGGAAAAAACGAGTACTACATCAGAAAGTATGACTGTTTTCTGTGGGGGAGCGTCGACCATCCGGTTAAGATGATGATCGGGTCCTTCTTTTTGCAGTACAAGGGATTTCCGTATTTCAGCATTTACCATAAGGGCGAGACACAGCTCTTGGATGTGCGGGAAAATCCCGAACGGCGCTTTGATGCCGATGGATACGGCGTCCGGGTGCAGATACGCTATCGGGACGGGCGGAATGCGTTTGTGACGGTTACAAATCCGCGGGGAGACGCCAGACGGTTCGAAATGCTGCTGCAGGACTGAGCGGCTGCGGCGGACTGAACGACTGCTGCGGGACTGAACAGTTGCAGCGGGATTGAACGACTGTGGCGGACTGAACGGCTGCTGCGGGACTGAATGACTGCTGCGGGACTAACGACTGCGGCAGGATTGAACAGTTGCAGCGGGACTGAACGGCGGCCGGAAAACGGCTTTCGGCGCGGTGGGCGTTGGAAACAAAAAACAGCCCCTTTTAGGGGCTGTTTTTTGTAAAATGTCTGCCTTTCGAAGTATCTCGAGATACGGTGCACAACGGCGGCATTTAGGAAATTTTTTCCGGAATTAACATTAAGACGAGAGCGAGAATGAAGCAACAGACCAGCCACGGCCCGGTAATCTTTCCGGCGCCTTCTTCCGAACGGTCAGTTGCAATGTAGTACTCCGGGTTTTTGCGGTATTTTCGGTTTTCGCTGATTAAATCGGCGATAAGCAAAACGATGCCCAATACCAGAGAGGCACCGGCCCAAACCATAATTTTTGTTTCCTGGGACATACTAATTTACTTTTGGTATAACATAATGATTGTTTGATGCGCGAATTATAATGCCGCCGTGGCAAAAATCAAACTTTTTGGGAAGCGGGAGAGGCGGGAGGCCGGGAAGGAAAGAAATGCGGGAAAGCATTGTGTCCGGCGGAAACAGAACGGCGAAGGCCGGGCAGAGGGAAAAGAAAAGTGTACAATCGTGCGGCAGGCATTGAAATTTTAAATTACGGGATTACAAGGTTGGGGAATTGGCGCGGTGCGGGCGGTATGAGACAGCGGCACGGCACGGAAACCCCGGGCGGCGATACGGCGCGGAAAATCCGGACGGCGATACGGCGGGGAAAATCCGGGCGGCGGTGCTGCTTGAAACCGGAAAAGGGAAGGAAAAGGTCATGAAGAAAAGTCTGGTTGTTCTGGCGTTCGGGACGCTGGGGCTGGGTATTGCCGAGTTCGGCATGATGAGCATTTTGTCGGCGGCGGCCGAGGGGCTGGGAATTTCGATTGCAAAGGCGGGGCATTTGATATCCGCTTATGCGCTGGGTGTTTGTTTCGGTGCGGTGGCGTTGGTTTTTCTCTCGCGGGGAAAGCCGCTGAAGACACTGCTGATTGCGTTGATGGCGGTGATGTGCGCAGGCAACCTGCTGGCGGTGTTTGCGCCAAATTATGAACTCATGATGATGGCGCGGTTTATCTCCGGGCTGCCGCACGGCGGATATTTCGGCGTGGCAGGGATTGCGGCGAAGAAGCTGGCGGCACGGGGCAAAGAGGTTGAGGCGGTATCGGTTATGATTTCAGGC
This sequence comes from Acetobacter sp. 46_36, assembly GCA_001917135.1. Taxonomy (GTDB): domain Bacteria; phylum Pseudomonadota; class Alphaproteobacteria; order RF32; family CAG-239; genus CAG-267. The sequence continues at coordinate 65,178 of MNTT01000016.1, forward strand.
ATGACGGTGGCGAACTTGCTGGGAATACCGATGGCATCGTATCTGACGCATATTATGAGCTGGCATATGTTGTTTGCGGTGGTGGCCGCGTGGGGGCTGTTTACGATTTATGCCATTCGGGAATGGGTACCCGATATTGCACCGCTGCCGGCGACGAACTTTCGGGCGCAGTTTGCGTTTCTGCAAAAGCCGCAGCCGTGGCTTCTGCTGGCGACGATTATGCTCGGCAACGGCGGGCTGTTCTGCTGGTACAGCTATATTAACCCGATTATGGTGGAAACGGCCGGATTTCCGTTTTATTATATGGCGGGAATTATGATGCTGGCAGGGCTGGGGATGGTGCTCGGCAATTTTGTCAGCGGGAGGCTGTCGCTCAGAGTGCCGGCGGTGGAACTGACGATGGCGATGATTGGGCTGATGTTTCTGGCTTCGGCTGGCATTCTGCTGCTGGCACCGCAGCCGTATGTTGCGCTGGCGCTGATGTTTTTTGGGGTATTCGGCCTGTTCGGCGTTTCCAGCCCGGAGCAGTCGCTGATTATCGATACGGCAAAGGGCGGCGAAATCCTCGGCGCTTCCGGTGCGCAGGTGGCATTTAACCTCGGCAATGCGCTCGGGGCTTATTTCGGCGGTCTGCCGATTGCCGCGGGATATGCGGTGCAGACGTCGGCAGCACCGGGTACGGCCTTATGCCTGCTGGGGCTGGCTACGGCTTATTATTTCGGCAAAGGGTATCGGCGGGCACAGGCGGCAGCGGCGGAAAACGGGAGCAAAACGGGGAAACAGGAATTGCGGACGAAAAACGGGGAAGAGTGAAAAAATGCAAGCGAAAAATATTTTTGCACTTTTATTGCCAAAAGTCTTGATTTTGATTTACGGACTTCCTAATTCAGAATCAGAACGTGGTACATATGCAAGCCGCCGATGAAACCGGAACCGCGGGAGATGTTTCCGAGCGGGGATACGCAGAGCGGCTGATGCAGACACGAACAGATTTTGGAGGATAAAATGACTGATACAAATATGACACGCAAAGACAACAATCACGGAATGCCTACGCATTACGGTTATAGAAACAAAGACTTTAACGATATGGTCAACAGCTTTTTCAACAACTGGCTGGACTTTCCGTACGAAAATACCGCAATGAAGGCGGCCGAGCCGAAGCTGGAAGTCAGCGAGGACGAAAATGAAGTCAAAGTTGCGGCTGAATTGCCGGGAATGAGCGAGAAGGATGTTGATTTGGAGATTTCTGCCGACGGGTATCTGACAATTTCGGGTGAGAAAAAGCAGGAGCGCAAAGAACATGGCAAGGGAAGCTATTTTTCGGAATTTTCTTACGGGTCGTTCAAACGGACGGTGGCTCTGCCGTGGGATTTGCGGTTTGACGACGCAACGGCCGAATTTAACAACGGTGTGCTGAATGTCGTTATTCCGAAGTCGCAGGATGAGAAGGGCAAAAAGCGTAAAATTGAAATTACGCGTAAATAAGCCTGCAAGCGTCGGGGCGTTTTGCCCGGCGCACTGCCGGGACAAAATTTTGTAAGCTGCTAATGGACAGAAGGGGTGGTGCAATGCCGCCCTTTTTGTATGTCTGCACATCGGTTTGGGCGGACGGGAAAAGACTTTTGCCGCGGGCTTTAAACACGGGCGGCGGGCAGTTATATAATCAGGCAGCAGAGAAACAACCGGACAGAAAGGAGGCAGATGATGAAAGCCGGACCACGGATTAAAGTTACCAAAGACGGACCATATGAAGTTCATAATATCGACCGTATTATGCGTTATCAGATTATTCCCGACGACGAGGGGGCAAGCGAGGAATACAGGGCAGACAGAAAGTACGATGTTGCGCAGAACCCGGTTTACGTCTGCCGCTGCGGGCGGACGCACCGCGCACCGTTTTGCGACGGTTCACATGCGGCGGCGGGCTGGGACGGCGAGGAGAGTGCCGGTTTTGCGCCGCTGGAAGACGGAGCGGAATATTTTGAAGGGCCAAACCTGCGGCTGGCGGATAATCCGAAGTTCTGCGCGTATGCACGGTTTTGCGACGCAAAAGGGCGGGTGTGGAACCTTATTAATGCGGGAAACGACCGTGCGGACAAGCAGGCTATCCGCGAGGCGATGCTTTGCCCGGCGGGCAGGCTGGTAATGTACGATAAGGAAAGCGGCGAGGCATATGAACCCGAATATGAGCCTGAGGTGGCGGTGCTGGAAGATCCGGTTACTGAGGCGAGCGGGCCGGTTTTTGTCAAAGGCGGCATCGAAGTAGAGAGTGCTTCCGGACGCAGCTATGAAGTGCGCAACCGGCAGACGCTGTGCCGTTGCGGGCGTTCGCACAACAAGCCGTTTTGCGACGGTTCACACGCGGCGCAGCCGGTGTTTAAGGCTGCCGGCGAAGGGGAGAACAGCGAAGCTTAGCGTCCCAGCGTTCGTTTTCTGAGAGAAGCAACCATTGCCGCGTTTGCCTCTGAGGAATTGGTGCCGGTATTGCGGGCGGCAGCGTTTGGAATGGTGTCATGAGCGACAGTATCGGCGGTGTGTACGGTGTCGTGAGTGGCTGTGTCGGCGGCGCTTGCGGAGATGCCGTGTGTGGCAGAACTTGCGGCAGCGTTTGGAAAGGCCGTATCGGCGGCGCTGGGAGCGGTGGCATTTTGTGCGGGATTTCTGCCGTTATTCATCTCATCTGCCGGGCGGTTGAAAGCTTTGTCAAAATCTTCGTTCATTTCCTGTTTCAGCCGTTCCCTTTCCAGCTTATGAAGAGTGGCAATATCTAATTGGCGGACGTTTGCGGTGTAACGGTTGTTTTCTTCAGTCGGGGCGTAGTAATGTCCTCTGATTATGGCATAGTATCCGGCATCGCTTAATTTTTTTTCTTCGCGCCCCAAAATACTCTCGCTGTCTTCTTTCCAGCGGGCTTCCGTATCTTTCAGGAAGGTGGGACAAGCTGTGCCAAAATTTTCTCTTACATATTGCTGTGCACTTTCGTAGTCTTCGTTTTCATAAACGAGAGGGCGGTCTTCTTTTTTCAGAGTGAATTTTGAGGCGTAGCGTTCATAAAACCCCGGAAGGATTTTGTCCGCTTTTTCCTGTTTTTGCTGCGCGCATAAAACGGCGAGCTTGTCGGTCAGGCCGACGACGTTGTTATGAACCGCAAGGGATTGATAATCTTTCAGCGACAATATGCCCGCCTGTGCTTTGGGATACCACATGTTATCGTTTTCAACAGGATTGAACGGGTCTTTCCGGTTGCGGTTAATATTGTGTAAAGCCGTTTTGGGTATAATCAGGTGCATTGTCGGCGGCCGGATTGTTTTGTTTTCAACTTTCAAATCATTGAGTGGGCATCCGTCATAAAAAGCAACAGGAGCTACGACCTCCCGGTATTCAGCGAGGGCTTCCTCCGGCGTTTGGGGATTGTTGGCGGTATCAGGCATGCACGTTCTCCGTTTGTTGTTTATCAATAAAGAAATTATATCATAATGCAGGCAAAAAAGCAACAGCTTTACGGAAAATGACAAAAAGCGGCGGTTATGCGGCGATTATGCGGCTGTGATGTCGGCGATTATGCGGCTGTGATGTCGGCGATTATGCGGCTGTGATGTCGGCGGTTGTCAGCGGAATGACGGTTTTGAGCGCGGGGAGCGGCAGTTCAACCTGATAGCCAATCATGCCGGCGCTGAAAATTATGGTGGGAAATCCGGCAGCGGTCTGGTCGACAACGGTCGGAAACTGCTTTTTCATGCCAATCGGCGAGCAGCCGCCGTGAACATAGCCGGTTAAGGGGAGAAGGTCTTTCTGTTTCAGCATTTCTACCGATTTTTCATTGACGGTGCGGGCGGCTTTTTTGAGGTCCAGTTCCGCGGCGACAGGCAGCATAAAAACGTAATGTGTACCGGATTTGCCGGTGGTTACCAATGTTTTGAACACCTGTGCCGGATTTTGCCCGAGGGCGGCGGCGACTTCAGTGCCGGAAACGGCTCCGGTGTCGGCATAGCAATAGGTCTTGTAGGCAATTTTGTGTTTGTCGAGAATACGCATGGCGTTGGTTTTGACATTTGACATAGCGGCAATTTTCCTTACAGCATTATTTCTTGCAGCATTATCAGGCTGCCGGTTATGTATAAAACGGGCGGCAGTATTTGTAAAGCGAAATCTGTACCGTATATTTACGGGGTGCGTGTTTGCCGTAAAAGAAAAGCCCTTGCGCGGGGCAGGGGCTTTTCAGAGAGTTGGCAGCAGCAGGGGCTACAGCACGATATTGCCAAAGCGGGTCTTGAAAATCTGCAGGGCTTTGGCCGAAAGCTCGTGAATCTTGTTATAAAAAACAATCAGGGCGAGGTCGGCGTTTTCTACAAATTCCGGTTCGACATCTTCGTCAAAACGGTTTTCAGAGATAAATCCCTTTAAGAAGCAGGCGTCTCCCAGACAAATAAGCTCAACCTGTTCGGCCGGGGTTAACACACTTCTTGACAATGACTGCGCAGCGGCAACGGTATAGTCCTGGCTGCATAAAACAACATTTTCCATAATGATAAAAATTACATAAATTTAATAAAACATTCTTTAATATAGCGTAAAATAAGCAATGAGGCAAGCAAAAAATGCGTAAAGGGCAATTTTTTTTGCAAAAAGGTATGGATTTTGCAAAAGGGGACGGTATTAACAAGGGGGAGGGGGACGGCGTTTGCGGAATGAGCTTCGGCGTTTGCAGAATGGGAGATGGCGTTAGGCGCAGGCAGGCAGGAAGCGGCGGGCGCAACCGGAGCATTTTGTGAAAAAAAGGCTTGCAATTTAAAAAAATCAGGGTATAGTCGGCGTTGTCCTTGCCGTGGACGGCTGTCTGCGGCTATACATTAATTTTGTTGAGAATCCATAAGGAGATTTTATTTATGACTAAATACGAAGGTATGTTAATTGCCCGTCAGGATCTCGGCCAGTCTCAGGTTAACGACATTGTTGCGTCTTTGTCCGAAGCCATCAAGAAAGAAGGCGGAGAAGTTGTCAGCGTTGACAACTGGGGGCTGAAGAACCTGGCTTACCGCATTAAAAAGAACCGCAAGGGCTACTATGTTGTTTTGAACATTTCCGCTCCGGCAAACGCAATTTTCGAATATGAGCGTCTGGCCCGCCTGAACGAAGACATTATTCGTTTCATGACGGTCAAAGTTGAAGAATTCAGCAGCAAAAAAGAAGAAAAAGCCGCTGAAGAACAGGCTTAAGATTAGGAGTATGGAATAATGGCAAACAAAGGATTTTTTAAGAGAAAGAATTTCAGCGACAATCCGGATTTCGTGATTGATTACAAAGACACCAAGTTTCTTTCCCGCTATATTTCGGAAAAAGGCAAAATTATGCCGAGCCGCATTACGAACGTAACCGCAAAAACCCAGAGGGAAATTGCCCGCGCCATCAAACGCGCCCGCTATGTCGCCCTCCTGCCGTATGTTGCTAACTAAGGAGACAAAAACAATGGAAATCATTCTTTTGGAACATGTCGAAAAATTAGGCAAAATGGGCGATAAGGTTCACGTTAAGAGCGGATATGCCCGTAACTATCTGCTGCCGCAGAACAAAGCTTTGCGCGCGACGGAGGCAAACGTTGCTTATTTTGAAAAACAGCGTGCGGAACTGGAAGCCCGCAACAAGGCTCTGTTTGAAGAAGCAACCAAGAAAGCCGAAGAACTGAAGGGCTTTTCCGTGGTTGTTATCCGCCAGGCGGCCGAAACCGGCCAGCTGTACGGTTCGGTTACCATCCGCGATATCGCTCATGCGATTAACGAGGCCGGGGTTGAATTGGAACGCCGTTTCGTTTCGCTGGACAAGCCGATTAAATATCTGGGCGTTTATCAGGTTAAACTGAGCCTGCATCCGGAAGTTTCGCAGACGATTTTGGTTAACGTTGCCAGAACCGCCGACGAAGCGAAGAAACAGGAAAAGGCTTACAGCAACGAGACCGCAGAAGCAGCGGCTCCGGTTGTTGAAGCGCCGGTTGCAGAAGCAGCCAACTAAGAAAAATCGCAAGAAGAGGCTTAGAAGAGGGGTGCATCAGCGCCCCTTTTTATGTAGACATTTGTGTAGACAGAGGGACGGATTTGCGTGGAGAGAGGGGGGATTTGTATGGAGGGGAGCCGAGCAGGGCAGGGTATGGCTGAGCGCGGCAGGATGCGGCGGATAAGGTCAGCGGAATCTTTTCGGTGAGCGGTCAACTTCCAGCGTGATGTATTCAGGCGGGATGCAGCCGTTGGCCAATACCAGAAAATAATGTTTTATCGCAGCCCATGGCGAATAAGGAAGGTATTCGTCTTTTTCGCACAGGTGCCAGTCGACAGGGTCGTCGGCGGCGGCAGCTTTTATTTCAGCAATGCCGCTTACGGGGAAAATGTTTTCAAAATCGGGATTGTCCAGAATGGTTCGGCGCAGGTCTTTGGCATAGATTGCCTCGACAATGCCGTCTTTGAGGAGCTGTTCCAAGTTGACGGATATGATGTCGGCGCAATGTACCAGTGTGTTCAGATAAGGGTGTCGGAAGGTGTCGGACGGAGCGGTTTCGGTCAGGGCACAAACGGAGCGCAGCCGGCCGGGGAACGTATTTTCAAGATACTGCATGATGCCGGCAGGGTCTTCCGTCCCGGCTGAATGCGCATGTACTTTCAGACGGCCGGAAAAGTTTTCATCGCGGGGAAGCGCGGCGAGCGATTTGTATCCTTCGGCTTTGATTTTATCGTATTGGTAGGTATAGATATACATCTTCATAGCAGGCGCTTTCACAATCAAGAACGGAACCTGAACTTAATTGTAGCAAACCGGGGCGGAATTGTCAACAGTAGCGAAAGGGCGATAAGTATAGGTGATGGCAGCAGCCGAGAGATGGAGAGAGCGGCGGTTGCGAGATGGCGAAAGCGGCTAAAAAAATATTGACATTTTGTCTAATTGTGCTTAAAATGCAACCCAATTACTAATTACTTAAATATTTTTATTTATGAAACTCAGATTTATTATTATTTTGGGCTTGCTGCTTCTGGCATGGAACAGCTGCCGCCATAATGAAACGAAAGCGCCCCTGGCGAAAGAAGCGTACGGATATGCCCGGCTTGACACGCTGAAACAATTGCTGACAATTAACGATGAAACGGTGAAAGATACGGCTGATGCCGTGAAAACGTACATAACGACGTATGCCGATTTTGGCGTTGGCAATGAAAAAATCGATTTGCGCGAAAAAGTTTACGTCTATGCCCGAGAAAGCACGGTCGAGCTTGTCAGCCATATGGATACTGACCGGCTGGCGGGATTGCTTTACGGCGCGGACAAACTGGCCCTGCATAATCTGCCGCGTTCGCCGATGACGTATCTGGTACCGGGGCTGGCAGCGATTTTGCTGCTGCTTTATTATATCGGTTACAGAATGGTACTGAATATGCGCATGTCGGGCTGGCTTTTGCTGCGAACGGTGTGGGGCTTTTCGGTTTTAATGCTTGTTCTGATGATTATCGGCCTGTTTGCCAAATGGCCCGTATTAGGCCGGGAGACAATTCCGGTTAAGGCGGAGCAAATGAATGGCGTCATTTCCGGTACGGCTGTCAGTACAGATATACTGACAGGAAAACCGATTGGCTCATTGTCTGAGAAGACGGCCTACCTCTGGGAAGGACAGTATATCTATGCTTCCGGCGAGATTTCGTACGGCGAACTGGGGTTTTTGCGCGATGCATACAATGAAATGACCGCTACTTTGCGCCGGTTGGTTTGGATTATCGGGTGCTTCTTTCTGTTTCTCGGGATGAGGATTGTTTCCGCCTGGGCGCTGCAACGCATTGAAAGTCTGACAAAGATAATGCATCTCGGGATGATGATGGCATTTTGCGGCGGAGCTGCGGCAGAACTGCAAAAATGCCGGGCGGCGGCAGGATGCTGCAAAGGCTGTGAAAACGATTCTTGCGGCGGACATTGCGCCGGGGGAGAAAACTGCTCCGGGTGCACGTGCAATGCTGGGAATGAAAACGGTACCGGCGATGAAAACGGTGCCTGCCGTGATGCAGCCGACGAAAGCTGTTCCCACAACGATACGGATGATGAAAGCAGTTCCAGCGGCAATGCGGATCACGAAGACAGTACCCGCAAAATTACTGCGGCCGGGGAGAACAATCATCCGGCCAAATAGTTATTATGCTGTATTGGGCTGCAAAACGGAAAGGGTACCTTCGGGTACCCTTTTTTGCGTTTAAAGTTTGTTTTGTCCGAGTGATTGTGCGTCGGTTAAAAACAGTTTTACTGGTCGAGGAATGACCGCAGTTTTTTGCTCCGGCTCGGGTGTTTGAGCTTGCGCAGCGCTTTGGCCTCAATCTGGCGGATACGCTCGCGGGTTACGTTAAACTGCTGTCCGACCTCTTCCAGTGTGTGGTCGGTGTTCATACCGATACCGAAACGCATACGCAGGACGCGTTCTTCACGCGGGGTCAGCGATGACAGAATGCGGGTGCAGGTTTCCTTCAAATTCGAATGAATGGCGGAATCTATCGGCTGCAGCGCATTTTCGTCGGCAATGAAATCGCCCAGAGAGGAATCTTCCTCGTCGCCGACCGGGGCTTCAAGGCTGACCGGCTCTTTGGCAATCTTCATCACCTTGCGGATTTTGTCAACCGGCATGGACAGGCGTTTGGCCAGTTCCTCCGGTATCGGCTCGCGGCCCATTTCCAGCATCATCTGGCGCGAGGTGCGCACGAGCTTGTTGATGGTTTCTATCATGTGAACCGGAATGCGGATGGTGCGTGCCTGGTCGGCGATGGAACGCGTAATCGCCTGGCGTATCCACCATGTCGCATAGGTCGAGAATTTGTAGCCGCGGCGGTATTCAAACTTGTCTACCGCCTTCATCAGGCCGATGTTGCCTTCCTGAATCAGGTCAAGGAACTGCATGCCGCGGTTGGTGTATTTTTTGGAAATGGAGATAACCAGACGCAGGTTGGCTTCAATCATTTCCTTTTTGGCGCGTTCGGCTTCGCGTTCGCCGCGCTTAATCGTATCTACCATTTTGCGGTATTCGGAAATCGGCAGGCCGCATTCTTTGCTCATCTCGGCCAGAGAATTGCGGAGTTCGGTGATTTCGGCACGGTTGTCGTTAATAAAATTCTGCCAGTGCTTGTCTTTCTTTTCCGCCATTTTTTCAACCCAATGCGGGTCGAGTTCGGAACGCTGGTAGGCTTCAAGAAAGTCTTCGCGTTTAACGCGGGCGTTTAGAGCGAGGCGCATCAGCTTGCCTTCGACGCCCATCAGGCGGCGGTTCAGCTCGTTCAGCTGTTCGACCAGCTCTTCGACGCGGGCAGAGTTAAGATGGATTGAGCTCATCAACTCAATCAGTTCCTTTTTGATGTTGATATATTTCTTTTCCAGCGAGGTCTGCGCCTTGCGTCCGGCCAGAATGGCCTTCATGCGCTGCGCCTGAATGCGGCTCAGCTCGTCATAATAGCTGGAGATTTTGTTTAAGATGTCCAGCACGGGCTCAAACAGCGCTGCTTCCATGGCGCTGATGGAAGTAGTGCTGTGTCCGCCTTCTTCATCCTCGTCGTCGAGTTCGCCGTCGGTTTCGCCGTCCATCTCGCCGGTGTCTTCAACGTCTTCTTCTTCGGGCTCATCGTCGACCGTGCCGTCAAATTCGATATCGGTTTCCAAATCGTCGTCGATTTCGTCAAGGTTTTTGCTTTCCAGCTCTTTGGTAACCTGTTCAAGGTCGTCGTCAACCGGCGCGGCATCGTCGTCATAGACAATTGCTTCGGAATCAACGCCGTACATCATTTCAAGGTCAATGATGTTGCGCAGCTGCATGGTGCCGGCGACCAGTTCGTCGCGCCATTTGGAAATGGCTTTCAGCGTCATCGGGTTTTCGCAGAGGCCGCCAATCATCACGGTTTTGCCGGCTTCAATGCGTTTGGCGATGGCAATTTCGCCTTCGCGCGACAGAAGCTCGACGGTGCCCATTTCCTTTAGGTACATCCGCACCGGGTCGTCCGAGCGCATCAGGTCTTTCGCGTCCAGATTGCCGACGGCGTCATCATCTTCCAGCACGTCGTTTTCCGGTTCGTTTTCCGTCTCGCCGCCTTCGTCGTCAAAATCTTCGGTTTCGTCAGCCGAGATGATGCTGATTTCCATATCGGAAATTGCAGCCATAATGTCTTCTATCTGGTCGGAGGTTTCTTTTTCGGACGGAAGCGCCTGATTAAGCTCTTCAATTGTGATGTAGCCCAGCTCTTTGCCTTTGGCAATCAGCTTCTTCAGAGCGCTGCCGAATGAATCCAAGAGGGGGGCATCAGACGTTTTGTAATCTTCGTTATCTGTATCTGACATGTCGTTCCTTAAAATCGATTTTAAATTGCCTTTTATACGTAGTATAAACCGGCAAAAAATTGCAAGCGCTTAAAGAGATAATCTGCCGAATCGCGTTTGTCAAGTGTTAAATCCGCAAAATCCCGATTTTTTTTGCAGCAAAAAGGGGAGATAATACGAAAAGCCGCGGCGAGGGGCAGATATGGCGAGAAAGGCACGGAGAAGATGCCGATGTGGCGAGGGGCGCGAAAAAGATGTCGGGCTAGATAGGTGCGAAGAAGATGCCGATGTGGCGAGGGGCGTGGAAAAGATGTCGGGCTAGATAGGCGCGAAGAAGATGCCGATGCAGGGGTCGGAGACAGCAGCAAGAGTGCCGGCGGCGGGGCAAAAAGGTGTTGAGAAAAAAGGTACCTTATTTTTCCACAATATCAATAAAAAAATTTTCAATATATACAATCATATAGCTTTATATCTTTTTGCTTATATCAGAGGTACAATTTTATTCATCAAGATAGTTTTTTTGATAGTTCAGTTTAACCCAAAAGGTCTAAAATTTAGGAGAACCGTTATGAATACAGCAACAGAAAGAATTATGAAAACAAAAGAAAAAATTGCAAAGCTAAAGGAGCAAATCAGAAGAAAAGCGGCAACGGCCGGAATTATTTTGGCGGCGTCAGCAACGATGGCGTCGTGTTCGCCGAAACAGGCTCAGCAATCGGAAGAAAACACGGACAAACAAGAGCAGCTTTCCGCGCAGGGAGAACAAAAGCACGATGAAACAACGGCGTCTTTTGAGGATGCTCGCCGGCGGGAAGCTGAGTGGGCGCAGCAGGTGGAAAAATATAAGCAGATGATTGCCGACGGGGCGGATTTGGACAAACGCAATTCGCGGCAGTATGGAAAGTCTGTGTTGTTTGAAGCCGTTGAGTGGGACAATATCAAAGGAGCAGAGCTCTTGCTCAAAGCCGGAGCCAATCCAAATCTCAATATGGAAGGGGAACAAGGAGAAACGCCGGTTTTTTATGCCACATCGCTTGAGATGGTCAAACTTTTGGAAAAATACGGCGCAGACCTTAATTATAAAAACAAGGACGGCAAACAGCCTCTGTTTGAGCTAAGCGGAATGGGGGTAAACGATGATGGAAAACGGTGGAATGAGGATATTGCAACTTATTTGATAGAAAAAGGCAACAGTATCAGTAATTTGGAAGGTACGTATGGTCGTTTTACTCCTGATAAATTTAAGTTCTATCAAGATAAGGGGGTAAAGCTGGATATGCAGGAGATGCTGGTATTGACGATGAATGAGAATAATCCTGAGATGATGCGTCTGGTGCTTGCCAACGGCGGCAAAAAGTATGTCAACAGCATATATCCCGACGGATCGTCGACCCCGCTGCTGGATGCGACAATGGGCGCAGCAAGAATGAGCGGTGATGAGTTGGAAAAAAGTCATGAGATTATCCGCCTGCTGATTGACAACGGTGCCGATATTCACAAAAAAAGTGATTTCGGAACTCCGCTTGAAATAGCACATGAGATGCAAGATGAGAAACTGGCTGAGTTTTTGCAGAAATGTACAGTTGAACGGACGGCAAAAACACAAGCCATGCAGGCGGCTAGGGCCAGATAGGCACAGAGGTTAGTTTTTTTTTTTATATTTCCGAGACTGCGGCGGCTTGGCGGCTGCCGCGGTTTTTTCAGGCTGTTTGGGTTGGCCGGCCGTGATTGAGATTATCCGGTGGTGAGTCTGTTTGTGCAAAGAAGAGGAGGGGGAGCCGGTTTTATTTATGTTGACAGCGGGAATTCGTGCTTGACAGCGGGGGCTGCGGCACGATATTCTGACGGCAATACGGGAGCTTGGCCGGAATGGCGGCAGGCTTTCAGGCAAAGCGGAGTACGGCAGCAAAAACATGATGTGGTCAAAGGCAGAACTGGAAAATCTGGCGCTCGGCGGGGCGGAAGTAGCGGCTGAACGGGTGATGAAACATTTATCGCGCCCGGAAAACGCGGATATTTTTGCGGCCGAGAACTTTTCGTATCTGTGGGGAGCGCTCGGGGTTGCCGGCCTTAGAGGAACAGATGCCGCGGCCCGGCGGAAAATCTGGCAGGTGCTGAAAGAAAACGGCGTGCCGGACGCGTTTGAAAAAGGAATACTCGGAGATTTTACGCGGGAACTGGCGGCGCGGCATAAAGACAACCGGCTGCGGGCATGGCACGGGCTTGATAATTTTCAGGCCGGAATTAAGTTTCAGAAAACGATACTGGAAAAACTGGCAAAATATGATAAAGAACTTGAAGAAGATGTTTTACCATATTGTTTTGATTATAAAAAACTGATTGATGAACTGAATGTTAAAGAATTGGGCGGCCGGCTGAAAGCCTATTTGGAACGGTTACGCGGGCAGGGGGCGGCCTGCGGGATTTCGGGCGACGCAGTAACGGCTGTTTACGAAAAGAGGGCGGCGCTGCGCCGGCTGTGCGATGTGGCGGCTTATACGCAGCGGCGATTAAGCGAAGCCGAAAAAGACTATTTGTTCCGCTATCTGCGTGAGGCAGCGGCTGACGGCTTTGCGCCGCAGGGCATCGGGCTGGACGATACGGTTTTGTCCAGGCTGGCGGCGGACGACGCTTTGAACGGGCTTTCCGAACTTGAGGCGGCACCGCTTTTGGCACGCAATGCGGAAATCGGAGAATTTGCGGCGGGGCTGGAAGAGGAAACCGGCTTTTGCGAGGAAACGGCAGCGAAACTTATCCGGCATGAACCGGGAAAAATACACCCGCTGACGGAAAGGTGCCTGCATCTGATTGAAACCGGGGCGGCGCCGAAAGGCATGGTGTTTGCGCTGGCGCTGCTGGAGCTTAATCAGGTCAAGTCGGCGGTGCGGATTTTGCTGGAGTTGGCTAAAAAAGGGCGGGCGACGGAGATGTGCGGCTTTTTGCACCGGTTGCTGCCTAAAGCCAAGGGAGCGGAAACGCTGATTGCGGATATGGTGCGGATTAATCTGCAAAATCTGCCCGAATTGCCGGCGAAAGGGGTTACGGCGTCGGAACATGCCGCTTTTCGCCATTATGCGGCGCAGCGGGCATTGTGTGCGGCGCGGGATTTTGCCGAAACGGGATGCGCGGTGCAGGCTGCGGTTTTGCTCAAATTTCTCGTTCAGGAAGGCTGGCTGGCTCCGGACAATGAATGCGGCGTCGGGAACGGCGGAACGCAAAGCCTGATGCGGGAGTTTATTGTTTTGGCGAATACGCTTGCGGCGGCGGACAGCCGGCTGGCGGCGGAGATGGCCGCTTTGGCAGAAAAAATGAAACTGAATGTTTACCGAAATACCGACGGTGTGTTTATCGGGACGGCCGATGATAATCCGCTGACGTCGGCACGGCGGCGGCTGGAACGGGCGGTTTTGGGCGCAACGACGATTGACCTGAGTGCGGCAACGGCAAAAATGCAGAGGCTGGAAAAGGCGACATACGGCGTTTATCAGAGCTTAAAGGGGACACTGGCGGCGAAAAGCGCAGCTTTGAAAACTGTGTCAGCCGGTAAAATGGTAACGGAAGAAATATCCGCTGCGGAAGAAGAAAAAGATGAACCCCAAAAAATGCCTGAACAGGGAGAAAAAGCAGCGGCTGTTGTACCATCGGAGGTTTTGCCTGTGTCTGAAACTCCTGTAATGGTATCATCGGAAGCTTTGATTGCAGAACCGGAAGTTCCGATAGCAGAGCCTGAAGCTCCGATGGCAGAGTCTGAAGCCCCGATAGCAGAACCGGAAGCCCCGATGGCAGAGCCTGAAGCCCCGATGGCAGAGCCTGAAGCCCCGATGACAGAGCCGGGAGTTCCGATGACAGAACCGGAAGCTCCGATGGCAGAACCGGAAGCTCCGATGGCAGAACCGGAAGCTCCGATGGCAGAGCCGGAAGTTTCGGAATTTTCTGCAAAAACACCGGAACAGCCTGCGGAGATATCGGAACTTCCTGCAATTGAGGAATGGGGCGATGAAGGGGAGGAGGCTGCGGAAGGCAGGGCAGACGATGCGTCGGCGGACGATAAGAAAATAAACATAAGCAGTATTTTGAATATCTCGCCCAAAGAGATAGACAGGCATTTTGAGCGGATTAAGAATATTACGACAGCTGCGGTGAAACGGGCGGAAGAGCAGGCAGCACAAATTAAACGCAGGGTGGAAAGTGCGGATTTGGCGAATTCTCCCTCGGTCGGGAAAATCCGGGCATTGGCGCAGAAAATAAAGTTTTTCGGCAAAAAATAACCTGTTTCTTTTCGCAAAGAAACAGGTTTTGTTTTTGAAGCAGGCATTGGGCTTTTTCGCAAAAACCGAATGCCGGAATGTTTTAATAAAACAATTTGTCGTAAGACAAATTAAAAAAGCAAATTTAGATTTATATAGATTTAAGTGCGTTCTTTTTAAGCAGAGCTGCCTATTTTCACAAACGAACAGCCCTTATCTATGACTAAAGAAGTTGTATCCGCTAAGTTATAGTATCTGACAAAGTAATATTTTTCTAAAAAGCCCTTCCGGTTTTCACAAAGGGGAAGGGGACGCCTGCGTTGCTTTCGCCTATAGCATTGCTTTCATAGTATTGCGTTTGCTGAAAACAAAGGCAGACTATTTTTGAGAGAATTTGAAAAAAATATCAGAATTGTAATTAAGTGGGAGAACATATAGCATTACGGAAATTCTTTGTCAAGACAAATATCAAAAAAATCTGACGGGAGGAAACGGCAGGGAGAGGGAATAAGACGGAAAGTCTGTGCAAGCGGGCAGGCCGGGGCAGCGGAAATAAGGCGGAAAGTCTGCGCGAACGGGCAGGTCTGGTGCAGTGGAAATAAGGCGGAAAGTCTGCGCGAACGGGCAGGTCTGGTGCAGTGGAAATAAGGCGGAAAGTCTGCACGAACGGGCAGGCCGGGGCAGAGGAAATAAAACGGAAAGTCTGCACGAACGGGCAGGCCGGGGCAGAGGAAATAAAACGGAAAGTCTGTGCGAACGGGCAGGTCTGGGCAGGAAACAGCCAAAGAAAAATGCCGGAAACCGGAGGTATCGCGAAACAATTAGGTCAGTCTTCGGGTTCAGCCGCGGCGGCGAGGATTTCATCGCGTTCCTTTTTCAGGGAGGACTGGCGGAGGTAGGCTTCTTCGGTAAAATTTTTGCAGAGTTCGGCACTGACGTTTTTGATTTCTTCTTCAAGGGTGCGGAGTTTGTCTTCCAGAAGCAGTTTATCAATGTTTTTGCGCAGGTCATTGATGAAAGGGGAGCGTTTTTTGAGCATGTCAAGTTCCCAAAGCGAGGCCAGAGGGGCGCCTTCGGGGCGCTGCGCCAGCTGTTGCTGCAGTTCATCGGCAGCAGGGGGCGTTTCGGCTTCGCGGTACAAATCCGCCATGGCGGCGAAAAGGTTTTTCAAGCCGGCATTTCTAATGTCAGAGGAGAGAACCTGTTCTTCATATTCGTCAATCAGTTCGGGGTAGACCAAACCGGCGGCGATGATGAAACGCAGGTTTTTGTCGCATTCGCCGTCGGCGCTCTGGCGCAAGGTTTCCGGTGCGGCGGCAATGCCGTGGCTGAGTGCGGGGCGCAGGGTTCGGGTGTCTGCCCAGCGCGAGGCACCGCGTCCGGAATTGGGGAATGAGCGGGCATCAGGTGATGAAGCAGAGTTGGAGAATGGGCGCCTCCCTGATAACGGGACGGCGTTGAAAGACGGACGGAAGCTTGAGAAAGACGCCGTATCGGGGAATGGGCCGGAGTTAGAGGGCGAGCCGGTATTTGTGAACTGCCGGGGAGCCTGAGACGGGCGGTCCGGCTGCGGTTTTCGGTGTTGCGGCGCGGCCTCGGGCAACGGAATATCGTCTAGATATGCGGGCGGCGTTTCGGGCATTTTTGAGGTTGGGGGAACGGGCATTCTGGGAGCCGGCGGGACGGGTGCGGCGGGCTGCTGCCAAGGCGTCCGGCGGAAGGCGGCGTATATCCGGCTGCGGATTTCCTGCGCATAATAGCTGCGTACTGTAGCATCGCCGATTTTTGCGACTTCGGACAGCAGGGTCTTTTCTATCAATGCCTTTTTTTCAGGTGTGGAACTGTCTTCGTTTTCGGTATATTTACGCCATAAAATATCAATCAGGGGCGAGGTCTTGCGCATCAGGGCGGCAAAACTGTCGTGCCCGTGCGCCTGCAGGTATTCATCGGGATCCTGATTGTCCGGCAGGAAAAGGAATTGCAGCGAATAGCCGGCTTTGAGCATCGGGAGTACCCGGTCAACGGCGCGCATCGCGGCTTTGACGCCCGGGGAATCTCCGTCAAGGCATAAAATGGGTTCGGGGCAGACGCGCCAGGCTTCGGCAATCTGTTCTTCGGTCAGCGCGGTGCCGAGCGGGGCGACGGCATAGCCGAACCCGTAGCGGTCGAGCGCGATGACGTCCATATAGCCTTCGCAAATAATGAGTTTCTTTTCCTTATAGGCAACTTCGCGCGCTTTGTCGAGATTGTACAGGTTGCGGCGTTTGTTGAAAATGGGCGTGTCGGGCGAGTTCAGATATTTGGGCTCTATTTTTTCCATTACGCGGCCGCCGAAAGCGATAATCTTTCCCTGCTTGTTGGTAATCGGAATCATCACGCGGTTGCGGAAGAAGTCATGGGGGCGGCGGGACGTGTCTTCGGGAATGGCTATCAATCCCAGCTCTTTCATATCTTTTTCGTCTATGCCCTGCGCTTTGAGGTGTGCCATCAGGGCATTGTTGTTGGGGGCAAAGCCCAGGCGGAATTTTTTGAGGGTTTCGGGAGAAAGGCCGCGCTTTTCGGTGAAGTATTTCAGCCCGGAAGCGCCGTCCGGCATACGCAGTTCGCGTTCAAAAAAGGCGCAGGCGGTTTCCATAATCTCATAGAGGGATTTGCGCTCGTCTTCTTCTTTTTTGTCTTTGGCAGAAAGCTGCGGCATCTGCAGACCGGCCTGATGCGCGAGCTTTTGCAGCGCGTCGATGAACGGGAGGCCGTTGGCTTCCATCTCGAACTTGATGATGTCGCCGTGGGCACCGCAGCCGAAACAGTGGTAAAAACCTTTGCTTTCGTTGACGGTAAACGACGGGGTCTTTTCGTTATGAAACGGACAGAGCCCCTGATATTCGCGCCCTTTTTTGGTCAGCTTGACCTTGGCGCCGACAACGTCGGCGATGGAAACGCGGGCGCGAAGTTCGTCTATAAAACGCTGTAAATCGTCGTTAGCCATAGTTTGTCCTTGTTACTGTTGCCGAAGGCAGCGCAGGCAGAAACCGTTAACCGTTGGGGGCAGCCGCTGCTTTCCGGAAGCGGCGGAGGAGAAAAACTCCGGGTCGGCCGCTCTTGCCGGAGACGGCGGAGAAGAGAAAGCCCCGACGGCAGGCCGCCCTTGCCGGAGACGGCGGAGGCGGATACCGCGGCGCACGTTTGCCGGGCGGGGGCGTTTTAGCCGAGCAGGCTCTTAATCATTCCCGAGGCTTTGCCCATATCCAGCTGACCGGCATATGCGGCTTTCAGCTCCGCCATGACTTTGCCCATGTCTTTCATGCCGGCGGCGCCGGTTTTAGCGATGGCTGCTTCAATGGCGGCTTTGGTTTCGGTTTCGCTCAGCTGTTTGGGGAGGAAGCGTTCAATTACGCTGATTTCGGCCTGTTCCCTGGCGGCGAGTTCGGGGCGTCCGCCTTCGGTGTAAATCTTTATCGATTCATTGCGTTGTTTAATCATTCCCTGCATCATGGACAGCAAATCGGCGTCGGAGGCGCATTCTTTTCCGGCACCGCGGGCGGCGACGTCTTTTTCCTTTTGTCCGGCGATAATCAGGCGGACGGCGGAAACTGTGGCCGTGTCATGGTTTTTCATCGCTTCTTTTAAAGCGTTTTGCAGGTTTTCTCTTAACATGATAAGCTCCTTTGGTTAAAAATGGACGGCATTGCCCGTGTTGCGAAAACGGGAGCCGAGGGTTAATTACAAGTGGCATCGCATAAAGCGGAAACCGTTGGGCGGCTAATCCGTTGCCGTGGTTCCGACAGCCTGTGTGGCGTTAAGGTTCGGCGAAACCGATATTCAGGCTCAGCGGCGTGCCGGGCGGCGGCGCAGGAAGCACAAATGAGGTTTCGGCGGTTTCGCCGCCTTTGAGCTTTGGGCGGTTTGCCGCAAACGTTTCTGCCGTACCGGCAACGGTTATGCGCGGAACAACGGTCGTATAAACGGAACCGTTTTTGATAACGGCGCGGACGCTGACGGCGGGTTTGCCGTTTTCCGTGGTTTCGGCAACGAAAATCTGTTCAAACTTCAGATATTGCGGATTGTCCAGCCCGGTCAGGCCGATTTTATTGTACCATAATTCGGCAGCCGGGTATAATGCAACGGCTTCCCGACGCAAAAACAGCGCGCACGCGGCCAGAAACAGCAGGTTGAGGAAGGCGCAGGTTTTGCGATATCCCTTAAACGGCTTTGGCGGCGCAAGATGGTCGTCCGGCGTGGCGGTGAGAGGTTCCGGTTCCGATACGGCAGTCAGGCGCGGTTCGGCACGGCCGGAGCCGTATATTCCGCCGGCTGTTTTGGCTGCGAACGGCGTGGCGGCAGTATTTTCGGCTTCGCGTTCCTCCGGCGGATCCATACTGATAGTAAAAGACGTTCCGTAATCGGAGGTCAGGGTAATTTCGCGCTTTTGCCGCGCGGCAGCCAGTACTTCGGCCGAAGACATTGTTTTGGGCGGCAGCGGGAACTCGTCGTCAGCATTCGATGCCGCTCGGGGCGCATCTTGTGCCGTCGTTGCCATCGTATTTTGCGCAGCCATATTCTGAGCAGACGTTGCCTGTCCGGAAGTTTTCATTACCGGGGCAACAAAAGCAGGGTCGCCTTCCGCAGCGAGGATTTCAAACGACGAGGGCGTTTTCTTCCCCGACTTGGTGTCGGCAGGCACAGTGAATTCCTCTTTTTCAGACGGCCAGGGGCGGGCGGGCGGTTCGGAAACGGGGATAGGCTCAATAAAAGGCTCGCTCTCCTTTTCCTCCTCATAGCCCAGAGCGTCGCTCCGCATCGCATGCCAGACGTTGGCGCACGCCTGACAACGGAAATTCCGCCCGGTCTTCCCGATGAGGTCATCCGGTATTTCATAAATGCTGTGGCATTTGGGACAACTTATTAACATTGGCTCTTCCTTTTTTTATTTCCTGTTAGTATATAAAGAAAAATTATTTAATCAAATCTTTTTTGGGGTTATAGGTTAAAAAAGTGTTAAAGCGGCGGACAGTTCAGGACCAGAGGGATAAACGAGGTTAGGAAAGAGGGAAAAATGGAAATAAGGCAGTTTGAACCGATTGTGGAGATGAGAGATGTCGGACTCCGGTACGGAGACAATCCCGAGGTGCTGAAGAACATCAATTTTTCGTTTCGGCGCGGGTCGATGCATTTTCTGACCGGAAAAAGCGGCGCGGGGAAGACGTCGCTGCTTTCGATGTTGTATCTGGCGCAGAGGCCGACAGCGGGAACGCTCAAGGTCTTTGGCAACAACGTGGCTTTGACCGGGCGCGATACGCTGGCTTTTTTGCGGCGGAGAATCGGGGTCGTATTTCAGGATTTCCGCCTGCTGGAGCATTTGAGCGTGTTTGACAACGTGGCTCTGCCGCTCAGAATCCGCGGCATGCGGGAAAAGGAAATCCGCCAGAGGGTGATTGAATTGCTGGCGTGGGTTGAACTTTCGCACAATATGTATGTCAAAAGTTCGGAAATTTCAGGCGGAGAAAAGCAGAGGGTGGCGATTGCACGGGCGGTCATTAACCGTCCGGAGCTGCTTTTGGCCGACGAGCCGACGGGAAACGTCGACAGTGATATCGCGGCCAAGCTGATGAAGTTGTTTGCGGAACTGAACCGGCTGGGAACTACGGTGGTGATTGCGACACACTCGAACGAACTGATGGAGCGTTATCATTATCCGCGGCTGCAGCTGGCAGACGGAAATCTGTTTTATGCCAAAAATGAGGAGAGGGAAACGGGTGGAAGGCTGTGATGATGACGGAAAAAACGGACGAAGCGATGACAGGTGGAAGGCTGTGATGATGACGGAAAAAACGGACGAAGCGATGACAGGGGGAAGGCTGTGATGATGACGGAAAAAGCGGACGAAGCGATGACAGGAGGAAGGCTGTGATGATGACGGAAAAAGCGGACGAAGCGATGACAGGAGGAAGGCTGTGATGATGACAGGCAGTACGGATGACGGCGCGAGAGGGTTTGGCGTGTCGGGCAGGGAGAACAACAGCGCGCGAGAGTTTGCCGCGTCGGGCAGGACAACGGCGGGAACGGGAACCGGCGTACCGAGAGCGACGGCTAAACAGCGGGCAGCAAGAATCCGTGAATTGCGGCGGCAGAAAGCGCCTGCGGACAAGACACAGGAACTGCCGATTGACGAGGGGTATTCGAAGACGTTTCTCCGGGTAACGGTGGCGGTGGCGGTATTTCTGTTCGCGATTACGCTGGCGGGCGTGCTGGGAATTAATTCCATGTTTGAAAACTCGCGGCAGCAGGTGGTTTCCAATTTTACGGTACAGGTTTTGCCGCTGCCGGGAACAGATGCCAGCCGGAAAGACCTGCTGGCCGTGGTCGGCTTTCTGGAAAAATATCCCGACGTGGAGCAGGTTACGGTATTGAGCGACGCGGAACTGCGGGCGCTGCTGGAGCCATGGCTCGGCAACAACGTTGACGTGGAAATGCTGCCGATACCGAAGCTGCTGGACGTTAAAATCCGCAATGCCAAGAATTTTGACTACAAGGAACTGACGGTGCGGCTGTCTGAGGTTTCGCCGCAGGCTTCCATCAACGACCATAACCTGTGGCTGTCACGGCTGCTGCGGTTTATCAACTCGCTGAAAATGCTGGCGGTTACGGTGCTGATACTGGTAGCGGGCGGCTGTGTGGCTTCAATTGTTTATGCGGCGAAGACGGGGCTGAACGTCCACCGCGAGATTATTACGATTTTGCATACGATGGGGGCGACCGACGAATATATTGCCGCCAACTATGTCAGGCAGATTACCCAGATGTCGGCGGCGGCCGGAGTTATCGGCGCGGTTCTGGCGGTGCCGGCAATTCTGGTTATCGGGCATATGGCGCAGGGAATTGAGGCAGGCATTTTCAATTCGGTGTCTTTCGGGCTGAACGAATGGGTCGTTATTCTGCTTTTGCCGCTGGTTTCGGCGGCGCTGGTGGCGGCGACGGCGTACATAACGGTGGTCAGGACGCTCCGGAGTATGGTGTAACATCTCGTAAAGGCTTTAAGGCTAAAGGAATTGTGCAGATGGTTCGGCGGGCGCGGCGTGACGAAAACGGATTGGTTAAAAGAACTGTGAAAAATTTGAGAAAAATGAAGTTACTGAAAAAAATTGGCGTGTTTTTGAGTATACTGGGCGCAATGTCTGTTTTGGCGCTCGGGTTTTATCTGACGACAAACAATATTTATTTTATTGACGGAAACCCGGCAGACTTCTCCCTGTACGGCTGGGGCGGCATGCTTATTGTCTGGCTGGCAGGGTTCTGGCAGTGGCGAAAAGGAAACAGCTTTCTGATTACTTTTGCCGCGCAGCTGGCTGTCGTCTGTTTTGCTCTCGACTGCTGGCGGCTGCTGATATTTGCTTATTCGCCGGAAATGCGGCCGTGGGTTAAAGGGATAATCTGGGGAGAAGCGGCGTTTTTGCTTCTTTCGCTTTGCCTCAGGAACGGAATGCTCGCTCTGGTAACTTTGCCGGCATGGTTTCTGGCGTGGCAAGGCGGAAGCATTGTGTTGCAGTTTTTTATGCCGAATGCGCAGATGTTTGCCGTCGCTTTGGGAATACTGTTTCTCGGGTTGACGATGCAGTTTTTGCTTAAACGGTGGAAGGTTTTGTTGTTATTGTTGGCGATTATATCAGGGGGAATGTTTTTGTGGCATTGGTATAATCTTCCGGGAATACATTTTTATGAGGCCAAAGTCAAAGAACCCGCAGAGGACGTTAAGGTCAGCGTGGTTGTTCCCGTATATAACGGCGAGCGTTTTTTGAAGCAGTGTTTGGACAGTATTCGCAGACAGACGCTGAAAGATATTGAAATTATCTGCGTTAACGACGGGTCGACGGACGGCTCGGCAGAAATATTGGCGGAATACGCGGCGCATGATGCCAGATTTAAAATAATTACGCAGGAAAACAAGTATATCGGCGCGGCGCGCAATGCAGGCATCTCCGCGGCGCAAGGCGAGTACATCGGTTTTGTAGACCAGGACGACACGGTGTCGGCGGATTATTTTGAGGATTTGTACCAAACGGCGAAAGCGTACGACGCCGATGTCGCGATTGCGGGAAACGTGTTCCAAAACACAACCAGGGGATACAAGAGCAGAATCAGCAACGAAGATGACTTGTTTGTGAAACAAAATAAAGTTATTGAACCGAGGGCTATGAATGTAAGCCGCCTCAGAATATTTGTATGGGATAGAATTTACAGGCGTTCCTTTTTGGAAAAATATAAAGTTTCAAGTTCCCTTTATCGGATTTTGTATGAGGATTATTATTTCTTTATAAGTGTTATGACACATAATCCCAAGATTGTTGCAGCGGAAAACGCCGAATATTATTTCCGCAGGTACCATGTTTCGGAAAGCCACGGCAGAAAAAGAAGGTTTAGCAATGATCTCTTTCCCCTTTTTAAGGATGTTGACAAACTGATTATTCAGGCGGGAAAAGACAAGGAAAAGGATTGGACGGATTTTGCGAAGGAGATGAGGGAGAGATATATGCTTAATTATTACGAGAATATTTTGGACGAAGATAAAGCCCTGATGCGGGAACAATATAAGAAATTTTATCCTGATGACGGTTTTGATTTTGATAAAGCTCTGGAAGAAAAACAAAACAAACTGAAGGAAGGGACGGACAATACCGCTGCCGGACGGCAGAAAAAGCCTGCCGGCAACAGAGCGTCTGTTTCGGAGAAAGATGCGGCATAGGGAAGAGGAAAAAGGAGCGTAAATGCGGCATAGAGTTATCATCATAGCGGCTTTTGTCGGGCTGATGCTGTTTTTGGTCTGGTTTGGGGGATTTTTGATTTTCAACCGGACGGTCTTCAGCTATGTGCAGATGCAGGCAGCTCCGGGCAATGCGGCGGAGAGCAGCGGAGCGGAATATGCAGCTCCGGGCAATGCGGCGCAAAACCGCAGGACGGACTGCGGCGAGGCACAGGCGTATGTGCGGGCGATGTTTGATGACGGCGGAAAAAGGCAGGGGGATTTTGTTGCCTATCGCGAGTATCGGCAAGAGGCGGCGGGCAGCAGGGGCGTTAAACCGGAAGCCGCGGCCGGCAAATCTGAAGACAGGGCCGGCAAATCTGAAGACAGGGCAGGCACGTCAGGCGTCAGGGCCGGCAAAGAAAACGTCGTGCGCGTGATTGCGCTGTATCTGCCGCAATATCATCAGTTTGAGGAAAATAACCGCTGGCACGGGCGGGGATTTACGGAATGGACAAACGTTACCGCCGCAAGGCCGATGTTTGCCGGGCATTATCAGCCGAAGCTGCCGATTGACGTCGGGTTTTACGATTTAACGCATGACGATGCGATGAAACGGCAGGTTGAGCTGGCGCAGAACTACGGCATCGGCGGGTTTGCGTTCTATTACTACTGGTTTTCGGGCAAAAAGCTGATGGAAAAGCCGGTCTATAATTATCTGGCCAATCCGGCGCTGAACCTGCCGTTCTGCCTGCACTGGGCGAATGAAAACTGGTCGAAGCGCTGGGACGGCGGCAACCGTGAACTGCTGATGGAACAGACTTTCTCGCGAGAGGATTTTGAACCGTTTGCAAAAGACCTGCTGCCGTTTTTTCAGGATCCGCGCTATATCCGCGTCAACGGGCGGCCGCTGTTTATCGTGTACCGTCCGGCGCCAATCGGCAAGGAGCTTTTTCGCGCGTTTGCGGCGTATCTGAAACAGTTCGGGCGCGAGCACGGCGTCGGCGAGCCGTATATCGTCGCTACCAAGGCGTTCGGCTTTTATGACAATCCGGCGGACTGGGGGCTGGACGCAGTGATGGAGTTTGAGCTGGACAACATCTACGGGCTGCGGCAGAAAAACACGGCGAAAATTGACGAACGGGCGGATTTCCGCGTGTTTGACTGGGCGGAATACATCAATTCCGGCAAGATGAAGAAGGATTATGCGTTTAAAACGTTCCGCACCGTCTTTCCGCGCTGGGACAATACGCCGCGCAAGGCGTATTCGGGGGCGCTGGTCTTTGACGGGACGACGCCGGAGGTGTACGGGCGGTGGCTCGACTATGCGGTGAAAGATACGAAGGAAAAATTTGCCGGCGATGAAAGGCTGGTGTTTGTCAATGCCTGGAACGAATGGGCGGAAGGGGCAATGCTGGAGCCTGACCGGCGGTACGGCTATGCTTATCTGGACGTTACCCGCGCGGTGCTGGACGGAAGGTTTGGCGCAGCGGCGGCGGAAACGCCTCCGGTAGGCATTGCGGTACTGACCGGCGGGCGGAATAGGATAGCCAAGGCGGTGGAACTGCTGAACGGCGGTTACGGCGAGCGCCTGCTGATTTCCGGCGTGCAGCCGGGGATAGGGCTGCAGGTCATTACATCGCGCGAGGATATCAGGCTTGAAAGCAGCCAGCCGATTGACCTCGGCTACCGGGCGACCGATACGGTGGGCAACGCGCGGGAAGTGCGGGAATGGGCAGGCAAATACGGCATGAAGGAATTTTATGTCGTGACATCGTTTTACCATATCCCGCGCAGCCGGCTGGAGCTGGAACACGAGATGCCGGAGGCCGTGATGCATTTTGTTGCGGCGGATACGCCGAACGTGTCGCCAGAATGGTGGAAAAACTGGCGCAGTTTCCGGTTTATGGCGGCGGAATACACCAAGTTTTTGCTGGTATATGCGCAATATAACCTGTTGGGGCTGTGAAATTTTGTCAGAATTTGAGAGGTTTGGGTCTGTAAATTTTGTTAGGATTAGAGATATGATGCTGTTTTTACGTTCATTGGTTGCCAATTTATATTTTTATCCGGCGATGGCGCTGGGGTTTGTCGTCAGCCTGCCGGTCGGGGTGTTTTCGCGGCCGGCGATGGTGGCGATGTGGGACAAATTTTTGCACCCGGTCATCTGGAGCGGAATGCTTAAGCTGTGCGGAATTACGATAGAAGTACGGGGAAAAGAATACATCACGCCGGGGGTGATTTTTGCCAGCAAGCATGAATCGGCGTTTGAAACTTATGCCTATACCGACATCATCCCGCATTCGGTGTTTGTGCTGAAAAAAGAACTGACTTATATTCCGCTGTTTGGCTGGGGGCAGGCGCTTTACGGCATGATTCCGGTGGACCGCGGCGCCGGAGCCAGAGCGATGAAGGGAATGCTGACGGAAGCGAAAAAACGGGTGGCAGCCGGGCGGTCCATCATTATCTTTCCGGAAGGCACGCGTTGTAAACACGGGCAGGTCAAGGGCTATAAGTCGGGGATTGTCTTTTTGGCAGAAGGGCTGGATATGCCGGTGGTTCCGGTGGCGCTTAATTCCGACCTGGTGTGGTCGAAAGGGGCATTTCTGCGGCGGCCGGGCAAAGTGGTGTTTGAATTTATGCCGCCGATGAATATGGCCGATTATGCGGGGAAAAAGGAATTTATGGCGGCGCTGCAGGAGAAGATTGAAACCGCCTGCGCCAAGCTGGGATAGGGACAACGGGCGGCATGAAAAGCGGCGTTTATGGCGGCGGCAAGCCGGGGGCAGGGAGAGATGACGGAGCTGCGGCGGAGCGCAAGGCTGCGGCAGATGACGGGCTGGCGGTCTATATCCATTTTCCGTACTGCCGGAGCCGGTGTCCGTACTGCGACTTTTTTCGCGGGATACTGCCGCGCGAGTTTGACGAGAGGGCTTTGGTTTCGCGCTACCGCGAGGATATTGCCTATTTTGCCGGAGTGTGCGGAAAGGCACCACAGGAGGAAAAAGGCGGGGATGGTTTGGTGCAGATGGCTGAAGTTTCAGGCAGACGGCGCGTAACGTCGGTCTTTTTCGGCGGAGGAACACCGTCGCTGTTGTCGCCGGGAGCGGTTGAGGCGGTTTTGGAAGAGTTGGAACGGCATTTTGACATTGTCCCGGGGGCGGAGATTTCGCTGGAGGCTAATCCGAATACGTTTGAACGCGAGAAATTTCTGGGATTCCGGGCGGCGGGAATTAATCGGTTGTCGCTCGGCGTGCAGGCGTTGAATGCGGCCGATTTGAAATTTCTGGGGCGGACGCACGAGGTTGACGACGCAATAGCCGCAATGGAACTCGGCGCGGCGGTGTTTCCGAAATTTTCGATTGATTTGATTTACGCACGGCCCGGACAAAAGTGGGATGACTGGCAAAAGGAAATAGATTTGGCGCTTGGGTTCGGGCTCAGGCATATTTCGCTTTATGAACTGGCAATTGAGGAAGGAACGGTTTTTGCGCGCAAAAATGTTCGGGCGGCAGATGAAGAAACGTCTTTAACCCTTTATAACCAAACAGTTTCTTATTTGCGCAGCCGCGGGCTGGAACGGTACGAGGTTTCGAATTTTGCTGCAGCGGCCGATGATGAGAGCGTACATAACCTGGCATACTGGCGCGGCAGCGATTATATCGGTATCGGCGAGGGGGCACACGGGCGGCTGCGGCTGTGGACGGACGGCGGAAGCGAGATAAGAGGGGAGACGGGAACGCAGAGTGCGACCGGGCGTTCGGCAGGGGTTCCGGCAGAGATGCAGAATACGAAAAATCCGGCGGGAACGCGGAATGCAGGCGGAAATCCGACGGGGAGACCGCAGCTGCGGGCGACGGTTGACGGCAGGCTGGGCGACATTTTGACACCGGAAGAACGGGCGGAAGAGCTGGTTCTGATGGGGCTGCGGATAAAGGAGGGGATTGATGCGGAACGCTTTTACCGGGCGTGCGGCATTAAATTATTTGACTTTTTGTCAAAAAAAATGACAAAAAGACTTGCACAATTAGATTTACTGTGTTATGATGACGCCAATATCAGACTTACGGACAAGGGTTTTCCCCTTCTGGACGAAATTATTTTAGAGTTAGTAAGTTAGTTTTAGATTCTTTTTACCAATCAGTTTATTTAGTTTTGAGGAGACATGGAAAGATGTATAAGTTTGCTATTGCCTTTATGACGCTGTTTTTGGCCGGCTGCTGCTGCGACCCGTCGTATGTGCCGAGCTACCGCAGGGACAACGGGGCGGCAGATGCGCCGGTTTATCGTAAAACTGCCCGGCGGGCTGCCTATACGAAATATGTGGCGCCGAAAGGAGATGTTATCCATGCGGCAGGGTTTGACATTCAGCAGGGGCAGCAGATGCGCGATTTTTTTGATGATTTTGAAGAGCCGATGCATGCGCGCTATGTCGGCAACAATACGGTCCGGTGGACATATTATGTCGATTACGAACCCGATGACGGCAAAATCGTGCGCTACTGCGAGCTCGGCGATTATCAGCCGCACAGCCTGTGCACGCTGACGGTGGAATTTTACCGCACATACGTCAGCAACGCATACAGCGATTGCGGCGGAGCGCCGGCAATGACGGCGTATAACGGTTACGTCTATTAATGTTTTGCTCCGATTGGAGAAACGCATTGTGCCAATCGGAGAAATGTGCAGCTTATCGGAGAAATGTACAGCTTAATGAAAGCGCCGGAAGAAAGCGGCGCTTTTTTTGTGTTCGGGCGGTTGTTTCGGCGGGGCGGCGTGATTATATCGGCATAAAGGAACGGCAGGGCAGACAAAAAATTTAACCGGAGGAGGAAATCATGCGTTACTGGTGGGCGATGCTGGCGGGAGCAGTGCTCGGAATGAGCGGCTGCCAGTGGGAACAGGTTACCGACAGGCGGACGGCTTATTATCCGCTGCAGGGGATTTCAACCTATAAGGGGCAGAGCGTTGCCGAGCTTTGGGATGACAACGGGGCGCCGAATATTGTCAAAAATATGGATGACGGAGCCGTGATGTGGGTGTATTACACCAATTACCGGCCGGCCGGGGGCGGGGAAATAATTTCCTATGACAGTCCGGCGGGGAACGGCGCATTGCCGGGCGGGAACGGCAGTATACCGGGCAATGGAGGATATATGGCGAACGGAAACGGCAGCATACCGGGCAGCGGCGCGATGACAACCGCAGGAAGCAATATGCCGGCGGCGGGAAGTACCGGAACGCGGGCAGCGAGCCTGAATTCGGACGGCGGCGACGGGCTGACGGGAAATTACGGCATGGCGGCGAATTACGGCGCTTTCGGCAGCGGAAACATTGCGGGCGGAGGATATACCGCGGCGGGACGGAACGTTTCGGCAGGAAACAATGCCGCCGTAAGCTGCAGCGTCAAGGTCATTTTGCGCAACGACAGGGTGACGGCAGCTTATTCCGACTGCAACTGATTTTGACGGTGCCGTTGGTTTGCGCGGGGGCAAATTTTGCATAATTGTGGCATAACCGCCAAATAAAACTTGCATTATTGAAATAATATTCCTAAATAACCATAAGATTTAAAACAGTAATATTGAATATTCAAAAAAGCAACGTAATGACGGTTATATGACATGAGCACGACGACGGCAGACTACTATGAGGTTTTGGGCGTTACCAAAACGGCATCAGGGGAAGAGATAAAAAAAGCATATCGCAAGCTGGCGATGCAGTACCATCCCGACCGCAATCCCGACAATAAGGAAGCGGAGGCGAAGTTTAAGGATATCAACGAGGCTTATGAAGTCCTTAAAGACGAGCAGAAACGCGCTGCGTACGACCGGTACGGGCATCAGGCGTTTACCGGCGGGTTCGGCGGCGCGGGGGCAGGGGCAAATCCGTTTAACGGGTTTGACTTTACCGGCGCGGGCTTTGCCGACGTGTTTTCCGACATATTTTCGGAATTTACCGGGCAGGGGCGGGCGCGGCAGCGTTCGTATGCCCAGCGCGGCGACGATATCCGTTACGACGTAACGCTGACGCTTGAAGAAGCGTATGTCGGGCTGGAAAAGGAAATTAACATTACAAGCTCCAAAGAGTGCGAAACCTGCCACGGGCACGGGACGGCGGACGGCAAGGAGCCTCCGGTCTGCGCGACATGCGGCGGCAGCGGCAAGGTTCGTACCCAGCAGGGTGGCTTTTTTGTGTTTGAAACGGTCTGCCCGCAATGCCGCGGCGCGGGGCGCGTGATTTTGGACAAGTGCAAGAAATGCCGCGGAACCGGCAAGGAAAAACTGGAAAAATCCCTGAAAATCAAAATCCCGGCGGGAATTGAAAACGGAACGCGGATGCGCGTTGCCGGAGAGGGAGAAGCCGGAAAACGCGGCGGGCCGAAAGGGGATTTGTATGTCTTTATTACGGTAAAAAGGCATAAGACCTACGAGCGCGACGGTGCGGATTTGTTTACGGTATCGCCGATTTCAATGGCGATGGCGGCGATGGGCGGCAAATTTAAGCTTAAAGGAATTGACGGCGAGGAAATCGAAGTCGAAGTTAAGCCCGGCACGCAGCCGAACGACAAGCTGCGCATCAAGGGCAAAGGTATGCGCTATATGAATTCCGACCGGCGCGGCGACTTGTTTGTCGAATTTAAAGTATTGATTCCGACAAAGCTGACTGAGGCGCAAAAAGAATGCCTCAAACAGTTTGAAGCGGCGGCTCCCGAAGAAGAAAAAAGTTTTTGGGCGAAACTGTTCGGATAAAAGAAACGGCGTCAGGACGAGAAAGGGTGTCAGGACGAGAAACGGCGTCAGGACGAAAAACGGCGGCAGCGTTTAGAGGGGACGCCGGAAAGGGACGGTGCACCGGGCAGGGTGCTGGGAAGAACGGAAGTTGTCCCTCGGGGAGCGGCGGGAAGACTGTGCGGGTGATATTGTCAGGAAGGACGGGTATGTTCGGGGGTGCAGAATGCTGCTCTCTTGTGGCATATTCGGACGCTGGCATGCGAAATCCGCTTTACAAGCCTGTTCTTTTATGGTAAAATCATAGAAATATGAGACCATAACGGAAAATTTTCGGGGAAAAGGCATGGAAAAGAATGAGGCGGTTTTTCAATATCTTGTATCACCTCTCCAAAAACTTGGCCTTGAAGAGAAATTGTCCTATTTTTCTCAAATCTGTCCGCCGGGGCTGGGCGCCTTTCCCAATCAGAGCATCGGGCAATATCTGTTTTCTTACGTTTCGGCAGTGAATGACAAACTCCATCTTAATACAGACGAGAAGCCTTTACCGGAATTTATGAAAGAACACGGTGCGGCAAGGGAATATCTGCTGAAATCGGTTGTCGGAGAGGATTGTTTTCCCCGTTATATGCAGCAGCTGGAAGAGTTGAGGAGCAAACGCCGTAAAGAGATTATGGAAAATACTTCACGTTTATACCATTTCAGCCAAGTGCCTCCCGCCGAATTCGGGGCGTACCTTACGCCGCGCCTTCAAGTTGCCGGAAATGCCCTTTCCGAACGGATAAACGAAGCTTTGTGTTATGCGGCGGCGGACAAAGAATCCCATTATATCGTCAAGCCGCCGTCCAACGAACGCAAAGAATGGGACGGAGTCAGCGTTTATATGGACGAAAAAGCGGTTTTAATCAGCGGGCGGCAGCCGAAAGAATTTCTGGATAAGCAGAAACCGTCTTATCGTTACGAAGTTGACAGGAGCACGTTTAAGCCCAATGTGTCGCTTGACGGCGGATTTACCAATGAATACGAATCTTCCCAAAATGCCAGAGTTATCGGCGTGGACGGCCCTTTTTCCATTATAGACCTGACAGCTTCGCGGGAAGAGGGCGGCTGGGGCGTTCCGGTTTACTTTCTTCCGGATAAAACGGACAAGAAAGCGATTTCTGAGAAAATAAACGAGTTGCGTGCCAAAGGAGCGACGCGGGCGGTTGCGATGAAACGGGTGTCGGAGCAATTTCCTGACAAGCTGATTTTTTTTAATGAAAATAAAGACCTGTTGACTTATGCCCGAAACCTGGAAGCCGAACAACGAAAAAATGCCGGCCGCGGGACTGCTGATTCAGCCGTGGAGGACGGCAAGAGCGCGGCAGGAAGAACGGATATGGCAACCGGGCAATATAAAACAGCCGGCCGCGGGACTGCTGATTCAGCTGTGGATGACGGCAAGAGCACGGCTGGAAGAACGGATATGGCAGCGTTTGACGACATTATCGGCAGTATCGGCGAGGAGGCGATGATGCGCGCTTATGACGGGATATCGCTTGAGGATTTTGGAAAGCCGAGGGAAGATTTGGACAACCGGGTGATGAGCTGCGAAGAGCAGCGCCTTAATCTGGCTTTTTATGCCAGGGCGGCATACGAACATGTCGGCTGGCGCGGGTTTCCGGCAGAAAACCGGAACGGTTTTAAAGCGGCGGTCGAAACGCTTTATAACAATATCGACAAGCCGCGGCGGCAGGGCGATTTTATGGCGGAGGCGGCAGAGAAAACGGCGAAGTTTATCGAAGACAGGCATTTTATGCTGGGAATGGGCGGCGGAAAGGCGTTTGCCGGCGGGGGCAAAAAAGAAAAACGGGCTGTCGGGAGCAATTTCGGCTATCGCAAAGAAATGCCGGACGGAATGAAAATTCTGGGAGAGGAATACCGTACCGACCGCAACGGCGAAACGTATCCGTTATGGAAAATAGGCGAGATGAAATCGCTGGCAGGGGAAGATTTGCTGGTGGTGAGCATTCCCAACCTGACGGACAAGAACGATTATGAGAGCTGGAAAGGCTTTATTGAAACCTTTGACAAGGCATATCTGGAAAATAAGGACAAGTGGGAAAAGGGAAGGATTATTCTGGACGTACGGGGCAACGGCGGCGGCGAGGACAAGCCGATTGACCATGTGGCAAAGCGGCTTTACGGCAATCTGGTCAATACCTATAAGCGCTGCGAGATTAAGGATACGGCGGTTTCAAACGCTTTTCTGCATTGCCACGGGGCGTATAAGCCGCGTAATTATGAGCGCGACGGGCTGACGGCGGAAAAGCTGGTCAAGCGCAAAAACTTCTCGGGAGAGGATAGGGTTTTGTTTGATGAAACGGCGGTTTATTATCCGTTTAACGACAAAGGCGGGTATCACGGGCGGATTGACGTTCTGATTGACAGGGGCGTCGGAAGTTCGGCAGAAAGCGCCTATACGTCGTTTTATCATCATCCCAACGTGCGCTATGTCGGAGAAAATACCGCCGGAATGCAGCAATATACGCAGGGGAGCTTTGCGATGCCGTGCGGCTATCTGATGCGGGTCGGGGTTACGAAACTGACCTATTGGGACAAAGAAGGGGAAAATATTGAAGTCAAGGGGCATAAGCCGGACGTTGACTGCCGAGGAAAAGACGCTTTTGAAGCGGTGTTGCAGATGCCGCGCGACGAAGGGCGGATTTTGGGATTCAGGGAGAAAAACGAACCGGTGAAGGGGCGGGAAGTTTTTGCCGCGTATGACCCGAAAGCGGCGGCAGATCCGCGAAAGGCGTATTACGCCAAATATCTGGAGCCGGCTTTGACCCGGATTGAGGAAGAAAATAAAATTGAGCGCAACAAGGTTTTGGCTGAAGCTGTGGACAGAAAGCTCAGGGCAAAAGGTATCGACGGAACAGAGGGAAAAAAAGGCGGGGAAACGGAGGCAGCGGCGGAAAAGCGCGGCAGCGAAACGGCGGGAATTTCTTTCAGGCGACAAGAAGCAGCAGCAAAAGCAGGAAAACAAGGACGAGAATGACCGAAGGGCGCAGGCGGACGCGTCCGGTGTTCAGCACTTCGGCAAACATCGGCGACAGCAACAGCATGGCGATGACATAACCGGGATTTTCGGCCAGGCGCAAGGCGAGGGTTTTGGCCGCAATCAGCACCGTACTGAAGGCAATGAGCCATGCGCCCTGCCAGTGCGGCAGCGGGGCGAGCAGCAGTGCCAGTTTGGAGGGAGCCGCAGAGGTGTTCTCCGGCAAAACGGGAGCCTGGTGCGGGCTGCCGGGCGGCGGGGATGACGGTGGTTGCTGCAGAGGGGGTGTTTTCTGGCGGACGAACATCACGGCATTGTAAACGCCGCTGACAAAGCAGGCGACCGTAAGGTAATAGACGACACCGGCATAAGCGGTGCCGCCGTTGAGGGCAATATACCGCGTGGCAATGCTCATCAATGCGAGGGCGAAGACGGCGGGGTAGAGGTATTCTTCGGCGGCGCGGCTGACCCGGACTTTCATCATTTGCCAGTAACTGACGGAAAATCCGCTCAGAATGAGCATCAGCGTAATGAGGCGGGACGGCGTGCGCATCAGAGCGGCAAGCTCGGAAAAATCTATTCCCCACCAGAGGAAAACGGTAATAAGGACGCAGGTGGCCATAAAACCGGAACTGGCGTGGCTGCCGTATTTTCCCGAGGCAAAAAACAGATGGCTGTCATAAATGCCAATCATCAGCCCCTGAATGACAAGAATGAGGTAATATGATGCCGACGTAACGGGAGGCACGGTGAACAGCAACGGCGCAACCAGCAGGCTGATGCCGAAGCCGCGCCAGATGCCGAGAACGTAACCGTTGAAATTGCGCGTTTCGTTGTACGTCGTGTAGACGGCGTTGGTAACGGCGTAAAGCAGGCTCAGCAGTATCCATGTCATAACGAGTGCCTTTCGGAATGGGGTTACGGCATAGAGATAAACGCCGGCAGCGGAAATTTAAAGAGAGGAGAAGAATACGGGCGATGTAATGAGAACGGCGCCGGAAAAGGGGCAGTGCAATGGCGGCAGCGTGATAGAGTGGTGCTTGACAAGAGGCGGACATTGTGGTATAATTTTTCATATTTTGCAATAATAACGGGACATAACTGGACGAATTTGGGGCTGTAGTGCCAGCAAGAGGAGGGAAAATGAGCAGCAAGACAGAAGAAGCAGGCGATGAGGCAAAAATCTCCGACGGACAGGCAGAGCGGGCGCTGGAAAAGGTAAAGATTTATACGGACGACGGGAAGACTGTTTCGCCGATAGTCCGGTCAGAAGTTTATGACGGGCTGTTTTCACTGCGGGAATGGCTTGAGGATCGGAAGAAGAGCGGCAAAATAATCGATAACGGGCAGGATTACGCTCAGGCGATACAAAATATTGACGGCATACAGGTTTTTGTGACGGAAAAGGGCACATCAAGGTATGTTGAGGCTTTGGAAAAGGGGGAACTGCATTTTCACGACAGCCTTATCCGCACTTACGGCAACAAGGAAAACGCCCTGAAAGCCCTGAAAGCGGCGATGGCGGCCAGAGGGGAGAGCGACGGCAACATCGGGTTTAATGCGCGGGCCGTTGTAAAAGAACCGACCGTTTTTATCAACATCGCCAATTATAAGAAAAATAAGGGACATATTGAGCTGCGCCCGTTATCCAGTCTGGTTTTGCACGAAGCAGCGCATGCGGCGGATTTGAAGTTCAGCGAGAATATGGTATCCGTCATTGGCAATAAAGAAGTCAATCCCGGGGTCGAATATGATGCTTATAAGGATTCCGGCATGGAAATTTATGCGCGGCTGATGCAGATGCGCAAAGATCTGGCGCTTGATGCCGATAAGGTTTTTACGCTTGAAGACGTGGCGGCGATGAGGCGGAAATGCATGGAAAAGAGAGCCGCGTATGAAAAACGGCAGAAGGAGAAAGACAACGCGGCGAAGGTTCTGTCGGACGGGGCGGATGCATTGCCCGGCGGTGCGGCAGTTCTGTCTGAAAAGGCGGAAGCCCTGCCCGAAGAGACGGCTGCTATGCCTGAAGCGGCGACTGTTTTGTCCGAAGAGGCGGCTGCTATGCCTGAACAGATGAAATCAAGACAGGATATTGGTGAAATTTATGACGGGCTGGCGCCGCAGGATATTGATACGATGATTTTTGAGCGCTATTCCGATGAACAGATTATGCATCTTCTGAACGACGTGTCCGATTTGGACAAGCCCGGAAACGAAGCCGTGAACGGTATGAGCCGTGATGCTTTGTTTGACGGTATGAAAAGGGATTTTGCCATGGCTGCGGCGGGCGAAAGGGTAAAAACGCATATCGCGCGTGAGAAAGTGGCTGTCGGAAATGCGGGCGGCACCATTGTCCGCCAGGATACGAAACAAACCGCGACAGAACCCGAGCAAAAGGGAACGGAAAAAGCCGCTTTTGATGCGGCGATATGGCGCGGGCGAAACGAAAAATATTATTCCTGACGCGCAGCAGTGCGTTGCAGCGCAAGGCAGAATTGCAATGCGTCGGCCGCTACAAGGAAAACCCGGTGTTAATGTAAGGAAATTCCGGTGTTATGCTGGCGCAGGGAATACAATGTGTTGCATCGGTGCAAGGAGTATACCGTGTTAAGCAGGCACGGGGAATACAATGTGTTGAACCGGTACAAGGAGAAACCCGCGTTAAGTCGGTACAGGGAATACAGTGTGTTGCATCGGTGCAAGGAGTATACCGTGTTAAGCCGGCACGGGAGAGGAAGTGTCAGGCGCAGGGAGCGCAATGTATCAGGCGCGGCGTGGGGACTTCTTTTTGAAACTGCCGTCGGCTTTTTTCTTGAAGCTGTAAGGTTCATAATTTGTCTGTTTATGGTCTTTACGGCTGAATTTTCCTTTTGAGCGGCTGTTTTCTCCTTTGGCACGGCTGTCTTTGCCTTTGCGGCGGGCGTTTTTGTCCGCAGGGTGCGGGGCGGCAGACAGTGCCGGAGTTTTGCTGAAACGAGATTTTTTGACGATTACTTCGACGCCGTTTTCAATAAAAGTTTCGTCATGCTCTAAGGTGTGCGGTGCAGGTTTTCCGGCTGCTGCAATCTTTGGTCCGCCGTGGCTGGCGACGGCAGACGGACATGAGGCGGCGATAGTTTCCGCAGTAATTTTTTTACGGGAAAATTTTTCATCGGCTTTCAGAACCGTAGCAACGGACGGCGCGGCGGGCTTTTTCTTTTTCTTTTCGACCGAAAAGCCGAATTTGCCGATTTTGCGTCCCAACGTGTAATAAAATCCGTGGGCGTAGGCGATAAGTCCGGCCTTTTCCAAATCCAGCGCGCCGGACTCGTCGATATATTTGTCATCGACATTGACGGCGACGACTTCGGCCAGAAACATATCGTGCGTGCCGAACGGGCGGACTTCCAGCACCTTGCATTCCAGCGAGACAGGGCATTCGGCAATCTGCGGCGCTTTGACTTTTGTGCAGGGTTCCGGGGTTAAGCCGGTCAGGGCAAACTTGTCGCCGTCGCGGCCGGATTTGACGCCGACGGTGTCAACGGCTTCAGCCTGGCGCCAGGTCGGCAGGTTGATGACAAACTCTTTGTTTTGGCTGACGAGTTCGTGCGTGTAGCGGCTCGGACGCAGAGAAACATAGGTGATGACCGGGTCGGAACAAATAATGCCGGTCCAGGCGGCAGTCATGACGTTGGGATGTTCCATGTCGCCGGAGGTTATCAATGCCGGCGGCAAGGGGGCGAGCATGGTTCCGGGTTTCCAAGTCTGTTTAGTCATCTGTATGGTCCTTTGGCTGGTGTTATGGTTAATTTGTGCGGAGTATAGCAGGAAGTTTGCAAATGTAAAGGGGAAAATGAGCAAAAAAGGGGCGGGAGATGGGAATGAATAGGTATGGGGAGAAGGTGCGAGCGGAGTGGAGGAAAACGGGAAGGCGGGGGAATGTTGAGGGTGCGAGCGGAGTGGAGGAGAACGGGCAGGGGGTGGAATGTTAAAGGTGAGAGCGGGAGCAAAGGAAAACGGGATGGTCTGGGCAGGGGGGAAAAAAGAGACGGCGTGAGAGGGGCGCGGAAATGCGGGACAGAAGTATGAAAGGGGGCAGCAGGCAAAAGAAAACGCCTGTCCGTGTTATGCGGGCAAGCGTTTCGGGGTGCGGGCGGTTGAGCGCCGCGGGACTTATTTCTGCTCCAGATTGCGCAGGAAGCGGTTTATCAGCCGGACGCCGAAACCGCTGGCTCCCTTCGGATAGAGGGGACGGGGCTTGCCGAACATATCCATGCCGGCGATGTCCAGATGCGCCCACGGGGTTTTGCCGGGCAGAAATTCCTCGAGGAAGCAGGCGGCGGTAATCGAACCGGCAGCGCGCCCGTCGGAAATGTTTTTGACATCGGCCATATCCGATTTAATCAGTTTGCGGTAAGCGTCGGTCAGCGGAAAGCGCCACAACTCTTCGCCCGACTGTTCGCCGGAAATGGACAGCAATTCGGACAGGACGTCGTCGTTGCTGAACAGACCGGCCATCTCGTTGCCCAGCGCTACGACAATCGCGCCGGTCAGCGTGGCGAGGTCGACGATGCGTTCCGGCTTATATTCCTTTTCAACATAAGTCAGGCAGTCGCCCAAGACCAGGCGCCCCTCGGCGTCCGTGTTGAGGATTTCCACGGTCTTGCCGGAAAGCGAAGTTACGATGTCGCCGGGGCGGGTGGCGGAACCGGAGGGCATATTTTCGACCAAACCGACGATGCCGACGACATTCAGGTTCAGTTTCTGCTGTGCGGCGGCCTTGAGCGAGGCGACGACGACTGCGGAACCGGCCATATCCTGTTTCATATCCCACATGCCGGCGGCCGGTTTTAAGGAGATACCGCCGGAATCAAAGGTTACGCCTTTGCCGACGAGGGCGATGTCACAGCCTTTTTTCTTTTTGTTGCCGCAGTATTCAAGTATGGCAACATACGGGTCATTACAGGAACCCTGCGCGACGGACAGCAGCATATTGAAGCCTTTTTTCTTCAGTTCGGCCTTGTCCATCAGGGTTACTTTGAGGCCGAGGTGTTCCAGCCGTTTGATGTCTTTGGCGTAAACTTCGGGCGTCAGCTCGTTGGACGGTTCGTTGGTGAGGTCGCGCGCATAGCGGACGGCATTGGCCAGAGCGGCACAGCGTTCGTAACCTTTCTTATCCAGTTTGTCTTTGGCAACAAAGTTGACGGTTTCGAGCTTCGGGTATTCGTGCGGCTTTTTGGTGGTGCGGTATTTGTCAAAGCTGTATGATTCCAGCTCAATTCCCAAGCCGAGATTCGCGGCAACCGCGGCGGCGTCAAAATCCGTCTTAGGCAGGCGGCGCGCGAAAACGGCGGCGGAGCCGAAATTGCGCAGGCGACCGTAAAGTTTTCCGCCGAGAACCTGCAATCCGGCCTCGCCGACGGTGTTGGACGGGCGGAGCAGGACGACGGTTTCTTTTACGGTGTCAAGAACCAGAATTTCCTTTTTGTCGCCGGCAGCGTCCTCGCGTTCGACAAGGGCTTTGAGCTGATTAAAAAGGGCGCGGCTGACAATACCGCCGGCAACGCCGTAATTCAGGGCTTCCTCTTTGGTCGCAATGAGCACTTTGACGGCGGCGTCCGCAGGGGATTGGTTAAAAGTTATTTCGGTCATTGGTTTCTCCTTATGGTTTTATCTTTGCCATTTTGCGGCGACAGTGATGAAGAAAAGGTTAAAGTTTTGGTGTTGACAATGTTTTTTATGGTGTTAATGTCGGGGAAAAAGGAAAATAAGGCCGGCGTTTTTTAACAGAGGCAAGCAGAGACCGATTACAGAGGCAAATTACAGAGGCAGATTATGGGCGGAATTTTTGAAGCAGATGCAGACAATATAAGCAAAGCGGCAGAACTTATCAAGAGCGGGAAACTGGTGGCTTTTCCGACAGAAACAGTGTATGGCCTTGGGGCGAGCGTTTACGACGCCAAAGCCGTGGCGGGGATTTTTGCCGCCAAGGGGCGGCCGGCGTTCAATCCGCTGATTTCGCATATTGCCGAGCCGGACGAACTGGCCGGTTATGCTGCGGCTGATGAGCGGGCGTTGTTTCTGGCGCGGAAGTTCTGGCCGGGACCGCTGACGTTTGTCTTGCCGCGCAAGGACGAGAACCCGGCGCTGGATTTGGTCTGCGCGGGATTGAAGACGATTACGGTGCGCTGCCCGCGACATCCGGCGGCGTTGGAACTTATCCGTAAAAGCGGGGTGCCGATTGCCGCGCCGTCCGCCAACCGCTCGCAGACGATTTCGCCGACGACGGCACAGGCGGTTTATGAGAGCCTCGGCGACAGGGTAGATATGATTTTGGACGGAGGTTCCTGCACAGTCGGTGTTGAATCGACCATTTTGGACTTGACGACGCGGCAGGCAGTGCTGTTGCGCGCCGGGGGCATTACCAGGGAAGAACTGGAAGAGGCTCTGGGCGAAACAGTACAGATTTCCGACGGCAATCCGAACAAACCGACATCTCCCGGACAGCTGTTGAAACATTATGCGCCGGCAAAGAAATTCCGCATTAACGCTTTGGCACGCGAAGAAGGCGAGCTGTTTATCGGTTTCGGCAAGGGCTATGAGTGGGCGGAAATGAACCTCAGCCCCAGCGGCGACTTGCGCGAGGCAGCGGCAAACCTGTTTGCTTATATGCGGGCGGCGGACAAAGATACGCGTTTTGCCAAAATGGCGATGGCGCCGATACCGTTTGAGGGGTTGGGGCTGGCGATAAACGACAGGATTAAGCGCGCGGCACGCTAGAGTTTGGTACAAGGGGCAGAGCGCAAGGCGATAAAAGAGGTATGGCAGAGAGCTGTGCAGGGAAGGTTAGGGCACGCATTATGGGACATGAGGTGCGGCATAGAGTGGCGCAGCTGGAGGGATGATGCAGGGCGCGAAAAAAAACAGAAAAAGTTAATCTTTTAGTTAAAAATTGCTTTTTATATCCTTGATTTTATCTTCTATTTTAGCTTTGCCTTTTTCTTTTATATCATTAAATTCCTGAACGATGGAACCGCGGTATTCCATGGCCCATGCGACCATTGAATCAATCACGGGCTTGAGATTATAGCCGAGACTGGTCAGGGTGTAATCGACGCGCGGCGGTATCTGCGCATAAACATGGCGGACGAGGATGCCGTTTTCTTCAAGCATACGCAGGTTGGACGTCAGTACTTTCTGCGTGATGCTGCCCAGTTCCTTTTTCAGTTCGCCAAAACGTTTGGTGCCGTCCATCAGGCTTTCGATAATCTGCACTTTCCAGCGGTCGCCCAGCATCTTTATCGTCGTTTCGGCAAGATTTAGAGAAACTTTTTCCATTGGTTTTATGCTCCTTTGTTGCGTTTGGCTTTGCTTCCCGGCTTTTGGCGCAAAAGTTCGGCATCAGGTTGGGCGCCAAGCATTTCCGGAAGCCTGCTGTGGGATAATTTAGGCGTTAAAACCGGAGTTGACAAGGGAAAAATCGGAATAATGCAATGTTTTTTGGGGAGAATGAGCTTTGGGGAGAAGAAACGGCGGGGAGGTTCGGCTGCCGGAGAGAACAGGGATAAAAGACGCAGGATAAGACAGCGATGAAGGGACTGGACAAGATAACGTTGGAGGGGCGGGACAAGGCAGGGATAAGAAGCAGAAGAAAACAAGGGGAGCAATAGGTGGGGAAACGTGCCGGCAGTGAGAAAAAGAAATGTTACGATTCTGTTACAATATGGGGATAATGACGTTTTTTGTTGATTTTTTGGAAAAAATAGTGTATACTGCCACTATATATGTATATATGGGTGGAGCTTATTTATGTATTTATTGATGCTGCTTGCGACGTTTATGGCGTCGATATACGGATACAATCTGTCAGCGCGTCCCGATTATGACCGGGATATTGCGAAGAAAAAAGCTGCGTCCATCATTTTCAAATTCGGTTATCAGTTTAAGGCGGTACGCATGGTTATCGTCGACATCATCAACGGCAATTTCAAGGCGGCGGACGGGGCTGACATCCCGTGGATTTTGCCGGGAGATATGTTTTATGCGAGATTTGATGCGAGCGGGGTTGACGATAACGAAGACATCCATACTTTTGTCAACCAGCAGGGGTCGGAGCATCTGGTTTACCTCAGGGCGAAAAACAAACAAGGCCAGGACAATATCGGCGCCAA
Organism: Acetobacter sp. 46_36; assembly: GCA_001917135.1. GTDB lineage: Bacteria > Pseudomonadota > Alphaproteobacteria > RF32 > CAG-239 > CAG-267. The sequence goes on from MNTT01000016.1 coordinate 106,400, forward strand.
AGACTATCTGATGGCCGGGCGGCGGGTATATGACGGTTCGGAAATGGGATTTAAAATCCTGTGTCTGGACAAGCCCATGAACGAGAACGGGAGCAAAAACTGCATATCGACAACAGATGCGGACGGCAACATTACCAAATCGTGCTGCCATGTTTTGCAGGACGGCGGGCGCTACATGGTGGCGTACAAAAAACTTGACGCCCGGTGGATTAACCGGATTTCGGGCGAGGTTACGCTGGATTTTATCAAAGCGCTGGCGCCGAAGGTGTATTATGACAATATCGGCGTTATCCGCTGGGGGAAGACGCCGGGCAAAAACGAAATGGCCTGGCAGTTTCGCGGCAAAATCAACTTTTTGCCGGTTTACGCCGACGATTTGGAGGAGTGGCAGGATAAAACGAACAATACGCAGTCTTATCCGGTAGAACGGCGGAACCGTGCCGAATGGACACTGCCGGTATGGATTTTTGGCAAAGATTTTTTCCAGTCGAAGGTTAACGGGAAAATGGAGACAATCTGCGATGAAAACCAGCCCTGCCTGTTTAAGATACAGAGCTTTTAGGGCGGAAAGGGTCGAGAGAAGCGTTTGAACGGAATGTTGTAACGGAGAGAAACGGGAAAGTGTCGAGGCGGAGAGATGAGCGGAGAGAAACGGAAAAATGCCGGGGCGGAGAGATGAGCGGGGAGAAACGAACGGAATGTTGAAGCAGAAAGGTGCGAGCGGAATGTCGGGGCGGAGAGATATATCAGAAGAAAAACGGCAGGGAATTTTTGATAAAGGAGGTTTAACAATGACTAAATTTTCAGATAAATCGGAGCAGCGCGGTACGCTTCTGGTTGAAGCGCTCGCAATGCTGGGTCTGATTGCAATGGTTACGCCGACCCTTTATAAAAAATCCGCGGAACGCCTGCAGGAAATTCAGGATATTAACGTCGCTTCGCAGGCGCGGACGATGAGTAACGTCATGGATGCCTATATCCGTCAGAACTTTTCCGGCCTGATGAGCTCGGCGGCGGAGGTTTCCAACAGTACGGTGGTTATCGAGTTTGACGACAACCAGTCCGGGGCATACCGCATCGGCTATTCAAGTTATCTGCCGTATGGCTACAAGCCGGACGAACTGCGCGGTTTTGACAAGCCGAAAGTTTATGTCCACCGTGATGACAGTACGCTGGTTTCGTACGTTTTGTATCCGAAAATTATTGATATCGGCAGCAAGCGTGCGGCGCGCATGGCCTCGCTGGTCGGCGCGAACGGCGGTATCATCACCGACGTCAAGGAAGCCAAAGGTACGGGCGGCGCGTGGTTCCTGGACAGCACGATGGTCGAGGATTTGGAATTTGACGAATCATCCCTGACCGAAAATTCGCTGATTGTTACGTCCAACGAGCCGGTTTCGATGAGCTATGACGACAGCGCGAAATACCTGTATCGCGTACCGCCGAATCCGTCTGACGACGTAGGCGCCTATTTCCACAACACGATGGTAACCGACCTTTATATGGGTGGGCACGCGGCAACGGAAGACGGCGACTATGCGGCTTATGCCAACGACTATTATTCCATTTTTAACGTCAAGAAACTGACGATGAACACGGACTGCAACCGCGAGTTTATTTCCGGGGGTGTATCGTCCTCGCCGGAGAAGTTATGCGATCCGAACGTTGCCGACCTTTATATCGGCAAACCGTTCAGAAAGACGCTGGACATTGCGACGCATACGCCTCAAGTTGAGGCCAGCAACGGCGCGGCATGGATTTACGGCAACCTGGCGGCGCTGAGCGAGAACTTCCAGCTGTTCCGCGAAGAAGCGCTGTATGACGGCAATGCACGCGAGCGCTTCGGGTATGATGCGGATATGAACCGCAAAACCGACGGGTATGATGTTCTGCAGTTTGCCCGGATGAACAGCACCGGCACCGGCGACGAGGAAATCGTGGTCTTGCGGGCGGAGAACAAGGAAAATGCCGAACGCGTGGCAATGATGGACGAATTCGTGCAGGTTAAGCGTCGCAGCGACTCTTCAAACGTTACCGACTTCCTTATCGGAGAGTCTTCGGGAACCGGCGGCGAGGGCGCTTTGTTGCAGGCTTTCCGCGACGGAACGACCAACGAGGTGCACATTAACCAGAATTCGGCGTCTTCGATTACGGAAATCAACCGCCAGGGCGGCACGGTTTATATCAACGGCGGCTCTTCGGCGACAACCAACATGGTAACGCACATCAACGACATGGGCGGCAACCTGTACGCCGGGCACGACGGCGGCTGGCTGCAGGCACAGGGCTTTGACAGCAGCGCGAGGGTTCACCTGCTGGCGAACGTCAACAGCGCCGGCGTGGACAACCGCGTGTTTACGATAGGGCATGATATCAGCGATACCGGCGGCGTCGGCGACGCTTACAACACCAACCATATGATGTACGGCGACAGGGACAAGGTTTCGCTGCGCGGCGGCGCGGTTCGCGTCTATTCCGACGAGGGATATACGGGAACCGAGGCCGGACCGGTGGCTTTTCAGCCGACGGACGTATCCGTTGCCAACGAATATAAAGACCTGGGCGGCAAGACGCTTGAACACCTGACGACGGTGGCATCGCGTTATACCGATATTCTCGGCAGAACCTATATGGGCAACAAGAACATGGGCTCGACGGGAACCGACGACGGCAAATATACCCGCGAAAAATATACGCTGGGCGTTGCCGGGTCGGCATGGATTGACGAACTGCTGTGGGCTAGACAGGCTTGGCTGCAGCAGGCGGGCATGAAAGAACTGCATGCCGGGTTTAAGAACTTTGCGCAGTTTTCGAGCGCGCCGCAGACGGCATGGCTCAACGCGTATGACGATATGGTCATTATCCGCAACCCGACCAAGGGCGGAACCAATGATTCGCGCGGCGAAGTCAACGCCGGCAAGAACGACATGATGCTGCAGGCGGATTCGACGAAAATCGTTTTGAACGATACGGCGGGCGCGTGGGCCTGGTTTGAAGACGGCAGCGCGACGGTCGGCGCGGGAACGACGGACGGCACAATCAAGAACTACTTCTTTGCCGATATGGACGGCAACGGCGGTGCCGGTTCGGCGAACGTCATCGGTTCAACGCTGGCGAATATGTACACCATAGATTCCAAAGTTTCGAGCGTTGTGGACATTCAGCGCGAGGCAATGCGTTTCGGCGGGCACTGGTCTTCGTCGTATGCAAACCGGATTGATGCCAAAACGGGTACCTTTACGCTGAAAACCAAGGACGTCAGCTCCACCGACCAGGACGAGGGCGCACAGCTCTATGCCGACGCGGACAAAATCCGGACGAGATGGGTCGACTTTCAGGTAGAGGACGACTCCAGCATCGCGCGGTTTAAGGTGGCGCCGAACGAAGTGCCGGAAAGCAAGACGGCGCAGGCCAACGTACAGGTCAACGGCTCGTTCCACGTTACCGGCAACGAAGTTATCCATATCGCTTCCAACTCGTCCAATGCGGTCGGAACGGACGACAACGACCATGCGATGTTTGAAATCGACCCTGAGTACATTCAGGTCTGGGCAAGAGACAGCGACGGCAACTACGCGGCGGGCGGCTCTTCGGCCGGCGGCTATTATGCGATGTTGAAAATCAACCCGAGCGACGTCAAAGGCGGTTCCAGCAATATTAACGATACGGAAGATGCGTCGATTTATATCCGCAAAGGGGCGATTGAACTGGAAGAAAGCTATGCCAACGGGACGCCGTCGACTTTTGGTGCGGACGAAGGTTTCGGCTATATCAAAGCCAACCGCTTTGTTTCCAACACCAACGAAACGGTTCCGGAAATCAGCGGCAAGACCGACCGCGGCACGCAGTATGACCAATATATGGTCAACCCGGCCTATACGTCGGTCATGCACGACATCAAGCTGACGACGCGCGGCGGCGCAAGATTGAGCGACGCTTTGCCGGACTTTGTGCTCAAGGGAATTTACAATGTATCGAACGACTATGTCGAGGGTGTCGGCGGCGGCAAGACGACGCGCATCAAGTGGAGCGCGGGCGATTCATGGAAAGGGCCGACGGAAGATTCCGACGTAGCATGGGCTTCGCCGTACCTCGGCAAAATTCCGTATGCATTGTGCCCTCCGGGATACAGAAACATGGCAACGGTTGTGCCGACGTCGTTTAACATGGGGCAGGCCGGCGAAATCATTCAGGCGAGCAAGGTTTCCGGCATGCCGAACGCCAGTGCCGTCCACGATCAGTGGTTTGTTAACCAGGCGACCCGGCAGGCCAAGATTTTGGAAACCGCCAGAGGATGGGGCTCGTCCAATATGAATGACGCCATTATCTATCCGGGCATGGAGGCGGTCAGCAGCCTGATTTACAACGGCATTTATCAGGACGGCAATACGCACAGCTCGTTCCTGGCGCAGACGATGACCCGAACCGAGGGGTGGTATCTGGGATTGAAGGCGGAATATACGGATTCCGCGGCAACGCAGACGAAGTCTGACCTGGTTGCCAATGTCGGGGATCAGAACGTCGGAACCTATACCTATACCACAGACGGAACTGACCAGTATGCCGTGGCTCAGCCGCTGTATTTCCAGCAGAATACATGGCTGAAAACTGCACTGGAGCCGTTTGACGAAGGCTGGCATGCGCGTATGGGCTTTATTTACGATACCGATTATTATAAGAACCTCGGAAGCGGCGGCGGTAATGAAGGCATTTTTTCGAACAACAACGAAGAAGGGTATAACGACAGCAGCAATACAAACCCGACTTTCCAGGGCGGAAACTTTGTCTGGAACCTGTTTCCGGTGCCGACCAATACGCTGGAAGGGCATGCGACGGTATATTGCTACTTTGACCGTTCCAACTTTAACAAAGGCGACTGGGTAAATAAAGTCGACCAGATTGACCAGCTTGACGATTACCGCGATATTGAGAGCAAAACAACGCCAGAGAATCAGGATTATATCAACAGGCTGAACGATCCGTCGCTGAGGTACAGCGACCCGTGGTAAGCGGCTGCGGCGGCGTGCCGCGTGCCATTTGAACCGGAAGTTGCTGATTGCGTGAGGCAATGACGGTCATCGCAGCGAGGGTCAGCTGTTTTTGAAAAGCAGAAGGGAAGGGCGTTCGGGAAACCGGCGCCCTTTTGGCGTGGGCGGAGAACCTCCCTTGTGCACGGGCAGAGACCGCTCTTTGCGTACGGGCAGGGAACCGTTCTTTGCATACGGGCAGGGAACCGTTCTTTGCATACGGGCAGAGAACCGTCCTTGTGCACGGGCAGGGAACGGCGGAGAGCAGAATATCAGGGGAGGGCGGCGAAAGGCATGCCGGAGCGCAACGGGCGTTTCCGAGGCGGAAAGGGGCAGCGCGGGGCTATGAGGCCGGCGGACCGGGCACTGGTACGGGTACACTAAACGGGCGGTTTCGTATACTTCCGGCGAGGTCGTTTCTGCGGGCGGCGGCGCTTATATATAAAGCGTAAATCTTGTTTATAAGTTGCGGAATGGCTTTGCTAACGGGATTTTTCCCTTTTATGCTTGGGGCATAATGTAGTAACTTTTATGTATAGAGGATGTAGAGAAATGGATATCTGCAACAGTATCAGCGAACTGGCGTATTTATCCGGCATTGAGCTTACGGCAACGCTGGATACGAAAGTCGGTCTGCTCAAGGCTATGGATATTCTCGACGAAAATTTTGATTGTCATACGGCGGACGCCGGACAGCAGGAAAAAAACTTCCGGCTGGTTGAGAAGATTATAGAAGAAAAAAAGAACGCCAATTTTATCAACATTGTGCACCATGTGCCGATTTTGCTGCAAAACGAACCGCCGGCGGTAGAGGTTTCGCTGCCGGACGGCGCGACGATGCTGAAATGGAATTTTTACGAAGACGAAGACCCGAAGAAATATTACCGCGGCGAAGTCGTTATTGAAGACTCGGACAAGTTTTACAGCGGGGAAGTCAACATCAGCGATTTGGAGCGGCTGGGGCAGAACGAAGGCCCCAACGAACGCGAAATCAACGGGACGACATACCGCAAGTACCGCTTTAAGTTTCCGTTTGACGTCAGGCTCGGCTATCATAATGTCGAGTTTTCGTATATTGACAAGAACGGCGTGGAAGTCGTGCAGAAGACAAGGCTGATTTCGGCACCGCAAAAATGCTACGACGGGCTGGGCATTACCGAAGGAAAGAAAACCTGGGGCGTGCCGACGCAGCTGTACGAACAGGTCAGCGAGAACAACCTCGGTATCGGCAACTTCAGCGATTTGGCGCATCTGGGGTATATTCTCGGCAAAAACGGCGCCGGGGTGATGGGCGTCAACCCGCTGCACGCCACCCGCGACGACCAGCCGGAAAACGCTTCGCCGTACGGGCCGGACAGCCGTATGTTTTTCAACTATATTTATGTTGACGTTACGGCCGTTGACGAGTTCAAAAACAGCAAGCGCATCAGGGATTATTACAACAGCCCGGAATTTCAGGAAAAGCTGAAAATCAACCGCCGCCGCACCTATGTCGACTATACGACGACGCAGGCGCTGGTGGACGACATCCTGCACCGGTGCTTTGAGGAATTCAAATATTCGCCGGAAAGCGAAGAGGCACGCAACCGCTTTAACGTATACTGCGACGACAAAGGGCAGGATTTGGAAATGTTTGCGACGTTCCGTGCGCTTTCCAAATATTTTGCGGGGCAGAATCCGGCGCCGGCGCTCTGGAAAGACTGGCCCGAGGCTTATAAAAACCCGCATTCGCCGGAAGTAGAGGCTTTTAAGCGCCAGCACCGCAGCGAAATCGACTACTTCAAATACACGCAGTGGCTGTGCGAAAATCAGCTGCAGCAGGTTAAGGAAAACTGCCTGAACTCGGGCATGAAAATCGGCCTGTACATGGATATGGCTGTCGGCGCGTCGTGCAAAGGGTTTGAAGCGTGGTATTATTCCGACCTTTACCTTAAAGGGACGGCTGGGGCGAAGCCCGACATACTTTCGGCCAGCGGGCAGAAATGGGGTCTTCTGGGCTTTAACCCGGTCAAACTGCAAGAGCAGGGGTACGAGCCTTACCGCAGAATTCTGGAAGCCAATATGCGCTATGCCGGGTGCCTCAGAATCGACCACGTTTTGCAGCTGCACCGGCTGTTTATGTTTCCGGACAACGGCGCGGAAGGCAACTATGTTTATTACAACGTCAAGGAACTTATGGCGATTGTGGCGCTGGAAAGCCACCGCAACAAAACGATGGTTATCGGCGAAGACCTGGGCGACATGACGGACGACCTGCGCCGCAATATGGAAAACTTCGGCATTTTGTCGTACCGGGTGCTGCCGTTTGAGCGCAAGAGCGATATGTACAGGTCAATGCGGCATCCGGGCGAATATCCGCAGATGTCGGTCTGCGCGCCGTCAACGCACGATACGCCGACTCTGGTCAGCCAGTGGAACGTGCAGCACGTCTGGCAGCAAAAGCTGCTTGGCGTTTTGAATGACAAGCAGGCTGACGATGCATTTGAACAATATGCATCGCAGCGCGAAGGCATGAACTGGATTTTGGGGCATTACGGAATCTGGGACGAAGTGGGCGGTTCGTACGTCGCCGACCCGAGAGGAGATCCTAATACAGTGCCGGCGGAATACATTCCGGCCGTAACGACATTTTTGGCCAGAAGCAATTCGGCGATTATGCTGATGCCGTTTTCCGACATTTACGGTTTGGGGGAGATGGGCAACGTGCCCGGCATGCCGGAAATGGAATGGTCGGTCGAAAAGCCGATACTGGAAATCCGCGGCGATAAATCTTATCCGAACTGGCGCAAGAAAATGCACATTCCGGTCGAGCATGTCGAAGACGTGGAAATGTTCAAGCGGGTTGCGGGTATCCTCAACCGGTACCGCCCCGACGGCAACGACGGCCGCGGACGCTATTACCAGTTTGAGCGCATGGGCAACAACAATGCGTCGACGATCGATTTTGAAAAATACAAGCGGCTGCACGACATTATCAAGCATCGCGACGAATACCGGCTGGAACAGATTTTGGAACACCGCTACAGCGATACCTACAAGCTGCGTCTTGACCATCGCCGGGTTGAAACCCAGACGCGTTATGACGAGGCAGTGCGGGCATGGAACGAACGCGATACGACGAACGATGCCTTGTTTGACAACGGCGCGATGCCGGGCGGCCTGCCGCTTGACGGACAGGCGGCGCCGGATTTGCTGCAACAGGCCGGGGAAGAACAGGCGAGAATGCCTGAAAACGGCGGACAAACGCAGGAAGCCTCACTGATTATGCTTGACAAATACAAAAAACATCAGGGGCGTTAGGAGGATTTGGCCGGTTCCGGCAGTAATGAACCCGAGCGATTAAAATACGGCAGTTTAACTATATTTTAAATCTTTAGGTTTAGAAAATATTTTTAGGTATGTATATTTGAATGTTATTTGAATAAGGCAGGCTGACTCTATGGAAAAAAAGCAACAAGTACGGGCGATTTTTCAGGTAGGGGCGTGGCTTGCCTTTATTATGCTGGGATATCTTGGCATCAGAAGCTATAAGCTTTCGGTCGAAAAGCTCAAGACAAACAAGTGCATTGAAGAGATTGAAACGCTGTCGCGCGGCATCCAGTTTTATTTTCAGGGACAGCGCGATTACGGCGAGTTCAATTATAAACAGGCGGTGTCTTTCAAGCTTATCCCGAAGGATATGTTCAAAGAGGGCTTTACGGAAGCGACCAATGCGTACATGGGCGGGGTGGACTTCTTTTATTCGTCCCTGACTCCCGGAGACAAAAACAAGGCTTTTGAAATTTCGTTTCAGGGGCTGAGCCGGTATGCGTGTGTTGAACTGGTACGGATGAACTGGGGCAGCTCGGATATGAGCAACCTGATTGCCGTGGCAGGGTATGCGGCGCCGACGCCGTCCGGCGTTTTGGATGAGATTTATCCTGATACGCAGCAGAAAGACATCAAATCACGCAATATCTTTATGGCCAATGAAGCGCCTTATGTCAGTCTGGACAAGCTGGAAAGCGTCTGCGGCTGCGACGGCGACAACTGTTCGGTCGTATGGAAATTCCGGTAAGCGAAGGAACGGACGAAGGCGTCCGGGGCGGACGATGAGGCGGCAGTGCTGAAGCCGTCCCGAGAAACCGATGGTAAACGGAGCGCATTTTTTGCTTGCAAAATTCTGAGGCTGTGCTATAAAAGTCTGCAGTTTGGCGCGGCTTGCCAGAGGGTTCGACAGAGTGCGCAGTTTGGCGCGGCTTGACGAGGTTTTCTGGCTGGGCGGCGCAGTTTGGCGATAAAATTAAATTTTCAAACAGGGATGATTATGACAGAAGAAATCAGTGAACAGAGACAGAGCCGCCTGAACAAGCTGGCGAAACTTGAAGAAATGGGCTACAATCCGTATCCTTACCGGTTTAAGCCGGACAGCTTTGCCAAACCGCTGCAGGAAAAATACAAGGAACTGCCTGCCGGAGAGAATACCGAAGACCGGGTAACGGTTGCGGGCAGGGCAATGGCGGTCAGAAACGACGGTATGTTTATCGACCTGAAAGACAAGAGCGGCAATATTCAGATTTTCTGCCATAAGTCGCATTTGCCTGAAGATAACCTGAAGCTCTTGAAATGTCTTGACATCGGCGACATCATCGGCGTTACCGGGTTTATCCGCCGGACGCCCCGGGGCGAACTTTCGGTGGCGGCGGAGAAGTTTGACATTATTGCCAAGTCGCTGGAGCCGCTGCCGGAGAAATTCCACGGGCTGACGGATGTGGAAACCCGCTATCGCAAACGCTATGTCGATTTGATTATCAACGATGAGGCTAAGGAAATCCTGCTGACGCGGTGCCGCATTGTTTCCGCGGTGCGTGAGTTCTTTAACGGCGAGGAATTTCTGGAAGTGGAAACGCCGACATTCCATCCGATTATGGGCGGGGCGAATGCCAAACCGTTCATCACGCACTACAACGCGCTTGATAACGACTTTTATCTGCGCGTGGCGACCGAGCTGTATCTGAAAAAACTGGTGGTCGGCGGTATTGACCGGGTGTTTGAAATCGGCAAAAACTACCGCAACGAGGGAATTGACAAAAATCATGTGCCGGAATTTACGGGGCTGGAGGCGTATATGGCGTATGGCGACTATAATGATATGGCCGATTTGATTTACCGGTTGGTGCGATTTGTCGTCAATAAGGTGTTCGGTACCGACAAGCTGGTGCTGGAAGGGCACGAAATTGATTTTTCAAAGCCGTTTCCGAAAGTTTCCATCATAGACCTTATCAAGCGCGAAACCGGAGCGGATTTCCTGAGCGTCGAAACAGTCGAAGATGCGCGGGCGCTGGCAAAATCGGTCGGAGTTGATGCTGACCATTGTTCAAACTGGGGAAAGGTTGTGCAGGAAGTATTTGACGAAAAGGTCGAGCATACGCTGATTGAGCCGATTCACGTTTCCGACATGCCGAAAGATATTTCGCCGCTGGCCAAGACTCACCGCGACAATCCGCGGCTGGTGGAGCATTTTGATACCTATCTGCTCGGTATGGAACTCGGCTGCGCGTATTCCGAACTTTCCAACCCGCTGGAACAGCTGGAACGCTTTAAGGCACAAATGGCGGAGCGCGAGAACGGCGACGACGAAGCGCAGATGCTTGACGAGAGCTTTATTGACGCGCTGTCATACGGTTTTGTGCCGACGACAGGCATGGGCATGGGGATGGACCGGCTGGCAAAACTGCTGACCGGGGCGGCGACGCTGCGCGACGTTATCCTGTTTCCGACGCTGAAGAAAGCAAAATAAAACAAGGGCAAAGAACCAATGAATTCCGAAGCGAAGGAAACACGAAGAGAGGAATTCAGACCAAGTGAATCCGAGTAAAGGGAGCATATCAGGTATTTGATGCCTGTATGCCCCAAAAAAAGGCCGGCAGTTTTGTACTGTCGGTCTTTTTGTCATCTGAAATCCGCGTTTTGGGCGTGTGGGTTACTTTTTGTATTATGCCGATAGAGGCTAAAATAAAATGCTTTCATCGTCGGCATCGTCGCTGTACCCATTTTCCAATGCCGTGTAAATACATATAACGGTCGGCATTATCAGCGAATACAGAAATATGTTTCCGGCGGTTGCTTCAATGCCTGGGATTATGGCAGCGACCAGAGCGAAAATAATCAGGCTGGCCACATATAAGACGATGAATTCAATTAAAAATTTTTTCATTTTTTGTTGTTTTAATAATAAGATACAATTTAATAATCACTGCCGGCGTTTCAGGCAGATACGCCGACGGTTAAGCATTACCGCCGGCGTAAGGGGAGAAAAATCCCCGGTTGAGTTTCTGCCCAACAGATTATTCGTTGCAGGCGGCGCATTCCTAAGCGTCCATAGCCTCCCTTTCTTCAGAGGTAACGAGTTTCTGGCGGAGCAGGAGGTCGGCCATGTTTCGGATTTCCCAGGTCAGCGCATCTTTCATCCGGCAGCGGTTTTTCTTGACCTCGCGCAGGAGGTTGGCCAGCTGGCAGACGGATTTCAGGTTTTTGACCGGGACGCTGAATTCCCTGCCGCAGAAACGGACGGTTTTGTTCATCAGTTTCAGGCGGTAGTGGCGGCGCAGGAAAGCGTCGGCCTCGCGGATTTCGGGCGTGATTTCAATCAGCCCGTCAATCGGCTTTTGGAAAGTTCCGGCGTAGCGTTCGCAGCGTTCAAGCGTTCCCGCGATTTCATGGAACATCATTTCCATTTGGGCGAGCCCTTTGCCGTTCATCAGTTTGGCCGCTTCATCAAGCTTTTCTTCAATAACGAAGTAGCGGGAGATTATCTCCGGAGCCTGCTGGGCAACGGTGCGCTCGGTGCGCAGCGACTGGCGCTTGGTTATGCACCAAATCGCGGTTTGCCCGGCGGGGATAATCTTTTTTACCGCCTGAACGTTGGCTCCGGTGTTGGTGCCGAGAGGCGCCAGCCCGATGCTTTGAGGTGAAACCCCGAGGCGAATGCAGACGTCGCGCAGCAGTTCCGCTTCGCTTTTGTCATGCGTATGCCGGCTCAAAAGGCCTTTGCCGCCGACGCAGAGCACCGCGGGGCGGTAACCGTATTCGGCACGGATTTTGTGGTACATCCAGGAAGCCCAGAGGGCTGAGGTCGGGTCGTCGTCAATGGCAATGACAAAATCGGCGCGAACCGGTTTGTTTGCCTTGACAAAACAGTTACTTTTGACGGCCAGAGCATTGTAAATGATTTCTGCGGCCCGGTGCGAGCGTGCAAACATTTTTTCGTTCATAATTGTTTTTGTTTTATAGTAAGACATAATTTTTATATAAGCGGAAAACAATATAACGTGTTTTTGTCTATATGTCAACACAAAATTCGGGATGCGGCGGCAGACAGGCGGAGCTGAGTGCGAGCCGGACAGACGGCGGTCAGCGGGACACGGGGCGATATGCGGGCAGGGCAAGCGAGAGCAGAACGGCAGGAGGGCAGCAGAATACGGGGCCGAAAGCGGGCAGGCGGCAGGGGAAACAGGAGAAGCGGGCGGCAATGTCTGGGGTTAAGTTATTTTTTTGCTTGTCTGGCAGGGATTGTTTTGCTTTAATTTCAAGACAGCAGTTCAGGCTTTTTAGGAGGTATCATGCAAAAGCTGTGGGTTCTTTTGTTGCTGGCTGCCGGATTTGCCGGGGGATATTCCTACCGCAATGTCGGGGAGCCGTATAAGCTGGACTATCGCAGGGCGGTTGTCAACCTGCCCATTACATTTACCAAACATCTTAATAATGACAAATATGCGCTGGGGGAAAAGTATTTGGCGGAGGATTTGGCCGCGGAGCTTAAAAAACAGGGCATTGACACGCGGCTCTATACGTTTGAGGACACTTTTTCAAACCGGAATTTTAACGAAGGGTTTGAAATCTATATGAGGGCGGGGCCGGAATTGCGGCTGGACGGGTATCACCGCTATGCCGACAAAGACCGGATTTCGGTGCTGTTTGAAACCATACCCTACCAGATGCGGGAAGTGAAAAACGCAGACATCGTGTTTACAGGGTCGCCGAAGAAAAACCGCGAATACCGGGAGAAAGGGATTAATTCGCATTTTCTGCCGCAGTTTACGCGGCTGGATAAATTTTACCATGCGCCGCGCGAAAAGCTGAAGAAAAAGGTATTGTTCGTGGCTAACCAATGGCCGGACTTTCCGTTGCGCAAGTCTGTCGAATATGCCAAAAAGAGCGGCGTAGAACTGGAAGTTTTCGGCGACAACTGGGAAAACAGCCTGTTTGGCGAGTATGCCGGATGGTGGAAAGCAAGGCAGATACCCAACGACCAGCTGAAATATTTTTATTCGTCGGCGGACATCGTCCTTAACGATACGCGGCCGGATATGATTGAAGCCGGGTTTATCAGCAACCGGATTTTTGACGCGACGGCGTGCAAGGCGTTTGTCATTTCCGACTATATGCCTGAAATTGAGGAGATTTACGGGGATTCGGTACCGATGTACAGGAATGCGCGCGAGTTTAAGCAGCTGATAGAATATTATCTGGCACATCCCGAGGAACGGCGGAAAAAGGCGGAGCAGGCGTATCAGATTACGCGGGAACGTTTTGCCGCGGGGGCGGTTATCGGGAAAATGGCAGAGGTGTTGCAAGATTTTGCCGCGCGGCTGCCGGAACGGGAGTAACGGCTTTGGAACAGGAGAGGCAATGCCGCGGGCCGGCGTATAAAGCGGGCGGACGGGCAGACAGAGGAAAACAGTCAGGAATACGGGCAGAGAGATGACGGAAATGATCAGAACGGCGGGAAAAAGAGCGAGTGGGAAAACGATTGCGGCTGCGGCAAAAAAAAGTAAGAACGGGGAAGCCGCGGCTGCGGCGGCGGAAAAGAGAACAGGCGTAAGAAAGGCAGGTGCAGAGAAAATGTCCGGGGCAGAGAAAACAGCCCGTATGCGGCGGATTATGAAAACGGCGGCAGCCGTTGCCGTGGCGCTGTTTATCGGCTGGACGGGCGGTTATGTTACGGCGGACGGCATGGGGCTGAAGACGGACAGCAGGCTGGTGGCGTTCCGAATCGGCAACCAGCGGGACGTTATCGACTATGATATGCTGGCGGCAATCCGCTTTCTGGAATATAAATTCAGGCAGGAAGGGTATAAAATCGCCGGGTATGCGTATGCGGGGGATATGTATCCGAAAGAGCTGGACGCGGCGGGCGTGAACGTTTTTGTGCGCGGCTTTCCGAATTTTTATGACCTGAGGATGAATCCGAACAGCCGCAATATCTATTATATGCACCGGTTTGCCCAGTTTTATGCCGAAGAGCTGCGCAATTTTGACTATTACCTGTCGTCGCAGAAAAAAGTTCTTGATGCGGTTGACGGGCGGGTCAGGGTTGATTTGCTGCCGGGCGGTTTTGTGCCGCACGAACGCCTGATTCCCGGCACGTACGCGTACGACGTGCTGTATATTTATGAATTTTACAATCCGGTATATGACGCGTTTATCCGGCGTTACAACAATCCGAAAACGTACAGCGGTGCCAGATTTGCGGCGCTGAGCGACGAAGAACGGGAAGAAGAGCTGAAAAAGGCGAAACTGGTGGTATATGAAATGGGGCCGGTCGGCGAGGACGATGAAATTTATGTTCCGTATGCGGCTTATGACATTATCAGTTACGGGCGGCCGCTGCTGACCAACCGCAAGCCTAATCTCGACTGGTATTTCGGCGGCGACGTCTGGCTGTTTGACGACGTTGAGAGCATGGCGCTGGCGACCAATCAGGCGTTGAACACGGCGGACGGCATTCGCGAAAGGAAAGCTGCCGACGCGCGGCTGATACTGGAATCTTTTATGAATATGCGGGTGCCCTTTATGCAAAAGCTTGGCGCGGATATTTCGCGGCCGGGGCGGAGCGAAAAGGCAGCGCAGAGAGATTCTGTTCCGGGCGGTCCATTGCGGCGCCGGGGTTGATATGCAAAAAAAATGCCATATTTTTTACAGGGATTTAGAAACTGTTAACTAAATCAATAGTATTAATAACATTATGCCGGCGGAGGAGCGTCCAACGCAAGAAGGAAAGGCGGCAGACAGTGCCTGCCCGTGCCGAACCGGCGGACGGCATGAACGGCTTTGCAGCCGCGGGTGCGTCCGGAACGGCATACGTGAGGAAAATATAATAAGGAAATTAAAACATGACTACAAACGCACAAGTTGATTTTTTGAACGACATTAAAGACAAAAAAGTTTCGGTTACCGTGTTTTTGATTAACGGCGTGAAACTGCAGGGCGTTATTACCTGGTTTGACGGGACGTCTCTGCTGTTAAGACGCGACGGGCACACTCAACTTGTCTATACGCACGCCGTTTCGACGATTATGCCGGCAACGCCGATTGACGTGGTTGAAGGATAATCAGCCCTTTGCCGCAGCTGAAAGCCGGCTTTTGAATGGCAGGCTTTTGAATGGCAGTTTTTTTCTGCCGAAAGCTGGCGGGCGACAGATGCTTGCAGAAGAACGCCGGACGGGCCTTTGGGGCCGGAGCCGGCGTTTGGCTGTCAGGGGAGAAAGGAAAGGCCTGTAAACGGTATCAGGCCGGCAGAAGGGAAATTTGACTGATGAGGCAGGTTTGTTAGAGATTGAAAAAGACAGAAAGACCAAGACGGCGGTTATCTGCCCGGTTATCAAAACCGCGGCGGGGATGATGACGGCAGAAGAAGAGGCGGCGCGGGAAAACGAAGCGGCAGGGCTGGTGTTGGCGATGGGGCAGGAGGTTGTCTTTTGCGAAACGGTCAGAATGTCCGCGATTGTGCCGAAGAGCTTTTTCGGCAAGGGAACGCTGGAGCGGCTGAGAACAGCCTGTGAGGAAAAAGACGCCGAACTGCTGGTGGTGGATATGCCGGTATCGGCGGTACAGCAGCGCAATCTGGAAAAGATGCTCAATATGAAAGTCATTGACAGGACGGCGGTTATTCTGGAAATTTTCGGGCAAAGGGCGCAGACCCGCGAAGGAAAATTACAGGTGGAACTGGCGCATCTGACTTACCAGCGCGGCAGGCTGGTGCGGAGCTGGACACACCTGGAGCGCCAAAGGGGCGGCGGCGGCTTTCTCGGCGGGCCGGGAGAAACGCAGATAGAACTTGACCGGCGGCATTTGGACGAACGGATTGTCAAAATCAAAAAAGAGCTGGAAAAAGTCCGCCAGACACGCTCCATCCAGAGGGCAGCGCGCGTTAAGGTGCCTTATCCGGTGGCGGCGTTGGTCGGCTATACCAACGCGGGGAAGTCGACGCTGTTCAACCTTATTACCAAAGCGGACGTTTTTGCCAAAGACATGCTGTTTGCCACGCTGGATCCGACGCTGCGTAAAATCGAACTCAGAAAAGGGCAGGACATTATCGTGTCGGATACGGTCGGCTTTATCTCGAATCTGCCGCATGAACTGGTGATGGCGTTTCGGGCAACGCTGGAGGAGGTATTGGAAGCGGACGTTATCGTCCACGTTATCGATGCGTCCAACCCCGACTGCAAAACGCAGCGGCAGGATGTGCTTGACGTTTTGCACGAGCTGGGGCTGAGCAAAATTGAGCATGAGCCGAATTATATCGAGGTGTTTAACAAAACCGACAAGCTGGATGCGGCGGCGAAAGCGCGGCTGGCGGAAAGGATTTCCGGGAATACGTCTGCGGCGGCGGTTTCCGCTTTGAGCGGAGAAGGAACGGAAAGGCTGATGCAATTGCTGCGGGAAAAAATCTGTGCCAAAGGCGAACTTAAGACGGTGTCGGTTCCGGTCGGCGACGGCAAGAGGCTGGCGGAGGTTTACCGGACGGCGGAGGTTCTGGAACGGCGGGACGACGGCGAGCGCATATACCTGCGCGTGAGGTGCTGACGGAACGGGGCGGCTTTCGGGGTTGGCGCGAGCGGGCGGAATTTTGTACCGTGGTTGAAAACAGCGGGGAAGACAGGAAGAAAAAGATTGATTTTGCGGCGGTTTTGCGGTAAAATGGGAGAATAAGAAAGCGGCGGAGCAGCCAAAGCCGGGGAAATCGCCGTTCAGGCTGAACGGCAGAAGAACGGCAATGTAACGGCGAAACGGCTGCATAATGGCGAAATGGCGGCATAATGCAGGCGGCGCCGAAAGAGAAAGGCAGCCCCGGGAGAAATACCGGAAGGAAAAAGACGATGGACATAACGGAACTGGAAGACGTATATTCGGAAAACGACAAATATCTTATCCGCGAATATCAGAAACACGGTACGGACGATTTTCTGGTGGCAGGGCTGGGGGACAAAACGTTTGTCGTGCCGTATAAATATACGGTGGGGTCGCATACGCCGAAAACTTCCATCAGCCGCTTTATGGCGTCATTGCTTGATTTTGAAGTACGGGAAGAAGGAAAGTACCTGCGTGCGGGGGAACCGGTGCTGACCGTCGGCTTTGAAGGGCGCGAGTATGTGGTGCCCTACGGCATGACGGGGCGCATTTCGCCGCAGCAGCTGGCCGAAACGGTGCAGGCGCGGGCGGAAGCAAAATACAATACGGTTATTAACGCGGCACGGGCGCTGGAAGCCGCCGGGCATGATACAGGGATGCTGGATTTTTCTTCGGCGGCGGCGGAAAAATATGCCTACCGGCTGGCGGAACTCGGCAGCACGGCGGTTTTGGACAAGGAAACGCCGGAGCGCCTGAAAGTGATGGATTTTCTGCATAAGGCGGGAAACAAGGCGGCGAAGAAATTTAAGGCTTCGGCGCAGGGCATGGCGCGCCAGCTCGGGCGCAAGGTGGTGGAAGCCGAAAGGCAGGCAGCGCGGATTTATGTGCCGAAAAGCTATAAGGCTGCGGCACTGGCGACTCTTCTCGGCGCGGGAACGGCAGGCGTTATGCTGACGGGCAGAGGATGTTCGGACACGGAGCGGCAGGAACAGCAGACCGAAGTGTCGGCAGAGACTGCAACCTATATGGATTTTATGGGGCGGGAACATTCCGACGTTTACGGCAATATCCGGCGGATTCAGGACTGGAAACCCGAAATTACGGCACTGCTGATGGCGGTTGAGGGCTTTTCAGACAAGGCTTTTCCGGACGGGGGAGGCGTACCGACCATCGGTTCGGGCACGACGTTTTATCTGGATGAAAACGGCAGGGAAACCAAGGTCAAGATGGGCGATGAAATTTCCGCCGACGAGGCGATGGAGCATAAGTGGCGCTACATCAACAAATATATGATAGAAACACTGGGCGACGATTTCGGACGGGCCTGCACGGAAAAAGAGGCTATGGCCGGAATCGGGGCAGGGTTCTGCTGGGGGCAGAATGCGTTTGCCAAGTCGGAATTCCTCAAATCTATGAAAAAAGGGGAAGATTTGGACGAGCAGCTGCGTAAACTCAGCGGCTTCCGCAGGCAGAAAGGGCTGTTAAAACGGAGCTATGCCCTGGCGTGCTGCCTGTCCGGCGCATGGACGGCGCAAGATTTGCTGGATTTGCCGGTTTATGAAATCAAGGGCAAAGGGTATGTCCACTGTGCGGTATATACGCTTGATTTGCACGAGATTATGCCCTGCCGCAGCGACGGCAAAGGCGGATATGCCAAAGACAAAGACGGCAACGACGTGCCGAAAGTCGGCGAGGACGGTTTTTGTCTTGATTTTTATCTGGACAAAGCGCAAGACATTAAAGAAAGCCTGATAGCGCAGGCCGAACGCGGCAAAACGCCGTATAAAACGGTGCGCGATTTAATGCCGGAAGATATGCTGCGCCAGCTGGAACCGGAGAGGTTTGGCGGTTTTACGGCGGAATCCGAGCAGCGCCGCGACAGCAGTATCGGTGCGGAGAAAAACGGCAAGGGCCGGACGCTGGTAACGGATGCCCGGGCGTTTAAATGGGGAAGGGACTGATTAAGGAGACGGGGTACCCGGTTAAACGAAAAGGGCAGCCGGTTAAAAAGAAGGGAACAGCCGGTTAAAGCAGAGGGAAAATATCGGGGTAAGGCGAAAAGCCTGTCCGGTCAAAGTAACAGGATGTTAAAGCAACGGCCGACGGCGTATTGGGGTAATGATGAGGGAAAACAGCTTTTTGAAATATTTTATGCTTGCGGCCGGAGCTGCCGAAATCGGGTTTGCATTGTGGGCATTTTATTATCATTATATGTGCATGGATCATGTCGAGCATATCCACGCCGCCTGGCTGGTCTGGCAGGGGCAGGTGCCGTACCGCGATTTTTTTGAGCATCATAATCCGCTGTTCTGGTATGTTCTGGCACCGTTTGTTGCCGCTTTTTATAAAAATGCGCTGGTCTTGTATGCGGCACGGGTTGTGTCGCTCGGGTTTTACATCTTTATGTTTGCGGGGTTTTACAAGCTGTGTCGGGAATTTCTGGCGGTTTCGAAAACGGTTTTCGGGCTGGCGCTGCTGCTGTATTTTCTGGTTTATGACAACTATTACCTGTTGTTTGAACTGCAGCCGGACGCGGCGATGTGGGGCTGTTTTTTCTGGGGGCTGGTTTATTATTTCCGCTTTATCGGCGCGGGAGCCGAAGGGAAGGGGAGTGATATCCGAAAGGCGTATCTGCTCTTTATGGCATCGTTTCTGTTTTTGCAAAAGATACTGATGCTGCTGGCAATTTTGGGCGGTTATACGCTTTATCTGATGCGGCGGCGCAGAATTAACTGCCGGGCGGTATGGCAGGAACTGGCCTGGCCGGCTGCTGTTGCGGCGGCGTTTTTGTTCTGGCTTCATTATACCAACAGCTGGGATTTGTACTTTATATATAATTATGACCTCAATTACTGGATGCAGGAATTTATGGGCGATGCGCGCATTTTGCAGAACTGGCTTGTTGTCGGGGCGCTGCCGCTGGCGGCGATACTGTCGCTGCACCGCTTTCTGGACAGCCGGAACCTTTACCGCGAGCTTTTGGCCGGGCTGATGTTTTTGGAGTTTATCGGCAAAATGGCGGTCGGGGCGCCGTATGTGCAGTATTTTATTTTCAGCAATCTGGTTTCGGCGCTCATTGCCGCGGATTATGCGGTAGGACAAATCCGGCTGAAAATGGTTAAACTCCTGCTGCTGGCCGGGGCTGCGGCGGGGATAGTCCTGCTCTGGCGCCATCCGCCGAACACGCAGTTTCCGCGTTATTATCTTGTACAGGATTACATAACCAAAAATTCCCGGGACAACGAGCCGATTATCAATACGGTTTATTTCTTTTTCAACCTTTACGGGCGCAACCCTTCATACTACTGGTTCGGCTACGGCAACGTGGCACAGGCGGCGTATTATCTGTATGGCGTTGACGAGAAGTTTGACCTTAACCGGGCAGTACGCGAAAATATGCCGAAGTTCGTTTATGCCGTTGAGTATATTAACCTGATGGGAGCGTCGAACAAAGATGATTTGCCGGCGTATCGCGAAAATCTTCAAAAAATATGGGAAAAGCTGCCGGAAAAAAAGGAAAGCCGCAGCGACTTTGTCAAACGATGGACGACGGTTTCGTTCGGCTGGCCGGATTATAACTTTCTGAAGGTTCATTATATGCTGACGCCGTATCCGCCGCTGCTGGTGCGGCGCGATCTTGCGGGCGGTGCGGGGATGCAGCCGGCAGGCAGCAAAGGGGTGTTGCCGGCAGGCAGGGCTGAATTCCGGGTAAAAGAATAAAATTAGAACAAAAAATGCAGCGGACTGTGCAAAACTTTGCAGATATTCTTGTCATACATTGCAAATCGGGCATTATGAAACTATGTTAGGATTTATATTACGGAGCTAAACTGATGGTAAAGACCCTTGTTGTGATTCCGGCGCGCTACGGTTCGTCGCGCTTTCCGGGGAAACCGCTGGCCAAGATTGCCGGCAAAGAAATGCTGCTGCGCGTGGTCGATATTGCGCGCAAGGGAACGGCGCATACCGATGCGCGAATCGTGGTCGCGACCGAGGACGAGCGGATTACGGACTTTTGCAAGACGCACGGAATCGAATGCCTGATGACGTCTGATGCCTGCAAGACCGGCTCCGACCGTGTGTGCGAAGCGGTGAAAATCCTTGATATCAAGCCGGAACTGATTATCAATCTGCAGGGGGACAATCCGGTCTGCCCGCCGTGGTTTATCGAAGAGCTGATTAAGGCTTTTGAAGAAGATCCGACGGTGGATTTGGTTACGCCGTGCACAGAGCTCAGCTGGGAAGCGCTGGACAAGCTGCGCGAAAGCAAAAAGTCGACGCCGTTTTCGGGGACGACCTGCGTGGCAGACAAGGACGGCTATGCGTTGTGGTTTTCCAAGAACATTATTCCGGCCGTGCGCAAAGAAGACGCTTTGCGCGAAAAGGGCGGCAAAAGCCCGGTGCTGCGGCATATCGGCCTGTATGGATACAAATATGATTCTTTATTCAAATTCAAATCTTTAGAAGAAGGAATTTATGAAAAACTTGAAGGTTTGGAACAGCTGCGCTTTTTGGAAAACGGCATGAAAATCAAGATTGCAAAAGTGGATTACCGTCAGTTTGAAGGAATGAGCGGGGTGGATTCGCCCGAAGACGTGAAGAGGGCGGAAGCTCTGTTTGCCAAATACGGCGAGTTTTAGCGAGCTGTTCTTTGAGAGGCAGAAGCTGAAATTTGTAGAAAAAGCTAAGATATTTTTAGGAGACAAAAACAGATGACGACGAGAATAATTATTGCGCGCCACGGAAATAACTTTACCAAAGAACAGACGCCGCTCCGGGTCGGAGCACGGACAGATTTGCCGCTGGTAGAAACGGAGAGGGGGACAAATATCGGCAAATATCTGAAAATGCGTACGCTTATTCCGGCTGTTGTCTTTGCTGCTCCGCTGAAACGGACGACGGAAACTGCGCGTCTGGCGATTGCGGCGCTGGATAAGGATATCCCGCTGGTGACTGACAGCCGCTTTACCGAAATCGACTACGGCCCGGACGAAGGCAAGCCGGAGACGGAAGTTGTAGCGCGCGTAGGGCAGGAAGCTATGGACGCCTGGGAACGCGAGGCGATTGTTCCTGCGGGCTGGAATGTTTCGGTGGACGCCATTATCAAAGCCTGGAAAGATTTTGCAGCAGAAGTTGAACGCGATTATAAAGACAAAACGGTTATGGTGGTCAGCTCCAACGGCATTATTCGCTTTGCGCCGCATCTGACGGGAAATTTTAAGAAATTCAGCGAAGAGTTTGATATAAAAGTCGGTACAGGCGGCGTCTGCATTCTGGAAAAAGAAGACGGCGACGCATATTGGACCGTCAAGGAATGGGGTATTAAGCCGAAAGACAAACTGACTGATGCGGTTAAGTCGCATTGAGGCAGTTGAGCACAGCCTTGTTGCGTTTTGGCGCGAATGGCGTTTGCGGGCTTTTAGTTTTCAAATTATGGAATTGTGAAGAGGTTTCAATTGCGGTGTTTAAAGTAAGCGCTTGATTTGAAACCTCTTTTTTCTTTTTTCGTATCATTTAGTATACATAAGATATATTATGCGACAAGGTGGAGAGAAGACGGGAGGGGGCTTTGTTTCTGTATTTTTGCGGCATTTTTACTGCATTTAAATAAATTGGCGTCTATTATTAGATTGAACAGGAGCAGACTAATGTTTACATCAGCAGATGCCATACAAAAGGACAATAAAGACAACGCCGCCATATCGCAAGACGCGCAGCGGCGCAATGCCGGTCTGGCCGGAAGTGCGAACAATCCGGACGGCGCAGCAACTGCAGAATGTTCGTTTGCAATGTCAGAATATTCGAATACAATGTCAGCGACGGCTGAGCAAAATGTGTTGCAACGGCGGATTCATCTGGCAGCGCATTCGGATTCTGCACCTCAGCCTGTGTCCGGCGGTTCCCGCAGTATGTTTTATTATATGTTTAAATGTATGGTTTTGAAGTATTTTTCGAAAAAAGGACGTGCCAGCCGCAAAGAATATTGGTCTTTTGTATTGTTTACGCTATCGTTGCAAATGCTGGCTTTTTATCTTTTTTATGTCCGGATGGAAGATTTTCCGAATTTGCTGCAAAGTTTGGATGTTATCGGAAAAGTTACGCTTATTCCGACAGTTACGGTTATTATCCGCCGGGTGCACGATTTTGGAAAATCCGGATGGTGGCTGTTTGTACCGACGTATAAGATTATTTTGTTTGCGTTTATCAAAGGCGATGAAGGCGCAAACCAATTCGGCGCTCCGGAATAAATCCTGAAATAAAGCCTGATGAAATACAGCCAGGAAAGGATTTGGAACAAAATCCTGATTATCCCGAATAAAGCCAGCCGAAGGCAGAACGGCGACATAAGCCGGGCGAAAAACGGGAAGCATAAAAACAATACCGGGCGTAAACCCGGCATTGTCTGTTGAAATATCAGCGAAGATATGGAAAGTCAGATTTCCTCTACGCTTTTGAACGCCTTTTCAATGCTTTGCGGCGGCAATTGGCGACGGAAAGTTTCCAGCGCGGCAAAATAGCGGCGCAGAAATTCCTTTTTTTGTCCGTCGTGGCCGGCGGCTGAGCGATTCTGTTTGGTGAAATAGAAGTATTCCATATGCAGAATCAAAGCTTGTTTTTCTACAGGGCCGGTCGGTTGTATGCCCCCTGCTCCGTTTTGCGTCGCTTTTACGTCGTCAGCGGCGAAACCGAACGCATGGTTGCAAATGACATTGCTCCCCTTTTGCAATAATGTTTCGGCATAAGCTTCTGAAAACAAATAAAAAGCATTGGCAACGGTCAAGGTTCCGTTCTGGAATGATTCTCCGGCAAGTTTTTTATAATTTTCAGCGGCGGCCGGTGCATGAAGCCCCTCTCCGATGTTTAAAAGCCAGACGGTAAAGTCTGAGTAGTCCAGCCGGAAATCGCTGCCGATGTTCAGATTGTCGACTTCGGCGCTTTGATTCTGGAGGGCTTTTGCCCAGCGGGAACGGCGGTATTCCGGAACACGGAAGACACGTTTCACCTGTTTGGCAAGCGATTGATAAAACAACGTTTTAAATTCGGCGTAAGTGATAACGCCAAGACTGTTGGTAAAAAATGCTAACATAAAGCTTAAGATTTAATAATTATTATTGAAGGCGGTTGTGCCGCCGGTTTGGCAGAATAATACAAAATGTTTGTTTCAAATAGCATCTTGCATATGCAGTGTCAAGGAATTTTTGCGGCATTCGGTGCGGGAAAACCGCGGGAACAGGCGGCAAAAAACGCTTGATTTTTGCCGCAGGCAGCGGTAAATGTAATTTGGTTTCGGGGAACCGGATTGGTTTCGAGAAACCGGAGCGGCAGAAAAATATTTCAGCAACGGAGGCAGACTGGGACTATGACAACGGCAAAAAGGCGTTTCGGCTTAAAATTGTGGTCGAAAGATTTTATTAAAAACAAGGCGTTTGTGCAGTCGGCGGAAGCGGCGCTTAAAGACGGAAAATTTGATTATCTGGAGCTTTTTGCCCTGCCCGACACGTTTGAAGAAACGCAGGCTGCGGTCAAGGCAGCGTTCGGAGGCGTTTTGGCGGTTATCCATGCGCCGCACGCCGTGCAGAAACTGGATATTTCCAATCCGGAGGAGTTTGAAAGCAACCGGCAGAGGCTCATGTCGTCGCAGCAGTTTGCCGATATGCTGGGGGCGGAGATGATTATTCTGCATCCGGGGCTTTGGCGCGGCGAAAAATATCTGGAAGAAAGCATGCGCCAGTTTAAGGCATTCGGCGATGCGCGCCTGACGGTGGAAAACCTGCCGGGATACTGTTCGCAGACCAAGCGCGAGCTGCATGGCATTACGCCCGACGAAATCAGGCGTTTTATCAGCGAAACGGGGGCAAAGTTCTGTCTTGATTTTTCACATGCCATTTGCGGGGCAAATACTTATAACCGCGATATTTATGAGGTATTGTCCGAGTTTGCAGCGCTCAAGCCGGCGATGTATCATCTGTGCGACGGCGATGTTGCAAGCACTTGCGACGACCACAGACACTACGGCGAAGGCAATTATGACCTCCGGCGGCTGGTAACGGAATTTACCGCCGGCAATGCATTGATAACCATGGAAACCGGACACGGCATTCCGACAGACGTCCGCCCGTGGCTTGACGATATTGCATATTTACGCAGCCTGTTGCAACCGGAATAGCGGGAACATAACGCCGGGGACGGACGGAAAAGCCCGGAAAATGCCGTTTTTGACGAAACGGCATTTTTTTGTTGTGCCGCGGCGATTTTTGATGTATACTTCTATATATTGGAGCGAAAAAGCATACGGCACTGAAATGATGCCGGCATCTAAAAACAACGGAGGAAAGAAAAATGGGCTGCTTTTTGCTGAACGAACTGGGAGAAGTGCTGCTGGAGATTAAGTCCGGACTGGGCTTTGGCGCCGACATGCGGCTCGAAGTCAATGAATCGGCGCAATCGGCGGTTCTGCGCAGTGCTGCGGAAAGTTTTGCCATAGATTTTGTTCATGAAGAGTTGATGCTGCCGTTGAAAAGAAACCGCTATCTGTTTGTCGTGGAAAGAAATAATCAGTTTTATGCCATGAACAGCAAACTGGCGAAGGTGGTCTTCGTAGATTAAGGGACAGAAACCGGAAGGAAAAAACATGAAAGCAGATGTTTATACGGGATTTTTGACAGACAAGGTAAAAGTTTTCGGAACCGAACGCAGGGCGAAGCCGTTTGTTTTGCCGGGAAAAGTGCTGCGCCGGGTTACCCCTTTCCTGCTGGCTTCGGCAATGACGCTGACGGCCTGTTCGCCTAAGCAGAATCAGGAAGAAAAAGAAAATAACGGGCAGTACGTTGATTATACGGAAATTTACCATGATGTCGTTGACCGCTACAATCTGACGGAATTGAAAGCAAAAGAGCCGCTGTCGCAAGAGGAAATCAACGAGCTGATTATCCATACCGACGCGCCGGAGCTGAGGGACAGGAATTTTAACCACTGCCCCGAAAACAATGCCAATTTCTGGGAAATCGTCAAAAACGGCATTAACGCGACGAAAGCGGTGCAGAACAGCCCTGCCCTGACTTATAATCAGAAAAAAGAATATCAGATTACGGCTTATAAGATGCTGGCGCAAATCAGCCGCGTCAAGGGAACCAAAGACGAAGTCGATTTGAGCGATTACAATAACTTGAAAGCGTTTCTTTATTTTGAAAAAGTGCTGCGGTACGGCGACAACTATGATGAGGTTTTGCAAAAAAGCGCCGGCTGGATTGACGAACGGGACGAACTTTTCGGGCGATATTACAAGGATTATCAGGCTTTGGTGCACAAGGCGGCCCAATATCCGGGAGTGAAAAAGTTAGCGCAGGCTCTTTATAACTGCAATGACCGGTTTATGATTTCCTATGCCGACAGCGCGAAAGCCAATGCTCTGAGTAAAAAGATGCTGCAGAAATGGCTGCAAAAACAGGAGATTAAAGACGACAGCCTGTGGTATTTTACCTCGGTTAACGAGGATGATTTTGCCAATGCCGTGGCTTATTGGTGTCGGCGCGGAATGAGTGTCGGACTGAGTCTGGGTGTTGACAGCAGCGGAAATTTATCCGAAGGGGATTTTTCGCCGGTGGGGGCAGTTATTATCCACGAGCTGCAACATGTTATGCAGAAAAAGCCGGCTTCGGCAGAACTTCCCGAAGACAACCGCAAAGGCGATGACAATCTCAGCATTGTATTCAGAGAGAACGGCTATGATGACAATATTTTATCGGAGCTGGGCCCTACCCTGTGTTCGCTGACTATGGAAGACCGCATTTACAAAGCCGTTAAAGGGATTGAGGCGGATAAAGTTTTGGATTACGGCACGATTGAAACCGGCAGCCGCCGGATAAAAATGGGCGAAGTTGCGGTTTGGTTCGGCGAGATGATGGAAAAATATCCGCATCGCAGTATTGACCGGATTGTCGCAGAAGACGAAGTCCTTTCCGGGCTTAACCAATGGGGAATGGACGGAAAGACAAAGGCCTACCGCCGCGGTGACAACGGGCGTTAAACCGGTCAGCCGGAAAGCAGCGCCGGCGGCGAAGAGGGCTATTGCGGAAAAGAATATCGCGGGCGGCAAAAAAAGTTCCACAAGCGGCAGAATTTTGCTTGCATTTTATTTTATTTGCTTTTATATATCGGTTCTAACGGAGAGATGGCAGAGTGGTCGAATGCGGTTGACTCGAAATCAATTGTACTCTTCACGGGGTACCCAGGGTTCGAATCCCTGTCTCTCCGCCATTTTGATTAAAAAGACGCCTGATATCGGAAGGTATTCGATAACGGCGTTTTTTTGTGTTTCAAATTTTTTGTCTTTCAAAAGCCTTTATTTTTTGCGGATTTGAATCAAAAAAAACACAGGCGCAAAGGCCTGTGTTTTAGCGAAACGGGGAAATCCCGAAATCAAGCGGCGTCCAACCGCTGAGATAACGAATACGGCTGGAACAAAAAACAGCAGAATTTCCGGTCAGAACTTTCTGATGCCGTCGATTTCGGCATAGACGGTTTCCCCGTCAAGTTTCTTTTGCACTTTCAGCTTTTTCTGCGTCAGGCGCCAGCGCGAAGCGTTCAGCTTTTTGAGTTCCTTGCCGTTGCAGTCATACAACGTGCAGGCAGGACTTTTTCCGCCGGTTACGGCAAAATAAAACTCTTCGCCGGGCGCTTTGGCGTCTTTTATCAGCCAATACCTGCGTCCTTCAGCCATCTCCGGAGAAGTCCAGAGTTTTTTGCCGCCATAGGTGCGCACTTCCCACACTCCGGTATCAAGGCGCAGGAAAAGCAGTTTCAGCCCCTGATAAGAGGATTTGACGGCGCATGTTTCGTCCTGTGCCGGAAAGTACCAGGTACTTGTTTTGTAATTCGTTCCCATGTACACGACTTCTTCGCGCGGCATACGGGTAAAAGTTTCGAACTCGCCGTTTCCAATCGGGTCGCCGTCGTGCTTATAGGCTTCCACCTTAAGGTCGCTGACGCGGCAGATGATAACGTTGTCGTCGGCGGTTATGGACGTATAGCGGGCCGGCGTGACGATAACACGACTATCGTCCGGATTGGGCGCTTTTTCCCTGACGCCGAGCAAAATGCCGTCCGAGCCGTCATCGGGCGCAGTGAAGGTTACAAGACTGCCGTGCAAGGGCTTTTCTTCGGATTTGAAACCGCAGCTTGTGGCGATGAATGCCAATGCGCATATCATCAGCCCATAAAATAATTTTTTCATAATTTGACATTTTTAATGGTGAATAAAAATTTATTGTCGGTACTGATTATAAGAGGAAGATTTTATTTTGCAACATAAATATGTACAAAAAGGACAAAATAACCATGGGCGATGAAGGCGGAAGTATTTGACAACAGGTCATGAAGGCTGACCAGCAATAGATGATGAAAGCAGGCCAACAACAATAAACGACTGGAGCGGAAGTATTTAACAACAGGCGGTAAAAGCAGGTACGGCCGGGGAGAAATTCGGGTATTCGGGCTGTTTAAACAAAATCTCCCGCTTAAGCTGTAAACCTAAGCGGGAGATTGGCGCAGGAGCGCTCCGGGCGGGAAGCTCCGGCGGCGGGAAAACGGCTATTCCGTTTCCAGCCTGTCAATGCGTGCGACGTGCAGACCGCCGAGTTCGCCGATTTCTTCCAAACGGCGATGCAGCCTCCACCAGCCGAGCCAGCTTAACGTTTTGACAAACCTGCCGTCGACCTGTTTGATGTCCATGCCCCAGCCTTGCGGAACGACAAGAAAATCATAGCCGCGGCTCTGGTCATAAACGAGCCAGCTTTCTTTGGGGACGTCGGTCAAAGCGGCGGCAGTACTGTCCGTGGACGGAATCAGGAATGTCCAGAAATCGCCGTTGTCTTCACCGACGGCGGTTCCGTACGGCGTTCGGCAGACGACGGCATTGTCGTCGGCATCCAGCGTTTCGCCGCAGGCAATCCGGGAGGCATAGCGGTTTTCGCCGACGCACAGGCCGGTAACCAGCTTTTTCTTTTTGCCAAGCCAGGCGAAGCTTCTTACATTCCCTTCCGGCCGGCGGTAGAAAATCTTTTCGGTTTCTTTGTCGGCCAGATTGTAAACGTTGACTTCAAATTTTGAACTGAAAATCAACGTGTTGTTGAGGTAAGAAACGTGGCACGGACGCAACGGGCCGACGGGTTTGCCGCTGCCGTAGACGTAAACGTACATGCCGTAGCGTTCCAGACACTGCAGGAAATCTCCGCTGTCGATGACGTAGTCAAACTCTTCGTAAAACAGCGGTTCGCCGTCCAGCCGGTAAACCATTCCCCGGTGTTTCGGCGAATAGCAGACGAGAACGTCTTTGAGCGGGACGATTTCTTCGGCATAGGCCGGAATGAGAACTTTCCCGTCTTCGTCGGTAACGCCGGCCAGCTGTGTCTTCGGGTCGGTGAATGCGTATAATCCCGTGTCGCCAAGAGCAGTTACACGCGGACTGCACGAGGCCAATACAACGCAGGCCATAATCAAAATCATGGCAAAAGCATCTTTTTTCATAATAATTGGTATAAAATTAGTTAAAAAAATAGAATATCGCGGCGGAGTATAGATATGGTACAAAATTTTGTCAACATGAATCGCGTTCGCGGTGGTATGTAACGACGGCATGCGGGGAAAGCGATAGCGAAAGATGGCGCGGAAAAAACGGGGCGGAGCGTTTTTGCAAAAGCCGGACTTGCAGCAGCATATAGCGGCGGAGCGGGGAAGAGGCCGGGCTGCAGATGGTGCGGGAGATGCCGGAGCGGCAAAGAGAAAGGAAACGAGGCGAAACCGGAGTGTGCGCCGGGATTAAGCCGATATTAAGAATTGGCGGATATGATACTGTTAATAAAAAATATTCTACCGGAGGCGCAATGATTACGATTGGGATAATGACGGGAAATTCGCTTGATGCGGCAGATGTGGTGATGACGGAGTTTTCCGGCGCCGGAAGCATCCATGACATTGCTGGCGTGTCGGTTCCCTACCCTGCGGCGCTGCGGCAGGATATGCTTGATTTGCGGGAAGAAATTATCGCCCTCGGATCGGATATGGACAAGGCGGCGAAGCTGCCAAAATTCCGCCCGGCACTTAAAACTTATACCGAACTGCTGGCCGGAGCCGTGGAGGAACTGCTGGCGAAAAGCGGCGTGCCGCGGGAAAACGTGGCGGCCATCGGGTTGCACGGACAGTCGACGGGTGAACATAATCCGCCCTCTTCGGCCGGCGGCGGCGAGCCGTTTACGACACAGATGTTTGACGCGGCGGGGCTGGCGAAAAAGGCCGGGATTCCTGTGGTTTACGATTTCCGTTCCGACGATATTTTCAACGGCGGCGAAGGCGCGCCTCTGGCGCCGGTGCACAATTTGCACCTCAGTTACGCCCTTTCCAAGCGCGGAATGTTTCCGGTCTGTTTTATCAACGGGGGAAATACTGCCAATCTGGCGCTGGTCAGCAGCGGCGCGACCCTGCGCAAAAAAGTCTGCGGCTATGACTGCGGGCCGTTCAACCACTATGCGGATATGCTGGCAAAGGCTTTTTACGGCGCCGATTTTGACGAAGACGGCAAGCTGGCGGCAGGCGGACACATTAACAGCATGCTGCTGAAAGATTTGTATGATGAGGCGGCGGTTACGGTGGACGGCGACAATTTTTTGGATATCGTGCCGCCGAAATCGTCAGGGCCGCATTTGTATCGTATGGCCGAGCGGCTTAAAAACTATCCGCTGGCGGAACAGGATATTTTGCGCACGGTGGAATATTTTGCGGCCTATACGGTGTTTATGGGGTTGAGATTTCTGCCGAAAGAGCTTGATTTTCCACGCTATTTTCTGATGTTTGGCGGCGGGTGGCGCAATCCGCTGATTTACCGCGACTTTATCAGCCTGCTGACCGGGCGTGGGTTGCTTTTGCCCGAACATATCGCGGCGGCGGAAAATATACGCAAGAGATTTCGCGGCGAAAAGTTCTTTGCGGCGATGCTGGACGATTACGGCATCAGCGGACAATATACGGAGGCGCGGATTATGGCCGATATGGCGCGGTGTTTTCTGGAAGGGAAAAAGTTTACCGCGCCGGAAATTACCGGCTGCCGCAAAGGTGCAGTGTGCGGGATTCTCTGCAAACCGGGTGAGAATACCCGGCGGCGCGGACGGGGCTTTACCTTTTCACGGGCGGCAAAAGGCTGGCAAAAAGCTTTGAAACCTGACGAAAAAGCGTAAACGGCAGATAAATAAGGTACCGGGTATAGAGAGCAGAACAGGCAGCGCACCGGCAGGAAGTGATGGCGCGGCACCGGAGGCAGATATTGTTCGGAGAGGCAAATCTTATGACGATGCGGCAGCGGAACAGATTTGTTCGCAAAGCGCGGCGGCAGAAGTGATTTTGACCGGGTTTTCGCGCATTTTTTTGGTATAGGCGGCACGTCCGGCATAAACCTTATCCAACATCGGGAGCAGAATTTCAGGATCAGCGATATCTTCGTCGCGGATGATTTCAGCGTAGCCTTTGTCAACAAAGCTTTGGGCATTCAGGCTCTGTTCGCCGCGGGAAGACGCAGCCGGCAACGGCACCAGAATCATCGGCTTATACAGGCTCGCCAATTCAAAAATAGAGTTGGAGCCGGCGCGCGAAACGACAATATCGGCAAGCGCCATCAGGTCTTTCAGCTCCGTATCGACATATTCGTACTGGACATAGCCCCTGCCCTGCAATTCAGGATTAAAGCCGTTTTTGCCGGCGATGTGTATCAGCTGGTATTTAGCGAGGATTTGCGGCAGATTCCGGGCGACGGCTTCGTTCAGGCTGCGGGCGCCGAGGCTGCCGCCGATGACCATAACCGTCGGTCTGGAAGGGTCCAGCCCGGCAAATGCGGCGCCTTTTTCTCGGCTGCCGTTAAACAGGCGGTCGGACAATACGGGGCCGACGCAGGATACTTTTCCTTTTCGGGAAACGGACTGCACCGTTTCGGGAAAGGTCGTAAAGAACGTGCCGACGAACGGGAGGCTCAGCTTGTTGGCCAGTCCGGGCGTTATGTCCGACTCATGCATAAAAATGCGTTTGCGGTTCACGAAGCCGCCGACCACAACCGGAAACGACACAAAGCCGCCTTTGGAAAAGATGATGTCGGGATTGATTTTGCGCACCAGCCAGCATGCCTGCAGGCAGCCGAGCGGTATTTTTGCCATATCGAGAAAATTCTGCCAGGAAAAATAGCGCCGCAGCTTGCCGGTTAAAATGCCGTAGTAGCGGACTTCGGAAAAGCGGGAGACAAGTTCCTGCTCCATGCCGCCTTTGGAGCCGATGTACGATACCTGCCACCCCTGTTCAAGAAACCAGGGAATCAGCGCAAGATTCAGAGTTACGTGCCCGGCCGAGCCGCCGCCGGTAAAAACGATGCGGCGCGATTTGGCGGAGGCACCGGGGTTAAAGGAAGATTGCGCGTTGTTTGAGGAATCAGACATTTTTTTCTCCTGCGGGTTCAGTTGCGGCGTTTACTGCCGGTGTTTCGGTTTGAGCGATTGTTGCCAATGTATCGGTTGGAACGGCTGTTGCCGATGTTTCGGTTTGAGCGTTTGTGCCCGGTGTGTCTGCTATAGCGGCTGCGGCAGACGTACTGGCTGCCGTTACGGCTTCGGCCGGGGCGGTTAAAAGCAAATCATTGTCGTTCAGGGCGAGCGCAATGGTTTTGCCGGTTTTGGCGCCGAGCTTTTTCATATTTTCAGCCTGCGACAATGCGGAGCCGCGCCCGGAAAGCTTGGTCATGGCATTGTTGTAAGCGTTGGAAGCCTGATTTAAGCCGCGTTCGATGGCTTTCATATCCTCAACGAAAGCTGCGAGCTTGTCATAAATCTTGCCGCCGAGTTCGGCTATTTTCTGCACGTTCTGGTTCTGGCTGTCTATCCGCCAGAGGTTTTCCACCGTGCGCAAAACCGGCATCAGCGAAAGCGGCGTCGCCAAAATGACGTTGCGGCGGTATGCATAATCGTACAGGTTGTTATCGGCCTCAAGCGCCGCGACATAGGCGCTTTCTACCGGAATAAACATAATGACGTAATTCAGAGTGCGCCCTTTAAGCAGCTTCTGGTATTCCTTGGCGGACAGTTCGTCGATATGCGCTTTGATGCAGGCGAGGTTTTTTTGCAGGAATTTTTGCTGTGTTTCCGCATTGTCGGCGTTGACGGCTTCGAGATAATCATTAAGAGAAACTTTGGAATCGACGATAATATCGCGGTTTTCCGGCAAATGGATAATAACATCCGGGCGGTAAAGCCGTTTGTCTTCGTCATAATACGCTTCCTGCGTGTCGTAATCCTGCCCTTTGCGCAGACCGGAACTTTCCAAAAGCCGGTCAAGCTGGAATTCCCCCCAGTTGCCCTGTGCCTTTTTGTTGCCTTTAAGCGCTTCGGTCAGGCTCTGGGCGTCTTTGCTGAGATTTTGGTTCAGCGCCATCAGGTTCATCAGCTGGGTATCAAGGCTGGACTTGCTTTTTATGCTTTCTTCCCGGGCGCTGGCAACTTCCGTCTTAAAAGCCTTAAGCTGCTCGGCAAACGGCGACAGCAGCGCCGAAAGCGCGGTTTTCTGCTCGGCGGAAAAAGACTCGTGCTGAGCTTTGATGATTTCGTTGGAAATGTCCTTAAATTTCAATGTCAGTTCTTCTTTTATCTTTTCCAGATAGCGGATTTTTTCAGCCATCGCCTCTTCCCGGGCGGCGGCAGCGGCTTTTTGCGCACTTAAATCCCGTTCCAGCCCGGTAACGGCGTTCTGAAGCGCTATTTTCTCCGATTCGGCTTTTGCCGCGCCGGAAATAACGTCGGCAAATTTAGACTCGGTAATGGCGTGTTTGAGCTGTAACTCGCTGTATTTACCGTAAATATCATTATACTCCACGGCCTTGTGCAGCAGGCGGACGCGGCAGACTACGGCATAATAAAGGCAGAAAAAGAGCAAAAACGCCAAAACGGCATATCCGTAAGCCGGATTTTCCATCAAAATCATGGTCGGACTTTCAAAAATTACACTGCGGATACTATAATTTTTTTTATTTTGTTTGACAATTCTTTTAGCGGAGTTTTACCTTTATTTATTAACAAATCCGAAAAAATATCACCTTTTGATTTGAAACATATACAAACTTATATAAAATCAATATAAAAAGTTATATGAACCGATAAACTATTTCTGCGATAGATAATACAATAATAAATAAAAAAGTATTGCATTTCTTTCCGGGTTGTTATAGTATATGTATAGAAAACAAGACGATACAATTGTTGGTTGTGTAAAATCCATTAACGGTTGTGTTTAACTTTAACCCCTGGAAAAGAAAGGAGCGCAAATGAGGGGCTTAGCCAACGAATGCGGTTCAAGAAACTCTTTCGGCTACTACGACGCGAGCGCAAAAGAGATTATTTTGAAACGCCCCTGTTTGAAAAAGCAGGATTTGGAAGAGGCATACCTGTGGCTGGACAACAGCCTGGAGCTGCGAAAGTTCTCCATCGGCATCGGCTCCGTCGAAGTTTTTGTCGCAGACGGCAATATCGGCGGACTTTATACGACGGCGCGCGGGATGCTCAAAAACTCTATGATGAAAAACAAATATTCCGATGCGGAAATGCTCAGAAATATGCTGTTGCGGCTGAAAAAGAAAGAAAAGCTCAGAAATCTGGCCGTCAAGTGTTTTATCTTTAATGACGACCCGGTACTGTTTGAGCTGCTGCTGGATACGATAAGAGGGCTTGGCAGCCTGGTCTATCTGGATTTGACGGGATGTTATTTTTCCGACGAACAGCTTGCCGATTTAGCCGACGTCATATCCAAAACGAAAATTGCACATCTGGTATGGCCGGAACCGAGAATGGACAAGATGGTTCTCGGCAAGGTGATGCGGATTTTGGAAATCAACAGGTCGCTGGTGGTTCTTTCCGGCGTACCGATGGAAATGCAGAAACTTGCCAAAAACAACCGGGAAAACCTGTTTGCCTTGGGGAAACGCCCGAGCATGATGAGTGAAGAAGAAGAGATGATTATTCGGGAATACGGTAATTCCATTCAGTTGGCAATCGCTTACGAAAAGGAGAAACTGTATAATCTTGAACAAACTTTTATGGCAATACTGGCCGAACCTAAATGCTCAAGGAAGTCACCATCTGATGACCCCGAGAACTAGCGCTCCTTAATACTAAGGCTCCGCTATAGCCGGTAGGTAAATCTAAAAATCCGCTATCAGCAGTATGGCGGATTTTTTTGTGTCAACGAGGAAAATGCAGAAAGAAAACTATAGAGAGACAGCTATAGAGGTGTTTGTGGGAGTTTTGAGCGAAAAACTCATTCGGGATTTAATGTCTAAGAAAGATGTTCAGGATAGATTTTTGTATTTTGCGATATTCTCGTTATGAATATTTGTCAATATATTCACTGCAATGAATAAAACTAACAACACACTGTATTTAATTATTTATTCTTTTGTAATGCATTTTGTAAATTAAAAATAGGAATAATATGCTTTTAAAATATCCGTGGTGGTGATAACAGTTGGGGGAATTATTGAAAACAGACCGATGTTGGCGGCAATAGCAGGGGAATTGTCGGAGGTATTGGGAACAAAATGAGATATGCCTAGAATAAGGCAAGGCATACATTAGTCAGGCTTACTGAGCAGCCTGAAACATATTGGTAAAAATGCAAAAGTAAAATCAGGATAATGAAACAACGGCGATTTTACTGACGACATGTCCGGAAATTTCCAGCTCCGCAGCGGTTACTGCATATTCGGGCAGATAAGCCTGATTATCGCATAAAACCGCAACTCTGCCGTCGGAGAGCGTTTGCAGGCGGCGCAGGACTTCCCTGCCCTGGCGTTGCAGCAGATATATGCCGTCGGCGCCTTTGGTCTGGCAGGGACGGACAACGGCAATGTCGCCGGAAATCAATGTCGGCGCCATATTATTATCCCTAACCGCCATTGTGCGGCTGTCTGCGGGCAGATTAAGCGGCAATGACAGCGGCGAAACGTTGTCTTTTTCCTCAGCGATGAGCTTGTCCAGCGGACATTGCAGAATTGCGGCAATAGCGGCGGCGGTTTCTGCTTTCATATCTACCTGCCCGTTTTCGATTTTGGTAAGGTTGCCTTGGGACATATTGAGCTTTTGCGCCAGTTCGGCAACGGTTATACCGAGAGATTTACGAATTTGTTTGATGTTATTGAGCATGGCGTTATTCGGAAATCCGCTCCATAGCGCATTTGTTTTCAACGATTACCGGCTTGGGGGCAATCTGTTTGCGGTTTATCAGATCGACAATTCCGGCGTCAAGATCCTTGCGGTAGCGCTTGCCGGTATCCGGATTCTTTTTATACATGCAGTAAGCGGAAACGACGGTATCATTTTCATACGTCAGTTCGTATACAAGCTCACCGCTTTCATCGTAGAGGCGGGACGGTCCGTTAAGGCGGCCGTTGATATAAATCCCCTGCCCCTGCATATAGCCGTTTTGATAGTAATATTTGGCGACGCCTTCCCGTTTTCCGGCCGTATACGGGACGACGGTTTCTTCTTTTCCGGTTTTATAATAGGTTTTGGCAACACCGTCCAGCTTACCGCCTTTATAGGGCTTTTCAGCCAATATGCCGCCGCTGATATAGTAGGAAACGGCGGTTCCGTTCAAGACGCCGTCTTTGAGCGGATAAGTGCGAATCAGCTCATCTTCGCGGTATTTGCGCATTTCGCCGTTTATCGGAGCGCCGTCGTGGTCGGTGCAGAAAGTAACACGGTCTTCTTTGCGAACGTAACAACGGACATCATCCGGGATAATATACACGCCGTCAGCCGGTTGGGCGGCGGCCGGCGCCGGTTCCGGAGCAGAAATATCTGCCGCAGTGAGGATATCATCTTCTGCGGCCATTCCTGCCGGAAAGGCAGTCGCTTCAGCAGGAGAACCTGAAAAGTCCGTCTCGGCATAGCCCGGCACGGCAACACATACGGCAGCCACGGCCAGAGACAAAACATGGGGCAGAGATAATTTTTTCATTCGGCACCTCGTCTGCTGATTAATTTTATATCAGTGTAACGGTGGAAGTTTAAGATTTGTTTAACGGAAAATATATGCGGTATACCGTAACAGAAATTGAGGTGGAATGAATAATGGAACAAAATCGGCTATGTGGCATATAAAAGGTTATGCGGTATAAACAAAACGCCTCCGAAATGTATCGGAAGCGTTTCTGTTGGTTAAGAGCATGCTGGTCTGGTTTTGTGATAGGCAGACGTTTACAATAAGAGGAATTGCGGATTTCCATTTTCATCATGTCCGCATTTCTTGTTGTTTGAGAAGTAAATGGCTCTTCCATCAGGCAATATCCAAAGCCACAAGAGGATTCCTTTATCCATGAAATCATTCACCAGAATAGGAAAATTGTCCGTTTTTTCCAATGAAGGGATTACCGACTTAAAACGGTATACCATTAACTCTTTGACATACTCTTTGGTTTGTAATAATAGATTTTCCATAACACAAAAATTTAAATTAATAAAATAATTAAAGTTTGTGCACCATGTAACATCAAAAATGACAAATGTCAAGTTTTTTTGACAAAAATACAGGCTGATGACATGGCTATGACCGGACGGAAATGCGTTTGCGTATGGCGGAATTTAAAAGCGGGCAAAGGCGGAAGCTGACGGACGGATATCCAGTCGGCGATAGCCGGAGCGGCCAGGGCGT
The DNA here is from genome assembly GCA_001917135.1 of Acetobacter sp. 46_36. Lineage (GTDB taxonomy): Bacteria > Pseudomonadota > Alphaproteobacteria > RF32 > CAG-239 > CAG-267. The sequence goes on from MNTT01000016.1 coordinate 144,046, forward strand.
CGGCGGAAGATGAGGCGAAAACGACGTTTGGATAAGCAGAAACACGGTGCCAAAGCACCGTGTTTCCGGTCAGATGAAGGTCTGAGAGCCTGGCGGAGCCGCCTTCAAACCTCGCCTTTGGGGCGGGGAGGTTCGGCGGGAACCGGCCGAGTTATTTTCAGGCTTCGTTTTTATGCGGCATTTCTGCCTCTTTTGCCAAAGCGGCAACGGCTTCAGCAAGAGGCATAATTTCCTGCTTTTCCGAACCCAGGCGGCGGATTGTTACCGTCTTGTCCGCCTCTTCCTTGGCACCGACAACCATAATGACCGGGATTTTCTCGACCGAGTGTTCGCGAATCTTATAGTTGATTTTTTCGTTGCGGAGGTCGGTTTTGGCAGTTAAGCCGGCGGCACGCAAAGTTTTGGCGACATCTTCGGCGTAATTGTCGAACGCGGAGGTTACCGGCATAACGACGACCTGTTCCGGCGACAGCCACAACGGCAGCTTGCCGGCGTGATGCTCAATCAGAATGCCGAGGAACCGTTCAATGGAGCCGAACAGCGCGCGGTGCAGCATAACCGGCTGGTGCTTTTCGCCGTCTTCGCCGATATAGGAAATGTCAAAACGCTGCGGCAGGTTCATGTCGACCTGAATTGTGCCGCACTGCCATTCGCGGCCGATGGCGTCGCGGAGGATGAATTCCAGCTTCGGACCGTAGAAAGCGCCCTCGCCTTCGTTGATTTCATACTCGTAGCCATGCTTTTCCAATGCGCTCGCCAGCGACTTTTCGGAAATATCCCAGATTTCGTCGGAACCGATACGCTTTTCCGGACGGGTCGAGAGATAAATCTTTATCTTGTCAAAACCGAAGTCCTTATAGATGTCAAAAATCAGCTTCATCGTCGTGATGCATTCTTCTTCCATCTGTTCGGGCGTGCAGAAGATGTGCGCATCGTCCTGCGTGAACTCGCGCACCCGCATTAAGCCCATCAGGGCGCCGGAAGCTTCATAACGATTAACTTTGCCGAACTCCGCCATACGCAACGGCAGGTCGCGATAGCTCTTAATCCCCTGTTTGTAGACCAGCAGGCCGCCGGGGCAGTTCATCGGCTTAATGCAGAACCATTTGCCGTCCTCGGTCTGGCCGGAGTAGTTGTGAGCGCCGTATTTTTCCCAGTGGCCGGAGGTTTCCCACAGGCAGCGGTCCATAATGCGCGGGGTCGAAACCTCTTCATAGCCGTTGTGTTCCTGACGGTTGCGCATATATTCAATCAGCTTGCGGTAGATTTTATAGCCTTTGTCGTGCCAGAAAACCGCGCCGGGCGCATATTCGGGTTCAAAATGGAATAAATCCATTTCCTTGCCGAGTTTGCGATGGTCGCGTTTGGCGGCCTCTTCTATGCGGTGCAGATATTCTTCAAGGTCTTTTTTGTCTGCCCACGCCGTCGCGTAAATACGCTGCAGCATTTCGTTGTTCGAATCGCCGCGCCAGTATGCACCGGCAACTTTCATCAGCTTGAAGGCATTGCCGATATGTCCGGTTGAAGGAACGTGCGGGCCACGGCAGAGGTCAACGTAATCCCCCTGGCGGTAAAGCGAAATTTCCGCGTCCGCCGGCAGGTCTTCGATAATTTCAACCTTGTAATGTTCGCCGCGCGACTTAAACAGCGCAACGGCATCTTCGCGGCTGACGACTTCACGGGTGATTTTTTCGTCGCGTTTGACGATTTCGTGCATTTTTTCTTCAATCTTGGCAAAATCTTCAGTTGTGAAAGGCTCTTTGCGCGAGAAGTCGTAATAGAAACCGTCTTCAATGAACGGGCCAATCGTTACCTGAACGTCCGGCCACAGCTCCTTAACGGCTTCGGACATAACGTGCGAACAGGAGTGGCGCAGAATTTCAAGCCCGTGCTTGTCTTTGGCGGTGATAATTTTTACTTTGGCGTTGGTAGTGAGCGGGGTAGTGAGATCTTTTAACGTGCCGTCAATTTCTACGGCCAATGCGGCTTTCGCCAGATTATGACTTATCTGATTTGCGAGTTCAAAGCCCGAAATTCCGGCCTCGACCTCTTTTATGCTGCCGTCCGGCAGTTCAATCTTAATCATATTATACCCCTTTGGTTTAAGTTTGTTGTCCGACCGGCGCCGCCTGACGCCAAGCCGGGATTTTGTTTCGTTCACTACCGTCTGCCGCGTTGGGACGGAAACTGTGCGCAGGCCGGAATTTCCTCCGGTCAGCGCAGCGGACTCTCCGCCAAAGCGCGATAGACGTCAAGCGTTTTATCACACATTATTTGTTTTGTAAAGTTTTCTTTTACAAAATTACGGGCGGCAGAGGCAATTTTTTTGCGTTCGTCCGCCGGAAGGTTTAATGCCCACTCAAGTTTTCGGCTCAGGTCGTCCGCATCACCAGAGACGAAATGGCGGCCGGTAACGCCGTCTTTAAGGTTATCCAGCGAGCCGCCGATGTTTGAAGCGAGCACGATTTTTCCCATTGCTTCGCCCTCGGCGGCAATGCGCCCGAAGGCTTCCGGCTCAACCGAGGCGGAGACGACAATGTCGCAGGCTTTCATCAGCGCCGGAACGTCGTCGGTGTGGCGGATAAAGGTAAAGTCGCCGTCCATGCCGTGGGCGCGGATTTGGGCGGCAAGGCTTTCGGTGTATTTGACGCGCCCCTGGTCATCGCCGGTGAAAATACAGTGAAAATCGCCGCGAGCCTTCAATTTGGACAAAGCTTCAATCAGCAGCCACTGCCCTTTCCAGTGCGTCAGGCGGCCGATGAGGAGAATCAGCTGCTTGTCAGTCGGCAGGTCGTATTGTTCAATCACGGATTTCATCCGCTCAGCACTGACGGCTTCGGGGTTAAACTTCTCCATATCCACGCAGCGGTGAATAAACACAAGCTTATTTTCCGGGGTATGGTAATTTTCCAGAACATGGCGTTTGATATGCGAAGAAATGACAATCACTTTTTCGCCCAGGGTCATGACGCGGTTATATATTTTTTTGATGCCGCCGGGACCCAGGCCGTAAGTGCCGTGGAAGGTTGTCATATAATGCACGCCGGCTTTTTTCGCGGCGAGATATGCGCTCCAGGCCGGGGCGCGGGAACGGGCATGGACGATGTTAATCCCCTCTTTTTTGATTATTTCCGCGAGCCTGGAGGCGTTTTTTAAGATTGTAAACGGGTTTTTGCTCTTAAGCGGCAGGGTAAAGTGTTTGACGCCGAGGCGTTCAAGGCTGTATTCAAGCCGTCCGCCCTGCGAGGCGACATAAGTGCGGTATCCGTGCTGCACCAAAGCTTCGGCAATCTGTACCGTTCCAAGTTCAACCCCGCCCTGCCCCAGTTCGGGCAAAACCTGCAGCACGACCGGTTCGACGGAGCCGCGGGGCGCGGACGTATTCTGCGCAGCAGAGGAGCCGGAGGGCAGCAGCGCGTTTTGAACTGCGGCGCCGGAGGGGCGAGATGCTGAAACGGACGCCTTTCCCGAATTCTCCGCTGCGGGAGAAGCAAAGGCGGGGGTACCGCCGACAGCGTCCGGGCGGTTATTTTCCGTGTTTTTTACTTTATCTTTACTCATTTGTCGTATATATTCCCATTAACGTTAATCTGTTTGGCGAGGTTCAGATGTCAGAATCTTTTTACACCTATAAATGCGGGCATACCGCAAAGTATGAATACATTAAGCCGGACGGCGCAAAAACTCAAAGCTTTACGCTGGTTTATGCACATGGATTTTGCTCCGATCCCTACGGGCGCAAACCGGAAGAAATCAGGAAATGGTGCATTGAGAACGGCATGGGCTTTTTCCGTTACGAAATCGCGGGGCACGGCTCCGATGCGGCAAGGTTTGAAGAAACGACGATAAATACCTATAAAAGCCAGATTTTTGAGATTGTCGGCGAGATGGTCGACGGCGACGTTGTTACGGCGGGTGCGTCGCTCGGCGGCTGGCTCGGGCTGCTGGCGGCGGTACAGTTTCCGCAAAAGGTCAAAGGGTTCCTCGGGCTGGCAGCGGCGCCGGACTTCCTGAAAAAATATTTTGAGGCTTATTTCCGCCCCGAACACAAGGAAATTCTGGAACGGGACGGCAAAATTACGTTTCCGACCAACGATTTCACTTATGTCATTACCAAAGAAATGATTGCATCGGGCAACGAAAACCTGCTTTTGGACAAAGAAACAATCCCTTATGCAGGAAAAACGAGGCTGCTGCAAGGAATGAAAGATGCGTCGCTTGACTGGCGCACGGCACCGCTGATTGCGCAGAAACTTACCGGCAGCGATGTCAAAACCGTGTTACTCAAAGACAGCAACCACCGGCTCGGCAGCGACAGCGATATTGCGGAAATCCGACGGGCGCTGGACGATTTTCTGGTGCCGGCGGCGCATCCCGGGCGTTGACCGCAGAGCGCTGAAATCCGCCGGCTTTTACGGCGGGACGCGAAAAACAGCGGCGGAAAAACGGCTGACGAGAGCGTATGCCGGGACAGGGCATACAGGTATGGGCAGCAGGCGGACAAATATTAATATTTTAGAATAATTTTAAAGGGCAAGGTGTTGATATGTCATATGATTTAATGTTTCAAAAAGCAATTGAACTGCAAAACAACGGCGCCCTGAATGAGGCGGAAGACATTTATCTGAAACTGCTTGAAGCGATGCCGGAAAATTCGGACGTGTGGAACCTGCTGGGGCTGGCTGCGCAGAGCAAGGGCAATGCCGGGCGGGCGGCTGACTGTTTTCTGGCGGCGATACGCTATGCGCCGGCGCCTTTTGCCCCGCATTTTTTCAATCTCGGGCTGGCATATCGCATGCTCGGCAAAAAGCGTGAGGCACTGGAGGCGCTGCAGCGGGCGGCCGATTTGCAGCCGGATTTAAAAGAGGCCTGGAATTATCTGGGACTGACGCAGGAAGAAACCGGCGACCATCAGGAGGCGGTCAAAAGCTTTTGCCGGGCGCTGGACATTGACGGTGCCTATAACGAAGCCAGAGCCAATTTATGCTTTTATACCAAGGACAAAGAGACGCTTTTGCAACTGGCGGACGAACAGGAAAGCGACTTTCAGGCCAATCTGCTGGCGGCGGAAAGCTGTGAGGAACCGGCAGAGCGGGAACATTATCTGCGGCGGGCAACTGCGGCCAATCCGTACCATACCGGCGGGCTGCTGGCTCTGGCAGATACGCTGCGGATGGCCGACAATGAGGCGGAAGCTTTGCAATTGTATCATAAGGTTTTGAATCTGGACGAAAATGCAGTTGAGGCGCTGTTAGGAGCGGCTGACATCTATCTGGCACGCGGGGATTTGGAACGGGCGGAAATTTATTATAAGAAAAGTTTTGACATTACGCGCGGCATTGCCGGAGCACACTTGAACTACGGCACCCTGCTCTACCGCAGCGGACGCAAAAGCGAGGCGCTGGAAGAGTATCGCGCCGCGGCGGCACTGGAACCGGAAAAGCCGGAAATCAGCTATAACCTGGCGCTGGTGCTGAAAGACCTCGGCGATTATGAGGAAGCGCTGGGGCTGATGTTCAATGCCCACCAAAGGGCGCCGGAACGGGAGGAATTTGCAGCGGGGATTATGGAAACGCTGACCGGGCTGGCGGCGAATAATGCCGAACTGGCACTGAAAATTGCCGAAAACTGGCAGAAAATTGAGCCCGACAACGTTTTTTCGCGGCGGATACTGGCGGGAATCAGCGGAATGCCGGCGGAAAGCGGCGACGACAGGCTGTACGCCGAAAAGCTGTTTGACAATTTTGCCGCAACGTATGATGAAACGCTGGAGAGGCTTAATCCGCAGATTACGGCGGAATTTCTGAGGCAGCACGGAGCGGTGAAAGGAACCGTGCTTGACCTCGGATGCGGCACGGGACTGGCAGCGCAGGCGCTGAAAACGGCAGACAGCATATTTGACGGCGCGGATATTTCCGCCAAGATGCTGGAAGCTGCCCGCCGCAAGGGCGTGTACCGCAGTTTGTATCAGGCAGACGTTACGGCGCTGCTGCAAGATATGGCGGCGGGGGCGGCTGTAAAACCGATAGCGGCAACGGCGGCGGCAGAGATGCCGGCGGGGACGGGAGTAAATACTGCCGTACCGCACAACGGCTATACCCTGATTATCGCTTTTGACGTTTTCTGCTATATGGGGAATCTGGAGGACGTTTTGAACGCGGCGGCGGATTTGATGCGGCGGGCTGACGGCAAACAGGCGGAAAGCAGAAAAACGAAAGCGGCGCCTTCTTCAGACAACGGGACACCGGAACTTTGGTTTACGACAGAATCCGCCGACGAAGAACGGGGCAACGATTTTTATCTGACCGCTGCGGGGCGTTACAAACACCGTCGGCAGTATGTGGAAAAAGCGCTGCATAAGGCCGGGTTTACGGAAATTGACGCCTATCCCCTAACCTTGCGGCAGGAAAACGGCGAAAACGTTGCGGGCGTTCTGTTCAGGGCGGCAAATCCGGGCAAAGGCGGCAATTAAGCGTTGCGGCGGCGGTACAGTACTGTTGCGGAGATTTTGTCGGGGCGGGAACAGCGAAACGGGCTTTCGCGCAACGCCCCCGGCGGGCGGGTGAAAATCAGACGTGAAAAAAATAATCCTGTGAACAACCGTAAAAATGTATTGTATGAGGCTTTTATTTATTCTACTTTGCAAGTGGTTTGTTAAGTCTATTATATATATATGTAGTTATTGAAAGTTGTTTATTTATTTCGCGGATATTTATGCTTTGTTTCTTTCTGTTAGCATAAATAAGGTGAGAGCATTTTAAAATGCGAAAGGCGGACGTCCGGCCAGATGTTTCGCCCGCTGAAAATGACAATCACGGATTGCCCGATGGTTTTATTGCTATTATTGGAAACCCTTCTGATCAGAAATGTGCACACAAAATACGGAGCGCCTTTGAGACGACAGTATTCCCTGCTACGGTTTTGAGGGCGCTTTTATGATTTTCCCGAGCGGGATGATGCTTTTCCCGATTGAACGGGAACCCGATTTATGAGTTTGCCGAAAAGGTTTTGAGGAATGTTTTATGCCTTTTCAGCCTATTATTATTTTAAGTTTATGTTTCGGATTACTTTTTCAACTTATATAACTGCATTACTTTTTCATTTTCAAACAGCGCCAAAAAGGGCGCGTTTTTTTTTGCTTTGAAAAGCTCGCATCAGACGCGCGGGGTATCCGGGAATAAGAATCCCGCGGCAGATACGTGGGTACCTGGGAATTAAAACTTCTCATATCAGATATGAGGGGTGCTTTGAGCTTTGTGTCTGTTGGGATTTGCGTCTGTAATGTTTACGTTGTATCAGTAATGCGGCGGCGGCGTTTCTTCTTCCAGCGGTTTGACAGTGCTTTGCGCATTGCGCAGGGCTTCGGTCAGGAATCGGTTCTGCTTTTGCAGGAAAGCGATGTCCCTGCCCTGTCTGATGATGACATCATTTAAATCTTCCACAGTGCGTTCCAAATCGGACAAAGCCATTTCAATATCAATGAAACGCTGCTCCGTATCGGAGCCTGCATCCGGCCTGAGTGACAGCGCGGCATCCGGAGCGGCAGCCGGAGGCGTATTCGGCTTGGCCGTTGATACGGGATTTGATGCTGAGCGAGATACTGTCTGTGGTGCAGATTTTTTTTCCATATTTGTCTCCTTGTGGTGATTTATGCGGTATATAGAACGTTTTTGCGGATTTGGCAAGGCTTTTACGCAATTTTAACCTCTCGCCGGTTAGATTAAGGCAGGATTTAATGTTGACAGACAAAACGGCAGGAGGTTGTGATGACGGTCGGACTGATTATTGCGGGCATAGCGCTGGCGCTTTTTTACGGAATTTACGTTTCGCTGGTCAAAAAGAAAAACAACTTAAAAGAAGCGGCGGCGGGAATTGACGTACAGCTTAAGAAACGCTACGACCTGATTCCGAATCTGCTGAAAGCGGCAGCAAAATATATGGAACACGAGAAAGACGTATTTATGAAAGTGACGGAGCTGCGCGAAAAGGCGATGAATGCGGCGGGATATGAGGAACGTTTCAAGGCCGAACAACAGCTTTCGGAAGCAATGCACGGATTTCGGCTGACGGCGGAAAACTATCCCGAACTGAAGTCCGACGCGGCGATGAGCAGCGCCATGCAGGCGATGGGCGAAACCGAAGAACATATTGCGGCGGCACGGCGTTTTTACAATTCGGCTGTCAAAGACTATAAGAACGGGCTGGAGATATTTCCGTCCTCTATGGTTGCGGCGATGATGGGGCTGAAGGACGAATATCCGTTCTTTGAGGCAGAGGAAGCGGCAAAAGCGGCGATTGACGCCGGAGATTACTTTAAATAGCCGGAAATAGCCGGATGCTGCCCGCCGGGTATTGCCGCCAGTTCGGCCCAATAGTCCGGCAAAAGGCAGCAAGGAGCTGCCGGCGCGGAACGCATGACAGCGGCAATTCGGAAACGGGAGCGGAGCAATGTCCAGAGCGGAAGATATTTTTGAAAAACTGATTTATTTCGGCGAAGATGCCATTGACGAGTTTATTATGAGCCGGCAGACGGAAGAGCTGTTTCTGGACTTTAAACAGGCTGTTTCGGACGGAAAGTCGATGCGTTCGCTGCATCCGAACGACCGGCGCAATCTGGGCAAGGCAATTTCCGCGTTCGGCAATTCTGAGGGCGGCGTGCTGGTCTGGGGAGTCGAATGTTCACGGGATTTGGAGCTTGGCGACGTTGCCAAGGCCAAGGTTAAAGTTCAGAACGTGCACCGCTTTTTGAGCTGGCTGGAAAATGCCATTTCAGGCTGTACCATTCCCTCGCATAACAAAGTCCGCAACCACATCATCAGCTGCGACGACAACGGCGACGGTTTTGTGGCGACATATATCCCGAAATCGGATATTGCGCCGCTGATGACGACGACGGGAAGCCAGATTTACATCCGTTCGGGCTCCAACAACGTTCCGGCTCCGTATGCGGTGATTGCGGGAATGTTCGGCAAAAGGCCGCAGCCGAATATCGAACTGGTAATTTCCAACAAGACGCTGGAGGTCGGCAAAGACGGCGACGACGACTTTTTCGCGCCGGCAAAACGGGGAAAGAAAAAGGAAAGTTACGTCAAAATCAGGTTCTCGCTGCTGGCGCAAAACAGTTCGAACGCCGTGGCGAAAGAGGTTTACCTCTCTTGCAATACGCTTCTGGTCGGCGGGGATAAGACAAAAGTCAGCTTTTATTATGACAGCCAGCTGGAGAATCTGGCGGCGGAGAACAATTCAATCAACCTGATTACGCCGATGGAAATGCGCGTGCCGCCGCGGGCGCTGTTTTCATGCGCAAAGGCGGAAATCCGCTTTGCCGACGACATCAGCGAGGATTTTCTGATGGACGGGGTTATCGGAGCGGACGGCGCGACACCGCGGAGTTTCCGGATTTTTATTTCCAAGAACGATTTACGGTCGTTTGTGGCGCAGGCGTTAAGGAAAAACGCTGATTTGGCGGTGTTGACCAACGAGTTTTTCTCGTGCTATCTGAAAACGGAATAAAAATTTGAAGACAGGGCGGGCATAAAACTGAGAATTGCGGCAGACGGGCGAAATGGTGTTTCAGGGAAGAATCGGGAGAACGGAGACTGGCGGAGAGCCGGCACCGGGCGGTACGAGTGGATATGAAAGTGGAAGGCAAAACGGTGCGACGCGTTTTGAAATGCGGCGCAGAGAGAACAAAACAAAAAGGAAAAACGAAAAATGAAACGAGTGGAAATATTTACGGACGGAGCGTGTTCCGGGAATCCGGGAGCCGGCGGCTGGGGCGCCATATTGCGTTATAACGGCGCGGAAAAGGAACTTTCCGGCGGCGAAGCTGAAACGACCAACAACCGCATGGAGCTGACGGCGGTCATTTCGGCGCTGGCGGCGCTCAAGGAGCCGTGCAACATTACGCTTTATACCGACAGCCGCTATGTTATGGACGGGATTGAAAAATGGATTTATGCCTGGAAAAAGAGCAGCTGGAAAACCGCGAACAAGAAATCTCCGGTAAAGAATGTTGAGCTGTGGCAGCGGCTGGACGAGCTGCGCAACCAGCACGAAATCCGCTGGGTCTGGGTTAAAGGGCATGCCGGACATCCGGAAAACGAACGCTGCGACGCGCTGGCTCGGGCGGAAACGGCAAAATTCAAATCCTGATTATTTTAAGAGAGAAACTTAAAAAGGCGCAGTCCGGAACTGTGTTTTTAAAGGCGGGGTCGGAAGCCGTGCTTTGGAACGGGTACATCGGGAAGCGCAGAGTAATCCAGCACACCCGAAAAGCATGAACTGATGAAGCGTGCCGCCGGTCGGCGGCTGGGACGGTGTACCGGGCATGACGGCTTTTGAATAATAGACAAAAACATCTTGACTTCGGAAATGACAGCCGCTTATAATAAGGCTGTTAAATTTTACGCATATGGACAGAATTATTTTAGGGAATGTAAGCGGCGAGGAATTTGACGCTTATTTTAAGAATTTGAACTGGCCGGGACGTATGGCATTTGTCCGTTCCCGCCGCAGTGAAATTGCAGAACTGGCGAATCCGAAAATTTTGGATACGCTGTGCGATTACGGGTACTTTAATGCGCTGCTGCCGTTGGTTTCTGCCGATAAAGAGGCGGCTGATGCACAGATTATCAGCTATTATACGCCCGGACGCGAGCGGATACGCATTGCTCCCAGTCCTGACGACGAACGGGAAATTCTCAAATATGCGGCAGGACGGCTTGATGTTATCCGTTTTTTGCGCGAGAAGACCATGCGTTTTCTTGAGCTTTCGCATCCGAGGGTTCCTTTCCGCCTGACCATTTATGAAAATGCAACGCAGGATGTGGCCGATTATCTGTTTGAATGGATGTGCCGCAACCACATTCCTCTCGGTACGGCGGGAACGCACTGCCTGTTTGTTAAGGCGTCGCCCGGAGTTATCCGCGACTATCTGGTAAAAGTCGGCTGTCTGTCGGCCAACCGGGGATTTGTTTCCGGCAAGGACTTGAGGCTGTTGGCTCAGCGCGCTGATATTGATGCGGAAGACAGGCATGAGCTTCTGCTGCTAACTGTCAACCGGCTGAAAGTTTCGCCGCAGACGATAATCAATCTGCGCCGGGACGGACTGTTGGATTTCTGAGCCAAGACAAAAAATTAAGAGCGAAACTTTCGGGTTCGCTCTTTTTTTACGGGGTGCAGGCAGCGGCGCCTTTATTTTTACGGAGTTCAGACAGCTGCGCCTTTATGGAAACGGAACAGAAACCCGAACGCCGGGGTGCCGGCGGGCAGACCGTTTTCAGGCGGCTTTCATCCGTTTATAAAGGTCGCGGTATTCCTTTTTGATATCGCTCTCTTTGCGCAGATAAACATTGAAATAATATCCGGCGAAAACGACTATCGAACCGCCTACCCAGGCCAAAGGCGAGGCATAGTAAATTCCCTGATAGCCGATTTTGGAGGCGAGCCAGACGGCGGCGAACGAACGGATACCGAGTTCGATAAAGCCCGACAATACCGGATACAGCGGTTTACCCATGCTTTGCAGCGTGTTTTTGAAGATAAAAATCATGCCGAGGAAGAAATAGAACATAATGCTGATGCCAAGATAAGATGCGCCGATTTGAACGACGAACGGATCCGGATTGTCCAAAAAGCTGCCGATGATATGGGTGCCGAAAAAGAACATCACGGTGCTCATCAACAGGCTGATGACAAACGATGTCAGGCAGGCTTTCTTAACGGCTTCGCGAATGCGCGACAATTTGCCGGCACCGTAATTCTGGGCGGCAAACGTTGCCATAGCCAGCCCGATGGCCATCAGCGGCTGGGTAGCCAGCTGTTCGATGCGCAAAGCAATGGTGAAACCGACGATTATCTTCTCGCCGAAAGAATTGCAGACCGCCTGAATGACCATAATGCTCAGCGCCAAAATCGAAAACTGTATCGACATCGGAATGGCAATGTTCAGGTGTTCGCGCATAAATGCGGGGTTGTATGCCCAGTCTTCTTTCTTCAGCCGGAGAATCGGATAGTTGCGTTTGATGTATATAATGCAGCAGGCAACGGAAATGCTGATGGCAATCACCGTGCCGACGGCCGAACCGATAACGCCGAGGCGGCAGAATTTTATCAGAACCAGATTGAAAATGATGTTTAAAACCGAGGAAAAAATAAGGAAATACAGCGGCGTTTTGCTGTCGCCGAGCGCACGGATAAAACCCGAAAGCAGGTTGAAAGCGACAATCAACACCATTGCCAGCCCGAGAATCATGATGAAATTGTACGAATCGTCATAGATTGCCGGCGGAACGTTTAGAATATGCATCAGGCGGCGCAGGCTCACAATCAAAACAAGCGTCAGGAATATGCTCAGCACCAAGCTGGCGCGAAACGAATGGGTTACCGAGCGGCGCACGCCGTCATAATCCCCTGCCCCGAACCGCTGCGCCGTAACGGCTGTCAGCCCGCCGGTAAAACTGAATGCGATAATCAGAAACGTAAAATATATCGGAGCCGACGCGCCGACGGCTGCCAGCGCGTTTTCGCCCAGAAGGCGGCCGACGATAAAAATGTCGGCAAGCTGGTAGAGCTGCTGGAAGACGTTGCCTATCAGGATGGGCAGCGAAAAAAGCAAAATAAGTTTGAGGGCATTGCCCTTGGTCATATCCTGTATCATCAGTTTTCCTTTGTTATTTTCGGAGCGTTTTCATGGCTGTTTCTGAGCGTTCCGGCTATTATTTTCGGAACATCTTCGGGCAATGTAACGATTTAGATTTAAATTTCCATTAAAATTTATATGGTTTTGGTATGGATAATGGATTTATCCTGCACACGGAAGTTTTTTCGCCGCGTTGTGTGTGCTTTGCGATATACGGTTTGCAAAAAAAAACTGCTGACATTAAACGTTCGTTTTAATTCATATACTTTCGTTTTATCTAAATAGCTATTTCGGCGGCAAAATTATCCCCTGCTTTTTGTTGAATTAAAACGAACCATTTTTTTCATCAAGAGGTTACAGATGAACACAGCAGAACATATTGCCGGAGAGCCGGCAATTTCGGTTATCGTCCCGATATACAACGTTGAACCGTATCTCAGCGAATGTCTTGACAGCCTGTGCGGACAGACCCTGCGTAATATTGAAATCATCGGCGTAGATGACGGCAGCACGGACGGCAGCGGCGCCCTGTTGGACGAATACGCGGCAAAAGATAAGAGAATTATCGCCGTGCATCAGAAAAATGCCGGTGTTTCGGCGGCGCGCAATGCGGGAATGCGCCTGGTCAGAGGGGAATACCTCGCTTTTGTGGACGGCGACGACTGGATGGAAAGAACGGCGTATGAGGATATACTGCAGAAGCTGCAAGGCCGGCGGCCGGATATTGTCATTTTTCAGAATCTGAGCGTTGAAGGCGGGCTGGCGCGCAAGAATTTTTGCAATGAAACGCTGGCACAGGAAAATCCGCCGTTTGAAGAACTGGTTATGCGGTATGGCGCGCAGGTGACGACAAAATTGTTTAAAAGGCTGTTTATCCGAGAGGCGGGCGTATCGTTTACACAAGGCATCGTCCATGGAGAAGATACGATTTTCTGTACCGAAAGTTTTGCCAGAGCAGAATCCGTAACGCTGTTTGGCAAATGTTACTATTATTACCGTATGTTCCGCCCCTCGTCTACTATGGCCAGTTATTTCAGCTTACGGGAGCTTTTGAAAATGAAAACGGCTCTGGAGCAACGCCCTTTTTATCAGAAACTTGACGGAGAGCAACGGCTGTGTATTGATTTAAGTTACAGCAGCGCGCTGTTGTATAGGTTCTATATGCAGGATAAAGAGAACAAGACCGGAGAGTTTTCCGTATTGGAGGAATATCTTTCCTATTTGGAGCAAACGTACGGCAGGAAAAGGCTTGCCGACAGCAAAAACTACGTAAAACTGCGGCGCGCGGTAAAAGAAAAAGATTTTTCTTGCGACAGAATTTCTTTCGGGCAGAAAATCTTTTCCATCAAAAATTCAAGGGACAAACGACATAAAATCGTGCGCGTTTTAGGACTGGAGCTGAAATTTGAGCGAAAAAAATGCCGAGCTGAGGCAGATGCCTGTCAGGCATAAAAAAGCGGCTTTTATCTGCGGCGGGGCGGCAGGCTGCGCAGCCATACGGCGACTTTGTTATCGACGGCGGCGTCGTATTTTTCGGGCAGATTGTTAAACTCTATGGTTGAAACTATATCGGCATTGCGGGCGGCGTTTTTAAAATCAGCAAAAAAGGTGCCGGGGTTGCTGCCCTGAGTCGTAAAGACCGCCACGGGACGCCCGGAAAAATCTGCCTGTTGCAGGAAACTCTGCATCGGAGTGGCTACGGTATACATCCAAACCGGAGCACCGACAATTACCAAATCATAGCCGGAGAAATCAGGCAGCGGCTCGGCTACCGGCGGCAGCGTTTTGCCGCGGAGCTGTTTCCATACGGTGTAATACAGGCCAAGCCCCGGCGACAAAGGCGTTTGCAGCTTTATTTCATGCACGTCGGCGGCAGCCTGTTTTTGAATGCGGGCGGCAATGTCCCGGGTATTGCCGGAAAGCGAATAATAAACGACAAGAACCTTGCCCAAATCCGGCAGAGGTTCGCGCGGAGATTCGGCATAACGCGACATTTCGGCCTTATTTCGTTTGGCAACGCGCCAAAGATGTACACCGCCGGCGACGACCCCGGCAACAATCAAAAGCAGAACGGCATATAAAACGTATTTCAGCATATTTTTCCCTTTCGTGCAGCTCATAATTTCGGCAAGTGCTGCTTATTAACATAAAACATTGATTTTAAAAATCAACCTCCAAAGAAAGAGTGCGGAAACAGGGGGAGACGCAAGACGGTGTTGATTATGGAACTGATTAACAACATTGCCAAAGGGCATGGCGGTGCAGGTGCCGGTAAGGCGGAGAAAGCAACGGCCGGGCGCGGAAACGGGGCAAAATGTAAGATACAGGTGTGAAAAGCAATGAACGAGACATATATGACGGCTGCGGAGAAAGGAATGCAAAAACAGCTAAAAAATTGCAAAAATAATAACTTGGGAGCAGTGAAAAAACTACAACAAAAAAGGGCAACGATATTTTTTTCACATTTTTTTATTTTTCTTATTGACATTCGGAAAAATTGTCTGTAAATACTCTCTCGTACCTGATGGCGGGGTAGCTCAGTTGGTTAGAGCAGAGGAATCATAATCCTTGTGTCGAGAGTTCGAATCTCCCCCTCGCTACCAACAATGAAAAGGATGGATAAAAATCCATCCTTTTTTGTTTCTATGCTTTCTTTATATCCCCTGTTCTGCTATTTATTGAGATTCTAAATTATATGGTTGGGGTTAGTTGTCAAATTCATGAGCGTCATCATACTCATCGCGTATTTCTTTGATATACTCTTTGACAAGATTTTTTACCATAAAATGCGTGCGTCCGGCAGCTTCCAAAACATAAACTTCTGCTAGACGAATACTTCTTCCCATATCACTTCTTTGGTTGATATCAAAACTTATATCCGTCGCAGCACTCACATAATTATCAAAATTTTTCTTAACGCTTGCATTATAATGCGTATAGTATTTATCAAATATATGGTGGGCTACTTTTTGCATACAGTCAATGGAGCGGTCATAAGCTTTCAACATTTCTGATGTTTGCCATTCGTCTTTTCCATAATCAACTACGGCACAATCGTTCAACTCTTGCTCCAGATTATCAATAGCTAAACTTTCATCAGCAGGACAACGTCCTTCTTGGGCATTCGCATTAAATGACAATAAAAAACAAACTAAAACCAACCACTTCATTTGTCTTCCTTTCTACCGCTTGTTATAGTAATGAGGATTATAATAGTCAACTTTATCTTTATAAAGTTTTTCAAAAACTTTTGGTTGACTATGATAGCTTTGTGCTCTGTTATACCATCCTCGTAAATTATTAATATTCAAGACAGTTTTTTTATCTACGCTTTCAAAATACCGTTCCATACGTCTCAATGTCAATAAATCATTAACCTTTATACTTTCTTCTGACGATAAATTGTTTATTGCTACTGCCAATTTATCACTTATCACTTTGTTTAAGGGAAAATTGGTTCCTTTTACCTTATTAACCAATTCTGCAATATCTTTTCCTGCATTTGTTCCTTGATTCATTTCTTCATCAAAAACATTTCTAGTAATTATGGGATTTTTAATCTTATCAATACCATATCTCTGAAAATACATTTCATCTAATATTTGCTTTGCCTGTATAGGTTTCAATTGTCTTACATCTTTGGGGAAATTTTTACCTTTTTTAAGATAACTATTCCATAAGTTATTATATTCATCTAAAGAAAATTGGGTTATACCATAATTTGTTTTTTTCCTAAATCATTTTCTCTATCAGAATATCCTCCTTCATGCTGTTCTGTACCAAGATAAATAACGCGTCCATCTTCATCTAATTTAGAATGATAAACATCATTAAAACCTTCACTTGGTATGTATCTAGAAATGTTTTCTAACTCATCTTCTTTTCTAATTTTATCATATTCACTAGACTTTTCTTCTTGTTTTGCTAGTCTTGATACTTGCCTCAAACTTCTTTCTTCTAAAACTTCGTTAATCAAATTGTCAGTGTCAGCAAACATATAATCATATCCATCTACTCCAATAGCATTTTTCTCAATATTCTCAATGCTACCATATCTATCCAATAATTCATTAAGTTTTTTCTTTTTCTCGTTTTTCTTTAAAATTGTTTCTGTATCATCAAAAAAATAATCTGTCATTTTTTACTCCCAAAAAAGAGTCACGATAACAGTTCTGCTTTTATTGCTGGTTTAAATTCTGGTTTAGCCGCTCTGGCTCTACCATAACAAAGAAGCATCCGAGAGGGTGCTTTTTTTGTGTGTGGAATTTCTGTATTAAAAAAACAATCCTGATTTATAAAGAAATTCAAAACAGCAACCTGCCGATCCGGCCGGCAGCGTTTGCGGTAAAAAAATAAAGCCCTCTCCGGAGAGGGGGCTTGTGCACATAACGTTGCTTCAAGAGCAAGGGCTGAGGATTTGGATTCCGCAGCCTTGAGCGGGCGGCGTTTGCGCTTAAAAGCAGTTGTGGCCGGTTTGCCTTTCCTGCTGACGCTGATATTCCAGAGCGCGCCGGCCGATTTCCGACTTGGCAAATTCTTCGGTGCGGCTGAAAATCTTTTTGTCTTTGAACATGACCGGCGCATAAATACTCATTGCTCCGAGCAGATTACGAAAGCCGACCGGGGACAATTCTTCAATCGGAATATCCACCAGAGCGCGGAACTGCTCTTGTGAAAGCTCAATCCCGTTGAAACGCACCCTGCGCGGCTTAATCACGATTTTATTTCCGGCGGCGGTTTCGCGGATAACGTTTTGCTCATCGCTGCGGGATTTATGGGCAGATACGCTCATATCGATAAATTCGCCCATTGACACCTGACGGCTGCCTTTTCCAAACAGCTGTTCATTTACTTCCTGTGAAAAATTTTTCAGTTCCATAATGATATGTTTTTTATAATTTGACAAAAAATACTATATTGCATCAGGTTTGTTTTGTCAATAATTATTTTATAAAAAAAACGAAGTCAGGACGGCAGCATTTATTTTCTGCCTTTTATATTTTTAATAAAGTTAAAAGGGTCGTTCTGTGCTGTTTTCAGCACGCTGTCGGCAATCATGTATATCCTGACGGCAAACAGGCCGCAAACGCCGGAAATGCCGTATTTAACCGGCGTCGGGATATCCATATACTCCGCCAGCAGCCCGCACAGCATACTGACCAGGAACGTTATCAGCATATCGCGCAGGGTCTGGCGGATTGAAATAAACGGCTTTATCATGATTGTCGCCAGGCCGAGGAAAAATCCCCACAGGCTGTAATTGGCTATAATCTCCTTTACCTTTTCCATTTCCCCTCCCCTTTTATTGCAGTATCAGCGCCAGAACGGTTATGGTTTCGGCAGAGGGAATTTCTTTCATAAAAATACTGACGGCGCCCTCTTTGGCCTCTGCCAGCGGGGCGAAATTACCGCTGACGGCATCTTCAAGCCCGAATACGACCAGCGGCAGATGTTTCGGTTTGGCGCCGGGAACGGCGATATCGGCCCGATACGGGTATGTGCCGTATGTACTGTCCGAAACGATGCTGCCGCAGGATACGGACAGATTGCTGAACTTATGGCTGCCGTTTTCGTCAATGTACCGCCAGACGCCGTCGGAAGTTACGAGGCGGTCGTCGTTTTCGGTTACGCTGCCGGTTACGGAATCCAGCATTTTTTCATAAATTTCCCGGACTTTTTCCGCCAGTTGCGGTACTTCCTTTATAAGTTCAAAGTTCTTGCCGATGCTGACCAGCAGTTCGTAGGCCTCTTCCACGGTCATTCCCGTTCCCGGTGCCACGACCAGAGCGCGGTTCAGATATTCTTTCATCTGCTGGAGCGCCATAATCATCTTGTCGAGCGAATATTCGTAATCGGCGGCGGGAAAGTCTTCGCCCTCAATAAACTTGACCAGCTGGGTCAGTTCGACGTTGCGCAAGATGGTGATTTTGGTTCCGGCAGCCGGCGCGGAAGAAAAAACAATTTCGCCGCCGGACGCCGTTTCCGACGCAGACGCGGCATAGTCATCGGCGGCCAAAGGTTCGGCGTTGTCGTCAAAATACACGTTCAGCTGACGCTCAAAAAAGCGGAACGGAACTACGAAAGACGACGTTTTGCCGTCTGCAATGTAAACCGCCCTGCTGGTATCGTTTTGTATAGTCATGTGTTTTACTCCTCAATAAATAACCTAAAAAAATGCATACGAAAAGGGAACCGGATTTGTATCCGGCTCCCGGTATCCTGCCCGCTGCAGGGAAGAGTGTTCTGCCTTTGCGGCATTGTTTCAGCCTTTAAGGCATTATTCCGCCTTTGCGGCATCTTCTGAGCCGCGGACATAAAAAAACGCCCCGAAAAGGGCGGCTGGGGAACGGCAAATTACACGACTGCCGGAAAAAGAGCGTTCCGGCGGGCATTTTCTGCCATTCTTGCGTTTTTTGTAGCAGATACTGACACAGATGTCAATAGTTTCAGCACCGGTTTTGAAAATTTATTTTGGTTGAAGTTTGGCGGCAGAAGATACAAAAACAGAAAACAGAAAACAGGAAACCGGATACGGAGGATATCCGGCAGCGGTTTGATACGGATGCCCTCTGGGAAGGCAGAATATAGAAAATATGGGGGATATGGAGGATATGGAGGATATCCGGTTACCGCCCGTCGCTGCCTTTTTTCCGGTTCAGGGCGGGAGGCAGACCGCCATAGCTTTCGGCAAAGGCCTTGCGCGTGCTGTAGGTTAACTCCCGTCCGGCATGAAAAACCCTGATGCCGCCGGAAGAAAGGCTGATGCCGGTTCCGTCGGAAAAGCGCACAGCGGGCTGCCGGGCATCCGTCTTGTAGAACAGCCTGACGACGGCACCGCCGGTTCCCGAAAATTCTTCGCAATTCAAAAAGCCGCGATTGTCAAGCGAAATGCCGTGTCCGTTCGGAAACTTCATCGTTTCATTTTTGGCGATGCTGACCGAGCGGCCGTTGACAATGTAGTTCAAAACCTGAAAACGTCGGTCGGTAATCAATTTGACGCCGCCTTTGAGGGTCAGGAAACAACGTTCGCTGCCGTTCAGATAAAGCTTTGAACCGTCGGGTGCATCCACCCTCCCCTTTTGCAGATGCAGCAGCACACCATTCGCCAGCCGACAGGACACGACATCGGTTCCGGCGACGGCAATGCTGATACCGTTGGGATATTCTTCAATATACGGCCGACGGGATGAGGAAGGAGTTTTGGAAGCAGACGGGCGGGAGGACGCAGCAGCAGACGGACGGAGATGAGCGGCGTTATCGGAGGCCGGCGCGGGGGAACGGTTTGCGGCTGAAGTATCCGTTACACGGGAAACGCTCAAAATCCGGCGTTCGGCATAGTCTATATCGACAATTCTTCCGTCTTTATGAACTGCACGGTAGACATTGCCCTGCTGTAAGCTGACGACCGGGCTGGCAGCGTCTATGCGGTCTTCAAGAATTATCGCAGCCTGCATAAAGCCGGCACAGAGCTTTTCCAGACGGGCAGACAGCGCGGCGTCCAGATATTTATGGCTCAAATCGTTGCGGAGCTGTTTAAATTCCGCCCAGCGTTCCGCTTCCTCGGCGCTCAGCATCTTTTTGCCGCGAAAATAAGCCCAGGCTGCCGACGGCTGGACGTTTTTGCCGTTGAACAGACAGAACTGGCTCATTTTGTATTCAATCTGCTGAAAAACCTCAAGGTAATTTTTGCGATACAGATAGCCGGCGACGCGTTCGAGAAAACCGTCAATATCCATGCCGGAGCGGTCAATAACGGCGGCGGCGGGAAACAGCTTGGCAACATTTTTTATCAGCGCTTCCTTTTTGTCCGACCCATAAGGATAATTTGTTTCCACAAGCAAGGCGGCTTCCGGGTTGGCACGGGCGTACTCCTTGATGCGGGAGACAAATTTGGAATTGCTTTCATTTTCACCGCGAATCAGCAAATCCGGATTCAATGCCGAAACGAGCGGCGCAAAACTTTTTGCCGTGCCGACATACGCGTCGAGGCGTTCAAGCAGCGGCCTGTCGCAGAGGCGACAGTAAGAATCGAGATAACGGCGGCGGACGGAAACGTTTTTGACCGTTTCGCGCTCGTTGAATTTGCCGATGCCGTCCAGCGTATCCCACTGGTGATGCATCAGGTGGCGGATGTTCAGGCAATCCTGAAACGCGGCAGCGGAAGGCAGCAGCCCTTCGCTTTCCGCCTGTGCCATGTAGTTTTGCCCGGCGCGGCGCCCGAACAGTTCGCGCATAATGCCGTTGCTTTCTTCCGACAAGGCGGCAAGCGAACTCAGGAGAACGTTTTCAAACGGCGCAATCAGAGCCGAAGAAAGCGCCTCGGTTTGTGCCGTTTCCACATCTTTTTCGCTGTAACGGCTCTTTTCCGGCGGCAGCAGCGCCAGTACGTCCAACATACTTTGAAAGCGCTTTTCTATCCATTCGTCGGCAAAAGCGTCGGCAAGGCTCCTGCCTTTTGCGTCATGGTTATATTTCATCAGCCAGCGGCCGGAAATGACAAATCTGGCGTCTTCAAGGGTTTCGCCCTTTTCATAAGCGGCGACATAGCGTTCAATACGTGCCGGAAGGGAATTGCCGGCACTGTGTACGGCAAAGTTTTCAGGCGTGGAAAAAATCCCCGGTTCTTCGCTCCGAAGCTGCGCCGAGGTATAATTGACGCTGACAAAACAGTAATGCGCGCCGTGTTCGGCCGGCTTGTTGGCGATGAAATCCGTATAGGCACGGCGAGCCTCAGGCGTGATTTCCTCCACTTCCCACGGGTTGTCGACAACTTCCCCTTCATACAGGCGGGTTATCTGATAATTGGCGAGGTTCAGCGGCTTGTAGCGGCGGACGACCTGTTCCAGATTGCGCACGAGCGATATATAGTCCCGGTACACGGCCAGCAAGTCCTGCTTGCGGCGCGGCGGAAGCGAAGCGGCATACAGAGCCGACATGTTTAGTTTTTCCGGCATTGCGATTTCATTAATTCTTTGTTGTTGCAAAATCTCTTTATTAGCATAAAGCGGAAAATATTGTTGCCGAAAATTTTGGTTTTGTCAATACAAAATCAGGCGGCAAAGCAAAAAATATGCCGGTGTGTGCTGAGGCAGCTCCGATAAATCCGAAAGTGGTTTGATAAATCCGAAAGTGATTTGATAAACCTGAGACAGGTTCGATAAATCCGAGCCTGCTCCGATAAATCCTGCGGATAACCGTTGAATTAAAATCAGATTTTGCTTTACGGAACAAAAAAATTTTTATAAATTCTGATGTGTCCGCACATATATTAAAGAAAAAGTAACAGCTGTTAAAGAAAAAATAACGACTATTGAAAAAAATAACGGCAAAACGCAATTACAAAATTACAGAGAAAAAAAGAGAGGGAAAGAGATGAAAACCAGATTATCGGCAAAATATTTCCGGACAGCCGCCGCAATACTGTTTTTGGCGGCGGGTTTCTGCCAGGCGGCGCAAGCGGAAGACACGATTTATGACGTTATCAACCGCGAAGATACAAAGGCCTTTTCCGACATGGTTATGCTCGGTTACGATATTGATGAACAGGATATTGACGGATATACGCCGCTGATGATTGCCGCGGCGGCGGGAAAGACCGGCTTTGTCGGATATCTGATTGACAACGGCGCGAAAGTCGACAAACGCTATTATCAGGGCGGAACGGCCATGCACCGTGCCGCGCTGGGCGGCTATACCGACGTTATCAGTTCCCTGATTGACGCGGGCGCCAACGTCAATATGCCGGATTTGGACGGCATGACGCCGCTGATGATTGCCGCCAAGAACGGACATCGCTTTACGGTCGAGCTGCTGGTGCGGCGCGGTGCCGATGTCAATTTCCGCAACGTCAAAGGGGAAACAGCCTTGGACATTGCCAACAAATACCGCTATAAAGAAATTGCCAGATTTCTCCAGAACGAAGGCGGGCGCTCCAAATCCCCTGACAGCGGCAAAGAGGCTTCCGACGGTGGAAACCAGGGGCTCGGGCTGGATATTGACGACTGGAACGATACCGAATTCGACTGGGGGCTGTAAACTGCGGCACTGTTAACAGCGCACAATATATTTTCCGGGGCCGGAGCGTGTTTCTCCGGCTCTTTTGCGTTTTTTTCGTTTCGGGGTTGCGGGAGGCGGACGGACGCCCTATATAAAAGATAAAATGTTAAGACAATGAGCCAATTTTGACAGGGAGTGTTTTGATTATGGCTGAAAAAATCGAATTTAAAACCGAAGTGAACAAACTTCTGGATATTGTCATCAACTCGCTTTATTCCGAAAAATATATTTTTTTGCGCGAGCTGATTTCCAACGCGTCCGATGCGCTTGACAAGCTGAAATACTGGACGCTGACCAACCCGGATTTACAAAAGCCCGGCGAAGCGTACAAAATTACGATTATGCCGGACAAAGACCACAATACGCTGACGATTTCCGACAACGGCATCGGCATGAACCGTGACGACCTGATTAACCATATCGGCACGATTGCCAAATCCGGTACGGCGGAATTTTTGCAAAACACCAAAGACAATGCTTCAGCCGTTGACCTTATCGGCAAGTTCGGCGTCGGCTTTTATTCGGCGTTTATGGTGGCGGCAAAGGTGGAAATCACGACCAGGCGCGTGGACAGCGACAAAGCCTACAAATGGGTTTCCAACGGTGTGGACGGTTTTGAAATATCCGAAGCGGAAAAAGCCGGAAACGGTACGGACATCAAACTGTTTCTCAAAGACGACGCCAAAGACTACACCGATACGATTTACCTCAGGAACATCATCCATACCTACTCCGAGCATATCGACTACCCGATTGTGCTGAACCTCGGCGACGCGGGCGAAGAAACGGTCAATACGGCGTCGGCGCTGTGGACGCGCAACAAGGCGGAAATTACCGAGAAACAGTATAAGGACTTTTATCAGCACGTTACAAAAAATTTTGATGAGCCGTGGATGACACTGCATTTCAAGGCCGAAGGCAGCATTGAGTACACCGGGCTGCTGTTCGTTCCTTCCAAGGCGCCGTACGATTTGTTCCAGCCCGACCGGCTCGGCGGCATCAAGCTGTATGTCAACAAAGTATTCATTTCCGACAAAGTCGAGGGGCTGATGCCGATGTACCTCAGGTTTGTACGCGGAGTTATCGACAGTGCCGACCTGCCGCTCAACATTTCACGCGAAATGCTGCAACAGAGCGCTTTGATTGCAAAAATCCGCCAGGGAACGGTTTCCCGCCTGTTCAAAGAGCTGAAAAAACGCGCGGAGAACGAGGAGGATTATGCAAAGTTCTGGAACGCATTCGGTATTGCGTTTAAGGAAGGAATTTATGAGGACTTTACAAACCGCGAAGAAGTGGCCGAACTGTCGCGTTTTTATTCGACCAAGAGCGAAAACAAACTGACATCGCTTGACGCCTATATCGAACGTATGGGCAAAGACCAGAAGGCAATTTACTACATCACCGGAGACGATGCGAAGACGCTGGCGTGCAACCCGCTGCTGGAAGCATTCCGCGAAAAAGATATCGAAGTTTTGCTGCTGACAGACCCGATTGACGAATTTTGGACGCAGACACTGCTTTCTTACAAAGGCAAGGATTTGAAACATATTTCGCAGGCGGACATGAAACTTGACATCAAACGCGAAAGCGCCAAAGCTGACGAAAAAGGGCTTAAGGAGCTGACCGAAAAGATGGCGGAATGGTTCAAAGGCGAAGTCGGCAAGGTCGAAACAACCGAAAAACTGACAAAAAGCCCGGCATCATTGACGGTTGAGGACGGCCAGATGAGCATTCATCTGGAACGGCTGATGCGCAACCATCAGCAGAAAACAGCCTTTGACAGCACGAGGATTCTGCTTGTCAACCCCTATCATCCGCTGATAATCAAACTGGCGGAACTTGTCGGCGACAAAGACAAGGAAGCCGAAGTCCGCGATGCGGCACAGCTGGTATTGGAACAGGCAAAAATCGCCGAAGGGGAAGCTGTTTCCAACCCGAGTTTGTTTAACGAAAAGCTTAGCGAGTTCATCTTACGGGCGATTTAAACGGACAGAATGCCAAACGTTCTTTCTTTGGCGCAATTTAAGCCGCCAGAGCCAGAACGCTGAACATTTTATTCTTCGGGCGATTTAAATGAGCAGAAAGCGCCGGCACGGACAGAAAAGACATTGACGGCCGGCGTTTTTTATGTTATTTTATCCATATACAGGTGTCCGGACAAGGGGTTCCGGACGGTTTGGAGCGTCTGAACGGTGAATTTTGACAATTTGAAATACGGCTTTCTGATTTCGATGACGACGATGTTCGGCGGCAGCACGCTGGAGCTGTATGCTCAGGACGAAAACGGCGGCAAAGCGAAAATCGAAAACACCGAGACCTACCGGCAGCAGTTTTTGGAAAGCATTGCCCCCGACAAGCGGGACATCAGCGTCGAGTTCGTGGTTGATTCCGTGGCCCAAAAAACTTCTAACGGAGACCTGGTCGCTGATGTCAACGTTATTCAGCTGCTGGCCTATCTTGATCAGGACAGCGACGAATATCAGAGCTATATGGCAAGCCGCCACATTGTCG
Organism: Acetobacter sp. 46_36; assembly: GCA_001917135.1. Classification (GTDB taxonomy): domain Bacteria; phylum Pseudomonadota; class Alphaproteobacteria; order RF32; family CAG-239; genus CAG-267. The sequence goes on from MNTT01000016.1 coordinate 169,256, forward strand.
CGCACGAAATGTGGCACCGCATCTGCATGATGAACGACGTATTGGAAAAGCCGATGTCGGCGACGCATTACCGTACCGGACGCGATAATTTTGAGATTACGGCAAGCCTGGTGCAGCTGCTGACTTTTCGCGACGACTATATCCATGCCACACCGGAACAGCGCCTTGAGCTGCGCAAACTTGAAGATCCGAAAATCCGCATGTATATCATGGCGGTTGAGCACGGCCTGATTAATCCCCTTTCCGCCGACAAAAAAGACTTTGACTTTGAGATGGAATTTATTGCCAGGGCGGTATCCGGCTACTGGAACAACAATATGGCGCAGACATACGCCCCGCTGCACAACGCAATGACGGAAAAATCCGGACGAAAGGAATTCAAATCTCCGGCGTATGAAAAGAACTTTATGCGCGACATCAAACTGATGAATACTATCGGCGGCATTGACTTTTCCAAGCTTTACAACGTCAAAGACGTCCGTAACCGCGCGGCGTTTCCCGAAGGAACGGCGGAGGACACGACGGTCATCAGACAATCCCTGACGGCACCGAACTATGAAACGTGGGTTAACAAGAGAAGCCAGCTGAAACGTTTTTCGCGACAGAAAATAGATATTCCGAACTTTGCGGGTAACCGGCTGGCGGAAGAACGCCGGCAAAGGCCGCATGACGAGCGCAAACAGCCTTATCAGATAGCCGAAATGGCCGGCGGCTACAAGGCGTACCCGTTTATGAAAGTTCCGTTTTATGCGGCGGTGCAGCTGAACGGCGCGGGGCGGACAATCAAGCTTTATCCGCACGGGGCAATGGACGTTATCGGCGCGAGCGACGCAGCGGGGAAAGCTAACATCAAGACCCTGAATTATGACGGCAGCTATGAAACGGGACAGCTGAAAAACGGCCGCAAAGACGGCGTGTTCGTCTTTTATAACCGCCATAAAAAGGAAATCGGGCGCTGTACTTATGTCCAAGGCCGGGCGGCAGACGGCGAAACGGTGCTGGCAGCCAGCGGCGAATATATACGCTACATTTACAAAGCGGGAAAACTTGCCGGCATGGACTGCATCCGGGAAGACGGCACCAGAAAGCCGATATGCACGCTGGAAGGCGGCAAACCGGTGAGCGGACTGATTCCGACAACAGACGCCAGGACTTCTTCCGTCGGGCGTTCCTACCTTTTATACAGCGACAAACAGCTGCTGGCAGGGCTGCTTTTTGACCGGCAGCACAGACTTTCGGAAAAGCAGGACATCATAACCGGGCAGTACGGGCAAAATGTTTCGGCACAGGCAGAAAACGCGAAGCATAAGGCTTTGGCCGGAAGCACGGTCAGAATCGAACGTTTTTATGCTGACGGAAAGGTGAAATATGAGGCGGAAAGACGCAACATCACCCTCAGACAGCCATACGGAGAGGCGGAAAAAAGCAACACAGTCCCCGGGCAACCATACGGCACGGCGGAAAAAATGCGTAGCGACATGGCTAAAAAAGGAAAAGGACTGACAGAGCGCGGCAGCGAAACGAAAAAAACACCCGCCGGTCCGACGGCGCGGTACGGTATGGCCGGCGGGCACCCTGCGGCACAGTCCGTACAGGTATGCCGCGAAGCCCTCTTTGCCCCTGACGGGCATCCGGTGATGGCGGCGGAATACAACGGCGGCCGGAGAAGTCTGAAAATAAAGATGCGGGAATTTTTATCCTTCCTGAAAGGGATTTCCATGCCCGGTACGGACAAGAACACGCTGGTTTCGAGCCTGCTTGCGTTTCGCAGCCGGACGACAACAGGAAATTCAATCCAAATTGCGGCGGCCAATGCCTCTCGGTCTGCGGAAGGCGCAAACCATGCGGCAGAAGCAGGAATCTCCCGGGTTGCCGCGGCTAATACCGCTCAGACGACAGAGATAAACTCCTATCAGATTACCGCGGAAACGGCCGCTCAGGCTGTTGAGGGAGATTCGGACAGAACGGCAAAGGCAAGTGCCGACCGAACCGGGACGGGCTCTCCCCTGCCCGCGACGAGCGGCAGAAAAACGCCGGCGACGACCTTTGAAAACAAAACAGTCATCACCGGCAAAAGCTCTAAAAATCAGTCAGTTGCTGATAAAAAACAGAATAATCCGTCAGCCCGCAAAATATCGGCCTTTAAAAACAAGGCCAGGTTTATGATGATGCGGCAGAGGGAGAATGTCTGAGGCCGGAGAAATATATCTGAGGCCGGAGAAATCGCCCTTGACGCGCGGCAGCCGGAAAAGCCGGGCCGAAACGGTTCCTTTTTGTAAATTTTTCCTTGCAATTTTAGACAAAACATTTTAATCTGCAAAAAGTTTTATTGTATTACTTAAATATATTTATTGTTATGGAAAATTTTATTGTCCAAATCAACGGCAGCTATATTGACCTGCCGTATGTTGCAAATGCCGCAGACGGCAAAAGCCAGCCGCGGCGTTCTTATCTGACTTCAGGGACAGAAGTTGCATCCGGCTGCGGTTACAGCTACTGTTATAAGACGCTGAAATTCGTTTTGAAAGGAAAAGAACACTTTCTGCCCGAAAATCTGTATCGCGAAGGCGTATCCTACCGTTTTCTGGATTACCATACGGAATGGCCGTTCCTGTTGCGCGAAAGAGGCGGAAAAATCGTCAAAAAGCAGATTCCTCTGCTGGCTTTGTACGGGATTGCACCGGAAGAAGTCCTTGACAGAAGCGATTTTTGCAAGCTGACTTTGCCCGAATTTCAGCACAAAGGGAAGCTAACGACGGTTTTTTATGTCGGAGCATACCGTTTCGGGGTGGCCTTTGAGAGCGACTTGATGCAGCTGTACCACAGGAAAGCCGAGTTTGCAGAAGACAAGGCGGCTCTGTTTATGGCGGACGAATACCGGTTTTGGATTGACGGCGGCAGCAATCCGACGGCTTATTTTGCCGACGGGTTAAGATGCGAAAAAACGGCACCGTTCATTGACGTTACCGATTGCCAGGATCCGCTTCCGGTCGGCAAAGAAACACTAGAACGTTTCTGGGACGAGCTTGACCTGTACCGAATCCCCGAAAAAGCACAGGAACTCGGAATAGGGAAAATCCTCGGCAAAGCGGCAGATGCCGTCCCGCTCCGGGATTATTCCGTTGAAGCAGAACTTCTGCCGCCGTTTGCCACAAAAAACGGCTATCGTTTCGGCAGCAGAAGCCATACCTTTCAGGAAGACTGCGTTCTTTCCGCCCTGCCCGGGCATATCAGAAGCATTATGAAAGAAGAGGCGCCGCAAAAATTCGGGCACTTGTTTCAGACAGGTTCCTAAGACGGACGGAAGCTTTTTAAGGAAAATGTCCGGCGGCAACAAAAAAAGCACCCTGTACAGGGTGCTTTTTATTTACAGAGTTGCTTCCCGAACGGTTAAAAATGTTCAGAACGGTTAAAAATGTTCAGAACTGACAAATTTGACGGCCGGCGTTTCCTTTTTTTCATCACGCGTCAAGATGCACAACAGCTTGGCAAAATCAAGATTTGCCTTTATAACGCTTTTGTTGGAACGGGCACGTTTCCACGCATAAATCTGCAAGCTGCCCGGCACTTCCAGCGTTTCCGGATTAATGAGAATACCGTTGTGGCTTTCCCAATCTGCCCCGCAGAACGCATTCAGCGAAACCTGCTGCCGGGGAAGCAGCGGCATATTGCGCAGTATCTGTTCGGCGGTAAACGACGGGATTTCCCGCAGCTGCCCGGCGACAATGATAAAAAAGCGCGGGTGCTTTTTGTCGCACAGTGCCAATATGCGTCCGTCAATTACGACAAAACGCCCGACATAGTTGGAATCGGCTATTGTTGTTCCCATATAAATGCGGGTACCGTCCTGCGTATTGTAGCAGGCTCCACCGGGGAAAAACAAATGATTTTCCATGCCCGAAAGGCTTGGAACCGACAACAGATAGTCGTTCATTTCTATATAACGCATTTTTTTGCACGTTATTTCCTCTACGGCAAAATGCCGGTCATGAAACGAAATGACGTTTACGACTTCTCCGTGCAGACGGTAATTTTTAAAAACTTTGAAGTTTTTTCCACGGATAATCGTTTCACTGCGGTGGGCGTTGGCCTTGACGAACCGGCGCAACTCTTCTTCTGAGATATTCACCATAATACTTAATTAATTTATAAATTTGACATAAAATTATTTAGACGAAACCGAATGTAGATGATAAACACATTTTTGTCAAGTCCTAAAGGCGAAAAATTCGGGCCGCAGACGGGCGTTGAAAAGCACAAAAGCCAAAATATCCTCTAGCCGGGCCGCAGGCACAGGTAAAAAAAAGTTTGAAACTGTGGGGAATATTGCAAAAAAAATCCCGGGAAGACCGGGGTTTCAGATGGTGGCCAGAGAGGGGATCGAACCCCCGACACGAGGATTTTCAGTCCTCTGCTCTACCAACTGAGCTATCTGGCCGGCCACGGATATGGTTTATATATAACTTTTTTGCAGATGGCAAGCATTTTTTTTACTTTTTTGCACAATTTCGCAATATTTTTAATATCTATTTGTTTTGCCATACATAATTTACGATACAGCAGCAACAGGAACATAATAACGGCCGTTCATAATCACGGTTGCGGCGTTTTTCCTGCATAATGCGCCGGGAGCCGGCCTCTGCCCGTTCTTGCCAAATTTGCGCCGTTTGCCGCTACGTGCACCGTTGCGCAAAAATATCCGCAAAATGCCTTTATGTGCATAGTCTGGGAGTTTTTTTAAGAAAATGCTTGTAATTTTTCTCAAGTGCGGTAAAGATGGGGCAGATTTAATTTTTAATTGAGAGGATAACTATGTCTAATCCCTTGGATACAAAAATAATAAGCAGACTGGCTGAAATCTTGGATAAAACGAACCTGACCGAACTTGAATACGAAGACGAAGGGTGCCGAATCTCCCTGGTCAGAAATCCGGCCGGCGTTGCCGTTGCCGGCGCGTATGCCCCGGTTCAGGCTCCGATTGCCGCCCCTGCCGCCGCTCCGGCGCCGATTCAGGCTGCTGCGGCGGACTCCGCCGATGCGGGCGATACCGATTACACTAACAGCCCGAATGCCGTCAAATCGCCAATGGTCGGCGTGGTTTACCTGTCGGCCGACCCGAAATCTCCAAACTATGTCAAGCCCGGCGATACGGTTGCCGAGGGCGATACGGTCTGCCTGGTCGAAGCGATGAAAACCTTTAACCCGGTTAAGGCGCACAAAGGCGGCAAAGTTGTCAAAATTCTGGTTGAAACCGGTGATCCGGTCGAATACGGCGAACCTCTGGTTGTCATTGAGTAAGATTTCGGAACAACAATAATAGGAAACAATCTGATGTTTGAAAAAGTTTTAATTGCCAACCGCGGCGAAATCGCTTTGAGAATCCACAGAGCCTGCAGGGAAATGGGCATCAGGACAGTTGCCGTGCATTCCGAAGCCGACGCCAACGCGATGCATGTCCGTCTGGCTGACGAAGCCGTCTGCATCGGCCCGGCACGTTCGTCCGACTCGTATCTAAACAAACCGGCGATTATTTCCGCGGCGCTGATTACCGGCGCGGACGCCATCCACCCAGGATACGGGTTCTTGTCCGAAAACGCCGACTTCGCCGAAATGGTCGAAAAACACGGCATAACCTTTATCGGGCCGACTGCCGAACAGATGCGCCTTTTGGGCGACAAAATCACCGCGCGCAAAGCGGCCATTGAGGCCGGGCTGCCGGTTACGCCGGGGTCTCCTGCGCTGGAAAGCATTGAACATGCCAAGGAATGGGCGAATAAAATCGGCTATCCGGTCATCATCAAAGCCAAAGACGGCGGCGGCGGCAAAGGCATGAAAACGGCCTTTAACGACGACGAAATCGCCGAAGCCTATACGATGGCACGCGCCGAAGCCAAAGCGGCGTTCCCGTCCGACGTAGTTTATATGGAAAAATACCTGCAGCATCCGCGGCATATCGAGATGCAGGTACTGGCGGACAAGTACGGCAACGTAGTGCATTTGGGCGAGCGCGACTGTTCGATTCAGCGCAACCACCAGAAAGTTATCGAAGAATGCCCGTCGCCGGCACTGAACCAGTCGCAACGCAAGGAAATCGGCGATATCGTCTGCAACGCGATTAAGAAAATCGGCTACCAAAATGCAGGCACGCTTGAATTTATGTTTGAAGACGGAAAATTCTATTTTCTGGAAATGAATACCCGCCTGCAGGTTGAACACCCGATTACCGAAGCCGTTTCCGGCATCGACATCGTCAAAGAGCAGATTCGCATCGCTTCGGGCGCGGCACTCGGCTATACGCAGGACGATATTCAATTTCGCGGGCATGCGATTGAATGCCGTATCAATGCGGAAGATCCGGAAACGTTTGCGCCCTGCCCCGGCAAAATTACCGAATGGCACGCGCCGGGCGGTCTGGGAATCCGCGTCGATTCGGAAATTTATTCCGGGTATTCGATTCCGCCGTACTATGACAGTATGATTGCTAAACTCATCGTCCACGCCAAAACGCGCAATGCGGCTCTGATGCGCCTGCGCCGCGCGCTGGAAGAGTTTATCATCATGGGCGTCAAAACAACTATTCCGCTGCATCAGGAGATAATTTCGCAAAACGAATTTATCGACGGGCAGTATAATATCCACTGGCTGACGGAATATATGAACAAACGCAGCAAATAAAAGGAAGCGGACCAGCTCCGTCATAAAGGCGGAGCTGGCAGTCAAACTGAAGCAGAGCCGCTCCCGAAATAAAAGCGAGCCTGCGGCAGAATAAAGGCAGAGTCCGCAGCCGAAATAAAGGCGGTGTACGCCGCCCAAATCAAGGCAAAGCCCGCCACTGAAATAAAAATGCGGTGTTTCATATTATTACAGGAGTTTTGGGATATAACGCTTTAAAAAACATAAAGAGCAGGTTGAAAATGCAGGAAAAACTGTCAATTAAAAAAGTTTACAGAAATGCGTACCGTTATGTTGCGAGCCATTTGTTCGCCTTTGCCTTTTTGACGATTTTTTACTTTTTGGGCAGCCTGCTGCCGATGATATTCGGCTCTTCGTCTTTCTGGGGCGTTTCGCTGGCGTATAACTACCTGTTCTTTTATTTCGCTGCGGGGTGCTACTATAAACAGCGGATTTTATGGGACAGGGAAGTCTTTACGGCGGCAGGGCTGCGCTTTTTGCTGGCGATTGTCCTGTTTGTGCTGTCGATTTTTGTTTCGTCGTTGGCGATTAACGTCGGCATCCACATCATCGGCCGGCTGTTTCCCGTTCACGGACCGGCAGCGGTTTCGGCAGTTTTGGAGAGCCTGCCCTGGCTGCTGGCGAAAAGAATTTTTATATTTTTCCTGTTTATCGCCTTTTTTATCGTTCCGTCGTTTGCTTTCGTTTCAGAGATAACGGGCAAAAAGCGCTCGCTTGTTGCGGCTTACAGCAAAACGAAAGGCGATTTGCCGCGGATTGCGGCCGTGGTGGCGGGAACGTTCCTGCTATTGTGGCTTTCCATGCTGGCGCTGAGCTTTGTCAATGTCTTTCTGGCATCGCTGGTGCGAGCGGCGATTTTGGTTTTCATCAGCATCTTGTATTTTAAGATGTACGATTTCTTTTACTGCTTTCCGCAGACACGGCGGGACAGTCGAACGGCAAAGGACGAAACGGAAAAAGCCTTGCCGCGCTGAGACGCTTCCGGCAGATTTGCGGCGGCCGATACCAACGGCATGAAAGAAAAAAAAGCGGATACGACTGATGATAAAGCCGAAACGGACAATTTAAGCGAGGGAGAAGACAATGCTGGTTAAAGACAAAGACATTCTGGTGGAATATCCCGAAAAAAAAGACGGAGACAACGCGGAAAAATCCCCTGCCCCGCAAAAGCCGCAGCGGCCGAAAATAAAAAAAGAAAATATGCGGGCAGCATGGGGCGACGCATTTGACTATTATATCCGCGGCATTACCGAAAAATACCTGCTGTTTCGCGGAAGGGCATCGCGCCTGGAGTTTTGGGGATACGCCGCAGCGGCAGGAATTATGTGGATACCGCTTTATTTTGTCGGCGAATATGCGGAGATGCCGCTTCTGCCGTATTACTTTGCCTTGGCGACGCTGCTGCCGACAGTGGCGGTTACGGCAAGGCGCCTGCATGACATTAACAAAAATGCGGCCTTGTATCTCATTCCCGGAACCGTGCTTGCCGCCAGCGGATTTTTTATCGGCCTTGCCGGCGCGGCGGTACTGGTATTGTGCTGGGCAGTTTTGCTTATCCGTCTGTTGTCGCGGGAAACCGACCTCAACGACGGTTTTTACGGCGCGCCGAATGACAATGACGAAATTTATGGCGAAGACAATCTGCCGATTGTCAGGAAATTCCGTTTTCTGGCACTGACGCTGCTGGCCGTATGGCTGGCAATTACCGGCGCCAAGCTTGAAGACTGGTCTCAGCAGGCACAACAGAAGGCGGCGATTGATTTGATTATGGACAAGGTTCTTATTGAAGGGCAAGACGCCAAATTAACGCCCGAACAGATAAAAGCGGCACAGGGGCAGATGCTCGGCGTTTTAAAAACGCTCAGCGGGCAGAGAGTTTCCGAAAAAGAGATTATGGAACAGGTTGACAAAGCCGTCAAAGCGGTTTCCGATGCGGCAAAAGTATCCTCCGGCGCGGCGGCAGCCGGAAAATAACCTCTGGCATGAAGGGCTGCGGGAAGAAGATGAAACGAGCGGCACGCAAGGTTTTATTGGCTGCGGGAGGTTTGGCCGTTCTGACGGGAGCGGCATTGTTTTCCGGGAGATTGTTGCTGATTGCCGGAAAAACCGCGCCAAAGGTTGAAAAAGCGTATTTTCAAACAGCAGAAAATATTCCGCCTTTTTTAAAGCCTTATGCAGACATATTGGCGGAAGCGGCCAATGATACGGCAAACGGACGAACAAATGAAGCCGCGCATACAGCGGCCGGGGCGGCGGCGAGTTGCAAAAATATCCGCATATATGCCGGAAACTGGTTTTCGGACAGCGATGCCCCGGATATCAGCGACGATGCCAAGCGTTGCGCCATTCTATGGCTTGGATCAAGACAGGGCATAATGACCGGCGGGCTGGAAAAATATTATGCCGTTTGGGCATCAACGCCCCTGTTGCGGACGTATCTGCAAAATGCGGGAATTCAGGCGGCATATATGCCGCTATTTTACCTGCCTGATGAAAAGGCGGTCGTTTCCGGATATAGCAAGGCTGATGCCGAATATAACGGAGCCGCTTCTGAGATGCTGCAGAAAAGCCATATTGCAGAAAAACACCATAGAGGCGGAATGTTTTTTGCCATCGTTGGCAATCCGCCTTTTATTGAAGATATTTTGCGAGAAAAAGCCCTGCCCTATCGCCGCTATGAGCTTGACAAACCGGAACAGGCGGCGCAGATGATGCGGGAAATGCCGCAGCAAAAGGCGATTTTTGCGGAAAAGACTGCTCTCGGTACGCAGACACTCGACATACATCCGCTGTTTTTAGCCGCAGCTGCGAGGGAAATTCCGTTAATTATGCCATGGATATGGCCCAAAGAGGATACCGTCAACCTGTTTAACGACAGGGTAAGCTTCTACCCTGACAAGTCAGGCGCGGAAAAGCTGGTCGCAGAAGTTGAACAGGCAGAGAAGAAACAAGACATCAGGCTGCCGGTTCAAAAACGCGCGGCAAAAGCAGCGCTGCTGGCGCGGCGGGAATATTCGGCAGAAAGCGCCGGAAAGCGCGTCCGGCAGGCTCTGGCGATGCAGCCTGACCAGTATAAACGCCCCGGCAGCATTTTTCTGCCATCGGAGAAAAGCAGTATCAATATAGACATTCCGACAGCAATCGGGCATTATACCGCCGGAGACTATGCGCTGGCTTCCGATTTGGCGGAGGGGCTGACGCGGGGCGGCGCAAAGGTTGACCTGACGTTCTATAATTCCCTATACAAATATCCGGCGGAAACGAACATTCTCCTGCGCGGGTTTCTGCCGCCGTTTGCGGACGATCTCAGCGCCAAAACAAACATCATCTATCTTGCCTATGCCCAGTTTGGCGAAGACGGGCGGCGGGAGCTGCTTCCCACGGATGAGGCATATCTGGAGGCTGTTGCCGAGAGTGCCCGCCAGGCAGACGCTTTGGCAACGGCGTCGCAGAAACTGGCAGAGCAGCTGCGGGCAAAAGGCATTCCGGCGCATTATATTCCGCAATTTACCGATACGGCACGGTTTTATCCTGATTTTGAAGAAAGCCTGAAAAGTGATGTTTTATTTGTCGGGGCAAACACGTTTTACCGCACGGCGGTGCCTTTTCTGCAACAGCGCGGCATCGCGGTCGACGTTTACGGTCCGAAATGGCCGATTGGAACGGCAAAAGCAAACTATGCCGACAACCGGATTTTACGCAAATATTACAGCTCAGCCAAAATCGTCCTCAACGATACGCGCGAGGGAATGAAAAGATTCGGTTTTATCAGCAACCGGATTTTTGATGCGACAGCCTGCGGAACGCTGGTCATCTCCGACTATATGCCCGAGATTGAAGCGATATACGGCGACAGCGTGCCAATGTACAAAAACGGCGATGAGCTGGCGCGGCTGGTACGCTATTACCTTGACCCGGCTCACGAGCCGGAACGGCGGGAAAAGGCGGCACGGGCAAGAGAAATCACGCTGAGGCATTTTACGGCAGAACAGGCTGCGGAGAAATTCCAAGAAATTATACATAACATTAAAAAGTAGTCTTTAACAAAAAAAATCATGAGTGGGATAAAACGAACCGCGGATAAAAGGCTAAGGCTATAGAAACATATTGACAAAAAAATATTGTATGGTATGAACTCGAGAGATATTATAGAATTATGTTCATTTTTTGTGTTATTAAAATTTTTATGCTATGGATTTTCTTACATTAATCAAAGATGGCAAGCATACAGCCATTGTAAGCTACGTTAAAGGTTGCAAATGTCTGAGTATTGACGAAGAACTAGCTCTTATCAGCCGTGGCAACCATGAAGAAATTATGAGCTATATTGCCCATCACTGGTTGGAAATTGAACCTTTTGAAGCTTTTCTGAAGCGGGGAAATTTGAATGAAGTCCGGTTTTATATTGCAAGACATGGTTTATATGCCGACAGTGCGCTTTGTGAAGCTGTTTTTCAGTTTGGCCGCAGCATTACGGCGGAGGTTGTCAGTTATATGCTGAGGGAACGTTATGCAGAGAAAACCGGGAATTATCGCGCGCCGATTAAATGGGCGGAAGTTGAATGTATGCTTATTAAAACGGAAGATCACTGTGCCCTGCGCCAGTATATCAGCCAGGTACAGCTGGAAAAGAAATCGCATGACCTGCTAAAATTGAAGGGTTCGGCCGAAGACCTGTTGGTTTACGACCTTGTGTGGAACGGACAGCCCTAAACCGCAGCTCACCAACAGGCAAAAGCAATCATGACAGAAAAAGAGGCTTTGTTCCATAACGGAGCAGAGCCTTTTTTTATGCCGGATTGCGGCATTTTACAGCGGAGCTGAGAGCGGAGAAATTCCGGAAAATCATAAACGAGGTCGGGCACTAATCAGCTGCGGTTCCAGAGTTGTTTGGCTCTGAGCTGCCCGGTTCCAAAGCGGTTCGGTTCCAGAGCCGGCCGGTTTCGGGGCGGTAATAACAGACGCCGGTCGTCAGGTTGACAAAGCCGCCGTCGCGCAGCGGTATTTCCCGCCCGTCCAGCTTTACCTGTCCCAAAGAAAACTCTATCCGCCCTTTATAGATGCAGCTTTGTTTATTGCAGACAACCGGGTCGCCGGCGGGAACGGCGTATTTGCCTTTGGTTTTGGTGCCGGTCCACATTTTTTCCAGAAATTTGTTTTTATGATAACGGGAGGCGACCAGTTTTCCGGCAGGGTTTTTGTAGGCATACGTCGTGCCTTTGGCGTCGAAGACAAAATCCGGGCGCGGGCTGAAACAGATGCTGACAACGCCGGCGACTATCCCGGCAATCCCCCAGAAACGCCATTTTGCCTGCCAGATACAGAGCCAGAGCAAGCCGAACGTCAGCAACAATATGCCCCAGTCCGGCAGGGTTCCGACGCCCTCGCCCGCCTTGGCGCCGGGCAGCGCCGCTACCCATGCGGTGATTTGGTTGATTACATCGATGCCAGCGGCAAACGGCCTGACAGCATAAGCGCCAAGCCCGAACGGCAGGCTTATCAGAAACAACAACAGCGCAGGCATAACCCAGAAACCGATGACCGGCCCCGCCAGCAGGTTGCCGAGGCTGGTATAGACCGAAATCTGGCTGAAATAATAGACGCCGTACGGCAGCGTCATCAGGCTGGCAACCAAATCCGATACCAAAAGCCCGGCCATATAGGCAACGAACTTTCCGAACAGGCTGCGGCTGTCCAGCCAGCGGTGCAGCCGGGCGGCGTTCTTTTCATAAAAAGCAACCAGGCCGAGCACGGCGGCAAAAGACATCAGAAACCCGGGCGACACAACCGCTTCGGGCGTTATGGCGACGACGACCAGCATCGCAAACGCCCACAGGCGCAGCGAGACGGTACGGCGGTTAAACAAAACGGCAACCAAAACCAGCGTCGTCATCACGAACGCGCGGATGCAGGAAACACTCTGCCCGGAAATAAGAAAATACGCAAACGTAAAGAAAACGGATACGACGGCGGCGGGTTTGCGCAAATCGTACCGCCCTTCGCCCAACGGAAACAGGGTTGCACGTATCAGGAAAAAGACCAAGAGCGCAATAATGCTCATGTGCATTCCGGAAATAGAAAGGAAATGCGCCAGACCCGAGGTGCGGTAATCGTTATTCAGTTGTTCGGAAATCGTGCTGCGGTCGCCGATGGTCAGCGCTTTGGCGATGGCGCCGGCGTCTTTGGGAGTGTTGGCGTCAATCAGCTCCTTGATGTACGTCCGAATACGGGTTATCGTATCCGCTGCCGGGTTTGCCGCCACGGCGGGGCATTCTACCTGAAATACGGGGCCGACAGTATAGCCGACAGCGCTCAAGCCTTTATAGAAGTTAGCTCGGTCAAACTTATAGTTGCTCAGCGGGTTGGGCGTAAATCCCTGCGGCAGCTTGGCGACAAGCTCAACGCAGACGCCGGGTTTCAGCCATGGTTCGGAAAAATTCAGGCTGATGCGGAAATCGCCTTTCAAGTCCCGCTCGAAATTATTGACATCGGACAACAACAGCCGCGGGCGATTGTTGGAATTATAATCCATATCCTTAACCCGGCCACGCAAATAGCTGATTTCAGGCAAGTCATGTTCCAAATTGCGGGCACGGTACATCGCATCGGCCTTGGCCATGCTCAGCCCGAGCAAAAATACCGCGGCATACGTCAGGAGCTTGAACTGCCCGTCCCGGCGGCGCGTCAGCCACAACAACAGCAGCACGGCTTCAAGATAGCCGACAATCACCCAGGCCGACAGTTCCAGCGGCAATGCAAAGTAAAACGCCGCGCCGGATGCAAAAGCTACAGCATACCAGATTATCAGGCTTTCCGCCTCGTTTTGATAATTTTCGGCCGCATACAGCTTCAACCGCAGCCATTGTTTGCGGAGCCACCACCTCACCGGATTATGCCTCCGGTGTCCGAGGTGCCGGGGCGGACAGCCTTTCGGGAGCAACGCGGGCGGCGGGTTCAGGGATTTTATGCGGTGCCGCGGAGGTATCCGAACCGGCGGAAATTGGCGTGGTGGAAGCGTCCGAACCGGCGGAAATTGGCGTGATGGAAGCGTCTAGGGCAGCAGATGAGGCGTTGGCACCATTTATCTCCCGCAGCACGATTTCCGCAGCACGGCGGCTCGGGTTTATTTTGCCCGCGCCCATCAGGCGGCGCAGCTCTTCCATTTTATTTTGAAATTGGGTACGCGGGGCTGCATTTTCCGTATCCAAAAATTTCGCCACCTCGCCCGCCACGTTTTCAGGCGTGCATGCTTCCTGCAGAAGCTCAGGCACAGTACTATCGTTCATCAGGATATTGGGCAGGTTGACGGAACGGATTTTCAGCAGGTGGCGCGCCAGCCACGCCGTCAGCGGCGCAACCTTATAAGCGATGATATGCGGGATTTTCATTATCGCCAGTTCCAGAGACACGGTTCCAGACGCCGCCATTGCCGCTGAGGCGGCTGCCCTCGCCCCGTTGCGTTCCTCTCTGCCAGCGACAATCATCACATCATCGGCGCCGTTTTCCGCCACCATACGGCGCACCTGCTGCTCTACGGTCTTGACTGTGGGCAGGACAAACTGCAAGTCGGCGTATTTTTGCCGCAGCAGCGCGGCGGCTTCCAGGAACACCGGCAACAGGCGGCTGACCTCGTTATGGCGCGAACCGGGCAAAATCAGGACAATCCGCTTATCAGGTGAAATACCCGACTTGCGGCAAAATTCTTCCGCCGCCGTTTCCGGCACCGTATTTTCGATTACCGGATGCCCGACAAAATCCGACGGCAGATGATGGGGGATAAAATATGCCGGTTCGTTCGGAAACAGTGTCAGCAGGCGGTCTACATACTTATACATCGTTTTGGCCCGTCCCTTTTTCCACGCCCAGACCTGCGGCGCGACATAATGCATCTGCGGCACTTTAATCTTTTGGCGGCGCAGGGCTTTATGCACGCGGGAGGAAAAGCTCCAGCTGTCTATGGTAACGACAATGTCCGGCTTTTGGGCGGCGATGTCAGCGACGGTTTCGCGAATGCGGCGCAGAACTTTCGGAATGCTCGGAATAACCTCCGCCAGCCCCATAACCGCCAGGTCGCTGATGTCAAACAGGGATTTAAGTCCCTCCTCTTTCATATTTTCGCCGCCGACGCCGGCAAATTCCGCCTCCGGCGCAAGTTCTTTCAACGCGTGCATTAAACGGGCGCCGAGCATATCTCCCGACGGTTCCCCGGCTATCAGATATATTTTCATGCTTCATACTCCGACGGAATTATGCCTTTGATGAACAGGCCATACTCGTTTGCCAGCCTTATCACTTCCGGCTCATTGACTATCAGGGTGTTACCGGCGTGGACGGCTATCCCTTTCAGGCCGCTTTTATGCGCGTTTTCCACCGTGCGCGTGCCGATGGTCGGCAGGTCGATGCGCATATCCTGCTGAGGCTTGCGCAGTTTTACAAGTATCGGGGCCTTTCCTTTGCGCACATAATCGGCGCACCTTTTAATCAGCCTGTCGGTTCCCTCTATTCCCTCAGCGCCTAAAACCAGCCCCTGCTGGACAATAACCGACTGGCCGACATCAAGCTTGCCCAAAGCGGAAGCTACTTCTACGCCGCGGCGAATATCTTCTTCATCGGCTTTATCAGGCTTCTTTTTGGTCAGCACGCCTTCGTGCGCCAGCAAATCCGGAACAACTTCCTGAATGCCGACGACTTTCATCCCGTCGGCCTCGATTTCTTTTACCAAGGCACGGAGAATACCGTCATCGCCCAAAGCTTTGGCGCCGAGT
Source organism: Acetobacter sp. 46_36 (assembly GCA_001917135.1). Classification (GTDB taxonomy): domain Bacteria; phylum Pseudomonadota; class Alphaproteobacteria; order RF32; family CAG-239; genus CAG-267. The sequence goes on from MNTT01000016.1 coordinate 184,714, forward strand.
TTGGCAAAAAACGCCGCGGTGCGCAAATCCGGCACCAGTTCGGAAAACGTCGGCCGTTTAATGGTGCCTATCAGAACGATTTCCTTAACGCCCTCTTCCTTAAAGCGTTTAAATCCGGTGCCGGCCTGCCCTATCCGTATCCATTCGTGCGCCACGTCTTTAGTAAAAATCTTTTCATCGGCATTGGCATGAATAGCCAGAGCATAATACGGGCGATTGTGCGCACGGCACCAGTCTATCAGCCGCTTGGGCAACTCGCCGCCGCCGGCAACGATGCCCAGTTTGCGGTCGGGATTGCGGGTAATATCCTTTTCTTCCGCGGATACGGTTTCCTGCATAGTCATTTTCCTTATCAAGGTTTGGCAAATTTATGCTTTCGTTATACCATCGGGCAAAAAAATTGCAAAATATTAAAAATTATTATTGACAACTATTTTTTTTAGGGTTATATGTCTGTTTGTTGTTCAGGCAGCGTTCATATATCGCGGGGTAGAGCAGCCCGGTAGCTCGTCAGGCTCATAACCTGAAGGTCGTTGGTTCAAATCCTTCCCCCGCAACCATTTAGAAAAGAGGAAGTTTATACTTCCTCTTTTTTTGTATCTGCGGTATTTTGCAAAATTAAAGAAGCTACGGGATTCATTTTTTATTTTGACAGTGCGCCGGAACTACAAATCCGGTTAGTTAATTATATCCGGAATTTCAGTTAATTATATTTTACGGTATGGCATCAGGCTACTTTTGCTTTTTCGTCCGCAGCAGGAAGATACCCTTTGCCCTCAGCGGCAATACGCGCTGCATCCGGATATTCCAAAGTTTCCATCCGCCTCAAAAAGGCGGACAGCCAGACTGAGTCCAAAGTCGTGTCATAAGGCCGGGAAAGGCGAAAATACGTTGCAGTATAAAAACGCCACCAGCGGACGGCAAACTCCATACTGTCCCGCAGAAGACCGACAGCTGGCGAATTTGCTTCCGCACCGGATTCCGAAAGCGCAGACGCAATGGGACGGAAAATCCCGTTACAAACCTTGTCAAAATAATGATGCGGAACGAGCGTCAGCTGCCAACAGTCGGCGGCCCGGCTTTCCCTGTCATATACCTCCGGCGGCAGGGGCTGCTTATAAAGAGGAGTGGCAAAACCTTCCGGCGTTTTTTCCACGGGGTAAAGCGAGGCGCCGTTCCGGCGGTAAGCTTCCATATCCGGCGGACAGGCAAGCGACCGTACGACTTCCTGCATGGTTTCCAGTTCCTGCAGCAGATGTTTCCGGTCGGGATGCAAAATATCCAAAAGAGGATTCAGACAATCGCGTTTCAAATGATACAGCTTTTCGGAAAACGATTGCAGGAGAAAATACTTGTTCAGCTGATAATTAAAAGAGATGCCGAAATATGGAATAACACAACATCCGCGGCAGGTTTCCAATGTGCCGGACGAAAGGGCACTGCGGCGAAAAGCGGCACTGTCCAAAGCTGCGTTCAAATCTTTGTTCCAGGCGACGTTTTCGCTTACGGCGTGATAGCACGGCAGCACCAGGCTGCCGTCGGGCGCAAAAGTCAGCGTATGGCGGTTGGCCGAACAAGGCGGCAGCTGCGACGGAGAAGAAGTTCGGAAAAATTCCATAAAATGCAGCAAAACAACCGTGTACGCATCAAAAATCCGGTTGACTATATCGGAAATATATGCCGAAATACGGTAAGTTCCGCCCTTGTCCATATAGGGAAACATCGGGCTCAGGTAAATCAGGGCATGATGCCGCTGCGCATAAGATATCATATTGTCAAGCTCATTTATATTGCCATCGGTAACGACAGTCATTATTTTCGGCGCCCGCACGGAAGCAATTTCGGCAACCGTTTTTTTGACATTTTCACAGGCATCTATACCGCGTATCTGCCTGTATGCAGCACTATTGAGCGTATCCAGCGACGTATTGAACTTATCGGCGGCGAATGCCACTTCAAGCATTTTGCGTTTAGAGGCAGAGGCAATGCAGTTTGAGGTTACCTCGGTTTTTATGCCCAGCTTTTTGGCATATTCAATGACTTCTGCCAAATGCGGATACAGCGTTGGCTCGCCGCCGGTAAAATCTATGTAGCGGACGCCGTGTTCCCGGCATTGTTTCACCAAGAGGCAGGCATCTTCCGCGGACAGCTCGGGCACGTTTTTGAAGGCGGGATTCTGCCAGACGTTGCAATAGCTGCAGCGCGAATTGCAGCGATAAGTAACATAAAAACGCGCACAATAGAAATTCTGACCGTTCATCTTTTATCCTTTCTTTGTAACCTGTTCAATACTCCGGCGCAAAATCGCCATCCCCTCTTCCAAATCAGCGGCGGCAACGTTCAACGGCGGTGCCAGACGAAGAATGTGCCCGCTCAAAATAGCCTCCAGCCCGTTCTGCCGCGCCCGGAAAAAGACTTCCCGCGCCAAAGCGGCGTCCGGTTCCTTTCCGCTACGGCTTTTGACAAATTCCACGGCGCCCATCAGACCTGCCGAACGAACATCGCCGACGGACGGAAACATTGCAGCAAGGCGTTCCAATTCTTCGCGAAGCATGACGCCGCTGCGGCGGACACGAACGAAAATTTCCCCTTTCTTCAATTCCTCCAGAACGGCAGATGCAACCGCAAGATTTACGGGATGGGCGGCAAAAGTCGAAGACCTCTCGCCGGGGCGGACGGCATAAGGGTTTTCGGTGATGTATTCCCGTTCACACAAAACCGAAAGCGGACGCCCGTTTGCCAATCCTTTAGTCAGGGATACAATGTCAGGGCATATTCCCCACAGCCCGTAACTGGCGAGAAAATACCCGGTGCGCCCGCCGCCGGTCAAAACTTCGTCGGCAAACATAATTATTCCGTTTTCCCGGCAAAAATCAGCAAATCCCGTCATAAATTCCCGGGGCGGAACAACAACGGCGGCTCCCTGCACGGGTTCAAAAATCACGGCTTTGGCGCGGCGTTCTTTCAGTTTTGCAATAACTTCGCCCAGACAATGCAGACCGCAGGTTTGGCGTTCTTTATGCCACGGACAGCGGTAACAATGCGGATAGTCCACCTGAAAATTGTCAAACAGCGCCGCATGCGCGGTTTCGTTTATTGTCAGCTTGGTTCCCATCGTCTTGCCGTGAAAACCGCCTCGAAACGCCGCTATCGGAATGCGCTGCTTGTCGAAATAATTAATAATGTCGCTCAAGCCGCGGTCTACTGCATAACCTCCGTCATTATACGGGATAAGCTTATAATCCGGCAACGGCAGCAACGGTGCCAGTTCTTCATAAAAATGGCATTCTGCCTCCGTCCGCCGGCCGTGAACGTTATCCATCAGCCCGGCAGCCCTAATTTCGGCGGCTACAAACGGCGGATAACAATGGCCGAAGCTGTTGGTAAATATTCCCGACGTAAAATCCAGATATGTTTTGCCGTCCGCATCGGTAAAGCGGCTTCCCGATGCCGATGCAACGACGATGTCTTCATCCGTACAATATCCCTGCGGCGTACGGGCACGAATGCGGGCGATGATGCCCCTATTTCCAATTCCATCCATATTCTTTCCCCTGTTCATGCGAAAACGGTATACGGGCATAGGCGAATGCAAGCTTTTTCAGCCACTGCCGGATTTCTTCCGAAATATCGTCCAGCGAAGACAACCGCCAGCGCCACGATTTGGCATAATCCCGGCCATGGGCGATGCGCCCGCGGTTATCCAAGCCGAGAATGTCCGGCAGCGGAATAATCACTTTTTCGGCGGCGGAGCGATACAATTCTTCAATACAGCGTTTTTGGAGGTCGTCCTGCGGCGACGCCTGCAGGTAATAGCGCAGATACGGCAGATATTTCGCTTCCAGCCCCTGCAAATAGGAAGCAAAGGCAGGATTATCATGCGTTCCGGTATAAGCGACGGACTTGTGCGGATAATAAAACGGCAAATGGATGGTTTCGGTACCGTAGCCGTTTGCAAAACCGAACTGAAGAACCCTGGTGCCCGCCCAGCGGTATTTGGTAAACAAACGATATGCACGTTCGGGAACGCTGCCCAAATCCTCGGCAATCAGTTCCACGCCGCAGGATTTCGCCAGCCGGGTCAGTTTTGGGATAAATACGTCGTTTTCGGCATCAGGGCCGTCATACCAGCGTTCGCCGACGCGCCCCAGACCGTAATAGCGTACAAAACCAATCGCATGGTCGATGCGGATAGCATCATACAAACCGGCATAAAAGCGAAAACGCTCCAGGTGCCAGCGGAATTTGTCCGCAGCGGCGGCCGGCCAATCGTAGCACGGCATATCCCAGCTGCGGGTATGGGAGGCGAAACAGTCTCCCGGCACGCCGGCCGACAAGGTTACGGACGCATCTTCCGGATTGACGGCAAAAATATTTCGGCGGCTCCAGACATCGGCACTGTCGTAAGCAACGTAAAAAGGCAAATCGCCGATTATTTTTATGCCGTTTCGTCCCGCATACTCTTTCAACTGATGCCACTGGCAAAAAAATTCGTACTGAACAAACTGCCAGAACAAAACGGAAACTGCCAGGCGGCGGCGATAACCGCGCAGTACTTCCGGCCGACGGAAAGCCGCCCCTTCTTCCCATTCGTTCCAGGGTTTCCAGCCGAAGTGTTCCTTTAACGCCATAAACAGGGCGTAATCGGAAAGCCAGACGGCATTTTTGCGGCGGAAAGCCAAAAATCCGGAATCACTTTTGCCGCCGCGGGCACAAAACCTGTCGAACGCCAAACGCAAAAGCTTAAACCTTGCCGCAAACAGCCTGCCATAATCAATATCAGCCGAATTTGCACCAAAGTCATACTGTTCCGCTTCCCCCGGCAAAAGCAAACCGTCTTTTTCCAGCATATCCGGCGCAATAAAATACGGGTTTCCGGCAAAAGCGCTGAGTGTTTTATACGGGCTGTTGCAGTAGCCGGTCTGCCCGTGAGGCAAAACCTCCCACAGCGTTTGCCCGGCTTCCCGCAGCATATCGACAAACCGGTACGCCCCCTCTCCCATATCGCCGATGCCATACGGCGACGGCAGGCTGAAGACCGGCAGCAAAATCCCGGCGGAACGGTTGTAGCTGTCTCCGTTGATATATTTTTCCGCATGTTTCATTTTATTCTCCTCGTTTTCCTGAATATACTTTTCGGCGACCCGGCGGTTTTCCGCCGCCTGCCCTACCGTCCGTAACGGTCTATCCGTGCCTTGCGGTATATTTCCTTCCAGCCGCTGCTTTTAATCCGCGCGTCGTCCATATGACCCCGCCCCGACAAAACGGCAATGCCGCGCAGACGGTTCTGCATGACCTCGCTGATACTGGATATTTTATCCAGACGCCAACGCCAGGATTTTTCAAAATCGTGTTCATAGCATATCCGGCTTTCGTTGCCCAATGACATAACGTCCTGAACCGGAATGATGACTTTTGCCGCCGAAGAATTATACAGGGCGTCAATGGCGTTCCAGACCAAATCCTCGCGTTTGGAAGCCTTCAGATACGTCATCATGTACTCCAGATCGTCATCACTTTTGTGCGCCAGAAGGCCGGCCAATGTTTCATTATCGTGCGTTCCGGTGTATGCCGCGACATTCTGCGGATACATCTGCGGCAGGTGAATATTGCGCGTCCCGTAATGCATATCGCCGACGGTATGTTGAAAAATGCGCATACCGAGCCAGTTCAGCTGGTCATACAAATCATGCGTTCGCTGATTGTTATTGCCAAGGTTTTCGACAATAATATCCATATTGCGTTCCCGGGCAACACAGTCGATAATGCCGGTGGCTGATGCCCTGTCACTGTCCGGCCCCGGATACCATACGCCGCGCGCACCGTCGTCTTTGATGCCGTAATAATGGACAAACGCCACGGCATGGTCGATGCGCATAATGTCATACATCCCGGCGCCGATGCGGATACGTTCCGCCAGCCAATCGTAATTTTTCGCTTTCATTCTATCCCAGTCATAGCAGGGATTTCCCCAGCGGATGTCCCTGTCACCTGACGGAATGCCTGAAAACAGCTTGATGCTGCCGTCGGGGTTTAAGTCAAACAACTCGCGGCGGCTCCAGACGTCGGTACTGTCGTGGTTTACATAAAACGGCATATCTCCTATCAGCTTGACGCCTTTTTGATGAGCATACTCTTTTAACTGTTCCCACTGCCGGAAAAACTGAAACTGCGTAAATCTCCAGAAAGTGATGTCTTCGTTAAGGTTGCGGCGAAGATTGCACATCGTATTTTTTTCGCGGAACTTTAATCCGTCGGGCCATTTGTACCAAGGGGCATTTTCCAGCCTGCCTTTGACGGACATAAACATGGCGTAGTCGTCAAGCCAGCCGTGGTTTTTAAAACGAAAGGCCAAAAAATCGTCCGACTGGTGTCCGCCCTGCATCATCCAGCGCCCGAAAGCACGGCGAAGCATTTTTTCCCGCGAGGCAAACAGTTTTCCGTAATTTATATCTACCGGGTCGGAACCGAAGTCCAATCCGGACAAATCCTGCGGACGCAGCAGCCCCTCCTCCATCAATTTGTCGGGAGAAATATAATAATGGTTGCCGGCACAGGAACTCAGACTCTGATACGGGCTGTTGCCGTAGCCGACCGGGCCGTTGGGCAGCATGGCCCAGAGCTGCTGTCCCGAATTTTGCAGCACGTCGATAAACCAGCGCGCCTCGTTACCCAAATCCCCTATGCCGTATTTTCCGGGCAGGCTCATTACAGGCAGCAGAATGCCAGCCTCCCGCTCATATAATTTTCTGCCGTTCAGTTCGGTCAAATCAAAACTCATATTAAAAACGCTCCTCCGTCAAAATTAAAACATTGTCCCGATGTAAAAGCATAATGATTGGTTATAATATTATATACCAGCGCAGCCACTTCCGCCGGCTGTCCCAAACGCCGCGACGGCAGCCTCCGTTTCTGCGCCTCTTTATCGTCAGCGGCTGTCATCCGGGTTTCAATATAACCGGGCGCTATGGAAAAAAATGAAATGCGCCCGGCAAATTCCGGATTGGCGGCTGCTTCGGCAGTCAATGCCAAAACGCCTGCTTTGGAAGCGCTGTACGACATATCGGCTCCGGTTGCCGCCTTAAACGCTGCCAGCGAGGTGTTGTTTACCACCACCCCGGAACCGGGCATGTGCGCAATTTCATGCTTCATGCATATCAGGGTTCCGACCAGATTGACATCTATCACGCGGCGGGCGCGGGCAATATCCGCCTCAGGGAGTTTTTGGGGCGCTATTCCCGTGCCGGCATTGTTAAACGCGGCATCAAGCTGCCCGATACGGCCAAGCAAAGCGGAAATTTCCGGCTCATTGCTGACATCGGCAACGCGGTAATGAAATCCGGGCAGCGTTTTTTCCATCGCGGCGCCGCGGCCGTCTTCCCCGTTTCCCGAAATGCCATACACTTCCCAGCCGCGGGAACAAAACAATTCGGCGGCAGCTTTGCCGATACCGTGCGTGGCGCCGGTAATCAGAATTTTTCCAGGTTCAGACAAAATGGCCATCAATTTCCTCCTTATGATCTATATACCAGGCGGCGGTTTCCTTAAGCCCTTTTTCCAGCGTGTAACGTGGCGCGTAGCCGAGTTCCCGGTTCAGCTTTCCGTAATCCATGCACTGGTTCTTTATTTCGCCTGCCGTGACAATTTCTTCGCGCGGAGCGATTTTTCTGCCGGCATATTCGGACAACCGGCCGATTACCTCGCCCATGGCATAACTGTTGGACGTTCCGAGATTAAAGGCCTCGCCCAGAATCCGCCCCAGACTTCCTCCCCGTTCCAACCGGTCAAGCAGCATGGCGACGGCACGGGTTAAATCGCGGACATAAATCATATCACGGTAAAAAGATTCCGCCCCGCCCGACGGTGTCCGGTACTTCTTCAGCACGGGAGCGGTTTGGGTATACAGCAGGCGATACAGCGTCCCCGGAACAATCCGGCTCTTGTGATAATCGCCCGGGCCGTAAACATTGCAAAAGCGGTATACGACCGCCGGAAAACCGCTCTTCCGGGCAACGGAGCGCACCAGTTCATCGGCGCGCGCCTTAGAGGCGTCATACGGACATGACAGCGGACGCAGTTCATCGCTTTCATGGTACGAACTGCGGCTGCCTTCGCCGTAAACCTTGTCCGTAGAAGCGTAAAAAAATCCCCGGAACGAACTGTCGTGCCGCTGCCAGCGCCGCAGCGCCGCTGCAAGGACATTCCTTGTTCCGTCATAATTCGTCCGCCAGGCTTCCCTTCCGTTTTCCTGCGCTTTCTGAATCGTGGCGCAGGCAGCAAAATGAAGGACAAACTCAATATCCATCCCGCCTTTTTCCGCGGCAGCAAAAACGGATTCGATAAATTTTTCGTCCGCCACGTCGCCAAAGCAAAACTGCACATCGCTTTTGGCAAACGCCGCTGCCGAAACCGGGAACGCTGCCGCAGTACGAATCCCGGCATCCCGCAAAACGGCGGTGCAGAAGACTTCTTCCGGTTTGCCAAGCGCCAGCACTTTGCGGCCCGCTGCGGCCAGTTCCGCCAACATATGCTGCCCGATAAAACCGGTGGCTCCGGTTACCAGACATACTTTCATCCTTTTTTCCATCTCCCCCTCCGCGGTTAAAGGCTTTTATCCATCTTTGCCGAGACAACACCTTCCGCCAGCAAGGTTTCTATTCCCTTTCCGGTATCATAAAGGGAGAAATATTCCCGCAGACTGGCAAACGTACGCAGCGGCTTTTCGGCTTCGGGATTAAGAGCCAGTATCATTTCCAGCATCATCAGCCCCTGATAACGGCGGAATTTTGCATCGCGTTCCACATTCTTCTTGTTAATCCAGGTATGCATAATATCCTGATGCCAGTCCGGGCGTTCGGGATGGTGTTCCAGCGTATAATAATGCCATTCGGCACGGCGGCCGGTTTTGCAGTCAATAAAAAACGGCGGTTCCCAGATTATGTCCAGAAACGGCACGACTGCGGGCGTTCCCCATATACCGCGCCAATCGCAGACAAACGGAAAAGTACGCTGGTCAATCCCCAGCAACTGGCGGGAAATGACTTCCGGTGCCAATTCTCCCCTTATCCAATTATTAATGAAAAGTTCTTTGAAAAAACGTCCCCATTCCCGGAGCAGCCCCTTATCATTAAAAAACATCAAACAGGTATTGACAGCAGGAAGCGATTCATTGACCGGGGGCAGTTTGCAGCCTTCGGGAAAATGAAGCGACGCAAAAGGCGGATAGCATTCCCCGCCGATTTGCTCCAGATGCGAATAGGCCGCTTTGACCGAAGCTGCACCGGGAATTATCACGTCATGGCGTTTCTTTAAAATCAGGTCGGTATCCACAAAAAAAACGGGGACTTGTTCCCCCGCCAGTTCAGCTTCTTTCAACAGTGCATCCGGTTTGGAATACGAATAATATATGCGGTAATCGGTATTTTCCGGCGTAATATTCCTTTCAAGCGTTTCGTAATCGACATGGCTCCAAACGCCGCAGTCCAACAGCCCGTGCCGGGCGAAAAAGCCATATATCGCCTTATCGCAATAAAGGGTATGGCAGCTGCCGGATTCCGGATATAAAATGCGGCGGATTATCAATCCCTGGGCAATCATGGTCAGCAGGTAGTGGCTGCCGAACGCCTTTTCAAGCGCCTGTTCGTCAATAGCGGCATAATTCTGCACATTGCCGCCAAAAGTCCGATATGCCAACGGTCCGCTGCCCAACGCGTTTACAGTGCGAACAACCGTATGCGGCGACGATAACACGCCTTTTTGAATATAGTCCAGGAGTTCTGCCGTAACTTTGCTTAATTTCATACTTTCCTCCTTCGGCAAAGATTTGCAACTCACGAAAAAAAATATAACCGGAGCGTTTTGGAGCGTCAATGCTTAATTTTTTATTAACGAAAGAAAAAACATTTGACTTTTTGTCAAAAATCTTTAGTATAATAACTCCCCGCCCGATTGAAATGTTTTCGGTAGAAGTGTTTTCGACTGAAATGTTCCCGGTTAAAATGTTCCCGGTTGAAATGTTCCCGAAAAGTTGCATGTGTAAAAAGTCCCGAGGGGCTGATTAGTTCGCCGCAGGATTTTTTATTTAAAATACCTTGTCTTTTGCGTTTTATAATCCGCGTTTACGCTTTCCTGCGAAACGGACGGAAAATTATAGTGCTGCGGCACATATGCGGATTTTGCCAGCAGTTACCGGCAATAAAAAAATTTTCCTAACCTGTGTTTAACAGGCTATGCCCTTCTGCGTACAGGCGGCTTATATATGTCCAATCCGCCGATGGCTTATATGATGTGCTGGCGACTTACAGATGCACTGACGGCGTGCGGATGTGTTGCAGGCTTATTGCTCGACCGAAAAACGCTTATACATTGCGCCGGCGGCTGCCTTATATATTGTTCAGTAAACGCCCCACAGCCTGCGACAGTTCGCGGATATAATCGTTGTCGCTGACCGGCGCGCTTTTGCCGACGCTGCGGCTCTGATACTTTTTCAGAAACGGGATGTCCACCGGCGTGAACAGGCGGTACAGATTTTCTCCGGTATCGGATTTGCCGCCGTTTTCAGCAAAGCTGTGGCGCAGCTGGTAGAACTTAACGGGAAAGCCGTCTTTCTGCGAGAATTTGCGCATCAAATCCCCCTCGCCCGCAGCATAGAAAAAGCCCTTAAACGTATCGGGATTGCTCTGCCAGTAGGCGCGGCAGACTTCCAGCAGGTTGGCTGTGCCGTCGCTGCTGACGGCCCGGCGACCTTTCCGGACGGCCGCAAGGTGCAGGACGAACTCGATTTCTATCCCGTTCTTGGCGGCTGTATTGAATATTGAAGCCAGAAAAGAAATGTCGGCGATGTCGCCAAAGCAAAACTGCACGTTATGTTCCTTAAACGCCGCGGCAGAAATGGGAAGCGCCGACGTCGCCTTTATCAGGCGGTTGTTGGCAGCCAACGGGCTGAACGCGTCTTCAGAATCGCCCAAAGCCAAAACCTTGCGTCCCGATGCAATCAGTTCGTTCAGGATATACTGCCCGACAAATCCCGTTGCTCCGGTTATCAAACAGACTTTCTGCTCCATTTCTTCTTCTCCCTGTCCTTGCGCTTTTGCTTTTCCGACGAGCGGTTATGAGCGCCATGCGCGGTTGTATTCTCCTATAGAAGTTATTGTGACGCTTTTTTGAACGTTTGTCAACGCACATGTTAAAGTTTTTTTAGACAAAAGTATTGACTCTTTTACTATTTTGGATATAATCAAGCTGTTATTTTATAAATTTATGTTTTTTAATTCTTAAAATTATTCTTTATGGAAAAAACATCCTTAACTTTGGCTCAGGCACATTGGATGTGTGTCCAGTCGATTTTGCAATTGCAACAGCTTCACCAAGCTGCCGGCAATACTGCCGTCATCAAATCCGAGTGCAAATCTCCGGAACTTGTCAATACTTTAAGAGACCGGGCACTGCAACTTGGAGCGGGAACCAAGACCCGCCTTCTGCCCGTTTCCGTTACCGGCCAGGGAAACCTGCTGGTGCTGCGCGAACGCGTCTGGGGATTGAAAATCGGCAACATGCTGGTTTTTGACGCGGGAAACTACTCATTGCAATCGCTGCTCGGCTTTGCCTGCAATATTCCGATGGCAAAGGTTTATTCCGACCGGATTATCTGCTACTACGCCAACGGGCGGCGCGTTATGCAAAAAGCCGACCCGATTGCGCTGGTCAACCGTTTCCGCACGCCGCCGATGCGCGACTGGATGAGAATTGACTTTGAAGCCGCTGCCCGTTTCTTCCCCGAAGAAACAGCAAAACTGAGACGGGGTTATCCCGACATCAGCCCTAAGAACTGGCGGCTTTTGACCGATGCCAACGTGGAAACGCTGGTTCTGGCGCAAGACGAAACGTACGACCACTTTATTCCGTTTCACTGCGTGATGAATGGTTCGCCGGTCAGCCTTGACTACTGCGACCCGATTTTGGGAAAACTTAACGGCTACGGCAACCTGCAGCCGCTGTTCCACGAATTTGCGACGCTGCTTGCCAACGGGCATTACCGCGAAATTGCCAAAGACAAAAAACTGCGCTGCTTTGAACGAGGCTATTATGCCCGTGAAACAGGCGAAAGGAGCTTGTACCCCGGCGTTTCCGAACTGGAATTGAAAGTCGGCTTTGCGGACATTCCGTTTGAACAGGCAATTTTGCTGGCCAAGAACCAGACAGAACTCCGCCACCGTTATGTCCGCGGCGAAAGGCTGTTTTCGGTTGACGCCGACGGAAACGTGCTTAACGCACGGAACGTTGTCAACAGCCGGAATTTCAAACCCGGCGGACAGCGCATTATCCTGTTGCCGGACAATGTCTACGAAGCATGGGGAAAGGACTTTTCTTCCGAGATGCTGGAATTTCTGGCAAAAGAACGCACGTTCGACTACGGCATTTACGGCAACGACTTTATCCGCAATGTTTCGGGACAAGAACTGGAACAGTTTAAAACGCTGAAAAAGTTTGCCAAAGCTGCCGGATTCGGCGTTAAAACTGCGGCTAAAATCGGTTTGGAAGCTGCGAAAATCGTCGGCGCAGGCTGCGTTATAACGGCAGAAGGCGCTTGCAAGGTTGCCAGCTTTGCTTTTGACGAAATCGCTTACCAGTTTGAAGGTTCCTATGCCAGTGAAGGTGCAGATTTATCGGCTCCGACAAGAAGAGGTTATATTACCGGTCTTACTAATCTTGATTTTTATTGGTAAAGAAGGTGGTTTATTCCAAAACAAAAGAGGCTGTTCCCTTATGGGAACGCCTCTTTTTTTGGTGCCGTGCACCCGGCGGACGGCAAATGCCCGATTATCAGCAGGCATAGCTCCTGCTGCACTCCTTGCGGCGAAGCTCTTCCTGAAGATAGGCATACACTTTCTTTACCTTGCGGAATTTTTCCGCGGCATCGGGACTGCGGTTCGTATCGGGATGATACTTTTTGACCAAATCGCGATAAGCCGCTTTCAGGCTGCCTTCAGTCAATGTTTCCGGCGTCAACCCGAAAATGCGGTAATATGCGTTCGGTGCGGCCGCAGACGTCCCGGCACTTTTGCCCTGCGCCGAATTCTGCGAAGACGAAGTTCCCTGCCCCGCACGGTTTTGTCCGGAGCCGGAATTTTCGGTTCCGCCTTTCTGCCCGCAACTGCCTTCCTGACGGTATTCGGCAAACAAGGGATTGCACTCTGCCAGCCTGGCAAGATAACGGCGTAATTCAGCCCCGCACAGTTTTTCCACCGGATTTTGCTGCAAAAAACCGAATTGCTGAGGCGTCAGCCAAATGCCGTTAAACAGCACCTTGATTTTATTAATCTCAGCTTCGTTTTTTTCCTGTTCAGCTTTGGCCCGTTCAGCCTCCTGGAAAGCCTGTTCACGACGAATCTCTTCCTGACGGCGTCTTTCTGCTTCGCGGCGGAGCTGCTCACGATACGCCTGTTCGCGCCGCAGCTTTTCCTGCCGGAGAATGCCGGCATATACCTCGGCAGCACTGCCCAGAGTTTGTAAAACCTTTTTTATTCTCTGCGCCCGGCAGAAGAAATAAAACCATACTCCGCAGCCTAATGCAAAAAGCAACAGGCACGTGCATAATGCATAATCTAAGCTAAATGTTTCCATAAATGATATTTTAATAATTAAAAAATTGCTTTTATTATAAAATGCGTTTTTATTTTGTCAATATTTTTTGACAAATTTCAAAAAAGACAGAGGCTTGACAGCATTGGCAGAAACCGAAACAGAGCCGAAGTTATGACGGCGGGACGGATTGTTGCGCAAAGAAACCGGCCACAACGGGAGAAAACGCCGATTGCTGTGGAAAAAACAGAAACGGAGAAAGATTTTTTTATTCCCGGGGTTATATTTTAAAGGCGTTTGAATTATTTTATGGAGGCGATATGAAAAAAGTTATTTTAGGAGCAATGATGATGTTAGCAGCGGGAACAGCCAATGCGGCGGACATTAAGCTGCCGGAACATACGGCAAACGGCGGTATGCCCCTGATGGAGGCGATTGCGGCCCGGCGTTCGGGAAGAACCTTTGACACCAAGATGCTTTCCGATCAGGTTTTGGCAGATTTGCTGTGGGCAACATGGGGAATTTCTTCCGAAGACGGCAAACGCGTTGTCCCGACGGCGCGCAACCGGCAGGATATCGACCTGTATGTCCTGCTGCCCACAGGTTCCTACCGTTACGACGCGGCAAAGAACACGCTGGTTCAGCTCGGCAGTGAAGACCTGCGCCCGATTCTGGCAAAAGAGCAGAAATTCGCGGGCGATGCGCCGGTTCACCTGCTGTTTGTTACCAAAGACAAGAAATACGGCGAAATGCACGCCGGGTCAATGTACCAAAACGCCAGTTTGTACTGCGCTTCAGCAGGGCTGAAATGCGTTGTCCGCGGCCTGTATGACCGGGCGGAAATCAAACAGGCGCTTGGTCTTGATGGCGATTATGAAGTTGTGATGACCGAAGCCGCCGGATACCCGAAAGCACAGTAAGCCGGAATATCCTGCCCCTCGGCCTTAAGCCGCCAAATCAAGCCCGGGGCGGGAAACGGCACAACTTCCGGACGACAAGAAAAAACGCCCGCGTGATTTTATCGCGGGCGTTTCGATTGGTGAGAGTGTTTGGGGCTGTGCGAACATTTGTCCGGAAGAATGCCTGGGACATAACAGACGCTTTGGTCAGGGTTGACGTTATGCGTTTTTATGCGCCAGCTCCCGTTGCAGGGTTTCATAAACGCGCTGCACCTTGTCAAATTTGACGGCGGCATCAGGCTGTTTG
>MNTT01000016.1:199575-349585 GCA_001917135.1 Acetobacter sp. 46_36
AACCGTTTGGCTCTCCTGATAAAAGCGCTGCTGTTCGTCAGCACTTTCCCTGTTTAATTCGTCGACGACCTGCGCAAACTCTTCCTGCCATTCCGTTGAACCGCCGCTGTTAAAGCAAAGACCTTCCTTCAGCCGATGCAGCAAAACATCCACCGGATATGTGCCGCTGCGATACTTTCGCCAAAACGAATTGATAATCTTTAACCGTTCCTGGCGGTAAAATTCCGCACGATTACGACAATACTCCGCATACTTCTGCTGACGTTTGCGGGAATCCATTTTTCTGTGCACCACTCTGCCAAATACTGCCAAGATAAACAAGGCAAAAATGAAGATTGTTTCCATAAATTATATTTTAATAATTATTAAATTGGGTTGATTATAGCATCATCTTGTTTTTTGTCAACTCTTTTGAGGCCATGGCTATTGCAGTTCAAACATATCTTTGCCGACACCGCATAACGGACAGCGCCAATCATCCGGCAGTTCTTCAAACGGGATATCTCCTTCGTAAACATAGCCGCAAAGCGTACATGTCCAGCGTTTTTCGGCAGAGGCCGGCGATGACGGCTGAGCTGTGGATGATGAAGATGACGCAGACATTGCCGTTTGGGACTTTTTACAAGCGGCATTACCGGCCGAACGCCCGGCTTTATACGCGCTGAAAGCAATGGCGACCTGTTCCTTAAACCCGTCGCGATAATATTTATAGGTCAGCGGCTCGCCGGAGCGGCTGTCAAACGCATCAACAACCTCGGCAATAAACACCGTATTGCTCGCATATATCAGTTTGTTGACAACCCGTACCCTGATTTTGGCCAAAGCATCCGAAATATACGGCAAGCCATCGATTTCCGCAAAGGGTATGTTCTGCCACTTTTTGACGTCGCGGCTGCTCTGATAGCCGAAATTTGCCACGACAAACGGATCGGTTTCTTTCGCCAAAACGCTTATGCCGAACTCGCCGGCTTTTTCAATGCAGCTTTTGGTATGGCTGTTATTCATACATGACACCATTATCAGGTACGGCGAAACGGCGATTTGACTTACGGCATCGACCAAAGAGCCGGCGTACCCCTCCCCGTCTTGTACAGACAATACATAAAGACCGTTCGTTATCGTATATAAAGCGTTTTCCTGCATATTTCCCTCCGTCTGCCGGTTGTTATGCCGTTTAATATAGACCGGAGCTGCTAAAATAGCAAGGGGAACTTTGGTGCTTTAAACGCATCTTCATACGACAGAAGGCAAAGCTTAAATCAAAATCTGAAATAAATAAAAGGATTATACGTAGATGCTGCAATTTCCGCCGAAGACAGGACAAATAATAAAATCAGCCATACGTTCACCAGTGTCCGCAGAACTTTATGTTTATATTTGATATCAAGCATCCCTTTGAATAAGGGCATGGCACAAAAGACAGCCGCCGTAAAGGCTATAATTTCAATATTATCAATATAATAAGGCAATTTATACGTAATCTGATGTTCTGCAATCAGACCGAACATATTCTTGATATACTCACACGCGTACGCCATATTATCGGCGCGGAACATCACCCATCCTATAACAAATGCGAATATTGTATAAAGATGCTGCGCTATATTGATTTTTAAACCACCACTTCTTTTATGCCAGCCGGTAATTTTTTCAAAAATGATAAATATCCCGTGCCACAATCCCCAAAAGACAAAGTTCCAACTTGCGCCATGCCAAATTCCCGTCGCTAAAAAGACCACAAAAAGATTAAACAAATTGCGCCTTTGGGAAACTCTGTTCCCTCCCAGCGGGATATACAAATATTCTTTAAACCATGTAGAAAGGGAGATATGCCATCTTCTCCAAAACTCGGTGATAGACTTAGAAATATACGGATAGTTGAAGTTTTCTAAGAACTTAAACCCAAAGATGGAACCTAATCCGATAGCCATATCCGAGTAACCGCTGAAATCGTAATAAAGCTGCAGAGTGTAAGCTATGGCACCAATCCAGGCGGTAAGCGTGTCAAACTGTTCTACCGGCTGCGCAAAAATTTTATCGGCAACAGCTCCTAATGTATTAGCAATCAGCATTTTTTTTGCCAATCCGATAATAAAACGCTTCACCCCATACGCAACTTTATCGAAGGTAACCGTTCTGCAGGAAATCTGTTCAGCCACATCATGATATTTGACAATCGGACCAGCTACCAATTGCGGAAAAAGCGTTATATATAAAGCCAGCTTATAAATATCCCGCTGAGCCTTGACCTCCCCTCGGTATACATCAACTACGTAACTGAGTGCCTGAAATGTGTAGAATGATATTCCAATCGGCATGATGACATCAATAAAATCGATATGCGTATGAAAAAGATGATTGATGTTATCCAGCACAAAATTAAAGTATTTGAAATAAAACAGAAAGCTCAAATCTACCAAAATCGTCGCAACCAAAAGCAACTTGCGATGTATAAGGTTACGGCTGCGGCTGATATAATTTGCCCCCGTATAATTCACAAGTATTGTTAAAATCATAATTGCCAGATATTTCGGCTCTCCCCAAGCGTAAAACAGCATACTGGCAGCAAGAAGAATATAGTTTCTTATCTCCGGACGCACCAATAAATAAATGGCACAAACAATCGGTAAAAACATAAAAACAAATGTCATCGATGAAAATAGCATGGCTTAGTCCTTTATGGTTCGCAGTTTATCGGTATAGCCTTCTTGAAATAGTAGTATGAGTACATCAGGCTTAAATTCTAAAATTTCTTTTTTCCAGCGCGATAATTTTAGATTGTCATTTGGTGCAATATTGCAACGAAATCTTTTTATATCCTTAAATGAATAAACCAGAAAAGGCTTAAAATTTTCTGTAAAAGAATTCCCTATCAATAAGGCCTTATATTTACCATCAGAATTGTGAAATTCTCCATATGATATTGCATTAATATGTTTATTTTTGCCATCATAATATTTGTAATCAATATTAAGGGAGCAATCTTGATTTTGATATAGCAAATTGCAAGTATATCCTTGCCAATACTTTCTATCTGCTTCCGCTCTGACTTTCTTACTATAAGAAATATCAAAATCTCCTTCTTTTGCTTCATAAATATCAGGAAAGTCTTTTTTTAACTGCTTTAATAAAGCTTGATACCCTATATATGCTCCCCAATCAGTCCAATGATGATCTGTTTTAAAATATACATAATCGCTCTTATCTGCTTCTTTTAACTCATCAAGCGGATAAATAATCTCAAAATTTAAAGTTTCTTTTATATACTTGATAAATTGAGGTAGAGTATCATTATATTCTTTTAGTTTATTATTTATCAATCCGTCTTTTGCGTAATATATTTTAGCAGGTACAATTTCCATATAGCATTTAATATTATTTTCTTTACAAAATTGCAGTAGATACTGAATATTTTTTTTATATTGCACTTTTTGCTTTTCTGATATGGTAAGAGTTGATAATTCATTATCGTTGAAATACCAATCATTTTTAAGCTTAGATGCTTTTGCTGTTATGGTGTATTTGTTTATCTTTTTTATTTTATAATATACCTTTATAAGTTCATCTCTTCCCCAAAATCTATCACTAAACCAAGCGTCAAAATTTTTACCGTATTTTAAGTTGTACCCCCCCCGATAATCAATTAAAGGTGTGTATTTCGCAAGCATTCTGTTTTCCTGTTCGGATTTTTCCGCATCAGAAATATGCAACATTGGTAAAAATAATAATATAAAAAATACGGTCAAAAAGACAATATCAATGCGGCTTTTGTTTTGTACCCATTTTAACTTCATAAGCCAAGCAAGTATTTTAAAATACAACAAGAAAAATAGAGTAAATAAGGTTATTAGTAAAAGCACATCATATTTTGCAAAAACGCTAAGAGGAACAATGGTTAATTGCTTTACCATCAAATCTCCTTTTCCTGAATAAAATGTACGAACCTCGATTTCACAAGATTTATCCAATTTTATTTTGTGATTTATTTGTTTTTGGCTTGGAAGTAAATTTCCTTTATAAAGGAGTTTTTTTCCCTTATCGGTCACAATATCAAAAGATGCTCCAGCATTTTTCGAAAGTTCATAGTTAAGTGTGATTTTATATTCCCCTGCTGCTAGCTTTACGTACGGTCCATAGGTAAAGATACCTTTCTTTGCATTCTGTGTTTTTACTCCTTTCTCAACCAAAACATACCCAGACTTCATTCGCAAATCCGAGCCGTGATATACATAGGAATAACTATAGATAGACTTAATAAAAAACAAACTTAAAACAGTCAAAATCCCTGCTAGAAAATACAAACCAGCTTTGTGGTCTACTTTTTTTATAATACAAGAACAAAAAGAGAACAATGTATTTCTTTCTAAATATAAGGTTATTTTTTCAAATACCATTCTACAAATTTGTGAATTCCTTGTTTAAAGGTTGTGTGCGGATTATAGTTCAATAATCTTTGAGCTTTAGAATAATCACAAACTGTCTTATTGACATCTCCGGGTTGCATAGGCTGCTGGTCAATGATGGCCTTTTTCCCAAGCTCTTCTTCAATAGTTTGAATCATCCGAGTTAAAGTAATTGGCTCTCCACCACCTAAATTTATAATTTCATAAGGCGTTTTATCATAAGCAATAGCCCCTTCGATTCCGGAAAGAATGTCATCAATATAAGTATAATCGCGCATTGTTGTTCCGTCCCCATAAACCGGAATAGGCTTTCCATCTAAAATTAAACGAGTAAATTTATTAATGGCTAAATCCGGACGTTGCCGAGGGCCATATACCGTAAAAAAGCGCAGACAAACAGCCTGAATTCCATAAAGTTTTCTATAGGTATAAACAAACTGTTCATCTGAGGATTTGGTCGCGGCATACTGAGAAATCGGTTCAACAACTTTTAAGTCTTCAGAAAAAATTTCAGCTTCACAATTCCCATACACAGAACTTGAAGAAGCAAAGACTAACTTCTTGACATTATAATCTTTCATTAACTCCAAGATATGGACTGTACCCAGGATATTGCTGCAGACATAACTTTCCGGAGCCATAATAGAAGGACGCACCCCTGCTCTACCGGCCAAATGAACAACGACATCAATTTTGTTGTCTCTGAAAACCTTTGTTAATTCCGCCTTATTTTCAATGTCCAAACAATAAAGTTTGTAATGGTCATTACTCATATTCGCAGAAATATTCTGCCATTTTATTTTCACATCATAATAGTCGTTAAAGTTATCAATATTGATAATATTATGCCCTTGAGCCAAAAGTTTATCAGCCAAACTGGAACCAATAAAACCCGCACCGCCTGTAATTACAATATTCATTATTAAAATCTCCTTTTTTTCTGTAGTAATGTTTTTTCGTCAACCAACATTTTTTGAGTCATAACTTGCTCATTTTCTAATGTTTTTATTTCTTTTTGCAGGCTTTCAACCAGCCCTTTCAAGCCAATAAGTTCTTTAGATAAAGCCTGAAAAGCTGGCGCGTAATCTACTGGAGGTTTAGGCAGTATCTTTGCTTTTACTTTCTTCCACCATTTTTGTAGACTTGTTTCTTTAACGATGGCGGGAGTTATTTGTAAACTGATAAAACCTATACCAAGGTTGCGTCTATCTTCAGCTAGACCAAGTTCCCAAGGTGATACGGGATTTTTTATTTTAAAGGAAAAGAAAGTCTTTCCGCTTTTTTTCAAAAGAGATTTTGGAATAATAAATTCTGTTTTTGGTGATGGTTTTCCCAATTCAAAAATCCAATCAACAATAAATTTATCATTTATGGAAACCGAAACAATCTGCTGTTTGATTTTCTCGTTAAGAAAAGGCTTTAGCACAAAACAGCATCTTAAGTCCCCCTTGTCCGTGGGTAGTTTAATTTTCATATCAACAGTTTTTCCATCACTCCAACGCCCCCATTTTTCAGGTTTTGAAAGACCTTTAATATCAGAAGACGTAAGACTTTGTTTTGAAAACGAGAATGTTTTTCTCAAAATATTTTTGTATTTCGTTCGGGAAAGTCCTAAAAACTTATATATCTTCTTGAAATTAGCTTTTTCTTTTACAAAATAGGGAAGACCACAGAAATAATGTTTTAGTTTTATGTCACCGTTCTTTTTTGTTCCTTGACGAGAGGAAAAAATCGGTATTCCGAAGAAATAAAACTTACAAATCTCAGTATTTCGAGATAAACCGAATAATTTCCAAGGAACGTAATTTCTCTGTTTTTTCTCATCTTGAACAGAATAAGCTTTTCTCATAAAATGTTTGTTGAGTGTATCAAAATCTAAAAGAGCTCCAGTCAATTTCCTACCGTATAAAAACTTATTATAAACCTGTTCTAAAGGAGCAAAGGTTTTATCGTAAGTCATATTTTGAGCGGTTTTATAAGCATTATTAATAATATCATCGAGTTCCGTTTGATGTTCTTTGTAATACAATATCTTTTGCAAAATATCTTTAGAATTTTTGTTATCAATAAGGATAATATTCTTTTTATCTTCACCGATATCCTGAACAACACCTATATTTGTGGCCAAAACAGGAGTTTTAGAAGCCATTGCCTCAATCACTGTAACCGGACCGCCTTCAACATCGGATAACATCAAATAGAAATCAAGTGTTTTATAAAGGCGTGGCATATCTTCATCGGAAACAAAAGGAATGTAAGTAACTTTGAATTCTTCTTTTTTGATTTGTTTGACAAATTGTTCCCACCCTGCTCCTGTGAGATAAATATGAAAAAGCTTTTGTTTATTTTGCTGCTTGATTTCATTTAATAATGCCATAAAATGTCGCGTACCTTTTCTATCTTCATTGTTAGAAGAGGCTTTAGCAAAGAAACCTATATTTATAATTTTTTTATTCTTGCGATATAAAGGTTTATGTTCTTGTAAAAAACGATCTTCAATGCCATTAAGAATAAGATCAACCTTATTAGGCAATACATTTCTATCTAACAATAAATTCCTATATTGAGATGATACACATATTATATGCTGACAATCATTCACAATACCTTCAACTTCTTTTTCGTAATTCAACCAATGATGTACCATAACTAATATCTTAGACTTAGTAGTTAATTTTTTATATAAATTATATTGTTGAAAAGCCATTGGATGGACAATATCGACTTTTGCAAACAAATTTTTATAATAAGTCTGATTTTTTTCTGCATCAAAAACAGAAGTAAGAATAAAATTATATTTATCACCTAACACTCTTTGTATCTGCTTTGCCCACCTACCTAATATCCAATCCGGATAATCATAGATAAGAGCAATAATAGGCTTACACTTATATTTTTTGCGTTTAATACAAACACCCAAGACATAAGTTTTCACTTTAGTATAAGCATTTTGATAATATATTGAACTTTTCTTATAAATAGGAAATAAAGAAAATAATTTTACCGTCACATCGTTATTTTCTTTTACAATATTACAAATTTTATTCCAATAATTTTTATCGTTACCTCTTTGCATATATTGTTTATCATCAACATAAAAGTAACGCTGAGTAGAAAGTGGTGAAAGCAAATAATATTTACGCCATAAATCTGCTCCCCAAACATATTGTGTTTTCCATGGTTTCTTTTTATTTGTCAAATGAATAATAGTTGCGTTATTTACAACTTGTTCATACTCAGCTTCTGAAATATTATAAAATTCTATAATTTCATCTTTTGTATATTTCTCTAAATTTGGACCCATATAATTATATACAGGGGAAAGATATTTTACTTTTATACCAAAGGTACAATTTAAAGCATCTTGAGACATGAAGAAACCTTGATCTTTATGTAGTTTATAATCTATTAGCTTTTCTGAAATATTTTCATTGCGCATCTTTTTTAAGTTTAAAAGCATCATCCCTGCATTAAAGTAAGAGACTAAGTTATTTCTGATATGATGATGTCCTGAAACCATTCCTCGCATATCTTTAACCGCAGCAACATAATTATCACCTAGTTCTGTTGCGTATAAAGAAGATA
The DNA here is from genome assembly GCA_001917135.1 of Acetobacter sp. 46_36. Lineage (GTDB taxonomy): Bacteria > Pseudomonadota > Alphaproteobacteria > RF32 > CAG-239 > CAG-267. Next base: position 207,564 of record MNTT01000016.1, read on the forward strand.
AATCTCCCTGAACAATCATATCTACATCCATATACAATATTTTGTCATATTGAGGAAATGTTTCTGGTAAATCAAATTTAAATAAATCTGTGGAGCTTACGTGTTGGTGTGTTCCTTCAAATTGGGAAAAACGACTCTTATGATTTTCTGCTTTTACTCCAGAAAGACTGTTAAGTAGCCTGAGATTTTCTTCAGATAAGTTATTTCCCAATACGTAAATTCCATATTCTGTATTGACATTTTTATTTTCAATAAGCGAAGTTATTGTAACAATGGTCGGTATTACATAATTGTTATCCGTAAACATAACAACGGGAACAAATTTTATATTTTCCATAAGTCGCAACATAACAATATCCAAAATAGATGAAACAGCCTTTTCCCAAGTAAATAATCTTGCCCTTTCTAAACCTTTTTGAGAATTTTTTTTGCGTAATGTTTCGCTAAAATAATATTTTTTGTAGGCATCAATATGTTTTTGTTTACTGGAACAATCTATCATAATTCCAGCATCTCCAATTACTTCGGGTAATGATGAATTATTACTGGTTATAACTGGGCATCCACAAGCCATGGCTTCTAAGACGGGTAAGCCAAACCCTTCATATTTTGATGTAAATGTAAACCATTCAGCTCCGCTATATAACGAAGCTAAATCTTTATCTGCAACATATCCTATTTTTAATATTTTATCTTTAAATTTTTGAAAATCTTTAGCAGTTAATGTACTTTTTAATTTTTCTAAAAAGTCATCTGCGCCACTGCCGCCAAGAACATACACAAGATCATGAATTTTATTAACTTTAATTAATTCAACAAATGCACTTACTTGCATCAATAAATTTTTTCGATCATCCAACGCGCATAATGAAAATAAGTATTTTTTATTCTCTGGAATATTGTATTTCTTTTTTATAGAAAGTATTTTTGCCTCATCTTTGCATGGATAAAAATTATCAGCTACGCCCAAGGGAATCACTTTTATATGGTCTGAAGAAGCTTCCTTTACATAATTTATAATATCTCTTTTACTGCATTTTGAAATAGTAAAATAATAATCGGTCGAGTTGATTGAACGTATAACCTCACCAATCCAAGACCCTTTTTCCAGGTCTTTTTCTAGGCCGGGAATAACAAGTGGTATCACATCATAAATCAATAAGAATTTACATATATCTGGTCGTTCTTCAATAAAGTTTGGAATTTTGTGTTGGGGAGAAAAAAAAGCATTTATCTTTTTTAGAAAAGGAGAAGAATTATCATTTATGATAATTTTCTCTGCGACTTCAGGAAAATTATTTTGCAAGAAAGTTTTAAGGGCATCATTATAATTACGATGACAATAGAAGTACAAATCTATCTCATTTCTTTTTATTAATTCTTTAAATAAATTATAGCAAACCGTGTAAACACCACGTTTTAGATTATCATTGTTCCAGGCCTGAATAATTCTAGTCATATCGTATAATAAATTAATCTTCATAATTAACCTCATTTATCGTATCTTTGATGTTATTTTTTATTATTTTATAAGTTTTTTCCCATGAAAATTGTCTGGCATGATTAAGTGCTTTTGCCGACATTTCTTTGCGAAAATCTTCATCAAAATAGTATTTTTCATAAGCCGTTATGTGATCCTGTTTGCTATTGGAATCAATCATAAGACCTGCGTTCCCAACAACTTCTGGCAAAGAAGAGTTGTTTCCTGTTATGACTGGGCTGCCGCAACTCATGGCTTCTAATGGCGGCATTCCGAACCCTTCATATTGGGAGGTATAAACGAACCATTCCGCATTGCTATATAATTGAGCTAAATAGCAATCTTCTACATATCCAATCGGTTTTATATATTGGGCACATTCTCCATATTCTAAAATATCTTTTTCTAATTTTTTCTGATTATCTCCACCTATTAAAAAAACAAGATCTTTAATCTTATCTTTTTTTATAAAATCAACAAAACTATTAATCATCATATTAAGATTTTTTCTGGGTTCAGCATTGCAAATGGTTAAGATGTAATGCTGACTGGTTGGTAAATTATATGCTTTTCTAAAATCTTGAATCATTGTTTTACTTACATTATTTGATGTAGCTAAAGGGATAACATGAATCGCAGCTTGTTTAAGAAACGGAAAATATTTTATGAAATCATTTTTTGTATATTCAGAAATAGCAAAATAAGTATCATTTATATTTAAAGACTGACACAATTGGCTAAACCAATATTTGTTATCAACTTTATATTCTTGCAAAACCAATGGTATAGCATCATAGAGAATTACAAATTTTTTTATTTGTGCTTGCTGATTAATAATATCAGGGATTTTATAACACGGTGAAAAAAAGACATCTGTATCTTTTAGCTCAGACAAAAAGTAATTTTTTTTCATTAAATTACAGAGATTAAGCAAAAAATGGTTTATTAATTTTTTAGATATTATGATATATTTCTTTATAAATTTATTTTTTTCACAGGCTTTTTGGTATTTAAAATATAAATATTCTTCTCGGGCAATAAATGGATTGTAATTGGTTTCATTTAAAAGAGGCAATGATGAAAAATGAGCAAGTTCACCTTTTAGATTTTTCTTTAATAAAACTAATTGATTAGAGGAACAGTAAAGTTTTAAATTGAATTCATCATCTTTTTGAAATTTTTGTAATAATTCATAAGCAACATTGTATATCCCGCTTCTCCGTTGGGCACTTAAAACCGTTGCGTCAAACAATAAATTGATTTTTTTATCCTTAGCCATAGTCTGTCCTTAATTTTGTTGCCAATAGGTTACAATATCTTTTATGGTTTGTTCAAAAGAGTATTTGGGAAACCAGCCCAATTCCTCATTGATTTTTTTACTGCTGCCGCAGATAAACATTGCATCATTCGGGCGCAAACGCGTTTCATCAACTCTGATATCCGCTTTAATGCCCAAAATATTTTCCGCCGTTTTGATAATTTCCGATAATTTATGCGAAGTTCCGGAACAAACGTTGTAAACTTCTCCGCTTTTACCTCTGTGCAAAATAGCGTAATAAGCAGCAACCACATCTCTAACGTCAGTAAAATCACGAGCAACTTCAATATTCCCGACGGACATAACTTCTTGCTTGCCCTGACTTATTGTGACCAACTGTTTGATAAATGAGGGAACAACAAATCTATCACTTTGACGCGGCCCGATATGATTAAAAGAACGCGTCATCACAACATCAACGTCCAATACCGTATAAACCTTGCACAGCATTTCCTGACTTACTTTAGCAACCGCGTACGGATTAAGCGGATTAAGCTTATACGTTTCTTTTAAGGGCATCTCTTGAGAGGCATATTCACCATATTCCTCCGAAGAGCCTATGGATAAAATGCGCGTTTTCAAATTCTGCTTCCGAACAGCTTCCAAAATATTGAGCATAATATCTGTATTATTATTAAAACAGAGCGCTGGATTTTGCCAACTTTGACCCACCGAACTGATTGAGGCCAAATGAAGAATATAGTCAGGGATGGTACTCTGAATAATTTGTTCCGTTTGGATTGCATTGTTCAAATCAACGGAATGATATGCAATGGGCATATCACACGTCTGTGCAATATCAACACCGAAAATTTTTGCCTCTGGCTCATGACTCAACAGATATTCTACAAAATATCGGCCGACAAACCCTTGAACTCCCGTAATTAAATATTTGCTCATTATTTTCCCTTTTAAGCGGCATAAGTTGTGTTGGTTTCAAAACCGTTGGCTTTAAGAACTTTTTCTTTTTGCGCCAATTTCAAATCTTCAGCGACCATTTCTTTTGCCAAAGCTTTCAAGTCATATTGAGGTTTCCAGCCGAGTTGTGTTCTGGCTTTGGTTGAATCGCCTAGCAAGAGCTCAACTTCTGCCGGACGGAAAAATTCGGGATTAACGGCTACGATAACTTTGCCGGTTGCTTTGTCGATAGCTTTTTCATCAACACCTTTGCCTTGCCACTCAAGCTCAAAGCCTAGTTCTTCAAACACCATATTAACAAAATCACGAATGGAAGTTGTTGTTCCGGTCGCAAGAACATAATCTTCGGGCTTATCGGCTTGCAAAATGCGCCACATTCCTTCAACATAATCTTTGGCGTGTCCCCAGTCGCGTTTGGCATCAAGGTTGCCCAAATAAAGACAGTCTTGCAGGCCTTCTTTGATACGCGTGGCCGCCAAAGTGATTTTACGGGTAACAAAGTTTTCACCGCGGCGAGGACTCTCGTGATTAAACAAAATACCGTTGCAAGCAAAAATATTAAAACTCTCGCGATAATTAACCGTAATCCAATATCCGTATAATTTAGCCACACCATAAGGAGAGCGAGGATAAAACGGTGTTTTTTCAGATTGTACCGGTTCCTGAATAAGTCCGAACAATTCAGACGTTGAAGCTTGATAAAAACGGGTTTTCTTTTCCAAACCGTTAATCCGGATAGCTTCCAGCAGACGCAGAGTTCCCAAAGCATCAGTTTCAGCCGTAAATTCCGGACAATCCCAAGAAATTTTAACATGAGACTGTGCCCCCAAATTATAAATTTCGTCCGGTTCAATTTCTTTAATTAAGCGAATCAGATTAACAGAATCAGTCAAATCGCAATAGTGCAAATGCAAATTTTTATTTGTCACTAAATGTTCAATTCTTGAAGTATTATAAGATGAACTACGACGCACAAGACCATGAACATCATAACCTTTATCCAATAAGAGCTCTGCCAAATAAGAACCATCTTGTCCGGTAATACCCGTTATTATTGCCTTTTTCATATAAAACTCTCCTTAACTATTTAAAAATTTCGTCAACGCTACGTTTCCAACTAAAATACTTTGCTTGTTCAAGTCCTTGAATTTGAAGTTTTTCTTTTAGTGTGTCATTATAATACAACTCAGATAAAACCCGAGCGGTTTCAGCTTCGTCGTGTCCGCTGATGTATTGAACAGCCTCTCCCCCCACCTCTGGTAATGATGAATTGTCACTACATACAACCGCTGTTCCGCATTGCATAGCTTCCAGCACCGGCAAGCCGAAGCCCTCATATAAACTCGGATATATAAAGACCTCCGCCTGACTATAAAGCGCAGCCATATCCTCATCAGCCACAAACCCCGTCAAAACAATTTTATCTTGATACGATTTTTGTTCTGCAACCAAGCGATTAAGCGCCTCATAACCGGCTCTTTTAACTCCAATAATAGCCAGTGAAATATCTTCAGTTTTACTATTATCTAAAAACCGTAAAAACGCTTTCACCAGATGTTCAAAATTCTTTCTTTCGGTTAATTCAGAAACTGCCAAAAAATATTTCTTAGTTTTAATGCCGTACTTTTCTCGTATATCAGGAGAAGAGGTCGGTTTAAATTTTGCATCGGCCGCCAAATATACAACTTTAACTTTACGTTCGTCATAATCCGGACGTTCCGCAAAAAAATCCATCCGAGTTGAATGAGAGATGCAAAAAACCTCATCTGCTCTCAAATTGGCCATCCACTTTTTATATTTTTCAGCAAATTTTGCCGAAGTAAATTCAGGAAATTTAATCGGGATTAAATCATGCACAAAAATCTTTGTATGAACGTGTGAATCATAAACAATATCGGAAATAGGAGAAAAGATACTGACATATTCATCATATTTATCTATCTCTTGTTTATACCGTTCCCCAAAGCACCGCATCAACAAAGCTGATTTAATTTTTTGCCGCCAATTATAGCACTTTGTTGTTTTCTTAAGATATGGCAGATACACAGTACGATCAACCAAGTTTTCAAGTCCCTTATTTTTTAGATATTCTGCTGCGCCTTTATCTTTAATTGTCACCAAAGGATAAACCTCATAACCAGGCCTTTGGTTAAGTTCTTTTAAGACTTCCAAAGATACCCGACAAATACCGGTTTCTTTACCTTTAGCACTCAATAACTGCTCAATATCATACAAGACTTTTATCATCAGCGGCTTTTCCCGAATACTATCCGTTATTTTTCAAATACATGAGAACATCTTCAGGAGAAGCAACCTGCACAACCTGAGTATTTTCAAGCTTCAACAAAGCCTGAGCAAGCTCATAATCATTCCCGCCTTCAAACGTTCTGTCTCCGAAAAAGATAATTTTTTCATCAGGGTAACGCTGTCTCAGATGTTGAGCAATTTGCCCTTTGCCTAAGCCTTTAGGAGTAATATCCATTGAGATACTGCCGCCAATACTGATATCATACTGGGGAAAAGCCGTCCGCAATTCATCCGCCAGGCGTTGTCTTTCGCCGCTCACTTTATCCCAAACGCTATATTTGTTGCGTTCTTCATGCGGACAATTACGCCCAAGCACCGAGAAATTTATCATTCCGATACGTTGTTCTATATAATTAGGATACAATTCCCCCGGATAAGTTGTATTTTGCCGATAATATTCCAATTTATCCAACAATTCCTTTTCTGGCTTAAAGTCTCTTTTATAGACCAATTCATCTTTTGCTGTGAGCACATTTCCCATTGAGCTATAAATTCCGCTGAATGATTGGATAATGCTCGGCGGCAATTGTTCTCCAACCTTTTTCAAATCGGAACCTGTGGCTATAAAGCTTTTATGATTTTTCTGCCATTCATAAAAGTGTATAGCGAACTCAGCCGTCATCGGTAAACGAGCGGGAGTAAGTGTTCCATCCATATCAAAAACGTATACAGCCATTACTTACTTTTTCCACTTATCTAAAATCCAAGATGAAGAGTTTGCTTTATTATCCCCGCCAACACCAAAAGCCAAATCAACGTTGCAAGCCTGACAAGCCGGTCCCTCCGGAATATTATCTTTTCCGCGATCACCGCCATTTGCAAATACCAAATGGGCGTCCGGATACTTTGCTCTGGCTTTTTTAATACCATCACATGCAGAATTGTCTGTATCATCAAACTCTAACACATCAACAACACCCTTAAGATTCTCCAAAATAGCTTTACGTGTTTTCATTGTGTGAAAATTTTTACCCTTTTTACGGCACAGCCAATCATCAGAATTAGCTAAAACAATAACACCGTCGCTAGCCTGAGCAGAAGCTTTAATCATTTCCACATGACCTTCGTGAATTGGGTCAAATCCCCCGCTTACGATATAATAAGTTTTCATTTAAAACTCCTTTGCAATTTTTGTCCAAAGCAAGCTGTACTTTGGATTTTTCAAATTTAACAACAACCACAATGATATTTTATGTTTCACCTTAAGCATTTGATAGTCGACAATGCCATGTGCATACAAATTTCTGAGTTCGCCTTGCAAAAACGAAAATATCCTTTTGCGTTCACTGTTCTCTCTTTGCCTTCTAACAGTTTGATTAAAAATCATTTTAACCCTTTGGTTTAGAATATTTCTACGTACATCCCGACGAATTTTATCATTTTTCGTTTTGAAAAAAGCGTCAACTTGACGAATAATGTCCAAATAATATTTAGCTTTTTCCTGTGTAAAATCTTCTCGAACAAATGAGCGTGCATGTTTTCTATATCCATACAGTTCATTTTCAATCATCACAAAAGAACGGGCTCCAAACATAGCAAGCGTCGTAAAATACACATCTTCATAACGTATTCCTTCGGGAAATCTGATATTTTCTACAATTTTTTTTCGATACAAACGTGCAAAAACCTCTGTTCGGATATTTCTTTTTTTCATAAATGCGTCCAAAGGATTAGCAAAAATTTTAATTTTAGGATGTCCCGCATTTTGATTTTCAAATTCATGATCCTGAGTAATATTTTTAACACAACAACCGGCGATATCGGCTTGATTATCGACCAAAGTTTGATAAAGAATTTGCAAGAGTTCCGGATGACAAACATCATCTGCGTCAACAAACATAATAAATTCGCCCACAGCCTGAGTTTTTCCTATATTTCTTGCAAAAGAAACTCCTTTATTGACAGGATTATGAATAACTTTAATTCTTTTATCTTCAGTAGCATATTTATCAATAACAAGAGTTGTCTGGGCATTAGCCCCATCATTAACCACAATCAATTCAAAATCAGCAAAACTCTGTACCAAAATGCTCTCGATAGCATGGCGAAGAAAAGTTTCCTCGGTATTATACACCGGCATTATGACACTTATTTCAGGCATATGGACCTCGTCGACAACCTTATGCTGTTTAATTTAAACGTTCATTTAATTTCTACTATCATACGTATTTTTTTAAAGCAACAGTAAAATGTTATTTTTCAAGAAAAATACTACAAAACGGCATAATCATGATTACATATCAAAAATGATGAAATAAAACGAACGTTTTATTTCATCACCTTAAAGATATAGAATAAAGAAACAATTTCCGGCACTGCCGACATCAAACGGCGGGAACAAGGCAACATGAAAATTGTGCTTGAAATTCTCTGATTTCCAAGCTATTTTGGCGGTGAAAGTGCAATAAAACACTAATATTTGAGGTGAAAATGAACGTACAAATTGTTGATTTGACGCCGGAGTATATCGACGGCGCATTAGATGTTTTTTACGAATCCAACCTGCTGCATTGTTCCGGAGCGCCGGATTATTTCCGCAAAACACCCAAGGAACATTCGCGCCCCTATTTGGAATGGATTATCAGAAACGAAAACACTTTCGGCCTGGTCGCTTTGGCGGACGGCAAAGTGGCAGGAATCGTTTTTGCGGCAAAAGAAGAAAAACCCGACACTCTGTTTCTTTACCAAAGATATTATAAAATTTATGACATTGCCGTCAGCGAAGCTTTCCGCGGGCAAAAAATCGGACAAAGACTTAACGACGCCGTCAAAGCAAGAGCCAAAGCCGACAACATTGCCAATATTGAACTGGAGGTCTTCTGCTTCAATTCCGGCGCCATGGCTTTTTATCATAAACTGGGCTATACGGAAGTTTCACAGATTATGAGCCTGAAAGTCTGACACATTCCGTCGGCTACGCTGTCTGCCGTGCAGTCCAACCAATTCTGACCGGCGGCAGCGGGCTGATGCAGACCACCGGCGACGCAATCAGCCGTGCAGTTCCACCAGATACTGGTCAAAATCGCGGGCTGCTTTGGTCGACCACCCCATGAAATGCTTGTCGCCGATGCAGACAACCGGAGCGACAACGCTTTTGAAACCAAATTTTTTCGCACATTGTTTCAGCAGCGAGCGCCCTTCTTCGGTTTCCAAATCAACCCGGACAACATCCGGGCGGGTCAGATAACGTTCGTTGATATACTCCAGAGCGTTTTGGCAAATCGGGCATCCCTGAAGATACAGCACATACGCTTTGTTGTCTTCCAGAACGGGGGCTTTTTTGCGGCGGGCATGGGCCGGCGCAGCAAGAACGGCTGCGGCCAGCAATATACTTAAAAACTTTAACATGTTACATTCTCCTTTGCCGTTAAGATACGGGTTTAAAACGAGATGTCAATATTATTGCAAAATACTTTACGTTTTTTTAACAAGTTTCAGAATAATTATGGCGTTAAGAGGTACAAACGATGGCTAGAAAAAACATATTGGACATTACGGCGCAAAAATTCGCGGCCAAAAAACTGGCGCTGCGGCGCATGATTTTGCGCAAGCTGGCAACACGGCGTCTGGCGGCGAGAAAAACGGCGGCGCTCGGCATGGTTATGCTGCTGCTCGGCGGCTGCCACGTTGCGCAGCTGACGACGCTTTACACTGACGAGACATCGGTCGAGGAAAACGGCATCCGCTATGATGCGGCACACAGGCCGATTACAGGCGTGTATCAGAAATATGCCGACAATATGCAGCTACAAGAAGAAATCCACTATGTCGACGGGAAAATCAGCGGTTTGTACAAAGCTTATGACCGTGACGGGTCGGTTTTGCTGGAAGCGTATTACAAAAAAGGGCAGCCGCACGGCAAAACCGTGGAATATTATCCTGACGGCGCGGAAAAAGAAGTCTGCTATTATCGCAAGGGCAAACCCGAAGGCGGAGAAATTGCCTATTATCCGAACGGCGATCTCAGACGCAAAGGAAGCTACCTCAGAGGCAAAAAGAACGGTGTGTTTGAAGAATATTACAAAAACGGCGCGGTCAAGACATCCATAACCTACCGCAGGGGAAAGCTCCACGGCCCGTCCCGCCTCTATACGCCGGGCAACCACCTCATCAGCTACACGGAATACGTCAACGGCAAACGCGAAGGACCGGCCTTTTCCTATTATGACAACGAGCAGCCGAAAGTTTTGGCATACCGCAAAAATGACAAACTGGACGGCACGGCCAAAGAATTTAACCGCAGGGGCGAACTGGTGCGCGTGGTTACCTATAGGGACGGCGAGGAAATTAAGAGCGTAAAATTTTAAATTTTCAGTTGCATAGCGCCTTTTTCGGCTTATACTGGGATTATAGACGTAACTTTTGACGAGAATTGAGTATGACTGCGAGCAAAAAGCAAAAACCTGACGTTTCATTTGTCATGACGGTTTATAACAAAGAATACTATCTGCCGGCGGTGCTGAAAGCGCTTTTGAACCAGACAGGGCTCAAAAATCCAGAGTATATTTTCGTCGATGACCTTTCCAAAGACCGCTCGGTCGAGATTATTGAGGAAATGACACGCGGGATTGAGAACGTTACCATCGTCAGAAAAGACAAGAACGAGGGCATCAGTATCTCCATTAACCGCGGCATAGCCCTCGCCCGCGGCGAATGGGTGCGAATGCTGGATTCAGACGATATTTTTCCGCTCAATTCGACAGAGAAGATGCTGGAGCTTGCCAACAAGCACCATGCGGATATGGTTTACGGTCAGTTTACCAAAACAGGCAAAGAGCCGATGGAAATTGCAGCGGAAATGATGCCGGACGATTTTGACTATTCTTACAAAAAAGACGCGCTGCGGGCCGTGCTTAAAGGGAGGTTTACCCGGATGGGGCAGCTTATCCGCCGCTCGGTTCTGCAAAAAGCCGGCGGCGCGGATACGCGCGTGTTTATTCAGGACGAGAGCATTCCGCTCCGGGCAGCGCGTTTTGCCGACGGTATTGTCAAGATGTACGCCAACGTGGTACTGGTTCCCAAAGAAACCAACAACCTCAGCAAAAATACCAACCAGCTGGACAACGACCGCTTTTTTGCCCATTACAACCTGCTGCTTGACTATTATGACAGCATGGACAAAGATACGGCGGCGATTATCTATCTTAAGGCTTTGTCGGCAAACTGGAAATACGTCAAAAAGAATTTGGAACATCCGTATTGGACGGCGGACTTTTTCCGCTACATTAAGGCCAAACTGTTTCATCCGCAGCCGGATTTCGCTTTTCTGGAACAACTGGGACACAGGTTCTTAAGCCTTTCCGATGTATTGCGCTCCAAAGGAACGGCTGAAGACTGAAAAGGGTACGGCGGTGCAAGCGAAAGAGCCGGAGCGGATGCGGCGAAGGGCAGCCAACAACCAACGGCGCAGCGCCATATGGAAGCAGGGGCGCTATTTTTTCGTATCCGGGTTGGCGGGGCACAGCTTTTGAAACAGTTCTTCCCACTGGTTCATTAAGATTTCCGGCGCATAGGCTTTCATATCTTCGTGCGCGTTGTGCCCGAATTTTATACGCAGCTCTTTATCTTTCATCAATATTTTCAATTTGGCGGCGAAATCGTCAACATTATCGGCAAGGAAGCCGTTATGTCCGTCGACAATAATCTCATTGACCGAATGGGCGTCTTTAAAGCCGACATGCGGCAGACCGATGGACATGGCATCGGCAATCGCCAGACTGAACCCTTCGCTGGCACTCGGAAAAGCGTGAATGTCCGCACGGCGGTACAGCCCTTCGACATCCTCAGTATACCCCATCAGCGCTACCTGCCCCGTCAGGTTGTGTGCCCTGATAAAATCGTTAATTTCCTTTTCATATTCAGGATATTTGCGCATCCCCCAGATTTCCACTTTCCAATCGGGAAATTCCGCGGCGATTTTGGCGAACGCCTCGACCAGCAAGTGCGGGCGCTTGGTCTTTTTCTCAATCCGCGCGACATAGATAATACGTTTCTTTTCCGCGGACAAGTCGGCCATTTCATTTTCGGCATACTGTTTGACGGGATTGGCAATACGGACGACGTTTTGCGGCGCAAAAAACGGGTCTATCTCCTTTTTATACGAGTTCATCAGCACCTGCCAAGTGTTTATCCGGGCAAAGCTCTGACGGCAAAACGCGCGCGACAACGGATTTTTGTGCAGAACCTTATCCAAAATCATCGGCGGATAACCATGCACCATCTGCACTATCGGAATATTATGATGTTGAAAGCGGGTTACGTTATACAAATCCACCGGAAAATAGCAGATGATGACATCGGGCTTTTCGGCTTTTATCAGACGGTCAAACAGGTGCCACGACGGCAGCGCCTTGCTGCGGATACGGCGCCAGAAATTCTGCAGCGGCGAAGATGTTTTGCCGTTGACATTGACAAGGCGAACCCCCGGCTCCAATTCATGCCCCGGCGCGGAAACGCCGAGTTTGCCGTAAGTATCGCAGGCAATGACTACCTCATGCCCGCGTTCATGCAGCAAATTGGCAAAATAGGCAAGCCAGTTGTTGTTGAGCACGTTACGGTCGCGCACCAGCATAATCTTCATGATATTTTCCTTTTTGTGAACAATTTAAAAAAGCCGAACGAACGCGGCACCGCCCAAAACGATATGCTGACTTCGTTGACGTTAAGGGCTTTGCAGATGCCGATGCGATGATGCCCCTGCAGCAGCTGGTCCTTGACACCGAACTTGCGGTTGAGCATAACCAGCATCGGGCTTTTGGCATCGTAGCCGTTGGCCTTGATGGAATTATACAAATCGCTGTAACGGCGATGCGCCTCTTCGCGGCTTATCTGCCATTTTTTGTTGGTCCACTGGTAGGCGTTCTGCTCGTTGCGTTCGCCGCGGGTAATGTTGTTGGCGAGCAGGCTGGCCAGCGTTGTTGTATAGGTTGACGGAAAAACCGAGTAAAATTTCCGCTTTACCGGCTTAATCAGATTGATGAAAAACGCCTGCCACGCCGGATACGAGCGATAGGCAAAACGTACCGGCAGAAAATCCCTGTCCGCGGCGGCAGAAACGGTTTCAGCACCCGACAGCAGCACGTCAGCGGCCGGAACAACTTCTTTATCGCCTGACGCCGCCGCGGCATCGGCATTAAGCAGGACGGTAATTTCGCGGGAGGAAACCTGCGGAGCGGCGCTTGCGGCAAGGGTGCCTGAGATATTGCCGTTTATCTCGGCGGCACGAGGCAGCCTTTTTAATTCCGAAGCTTTGATAAGGTAAATTTCCGACGACAGAGCCAGCTTTTTCATGTTTTCTACATCTTTTGATTATAAAATACGACCGTTTTTTCTATCATATCCGCACCTGATGGCGAGCGCAATAACTATCTGAATATATCAACATTTATTTCGGCTGAACTTCGGTTGAGGTGATGAATTTAAACGGTCGTATTTTTTCAGCACCGTTTTATTGACATCAACCTTTTGAAAACGAGGAGTTTTTCAGGATTATGAAAGCGATGAAAATCGTCCATTGCACCTATTTCAAGACTTTGCGGCTCAGAGGCTGTTTCTGGGCAGGCATGGCATACAAGCTTAACAACGGGCTGGCCCGCCTCGGGCATCAGACCGTTTGCTATAACGACAGGGAAGCGGCGCGTGCCCTTGCGCTGTTCGGCACCAAAACGCCGTGGAGCGTGCGCAAAACCAATGACAATTTTTACCATTACTGCCTGGATTTCCGTCCCGACGCCATTATACTCGGGCATGCCGACATCATAACGGCGGAAACGCTTTTGAAAATCCGCGACAAAGTACCGGGCGTCAAAATCCTGCAATGGAATGTCGACTGCATCAACCCGTACACCGACTGGGGCGAGCATAACATCGGCAACATCAAAAGCAAGCTTGATGCGGTTGACTTTTCGCTGACAACGACCGCCGACAGGAAACTGCTGCGGCAGTTTGACCCCATCCGGCACAATGTCGGCTTTATCCCCAATCCGGTGGATAAGGGAATTGAAGACGGACAGACCTTTGCCAACCCGGCACCAATGTATGACCTGTTGTTTGCCGCATCGCCGGTTAAGCTGCGCGAATTTGGCGGAAAGATGGCCTATGGCAGGGAAATTGCCGAATTTTTGCAACGGCGGGCACCCGAAAACCGCTTTTTATTCCCGCGGATTTCATCTCCGATGCTTAACGGAACCGTTTATTTTGATACCCTGAAACAAGCGTCCGGCGTTTTAAACCTTTCGCTCAGCAACCACGACTATCTCTATTCTTCCGACAGAATGGCACACGCAATGGGCAACGGCTGCCTGACTTACATTGACAGGCATACCGGTTTCGGCGACCTGTTCGACGAAGACGAAGCGGGATTTTTCAGTTCAGCGGAAGAGCTGATTGAGCAAATCGAAAGATTCAGAAAATTTCCCGCGGAACGGGCAAAAACCGCAGAACGCGGCTGGCGGCATTATCATGCCCTGTTTAACGAAACGGCGGTTGCGGGGTATGTTGCCGCCCTGCTCGGCGGGAACTTCAACGCGGCGGATTATCCGTTTCCGACGCTGCTGCAGGCAGAAACCGGGGCAGCAGAAACCGGGGCTGCAGAAACCGGCGCATAAGCTGCGGACACATTTTTTTAACATAACCTTTCATTTTCCGGAGACTGGACTGATATGACTAAAACTTTTAACGTTATCTGCATCAAATGGGGAACTTATTACGGTGCCGAAGACGTCAACAAACTCTGCGCGGCAATTAAACGCAATACCTCTTATGATGTTAACTTTTACTGTTTTACCGAGCGGTCGGAGGGACTGAACGAGGATATTATTTCCCGGCCGCTGCCGGTGCTCAATGTGGCGCCGGAGCTGGTTTTCGGCAATCACCGGAAGGCTTCGGGGCTGTGCGACGACAATCTGGCAGGCTTGCACGGACAACGGGTGTTTTTCTTTGACCTCGACTCGCTGATTGTCGGCAATCTGGACGAACTTTTCGACTACCCGCAAGGCAACGAAGTTTACGCGATTAACGACTGGGCGCACCGCCGCGGCAAAAAGGCTAATCAGGTTGCGCAGGCGAGCTGTTATTCGTGGGTGGTCGGCACGCTCGGATTTATCAAACAATATTACGAACGGCACGCGGAAGAGGTTATCCGCACGTTTGGCACGGCAACACAACAGTATATGTCTGCAATGATTATGCAAAAATACGGAAAAATCAATTTCTGGCCGGATGACTGGTTCAAAAGTTTCCGGTTTCACTGCCTGCCGCACCCGCTGCTGCGCTACTTCGCCGAGCCAAAGCTGCCGGACATCAAAGGGCTCAAGATGGTCGCGTTTCACGGCGAACCCGGCATTGCCGAAGCCCTGCGCGGCGTCTGGTCGACAAACCCGAAGTCCGACAAATATCCGCGCGGCTGGAAGAAACTCTACAAGCACCTGCGACCGGCAACATGGATTGCCGACTATTGGAAATAGCGGAAAAGACGGCAATTTCGGAGAGAGGGCTATCGGAAACGGCGGGAGAATAGGCTATTCCGGCGGCGATTATCGGAAACGGCGGAAAAATTGGCTATTCCGGGGAAGCCAACTGCCGGAAATAATGGGAGAAGGCACCTCTGACGGGCGGCAACTGCCGGAAACAGCGAGCGGACGCCTATACAAAGGGCGGGAGGGGGTAACCGGGTTACTTCCTTATCTCGCCGAGGCACTCACCCATTTTAACCGGGGTGCCGCTTGCCAGCCCCTTGGCGAACTTAACCTTCCCTTTCGGGAAAACACATATCACCGTGCTGCCGAGCAGAAAACGCCCAAGTTCGGCACCTTTGGCCAAAACGATGTTATCTTTGGCATAGTTGTAAACGGTAACTTCCTTTCCGGCGGACGGCGCAACCAAACCGGTAAATACTGTCGCAATGCTGGCAACGATTGTCGCACCGACCAGAACGACGGCAAAACGGCCGATTTTTTCGTTATTGAAAAAACAAACGACGCGTTCGTTACGGGCAAAAAGATTGTCCACATTGCGCGCGGTCAGCGGATTGACCGAAAACAGTTCGCCGGGGATAAACAGCATCTTTTCAAGTTTGCCGTCCAACGGCATATGTACGCGGTGATAATCGCGCGGAGAAAGATAGGTGGTGGCGAAACTGCCGTTTTCAAAATATGCGGCATCTTCCCGATTTCCGCCCAACAGAGCCTCCAGGCTGTAGTAATGTCCCTTGGCCTGCAAAACGGCATCTTTGTAAATTTCCCCCAGTTCGCTTATCGTGCCGTCAGCCGGTTCCGCCAGTGCATTTTCATCGCTGACGACGGGACGCGCATTTTTTTTCAGCTCGCGGGTGAAAAAGTCATTGAAGCTTTTGAATTTTGCAATGTCCTGTATTTTGGCATCTTTCATGTCGACATTATAGTATCTGATAAAACGCTCAATCAGAAACGCCGTCCCCTGCCCCATTTCGGCGGCAGCCAGTTTGCCGACGGCGCGGGACAATAGTTTCTTAGGCATAAAATACTGGATTTTTACTTTGAACTCGTCTGATAAGGCGGACATGATGCTTTTTCTCCCTAATGATAAAACGGTGTCAGTTTAACAAACAGCGGCAATTTGTCAACGGGAATGTCTTTTCCACGCACAATTCGTTCGCCCAAACATATACGACCACAGATGAAGAATGCACGGGACAAGAATGCAGGCACAGACGAGAACAGGCTTGGCCTTAGAGCGCCGACACAGACGAAAAATGTGCGGAGCTGAGAGTTCCGGCACAAATGAAGAACGTGCAGAATTGAGAGTTCCGTTAAAAATGAAAACATACGGCGGTGAAGCCGAATGTGCAACGCCGCATAAAAAAAATCGGGGACAAGCCCCGATTGATTTGCCTAAAACCATGCCGGAGGAAGCCCCGCGGCAAAAGCTTCAGTTAAGCACAATGCCCTGCTCTTTCAGCTTTCCCTGCCGGAAAAGCCGTATCCCGTGCTGGATATCAAAGAGATACTGCAAAAACAGTTTGCGGCAGCTGGCTTCTTCGCCGATACCGCAATGCAAAGCGTGCTGCGCCGTCAGATACAGCCTGACAATGGTTTCTTCGCTGCTGTTGCGTCCGGAAAAAGCCCAACCGCCGATGTTAAAACTGTTGACGGCAAGAAGTTCCCGCTCCTGAGCAGAACCGTTCAGCCTTTTGTACATGATGTCAAAGACTTCCCCGGTTTCGTCATTGGCAAAGTCAAAGACATAATGCATATCCAGAAACATATTGAGGATAAATTCGCGGCTGAAGTGCCGGACGCACAACTTGTTGACGTACGGCCAGGCGCAGATGTCCAAATCAGTTTCCTGCTTAAACACGATAGCGTTGACTATTTCCATAAAACGGACGTTCAGATCGTTATATCCAAGCCGGAAAAACTTTTCGGCAACAGCCGGGGACGGAACCCGACGCCTGGTTTGAACAAACGAGTGAAGTTCCGTTTCTTCGTTCTGGCCGACATAAGATTCCAGAAAGACGAAGGTTCCGCTGTTACGCAGAAAATCGCAATATGTTCTGGGCGACTGCTGCCACAAATCCAGAATCTGGCAGGCATTTTCATAAGAGAGGGCTTCTGCATGCAAAAGCAACTCCCGACTTTCTTTATAATCCATATCTAAAAAATTTTGGTTAGGGCTTTATGATAACGCGCCCGATAAAAACTGTCAAGCTCAAATTAGACAAAACAACAAAAAGGACAAAATTTGCTTGAATATTTATTTTTTTCCGTTTATGATAGCGGCGTTAAAAGTCTTATTATGCCAATACAATATTATTGCTTTGATATATTATGAAGTATATTTTTGGTAATAGCTGCATTTGCAACAAGAACGGTGCAAGACGGCAGGCAACATCCTGTGTCAAAACGGCAATGGCGCCTGAAGCCGTTTTTTGCGACGACGGCGAAGCATTGTTTCGGTACAGGTTTTGCAGACGCGGACACGCCTTTATGAAATTTTAAGCAGATAAGACTTTATTTTTTTGTATATATGTTTAACGTTTAATAATTTTTTTTTATGAAAAAGAAAAGTTTTTTTCTGCAGACGTTCCGCTTTTTGCGGGCTTTCCGTTTTTTGCAGACGTTACGGCTTCTGCCGGCTTTCGGGTACGGAATACCGACTGCCGCGGCTTTGGTTCTGGCAGTGCTGATGTTTGCGGGGTGCGACGGTGCCGAAAAGGCAATTTTCAGCATGGAAGATGATGACATCACGCTGATTTCTTATGACTACGAGTGGAAAACCGCTGTGGCTGAAGACACGGTGTTTATGACCTGCGCACAGCAATTGGTTTACAGTTCCAGCGGTACAAGGCATACGCTGACGCCGCAGGCACGGCTTAAACTCTGGCCGGCGAAAGACACCATCCTGTTTAACAAGACAGACAGTCCAGTGCCGGCTTTGGAGAACGAAACAGGCAATTCTTCCGTTTCCGGCACGCTTCCGCAGCGCCACCACATCGAAAGGCTGTTTTCTTTTAAAGACGGCCAGACGATTTCGGCAGAGATTGAATACGAAAGCTATGCTCTTGCCTCCGGTTCGGATTTTTCCGGCACAGGCAAAACCGCCCTGCCCTATATGAAAATCGACGCGCCCGTTTTTCTCAGCTCCCGAGCGGAGGAAATTCCGGGTTCGGACGGATGTTTCAGGGCCGAGGCGGATTTTAACGCCGTCTGGAGCGTTTACGGACAGGAGGACACAGGCACGGAAAAGCTGACCGCCGCTTATGTCAAAAAAAGCACTGATGCGGCAGATGAACTCCTTCGCACCGAATACGGCAAAGGATGGGAATGGAACAGCGCTTCTTCCTTTACGCTCTATGTTGAAAAGACCGAAATATGGAGCCTGTCGGGTACAAAACGCCAAAAATTCCAATCGCCGGCACTTTCTTTTGCATTTGAGGGCAAAGAAGACAGAACGCTGGAGGTTGCAAACTTTGACTTTAAGGCTTCTGCCGAGATGCAGACAAGCCGAAAGGATGACATCAGCGGCAACGGCTGGACTCTCAAAAAAGGAACGGTTACGCAGACGATAAGTTTCAGTAACGGTTCTGACGCTTTCAGCGATGTTTTCAGTTATCCCGCCTATGAAGCAGGGTACGCCCTCGACGGGCAGACTTTCGGGTTTGACCTGACTGCGGTTTTCAATGAAACGCACAGCCTAATCCCGAACGGCGAAAATTCTGCCAAAAACACCACGGAGGCGACAGTTTCCCTGCTTGGAAAGAGTTTCGGCGCTTCCGTCGTTACTCTGCTGGTCAAAAAAGGCGGCTCGCCCGATCCGAACCCTGATCCTGACCCAGAGCCGGATCCCAACCCCGACCCGGTTCCCGGACACGGCAAAATTTTTGACTTTGCGGTTACCGCCGTGCTTGACGTCGACGGATTAAGCCACAAAAGCAACATCACCAAAAAAGCCGTTGTCATCCGTTTTGAAGAAGGGTACAGTTTCGGCGTCTGCGCTTATGAAGAAGCATTTCCTCAGGAAATGACCTATGTGCAGAGCGGCTATACCGGCTTTAATTCCGCAGCACAGCAATGTGCCGGAGCCGCATTCAGGCTTGCCCGCGCAGTTGACGCCGCTGACGGCGGAATTGAATGGTATGCGGAAGACAACTCGCTGATTGCCGGCGTCGACGTCCTTACCTGCAAAATCCTGGGCTGGAAGAATATTGTCAACAAGCGTTATTCCTCTACGGTCAACGGCTACAAAGGCAGCTATTCCCAAGACCGCTACACCCTGACGCTTACGGCTCCCGACGGAACGGTCAGGACGTATAAGTCAGGCAGCAAGTAGCTTTTTTCAATCCCCGAACACTGCATTGCAACATGCGTGCTCCGGGGATTTTTTTTGCCTGCATATCGCTTTTTAACCGGCTTTCAAAAAAATTGCCAAAATGCGCACAAATAATGTTGATTTTTTGTTTATAACATGGTATAAAGGTCTTATACTTTGATTTAAAAAACTGAATTGAGGTTTTGGATGCCAAGCTTTAGCAGAGGAAACGACGGATTGGACAAAGAATATTTTGAAGAGCTGCAGGAAAAATGCCGCTTTCTCGGAATTTCGCTCAAGGAAAAGGATTTCAGGAAAAATCCCGACAAATATATTGAGGCCGCCCGCAACTACGACGAACGGGTCAAAGACTATCTGCATGAGCGCCAAGACCGCCTGAAAAGCCTGCAGGAACAGTTTGCCAGAGAAGACAATATTCCCACCTTTATGGCGCTCGGCAAAGCCCGCATGGTCCTGACCGGAGAAGTTCACCGGCAGATGCTTGCGGAAAAAATGGCCGAAACAGCCTTTGCCAAAATCGAGGAAGAATACAATTTCAGCGTCAAAGACCTGCACAATAAACGCAACCGGGACAAGTTTGAGCGGTTGGCCTATGCGTTTGCGATTTCTCCCCAAGACCTTGCGAACCAGCTTCAGGACGCCGGCAACATCGGCGAAGCTTTGAAAAACTCAGACTATCAAAAAGAATTTCTGCAGCTTGCCTTTGACAATGATGCCGTTAAAACAGCAGCGGAGGCAATGGCAGCCTTTTCTCCTCTCCACCCAAGCAATGGAACGCTAATGCTTCAGGCTGCGCGCGACGAGGCCGGCAGAATACGCTTTGCCGAATTGCAGGCAGTTGTAGCCGAAAATACGGCAGCAGCGACAACCCGAAATGCCGCCAGTACTGACAAGACGATTGCTGCCGACAGGACGTCCGTTTCCGGCAGAACGCCTGTTTCCGACAGAACTCCCGTTTCTGACAGAACGGCGGCAGTGCAGCCGGAGAATGCTGCTGCGGCAGGAGAAAAAAAGGCAGCCAAACTGCTTGCCGAATTTGCCCGCTACAAAGACAACCAAAACGGCCGTTCCCTTTTAGAGCAAAATGCCAAAGCGCTCAATAAAAAAGCTAATTTCGTTTATCTGGAACGGACGCTTGACACATTCGGCCTGCACGGACAGGCGGCAAAAGATTTTCGCATGGCTTTGTCCCGCCACAAAGGCAGCCTGAAAGATTTCTTGGAACATTATGAGCAGACATCGTTTTCTTCCCGGCAAAGCCAAACGACAAACTCCGCCAGCCGAAACGGCGAAAGGCAAAGTGACGTCTATGCGCCGCAACCGGCGGACAAGCAGCGCGTACAAGAGTCAAAACAGCAGAAACAGATCCGTCGGGAAGCCGAGAAACAACGTAAGGAAAGCGAGAAAAAGCGCAAAGAGGCCGAAAAGCAGCACCGCAAAGAACTGAAACAACAGCAGAAGGCTCTGCGGAAGGCGCGGTTCCGCTCATGGCTGGGACGCTTAAAATCCCGGGCAGGAAGAACAAAGCAGGCGATTATCGAAAACATTGCCGCCGTTTACCACAGTGCGTCCGCTCCCGTCAAAATGACGGCAGAAAAAGCGCGGAAGCTTTTTGCGCCAAAACAGAAAGAGCAACAAGCACCGAAACAGACGGTAAAGATGCAGCCGGTCAAGACGGCAGAAGGGTTAGAGCTCGGCACACAGCAAAAAATCAGGACAATTACGCTGAATGTCGAAAATTATAAAACACAAAAACGCCAGGAAAAGAAAGCTAAAATTATTGAATTTAAGCAGAAAGTCCGTGAAAAAAGCAAAAAGACCCTGAAGTATGCAGCTATCAGCATTCCGCTGGCCGGAATGGGCTATCTCGGCTTCAAAGGCATGCAAAATGCCGGCCCGGCTTTTGATTTCAGCAAAATTTCCATGACTACCGACACGTTTACCCTGCCGCAGGAAGTTCTGAACAAGGCGGCGACCTATTATGCCAGCGTCAACGAAGCCTTTGGCCTTCAGGCACAGGATTTTTCCATAGCCGAGCCGGACCTGAGCTGGAGCGCGTTTATGAACCCGCCGGAGCAGCCTATTAACGAAGCGGACTATGTAGTCCCCGTACCGCTCATTCAAAACGACAAACTGCACAACGTCCCGAATATTGACTTTTTCAACCTCTGTTTCAGCAAAAGCAACGAAACATACGGAAGCGGCGGAAAATACGGCGTCAGCAGAGAACTGTATGCCAAGTTTATGCGCAACCAAAAAGCCACGGCCAATTTTTACCACGTCGGCAGCTACGGCAGCCTTTCGTTTGACGAAGCGCGCATCATCGCCAAAACCGAGATATTCGACAAATACGGCATTGCCTATATCCAAAACCGCAGTATGGGCGCCTATCTGTATTATGCCCTGATGAAAAACCAGGACAAAGGCGGTTCCGTTGCCGCAATCGCCTCCACGATAACCGATTTTTATGATTTAAACGGGAAAACGCTGCCAGACAGCCAGAGACAGGCTCTGGAAAACCTGAGCCTCGGCCGGGACGTCAATACCGATGACTGGCACGAAATGATTGCGGCAATTAACGCAACGGCATCTGACCAGACGCAGGAAAACAACCTGTATGCTGCCATCCAGCAAAGCCAGTTCAATATGCCGGTTCCTTATGACGCAGCAAATGCCGAAGAAATTGCCCGACAGGCGGTTATCAACTCGAGTTTTGCTTATGAGCCGACGCTTGATTTAGACGGACAGACCGGCATTCCTATGCTGGACAATGAAGATTTCAATCTGTTTGCGGATAACCCTTTTCTGACGGAAATATCCCATGAAACCACCAATGCCGATAACGAAAAAGAAATCATGGAAGCCCAAAAACAAAAGGATATGGAAACGTTTTGCAAAATTTATGCGCAATGCAGTTACAACAATGTTATCAGGCTTTCTTACGGAGAAAAGCGCCAAGCTTTTGACGCTGCAAACAAAGCCCTTGCCCGGCAGGGAATTTACGGTAAAATCGACCGCGGGCTTTACTGCGCGGGAATGAGTATGGCCAGCTTCTGCCAGGCATACGAAATCTTCAAAAAGGAAAATCCCGAAAGCTTTGTCGGCGAAGCCGTCGGCAGCATTATTGAAAAATGCAAAATCAGCGCTCACAGTACAACCGGTATGCGGGATATATACAAAAAATACTCCAACCGCATTATCTATTCGGAAAATCTGGAACGCGACATCAAGGACCATATGCGTAACCATCCCAATTCTATCCTGCAAAGCGGTTTCAGAAGAAACGCCGCGGGCAACCAGCATTATAACGGCTTTTTCCCGTCGATGAATACGGCATCGCAGGACGCCTATACCTATTGCGCTTTCAATAACAATCACTGGGGCAACGAGAATACGTTTTCCAACGTTTTACGCGACAGGCGCCGTGCCCGGTTCGGTAAAGGCGGATGGTATGTTGACGTTACGGCCTGGATTGACGACGAAGCCGATACCAGAATCAGGCGCGAACTGGAAAAACGCGCCGAACTGCGGCAGAAACTTGAGCCGGTTTCCATCCCCACTATTACGCAGCATTATTTCAATAATATTTCGACGCTCTTAAACAAAAAGCTATCGGGCAGAAATTAATTTTGTAAAATGCAGTACGACAAAAGACTGCAAATAAAGGTGGTAAAAAAAAGCGGCAGCCACAAATAAAGAAAGCGGATAAAGGCGGCGGCTACAAATAAAGAAAGCGAATAAAAGCGGCAGCCGCAAATAAAGACGATGGATAAAAGCAGGTGCCGCAAATAAAGGCGACGAAAAAAAGCGGCGGTATATTACCAGCGGCCGTGCTGCCGTCTTTTCAACAATTGATTTTTTATGCGGGAAAACAGGTTCCCTGTCTGTTCCTGTTTTTGCTCTGCGCCCGGTTCGGGCTTCGGGGAACAAACACCGGCTCCGGCATTATGCCCTCTCCGGGAAACTGCTGAATTGGAGGCAATGGCTGAAGATGAAGCCGAAACGGCAGCGGCATCTGCGGAAGGAGCAACGGTATGCTGAAGCTGTGCGGCACGAATTTTGGCTAAAATTCCGGCAGCTTTCTGTGGTTTGGCAAAACTCAAATCCTGCAAAGGACTATTCTCGCTGACACGGTGGTTTATCAATACGGCTGCAACATAGTGGCTGTTATACCCTTCTTTTGCATATTGGTATTTTTCGTCAGCGCAAAAAGCGGCAAGCCGCTCATAAATATCATCGGCGCCTTTGTACGCCAATTGCCGGGCGATTTCGAAATTGCGCACCAGCCCATGAACCGTTTCCAACATCAATTCTTTTATTTTCTTTGAATGGTCGAGGGTTCCTTCTTCTTCAAACAGCCGACGGGCTATTTCAAAATTAGTATCGGCAGCGACAAGCAGCCGGCGGGTTGAAATTTCCGGATTTTCTCCCTTGCGAAAAAAATCATGGGCGGCAATATTGTTTAATGCCAACTCGGGAAAATCATCAATCGTCTGCTCTTCATCGGCATGGACACGAAAGCCTTTCAGAAAATCATACATTTTCCGAGATGACTTTATCTGAGAAAGATATTCTGCCGGCGGTTTTTGCAGCTGATAGACGTTCAGCCCCGATTTTTCATCAACTATTTTATCCAGAACGTTCCGGGAGGCGGCGTAATCGAAAGTTAATGCCAGCAGGTCGCTTTGCCGTAACAGCCAATAGTTTACGGCGATATCCGCGACAAAGTCCGCATCTTTCTCCCTGCGGCCGCACTGAGCTTCAAGCAAAAGCCCAAGACACTTGGATACACTGGGAATTTCGGCATCTGTTTCCGTGCGGGGAATTACGCCGGTTTCCGTATCACGGCTGTAGATATGCAGCAGGCGGGAAAAAACGGCGGAAAATTCTTTGGCTATGCCTTCGTCCTGCATTCCCGAACGGCAAACTCCGCCGGTTGCCAGAGATACCGATAATCCTGACACAGCCTTATAACACAAATCCGGATACTGCAGCCAACGCACCGGCTTATTCCCCTGCTCCAACAACCCAACCAGGTGCAAAACCCGAAGGCGCTGTTCCGAGGCAAATCCTTCGGAACAGCGGATATGCCCAATTCCTGCCAAAACGGACAAAGGATAATCCTGCATCTCACAATCCGGCTGTTGCATCAGGCGGTTATACATTTCCGAAGCCGGATAGTCTCCAAGCTCGCCCATATTCAGAACCCCCATAGCGCAGAAGTTCCAGGCATCGCTGCAGTTTTCATCATATTGCAGTTTACCCTGCCGGGCGAGAATCTGCTGCGCCCGGAATGTCAGGTCCGGATTGCCTTCGGTTCTGGCTGCTACTTCCGTTTTTACATCATGACAGCCGTCTTCTGCCAACTTGGTCAAAAAAACGGTTTCTTCCAGCTTTTTCAGCGTCAAAACGGGTAAAGGCGGAAGCCTGCGCGCCAGTTTTTCCACTTCCGCCATTTGCTCCGGAGAAAGATTTTCCGACATCATCAGCAGCGCGGCCAATTCGCTTTCCGCTTCCGTTCCCTGAGCCATAGCGGCGGCTTTGAAAACAGAAGCAGGCGTATTTTGAGGAGAGACCGTCGTATTTTGAGAAGATGGCGTCGTATTTTGAGAAGATGCCGTCATATTTTGAGAAGATGCCGAAGCAGGAAATATCGAAACCGCAGCGGATGCGTTTTGGTCTTGCGGCGATGCCGGAGCGGAAAGCACAGGAGCTGCCGCCGCCAGAGAGGCTGAAATACCGTTCAGGGAGATACGCGCCACCACCTCCATATTTCGGGCATGATGGCGGGAGCGAAACCATAATGCGCCAAGTACCGGCACATATGCCGATGTTTCTTCAGGATAATCGGCAAGGTGCATTTCTATCCGCTGCAACAATTTTGCAACAACGCCCGGATTGCCGGACGACGCCAATATGCCGCGGCAAAAATCCGGCGTCAACGGACGCTTTTCGTTGCGATGTTTCATCACTTCCGCCGCCGTCAGCAGCGGGCTTTTTTCTGCGGTAACCAATATCGGATGCAACATTGGGGTTCCTTTCCTTTTTCAATTGTCTTTCCTGTCCTGCCCTGATAACGTGCGGCAAGGCCGGCGTTTGTTTCATATAAGCCTGGGACGGGACGACACAGCACCGGAGCTTCTGCGGGAGCTGAGACTGCGAGGTCAGCGCGTAAACGGCTTTTTCAGCAGCAGACGGTTATATCCGCAGCCGGGGCGCGTCAGTTTGGCCAATTCAGGCGGCTGGCGCTTATATCCCAGTTTCGCAACAGCCAGACGGAAGAGTTCCAGCGGTTTGCGCGGATCCTGCTCCAGCCGTCCGCTTTTGCCGAAACGCACATTATAAATCGACTTGTAAACGTCTTCCGGGGGTTCCGCTTTGCGGGCGTAAGCTTCGCAATAAACGTTCAACAGCGCTTTAAGCCCGTTATCGCGCAAATCTGTCCGCGGCTTGTTTACAAAAGGCTCGCGATTGGCGAGGGCAATCAGGCGAAAGTTGGACAATGCACCGCGATTGACGGCGGCAGCAAGCTCGCTGACAGTCGCGTTCCCTTCCTTTTGCGCAATCAGATAGTCTTCATAGAGGCGGGCTCCGGAGGTTTCCGGATAACGCAGCCACTGCGTTACGGTATTGCGGCAGACCCGAAAAGCAAAACATTCATGCAGCAGCCATGCGGCTTCGTCAACGCTTCCGGCACGGGAAGCAAGCTCCGGCAAGCTGACATTCAGCAGTTCCGGCGTTCCCTGATATTTTTCCTCCTGCAGGCATGCCCTCACGTTAACCCTCTGTTCCAAAAGCCGGGGGAGAAAAGCCTCGACAAAATGAAACCGGCACATCAGAGGCAAGAACCCGGCATAAATTTCTTTTCCCTGGCGCGCTAAAGCGGGAAATTCCCTGTCTGCCGGACGGACACCGACTGCATCAAGCAGCAGCGGGAACAACGCCTTTTCGCCATGCAGCATTTCGGGCGGCATTTCCCGCACATTGCGGAGCGCGTACAAAATGCGCTTCTGGCAGCCGGCACAGGCATCTTTTTGCGCCGGAGAAGACAATTCCGCCGCCGCCATGCCGAGCCAGGCTACAGCATCAAATATGTCGCCGGGATTGGATTGCAGCAGCCCCGCAGCACAAGGAGCAAGCAAATCGCCCATTTCCCCCATCAGAAAGATATCGGCAGCAGACGGTGCGTCATCATAAAGGCCGGGACGGATACCGGGGTCGGAAGGTGTATCGGGACGGATACCGAGGCCGGGATTGGAGGGTGTGTCGGATTGGATACCGGAGCCGGGGTTGGAGGGGGTGTCGGATTGGATACCGGGGCCGGGGTTGAAGGGTGTGTCGGATTGGATACCGGAGCCGGAAAGTGTATCGGGACGGATACTGCCGCTCCGGCAAAAGCCGCGCAGCATTCGCACCATATCGGGAGCCAGCCTTTCAGGATATGCCGAGTAAATGCCGGCATCAAGATTAAAACGGGGATTTTCGGGGTTATATACCGTCCCGGCATCGCCGCGGACGCCGTTTTTAACGCGTTTCAACAGTTTCTGCGCAATGCATGCCGAATTTGCAGTGTGCTTTTTCAATGCCGCAAAGCGACAGGCAAAAGCGTATTCTTCGGCAGTATAATTGTCATACGGGAAAAATTCATTGACAAGGTTGGCTGCTTTTTCGATAATTTTCGGCGTGGCGACCGTCCGGGAAACCATCGCTTCAACATAAGGCAGGTATGCGTCTATCTCCTGCGGCGCGGCAGATAAACGGTTCTCTATCATATCCAGCAGTTTTCCGGCAACGCTCTGGTTAGCGGACGACGTCAGAATTTCGCGGCAGAAATCCGGCGTCAACGGAACGCCGGACTTGCGGCGCTCCTGCAGCATGACGCTGCAGTGCAGAGGGCTTTGCGGATTGGTTATTTCCAGTTTCATCGCCACCCCGTTTTTCTTATTCCCTGATTTCAAACGCGCAGAAAATATCTTTTGCCAGCGACGTTCGGGACAAGACGTTTTTCATCCCTTTGGACGTAACGGCAGCAAAACGGCCGATAAAGACGTTTGCCACTTCCGGCGCATTGACAGCATCTTCCAGCTCGGCAAGCGTCGTTACCTCACGGCTGCCCGCAAGATTTTTGACGACGGCCTCTTCCCCCTCGGCATGAAGCGGATATATCCGGCAGCCGCCGAATTCCTTATACGGGCGGGCCAATACAGCCTGCAGCACGACGGTTTCTATCTGCCCTTTGTCATAACGCTTTTCCATAATGCTTATCTCCCATTCAGTTTTTTGTTCAATGCCGCTTTTACCGGCAGGCCTTTTTCGTATTCGACGTTCGTCAACTGCAAAGCATCAATGTTCTGCTTTTCGTTTTCGCCCATATTTTGCAGAAAATAGCAAAATTCCACGGCATTTTCATCCCCGCTGCTGCCCATTCCCATTTCTGTGTCAATGCGCAGCATCAGCGACGATACGACATGCGCATTGGTAACCCCTTCGTGCATCATCGTCTGTTTGCTCAGGTAATTGCCGATAATTTCATATTCGCCGGTCTTGTTGACCTCGTTCAGGTTGACGTAAAAGACGCCGCTTTTGCTCAATTTGGCCTTATCGTCGTCGCTGACGTCAAAGTCAGCCAGAATCAACGTATTCTGATTGGCTTTGTTATAGACTATTCCGGCGACTCCGGTCTTTTGGTTCTCGCGGTCATTGACAAAGACAACGGTGGTGAAAAAGGCGTCGTTTTTGTCAGAGGCAATTTCGCAGCTCATTTTTCCGTTGTTTACGCAGTCCTCGCCGTATTGCGCCAGCTCTTCCAGATACGCATCAACATCCAGATGCGGCGCCTCTTTGGCATATTTTTTGATATTGTGGCTGCGCATACTCTTGATGATAAAGCTGTCGGCAAACTGGTTGGCATTAATCAGGCTCTCGCGGTCAATCCTCGCACCCTCGCCGTGAACCGGAGCCATATACACCTGTTTCAAAGGCTTTTCGGCCGTGGTTTCCAAATCATAGTTCGGGACGAAAATGCTCTGCCCCTCGTTTTCCCTGGCCAGCATCTGCGTCGCTTCCAGCAGCGTATTGTCGTCAAACACGTCTTCGGCGGACAGTTTCTGCCCCTGCAATTCGTCCTTGTACTCCTCGCGGATGGACGCTATCAGCACTTCCTTAATCTCGTCAAGAGCAACGCTCGGCAGGTCTTCGGGGCGGGCATTGTAAGTCTTGGCAACGGAATCTTCGCCGACATAGCCGGCAAATTCAAAATTCAACCCTTTGGCCGTCTGCTGCAAAGACTTCCACAGCCCCTCAATCTTTTCATAATCCGCTTTGCGGTCTTCCGAATCACGCAACAGGCTGTTGATGCTGTCAGGGATTATCATATCCTTTAATTTGACGGCGACTTCGTTTTCAAGCCTTGTGCCGCGCACCAGAAGCTGTTCCTTTTCTCGGCGGGCAATACGCTTGTTCAGCTCCCACGCCACCTCTTCCTGCGTCTGCGGCTTGACGGCGCGGCCGAGCTTGGAGAAAATCCCGGCGCCGGACGACTTGCCGCGCGGCTGGTCAATCTTGGCGTGCTGATAAAGTTTGAACACATAACGCAGGTCAACGACTGCCTGATTTTCCAGATACGAGGTATAGCGTTCGGGCAGCGTTTCGTCCTTGGCGGCTTTGGTGATGATGTTTTCGGCTTCGGAAAGCAGGGCTCCGTATTGCGTCGCAACTTTAATTGTGCGGTCTATATGCCGGATATTAAACAATTCTTCCTGCGGAATCTTTTTCTTTTCTTCCGGCGTCAGCCCGACAGTGCGGAAATACATCAGCGTTTCGGCAAGCTGTTCGGGATTGCGGTCAAACGTTTCCGGATCCATCATATAAACGTGGTATGCCGGCACGCCGGTCAGGTGCTTTAAGGTACGCGCCAGGTAGTCGGCCTTTTCCGCGTCGGCTATCTGGCGGATGTCAATCCCCATACCCTGACGGGAAATCATCGGCTTGGTCAGTTCTTTGGCGCTTGAGCCCATATCCTCGGTCGCCTGATTGGCGGTACCGAGGAACATAAAGGTTTCGGGAATCTCCGACCGCTTAATCGTGAACTCCTTGTCGTCTTCTCCCTTGAGTTTCAGTTCATCGGCGCCGGGTTCAGAGAAAAAGGCCTCAATTTTGAGCCAGGCGTCAACCACAGGGCCGCGGTTTGACTCATCGCGGATGACCATGCGGCCGTAGTCGGGGGAATCCGGATCGACGAGCGCCCGCAGCAACGGCCCGTTGGAAACGACAAAACCTAAAGAGCTATGGTCTTTTTCATACGGAATGTTTTCCATTTCCATCACTTTGTCTATCACGCCTTCAACAAAAGCCGAATCGCCTTTGACCGCGTTCCAGTCAATCGCCGTGATGCGCTTTCCGTCGCGGGTTTCCTGCGTTACGACATCATTTCCGAACATCTTTTTCATGTAAGCGACGGCATTTTGGGACAATGCCTGTTCCGGGTCCATATTGCCCATTTTGACGCGGGCGTCAATCTTGCGCTGTTTGCGGGTTTCGTCAACGCTGAACGTCGTTACCTTGTACAGTTCGTCGGGATTATCTATATTGTTGCAGTCGACAACCAGCGCGCCTTTCGGGTGAACCAAAGCGCCGATGGCCTTGGTCAGGTAAGTCTTACCGTTACCGGGAGCTCCCATTGTCGTATAGCCGTAGCTTTTGCTTTCCTCCGGGGTACGCCCCTTGTCCAGGCGCAACAGCATTTCGGTCATATCTTTCATCATCGTCGGGTCGGTTACAACATTGCGGATGAGGCGGCCGTAGACGGCTTCTTTCGGTTCGTCACGCATAGTCGGGATATAAATTGCGTCCTCTTCCGATGCCAGCCAGGTAATCTTTCCGGTAATTTTGTCGGCGATGGGAACGGGAAATTCCTCGGTACCGAATTTATGCTTATAAATTTTCGCCATTACTTTTCTCCTTTAATTATCATGGCTGCCCATTGTGTTATTTTAACATATTTTTTGCTGCCGGGCAAGAGCAGAAACGCGGCTGCCGCGGCTTAAATCCAAATATCAGCGCCTTTTCAGGGATTTTAAGGTTTCAATTATTAGTTTTTCCTTAACGCCGTTGGTCATCGGCTCTTTTATCTGACTGTGTTTCATCCTTTTTTTTAACATCTCCATAATTTTTCCGGGTATCTGGTCGCCGGAAACGATGCCGTCGACATAATCTATCCGGTCGCAGCCCTTAGCCTGCATTTCCCTGACCAGCGGCTTGGTATAATTGCTTTCCCCCTGATCCATAAAGAAACTGTCGAACGTCAGCTGTTCGTTTTTCTCCAGCATGGTTTTCAGACAGCCGTTGACATCGGTCGAACCGTAGTCGTTGTTGCCGCCGTCAGTTACGGAAAAGATATGGGTAAAGCCGCTCTTGACATGAGGGTGCTTTGCCATATCCGAGGAAACATCCTTCAAAAACTCTTTTACCGCCGGAATCAAAAAGTCGTTGCAGCCGCCCTGCCCCCGGCGAACGCTTTCCAGACGTTTCGCAATCTCTTTGGTTTTGTCGTCGGGGAGGGCTACAGTCAGCGGGTAAGGCTCGCCCATCATATAAATATAGACGTTGATTTCCTTAAAACTGCGCGCGGCTTCATACAAAATGCAGGAGATGGCCAAAGCGTTGTCAAACGGCCTGCCGGTCATGGAACCGGAACCGTCAATGAGGATTCCGAAATTAGACTGCGGAAGCTGTACTTCTTTGATTTTCTCGTCTTCAGAGTATTTATAACGGGTGCGGAAACGCTCCAAATCCTTTTTGCCGATGTTCGGGTCGCCGCGGCGAAGCTTCTGCTGGAGGGCGACGTGGCGCTGCAAATCTATGGTGCGACCGCCCTGAACCGGAATTTGGGTCATTTTTTCCTTGGTCCGTTCGTGGCCGCGGCGGACGCTGTCAAACTTGTTTTGTTTGATGATTTCGCCGATAAGCTTTTTCGCCTGGGCTATTTCGTTGGAATACTGCGCGATATATTTCTGATATTCGTCCCAATTGCCTTCGCGGTAAAAGCGTGCAGCCTGCATATTGTCTTCGCTGAGCTTGACCATATCATCAATCGAAATCAGGCTCGGCATATCGTTTTGCGGCAGATAATCCTCCAGGCTGTTTTCACTGCGCCCGTGTTGCTGACTGTTTAACGCACCGCTTTCCTGCGGCGCACCGCGACTATCAGCATTGTCGCCGCGATTGGGCAAATCATTGGCCTTCATGCCGTTTTCGCCGGCCTGCCTTTTCAATTCGCGGATGCTCTCTGCCTTTTCCAGCAACTCTTTTATCTGCCCGTCGCTGAGGCGCGGCTGATAAATGTCGGTATTCGGCAGGCGGAACTGACCGGTATCGGGAAAGCCGGAGTTACCGTGCTGCTGCGATTGGCCGGAGTTGCCGGAGGACTGCGGAGAGCCGGACGAGGATTGCCGAGCACCGGAGGAACCCTGCTGCGTGTTGTCGGAAGAGTGCTGAGCGTCGGATTGGCTATTGGCAGACCGACTGCCGGAATTACCGTGCTGCTGCGATTGATTGGAGTTGCCGGAGGACTGCGGAGAGCCGGACTGGCCGTTATCTGACTGCTGCTGACCGGTGTTGCTTTGCTGCTGTCCTGTTTCATTGCCGGAACCCCTGCCTTGCTGATTTTGGTTTCCCATCGGCGGAGTCGGCAAAGGCGGCATACCGGGCATTCCGCTACCGGCACCCTGCCCTGACTGAGACTGCCCCTGCCCGCTTTGCGACTGCTGAGGCTGCCCTTGTTCCTGTCCGCCCTGAGACTGGTTCGGCTGTGCGGAGGAACTGTTCTGTTGTTGCCCCGAGTTCTCCTGTTGCTGGTTTTGAGCACTGCCTTGCTGCCGGTTTGAGGTGCCTTGCCCTTCACTCTGTTCTCCCTGCTGAGAAGACGAACCATTCTGACCGGACTGCTGCTGATTCTGCATCCGGCTGACCTGATCTTCCAGCTGTTTCTCCGCCGCTTTATATATATCTTCCATGTGCGGAGCGACAAACAGGTCAAAAAACTCATCCGTCATGGCGACACGGCGGCGGCTCATTGCCGTCATCCGTTTGTTATAAATCGTTTCATTCAGGATTTTCAACCCTTTGTTCGGCTGAGAGGTTTCAAACTTATCGCAGATTTCGCGGATGCGTTCAAAACATTCGGCGGCTCCCATTTTGCGGCCGTCGGTATCTATGCCGCTCAAAAGTTCCGGATACAGGTTCAGGCTGTGCCAATCTTCCATTTTGTGGTTTTCTATCAGACCGTTATTGGCAAAAAAACTGTTGCGGGCAATGGCCTTGACGTGAGCAATGCGTTTTTCGGCGCTGGCGGCCATTTCCTTTTCGGCATCTTCCATTTTCAACGGTGCCACATATTTACGGCCGACATTGATATCCGCTTCAAGCTCGTTTAAATGCGCCCGGTCAAAATCGCCGCCGAAATTGACCGCATAACGGTTGGCATACATATTTTCCAGTTCGTCGAAAAAGTAAAAACGGTAAGTATACTCGGCTTTCAGGCGCGCCGCCTTTTTTGCCGAGGCCTTCCATGCCGGCATATCGTTGCGCGCCGCGGCTTCTTCCATTTCCTTAACCAAAGTTTCCTGCTGTTTTTGAATTTCCTCCATCCGCGGAGAATTGGTAAACTGCGTCCCTTTGGAATGGGCTATTTCGTGATTCATAGCCGTTGCGGCCGCATCAACGCCGGCAACAAGCGTCCATAACATGTCGTCAATGATAAGATTTTGTTCGGGAACAAAACAATAGCTGATATTCGGGTAGCCGTTTTCGCTCCATACCAGCCTGGTATCCTGATTTTCCACCGCGCTTTCGACAATATGTGCATGGCGCTGCAGTTCCTGCTGCATATATGACGACGAAGCGATGCGGCGCCAGATTGTACTGTGCGAAATACGGTCTGCCTGATTGCGCCGGTCCCACTTTTCCTGCATTTCAGGACGGACGGCATATAACGCCAAAGCCGTTCCCCAGAAAAACTGCGATTCTTCGTCTTTCAGGTTCAACGGCGTTTTAAGGTCGCCGGTTTGCAGAAAATGCTCAAAATTCTCGCGATGGGACGCGAATACGGCTTTCTTATCCTCACTGTCCTGAAACATCGGCTCCAGCCGGTTCTGCAAATCACGGACATATTCTTCGCTTATATCTTCTTTACTTTTGGCGCCGAGGAATTTTTCGGAAAATTCTATCCGCAGGCGGTTCAGCGGATTTTTAACAATGTCTTTGATATGGCGGACACCGGCTTCGCGCCGGTAGTGCCCGGTATCCATAACGGCATCGGCGGCTTCTTTGTCCTGCTTTTGCAAAATCTCCTTTATCCCCATAGCAGACCTCTTTCAGGCTTTTTTTTTACATAATTTAATATACTTTAGCATACTTTTCGGGGCTTAGCAAGATTTTTTTAGCGCGCCCGCGGCGAGAAAAAATCAGCATGCACATGGCAGGCAAACAGCATAAATCCCTGTAAAACAAAAATCAAAGCGGCGTGTGTGTGTTTTATCTTCAGGCTTGACTTGAGGTTTAAAAGGCTGTTATCTGATTTTAAATGATTTCCGGCTTTGGAGCAACTCTCAACTTTCTGGTTGAGACGCGTTACTGCGAAAGGCCGTTTTTCGGAGAGAGACAAATGCTGAAATTTCCGGTTTTGAGTTTTTTTGGGGCGGCGGCGCTGTTTTTCACGGCCACGCTGACAGCCGGCATATACGGATTTAGCGCGTCTAAGCTGAACTTATGGCTGGCGCTCGGGCTGACCCTGGCGTTAAACCCGCTCGGGCTTAATGGAAAAAAGACGGCGGCCTGGGGACTGTGCGCCGGTATTGCCGCGGCAGGCGCGTTTGCTCTTCCGGCGCAAATATGGAGCGTCTGGATATTTGCGGCTTTTCTCGCAGCGGGCGGACTGCTGAAACGACTTTACGGCAACGACGGGATGCCTAACAATGAGGCAAAAAACGGCAACTCAGGCAATGAGAAGGCAACCGAATACGGACGGCTGATTATTTTGACGGCAGCGTATTTCAACCTCTCATTCATCACCAATACCGGACATACCGACGTACAATACGACTTTGCATCGTGTTTTAACTATATCGAATATATTTTGGAAAACAACTTTCTGTTCTGGCAGGAAAATCCGCTATTGACCCGCCCGAGCTATTCGACCTACCACCCGATTTTGCATTTTCTGCTGGCAGCGGGAGAAATGCGGCTGGCGACGGTTCTGGAAACCGAAATGTTGAACGCGGAATTGCCTGCAATGGGCGCCGGTGCCAATATGCAGCTGGCGGCGGAAGCGACACAGGTCTGTTTTTGCTTCTATATGCTGTGGTATTATTTTCTGGCCGGAAAAATTTTGCGTTTCTTCCGGCTTTCCCGGGCGGCATACCTCGGCGGGCTGGCTTTTATCTGTTTCTTCCCGGCGTACAACGCCATCGCGGGATTTTTCAACAACGACTGCCTGTTGCTGCCGTTACAGGCGGGAACCGTCTATTACTCCCTGCTCTATTACCGTGACGGCGGGCGGAAAAATCTGGCACGTATCCTGCTGTTTGCCACCGCGGCAGCGTTGACCAAACTCTCGGGCATTATCGTCCTGCCGCTGACCGGTGCGGCTATCGCCCTCCGGCTGTGGCAGCAGCGAAAAAAACCGGAAAACGGGCGGCGGCTGACACAGACAAAAAACAAGCCGCAGAAAAACGATACGGAGGACAAACGGCTGTTAACAATACACAAGCAGCTGAAAAGCGGCGCGGAGAACAAACGGCAGCTGGCGGAAGCCGCGGTTTTCGGCATACTGCTCGTTGCCGGGCTGAGCATCTGGCCGTTGTATCAGCACTATTTCCTCAACGTCGGGTTTGACTTTGTGCCGCCGCAGGAACATCTGTCGCTTAAAAGCTACGGCTTGTGGCAGCGGTTTAACCCGCTCGGCGCCCTGTTTTATCCGCAAATGTTTTATAATGATTTCGGCATTAACCTGTGGGAGACGATGACAAAAACGGCACTGTTCGGGCAATGGGACTTCTCTATGCGCGGGGCGGACATTATGGGGCTGATTACGGCGCTGGTTCTGATTTATAAAGCCTTGCTGGTTTTGGCGGTTGTTGCGGCCGCTTATCTTGGCGTCAAGAAACGGCAGACACAGGCATTCTGGCTGACAATGATTTTACTGGCGGGGGTTATCGCCGGGCAGATTATGTTCGGCCTTAAGCACCCGTATATGTGTAATCAGGATTTTCGCTATGTCGCAATTATCACGCTGCCGGTTGCGCTGCTGCTGGCACAATTTTTTGACAAACTCTCGGATGCCGGACGGCGGACGGGGAAAACTTTTGCCTGCGGTGCAGGGCTGGCGCTGATTGCGGCGTTTGCGTTTCTTTCGGCGTTCGTCTGGTGGCGGATTTCATTCTGAGGCGGCGGGAAACGGGGCGATGAACAGCCGGGCGGAAACCGGCGGAGGGAGAAAAGCCGGCAGAAATATGTTTGACAAAACCTTTAAAATATGGTATCCTTAAGGCCTAATTAAGTATAATTTAAATTAAGGATTATGAAAAATTATTTTGAATTCGTGGACACGAACCGCGAGCAGTTTTTTGATTTGTTAAAAAGCAATGAATTTAAATGCAACGCCGCAGGCCGCAGATTTATGGCTGAACGCGTCAAGGTATCAAAATCCCGTCCGGTTACCGTTGATATGGACACTTTACGCTATGCGGAAGAAATCGGCGGATTGAAACCCGGGTCGGAATTTAAATACCCGAATGCGCAGGGCGGAACTTCCAAAGCGGTCGTATGCTCATTGTATGACCTGCCGAAGAATATGATACATCCGTTCCTGTATTGTTTCAGCGGAATGATGACGGCGCCGCTGTTTGCGTTTGAAATCTTACGCTTTTATGCAAAGCAGACAGGACGCGTGCTGCCGTTCCTTTCTTCCGGAAAAGAAGGTAACAAGGGTTTGTTCCAGAAGCTTTTTTACCGTGAAGAAGGGCTTATCCGCAAAACGGAGTATGATACGTATTACAAACTGATGAGCCTTTTGACCGGCACGCAGTATGCATACAGGAATTATACCCCGTGCGAAGACGACGATTCCGAAGGCAACCTGATTGAGATATACAATTTTGCGGTATCTCAGGGGCTGAAAGAAGTAACGTTTGTCATCTGTTCGGGCAATCCGTTCTATGACAAACGATTGCTGGCGGAGTGGATGTGGCAGCTGAAGCAGGAAAAATTTGCCGCAGTCAAAGTCAACCTCGTGTTGGCGCATTGCCCGATTTTCCTGCCGAAAACCTTAGCGGCAGTGCCGGAAGCGAAAATATCCGAAATTTACCTCGGCTATATCGCTGCCAGCCTCGGCCCTCTTAAGAAGGATACGGTACGCTTCAACGGCGTTACCAAATCCGCAAAGCCGGAGCGTTATGCCATGCCCGGCGTTTTCGGAGCGGACTGGGAAAAGTTCCGGGATATTATCGTCAACTACTCCAACATGGGGTGGCCGAACTATCAGGAAATCCTGTACGGCATTGACCATGAAGAAGCTGTTGCCAACATTATCCTGTCGGATTTGTTCGCACGCGCATCATATACGCCGGAAGAGTATGACAGAGGAATTACCTCCCTGCTCGGTGCGTATGCCGATTTTATCGGCGGTGCGTATACTCCGTGTTCACACGGAAAATTCAGAAACTTTTTGCAAAATACGCCTGATGCGCGCTATTTTGAGTAAGGTTTTGATTTTCGGCTCCCTGCGGGGAGCTTTTTTTATGGACGTAAGAGAGTCAGACCGGAAAACGGCGAGGGCCAGCCGGACGGGAAAAGCTGAGAAACCGGAGGAAGGCTGTGCGCGCGCGGACGGGGAAAGTGGAGAAACCGGAGGAAGGCTGTGCGCGCGCGGACGGGAAAAGCAGATAAACAGAAAGGAAGCAGGGCGACGAACGAACGGGGAAAGTGGACAACGGCGTCCGGGCGGGAGGAGAACAGCAGCTGAGGTGGATAACCTGCCGGCAGCATTGAAAGTTTTTGCGCAGGGCTATATTATGATGCGGAATTGGGCAACGATTTTAACAATATAAGGGTTCAGACAGCAATGTGGCAGCCGGTTTTGATGATTAACGGGTTTATCATTTTCGTTTTGGGAGCATTGATGCTGCTGCCGGCAGCGGCATTGAAATACTACACCGGTTCGTTTGATGCCATTTTTATCCAAAACAGCATTCTGACGATGTTTATCGGCGGGTCGCTGTTTCTGGCAAATTACGGCAAAATAAAAAACATCTCTATCCTCCAAGGGTATCTGATTACCGTTATATGCTGGTTTGCCTGCCCGCTTATCTGTGCCCTCCCCCTTTACGGCAACGGAGACATTCAAACTTACGCCGACGCTTTGTTTGAAGCGACATCCGGCCTGACGACCACAGGTTCGACCATTTTAAGCAATGTTGAGGCGCAGCCAAAATCCGTCTTGTTCTGGCGCGCCGTGCTTAACGGCATCAGCGGCGTCGGCATCGTCATTTTTGCGGTCGCGCTGATGCCTTTTCTGGGAATCGGCGGCATGCACATCTTCAACAAGGAAAACTCTGACATTGAAGAAAAATTCCTGCCCAAAATCCGTTATATCGCCAAGGACATTATTCTGGTATATGTCTTGCTGAACATCATTTGCGCGGTTTTGCTGAAATGGGCGGGCATGAACTGGTTTGACGCAATATGCCATGCGCTGGCGACGCTGTGCACGGGCGGACTTTCTACAAAAAACAATTCCGTCGCTTATTTTGACAGCCCGATGATTGAAACCATTATAGGCATTTTTATGCTGCTGGGGTCGCTGCCGATGACCTATTTTGTTTTAATTGCGAAAAAGCGAAGCTTTGCTTCCGTTATTGAAAACAATCAGGTCAATACGTTTTTGAAACTGGTTTTCTGGTATATCCTGATTATCAGCGCATTTTATGCCTATACCTCAGACATTCCGTTTGTTACGGCATTCCGGAGAGCCTCTTTTAATATGATTTCGGCTATGACGACAACCGGCTTTTCCTCATATGATTTTATCCAGTGGGGTACATGGGCTGTCGCCGTTTTCTTCATTTTATTCCTGCACGGCGGCTGTACGGGTTCGACAACCGGTTCAATTAAAATTTTCCGCTGGCAGGTCATTATGGCCTTTTTCAAAAAGAACGCAACCAATTCCCTCTCGCCAAGCCAGGTAACGGTTATGAAAGCCGGCGGAAAGGTCATCGACGACAATATCGTTTCTTCGGTGTTCGTCATGGCATTCGGCTTTTTGCTTGCCATTATGCTGTTTACGCTGATTATTTCCATGACGGGAGTAGACTTTGTTACGGCGCTCGGCGCGGTTGCGGGCAATATAACCAACTCCGGCCTGGGCCTGACCGAGGCAACCGGACCGGCCGGTAGTTTTGCCGGATTTACGCCTTTTGTAAAATATATCCTGTCGTTTGTCATGGTTTTGGGGAGGCTGGAAGTTATTGCCGTCTTTGTCCTGCTGCGCAAAATCCATTTGATGTAGATTGACAAAAAGGGGATTGAATTGAAGCGGAGCTGCGGCATGCGGCAAAAAAAGGTTCCTATTTTTTCAGCATCTGCCTGTGGATATAATGTTCTGATTTTTTGCAAAGTCATTAAAACAAAAGTTGATGACTTTAAACGAACGATTTAATTCAGCAATTTTTTCTAAAACGTTTATCCGAATTTTAGCCGTAACGAACGCCGTATGTCAAGTTTAAATCATTAATCCGTAATGTTTTTTTATTTTTTCGCCTTTTTAAAAAAGTAACATTTTGTTTTAACTGAATTGATGATTTTTAACGTTCGTATTTTTTCAACACATTTTTCAGGACGTTTGCATAGAAACTATTCTAGGAGTTACTTTATGAAAAACAAACTTTTATTGACTACGGCTTTAGTCGGCGTCGCATTCGCAATGCCGACAATGGCTGCCGAAGAATGGGACGGGAAAACAAGTTATCTCATACCCCAAGGAGAAACCCTTGTTTTAAAAGAAAATTCTTTGGTTGAAAATATTACAAACAACGCCGATGGTATCGGCGGAGCCCTTTCTACAAGCAAGCCGAAAAATGGAGTTGAAAATCCTGGTACGCTTATCGTCAAATCAGGAACAGTATTTAAAAACAATACGGCAAAATATGATGGCGGCGCAATTGCCAACTTTGGCGTTTTAGACATTGACGGCGCTACATTTGAAGCGAACAAATCCCAAACCGAAACAACAGACAGCCAACCTGTCGGCGGCGGAGCCATCTCATTAGGCATTGATTCTAAAACGACAATCAAGAACACAAAGTTTGTCAATAATGAAACCGGTTTCAACGGCGGCGCCATCGGGACCAGACGTACTATCAACAACGGGGATATTACCAATGGTTCGCATGAAAATCACAGTCTGATTATATCTGATTCCGCCTTTATCGGAAACAAAGCGACCGGAACGACCACAGACCGAGCCGACAATGAACTTCAGGGCGGCAACGGCGGCGCAATCGCCAACTCCTTTAACAACACCCAAATCAGCAATACCGTTTTTGAAAAGAACGAAGCAATCAACGGCGGGGCGGTTTACAACCAATCCCTTTACAATACGAATAATCAGGCGCAGGAAACCGACAAAGGCGGAGACATCAAATTTGCCGATGTTACGTTTGACGGCAATAAAGCTTCAACCAACGGCGGAGCCATCTTTAACGATGCTAACACCAATGCAGAACTGTCCGGAACGGTGGTATTTTCCGGAAACGAAGCAGGAAATGCCGGCGGCGCTATTTTTGTAGCTGATGCCAGCAGTTCCATGGAAATTGCTTCCGGAGCCGTCTTCAAAAGCAATTCCGCAAAGCTCGGCGGGGCGATTTATAACAAAGGAAACCTCGGCACTCTGGATGGCGTTACCTTTGAAGACAACACTGCCGAAACAAACGGCGGCGCGATTTTGAACTCCAACGGCGGCACAATTGCCTCTATTACAAACAGCATCTTCAAAAACAACACTTCCACGAACGGCGGCGGTGCTGCGATTTATAACAAGGGCGGTGAGATTGCCGAAATCAGCAATACTGTTTTTGAAGGCAATATTGCGGAAAAAGGAAACGGCGGCGCCATTTTTAACGGCGGCACGACAGCAGCCAACATCACACTTGACAATGTCCGTTTTATCGGCAACCAGGCGGCAAACGGCAGCGGCGGAGCTATCTCCACCAGCGGTGTCGTTAATATTGCCAACGCCACGTTTGAGAACAATTCCGCATCAACAGGCGGCGGCGCAATTAACGTTGACGGAACGGTTAAATTGAGCGGCGAAAACACCTTCTCCGGCAATAAAGTCGGCGATAAACTGAACGATATTAACCTGAATCAAAACAACGGTCAGGCCAAGGTAGACGTCAGCGGCACGCTGACGCTTGACGGAGGCATTTCCGGCGAAGGCACAACTTCTTTTGCGGATAATACGAAGCTCAACATTACTGAAAACACAACGTTTGGCGAAGATGTCGCAATCACTATCGGTGAAAACACCGAACTGGGCCTGATTGTCGACAGCGGTGAAGAATCCGCAGAGTTTGACACGAGCAAGCTGCTGGGCGAAGATGGAAATACATTCACTTTAGCCGACAACGCTTTATATAATGCGATTGTTGGCGATGACGGAAAAGTTACCATGGAACAGAAATCCGCCGACGAAGCGGCTGCCTCTCTGGGGCTTTCCGGTTCACAGGCAGAAGCCGTTTTGGGCGCAATTTCCGGCGGTTCTTCTGACAACGCCAACTTTAACAGTTTCAGAGAAGCGTTGAACCAGCATCTGCAATCTGCCGACAAGGCGCAGGTTTCCAACGGTACCGGCGCAGCGGATTTGCTGACCGCAGACGCCAATCCGGTTATCAGATCGGTTGAAACCGGTATTCATAATATGGTATTCTCGGCTGTTTCTGATGAACTGAACGGAACTTCCGCAGCCATGGCCGAAGGAAAATCTTCCGGCGATGCCTTTAAGCAGGTTAAAGCCTGGGTAAGAGCATTGTTCAGCCACTCCGACCACGAATCGACGTCAAAAGCCAGCGGTTTTGACACGAACAGCGACGGCGTCGCCATGGGTATCGACAAGCAGCTTGACAACAGGACGAAAGTCGGCCTTGGCTATGCTTACAGCAGCACGGATATTTCCTCGGGTATTCGCGATACGGACGTTGATACGCATACCGCGTTTGTTTACGGGCAGTATAAGCCGGCAAACTGGTACATCAACACCGTTGTTGCTTATAACTGGTCTGATTACAGCGAAAAGAAAGCTGCGCTCGGATTTAACGCAAACGCTGATTATGACGTCGAATCCTGGGCTGTCCAGTCTTTGTACGGATATGAAATGCAACTGAACGGCTATGACGTTACGCCGGAAGCCGGACTGCGCTACGCCCATATCTCGCAAGACGGATATACCGACGCTCTCGGAACGTCCGTTGCCGCCAATGACAGCGACATTCTGACCGCAATCGTCGGGGCGAAAGTTGCCAAGGATTATGCTTTGGACAACGATACCATTATCCGTCCGGAATTGAGAGCCGCCGTTACTTACGATTTGGTTGACGACGCCAACAATTCCAACGTGGTTTTGGCTAACGGCGTTGCCTATCGCGTCAACGGCGAAAA
The DNA here is from genome assembly GCA_001917135.1 of Acetobacter sp. 46_36. Classification (GTDB taxonomy): domain Bacteria; phylum Pseudomonadota; class Alphaproteobacteria; order RF32; family CAG-239; genus CAG-267. Next base: position 250,100 of record MNTT01000016.1, read on the forward strand.
GCTGAACCGTTTGGGATTTGAACTCGGCGCAAAAGTTGCTACCGATGTTTCTGACAACTGGGAAATCTCCCTCGCTTACGAAGGCGGTTTCCGTGAGGATTATCAGAACCATACGGGTATGCTGAACGCCAAATACAAGTTCTAAACTTCCCACTCCTCATCTAAGGGAAAAGGCAGAGAGTACAGCGGACTCTCTGCCTTTTTTGTACATCATTCGGGAGAAGCGATGCTACCGGGGTAAATCGGATATCCTGGGGCAGATGGTTCTCCTGAGGCGGATTGGGTATTATTGGGGTGACTGGCGCTGTTTATGAGGATTGGCACTGTTGGAGCGGCCTGGCGTTAGCACTGTTGGGGCGGATTGCTGCTGTGTATGAGGACTGATATCGGCGGGGCAAAATTCCGTGGCATTTCGCCCCGCATCCGCTGCAAAAACAAACATATACAATAAAAATGCGCAACACTTGACAAAACTGTTGACATAATTTTATTTCCGGGTGTAGGCTAAAGATGATAAAATAAGCATATGTTTCACTAAAATTTTATAAATATGGATAAATTAGGTTTTATTCCCAATCCTGAGCAGTATGCTCCGGCGGGAGACGAAGTGATTTTTGACAATTCGATTGACGCACTGGAATTTTTTCAGGACTTTTACGGCGGCAACGGCGTCGTGCTTCTGGCAAGCATATCACTCAACAACCTGGCTTGCTCCAATATGCCGGTATGGGTGTATTTTGACCTGGACGCCCAGGACATCCGCTCATTAGCACCGGTGTTTAAGCTGGACAATCCGGAAGTTTTTCATGAATGCGAATTTACCAAACTTCTGCCGCTGACTAACGAAATCTTTCTGTTTTGGCGGGAGACGCTGTATTCTACGGTGTTTACCTCTGCCGGAGAAGTTGCGATAAAGAAAGTCCGGGCGGTTTTGTCTGAAGCAGATATGCTCAATATCCTCAGGCTTGAAGGGGCTTTTGAGGCGGAAGACGTTTATCCGGTGGAGCTTTATTCGCTGCAACAAGAGAAATTCGCCTGTATCTGCTGGTCGATTGAACAAAAGGAAAAGGACACTGATGACGTTGTCTGGCATCCGGTTTGCAAAGACGACGAAAAGCTGCTGGACGCTTTTGACGGAGACACTCTCACCGAATATCCGGTAGAACTCGGCGAAACGGCGACTATCGGCGGCGAGCTGTTTAAGCTCTGTTATAATGCGGCTGAAGGAAAACACTTTGAAAAAGTTTCGGCGCAGCAAAATGCCCTGAAAACCGCAGCCGGCGAGAAATTCCGCATTATTCCCGGACAACACCGGCAGCCCGGATGCCAAAAGACGGCAATGAGCGGATTTTCACAAAAAAGCGGCGGTTCCGTAAACGGCAACAATGTACAAAAGGAAACCAGCGCTGCCTCCGGAAACGGATTTGCAACCGTAAAAATGCAGACCGATACGGCGAACGGGAAACCGAAAATCATTCAGTTCAAACCCAAACGCTGAAAGCTGCGAGGTTATAGACTGACGAAACTCGGAGCTGTTGGAGAGATACATTTGAACTGTCGGGGACATAAAACGGAGATTTTATGAGAAAGGGCGGAACTACCGCCCTTTTTTGTGCCTTTCGTTTAGAATACAACCGCAACATAAAAAAATTCTTGCAGGCAGACCTTATATTCTTGTGCACTGCTTTATTCTTGTGTACTGCTATCTTCTTGTGCACTATCCTCTTGCACACTATCTTCTTGCGCACAGGCCTTATTTCGATGTCGATCCCAAACCGCCGTTGCGTCTTGCCGTAGCGTTATCGTCAAATGTGATGCCGAAAGGCAGAAAAATCCCCTGACAGACCGAGGCGCCGGCTTTCAGCTCCAGAACCTTACCGCCATTGCAATCGTTGGTCATCTTTACAAAAATATGCCCTTCATTGTCCGAGTAATAATAATCGCCATCAATTATCCCAATCGTATTGTCCATTTGCAGGCGGTATTTAAAACCCAACCCGGATTTGGGCATAACGCCCAAAAACCAGCCGTCTTCCATTCTGACGCGTATTCCCGTCGGCAATAGAAAATTCTCCTTCGGTTTCAGGGAGATATCTACCGGCGTGTAAAAATCGTATCCGGCAGAACCGGACGTTGCCCGGGAGGGAAGCCGGATACTGTCATATATGCGCCGGATTTCAGCGTCATCTGTCAGAAAAGTGTTTTTCCATGCCGTTTCAAACTGATTGAAACTGACTTTGGCAAATTCGGCTATACGGGGCATATTTTTCTCCTTAGTACAGTTTATCAAAACAAAGCCGGAACGGAAACTGCACCGGCAAACTTCCTGTGGCGGCGGAATTGCAGCGATTGTTGCGCCCTGATGCCGGAAAACCGGCAGCTATGGCGTTTCCGCACGTCTAAATTTGCGGCAATTATGGCGGCCTGCCGACGACTTGACAAGAAAAATGCTTGCTTTTTCCTCATTTATTCTTTATGATGCGTTTAAAAATCAATTATTGTTTCACTTAAATACATTTTTATGAATAATTTTGTAAAAAGAATTTGGTTTGGGGCCTTGTTGCGCCCGCAGTGTTGGATTTGTGCCGCCGTTAATCATCAGATTGTCGGCGGAGCCATAGCCGTTTTGCTGTTTCTGCTTACCGGCTGGTTTGCAACGGCAGGATTTGTGGCGTTGTTCGTTTTTCTGTTTATGGTACATCTTATCATCTTTCCGGAAAAGACCTATACTCTGCAGATGGAGGACAAAACGCTCTTTATTGCAATTTATGCTTCCGACTTTGCCAGACGGCACAGGAAAGACAGCAAACGCAAACGCTTCATCATCAGAACTATCGCATGCCACGCCGACGGTTTTTGCGAAACGGTATGGCCGGACAGCGAAGTGTTCGGATATGACGACAGCCTGTGCCGCTACGGCATTTTTCTGGCTAAGCCTTATCCCGCTACATGGGCCGTTGTCTGCAACGGATTTGAAGACGGGCGTTTTCTGGGACGGAAACTCTGCAATTATGTTTTTGCCGAACGGATAGCGGCCGGAAAAAACCTTCTGATTTTTTTCCACGGCACAGTTATGTTCCCTGTTGAAACCGTTACTTTCAGCGTTGACCCGGATTTGTCCTGCAAACCCGGAAGCGTTGTTTTTCAGGAAATTTCGCCGTCAGGCCTGCCCGAGCTTTCTGCTGACAAGGCGGATAAAACAAGCGGAAGGTTTCTGCTTTGTCAGAATGAAGCAGGCTCAACGCTTTTCAAGTGTTGCCTTGCTCAAAACGGTATGCCGGCAGCCTATCACGTATCGGCTGAAGACATTTGCCTGAACAAACACTGACGCATTCATAAGCACTGACGCTTTTGCCGCCGTTCTTTTCCTAAACGCCCCCTAAACGGGGCGTTTTTTTTGCAGGAGATTTGCGTCGTGCTCCTTAAAAAATATTATGGGCAGGAGGTTTACATCGCACTCCTTAAAAACAGAACATTATTGGCCGGATGTTTACATCGCACTCTTTTTTCAACAAACAGAACATAATTAGAACGTTTTTATTGACAAAGAGGTTCGGCAATACTAAGATGACTATGAAACAAGATTTTGAAACTATACGGCTGGCACATATTCCGAGGCTATGATGAAACACTATATTGCCCTTGCAGACTGCGACTGTTTTTTCGTTTCGGCGGAGCGGGCTTTCAATCCGCGGCTTGACGGGCGGGCGGTGGCGGTTCTTTCCAACAACGACGGCTGCGTCATTTCGCGGTCGAGAGAAGCCAAAGCGCTGGGGTTGAAGATGGGCGAACCTTATTTTATGGCCAAGAAACGCCTGCCGCAGGTTTTGTATGTCCGTGCCAATCACGATCTTTACCGCAGCATTTCGGCAAAAGTCATGGCTAAGTTCAAATCGTTTACGCCGGACGTCGAAGTCTGTTCGGTGGACGAAGCTTATCTTGACCTGACCGGAACTAAGCTGCTTTACCGGCAGAATTACATCAAAACGGCACAAATGATCAGGCAGGCGGTGTGGGACAAACTGCACATTCCGGTTTCCATCGGCCTGTCGACGACAAAAACTCTGGCCAAACTTGCCAGCGACAAAGCCAAAAATGCAGGCGGCGTTTTTGCCATCGGGTCGGCGGAACGAAATAAGATTCTGGCGCAGACGCTGATTGCGGACGTTTCCGGCGTGGGGAGAAAGCTGCTTCTGAAAATGCGGGAAGAGTGCATTTTTACCGCTTTGGACTTTGTAATGCGCCCGGATTACTGGGTTAAGGCGAGGTTCGGAACGCATGGGGCGGATTTGAAAGCGGAACTGTCGGGAATTCCCCTGTTTAAGGTGGAACCGGACGACAAGGCTCCGCTTTCCATTCAGCAAACTTCCGCCCTCAGGGAATTCAGCAGCGACATTGCCGTCCTGAAAACGGATTTGTGCCGCCATATCCATACCGCCTGCCGCAAAGCCCGCAGCGAAGGCGCCAAGGCCGCCGCCATTGAAGTCATGCTCCGAACCAAAGATTTTAAGGTGGTAACGGCACGCGCAAAACTTGACTTTGCCAGCAATCAGGAAACGGAAATCACGCCCCCTGCCCTGCGGCTGCTGACGCAGCTGTTCACGCCGGCTGTCGTCTGGCGCAGCACGGGAATTACCCTGACGGGACTGGTTTACGGAGAACGCGAACAGCTTGACCTGTTTCAACCGGCGAAAAAAAGCGACGACCGGCTGGGGAGCATTCTAGATGAACTGGAAGAAAAATTCGGTAAAAACATTGTCCATTTAGGATAAAGCCGGGAGATATAACCGGAAAGGCACTGAAAGCTGATTTCCAGGAAAAGACGACCGCAAATTGCAGAAACTGAAATTAAAAACCGGCAGAGAAAGACTGACGCTGTGCCGTATTTTATGATTGACCAAGGGCGAAAAATATGGTATATTAAAAGCGTGATGAATATTGTGATGTTGATTAGTTTGAAAATTATTGTTTTAATATAACAGGGATTACTGTTAGTTTGGAGAGATTTAGGACGCGCAGGGATTGTTTACGGCTCAAGCAATGGGTTGTTTACGGTTTTTGCCGGTTCACTTATTAAAATTCGGTTTAGAAGGCGGTTAGCTTGCGCTGATGCTCCTACGCGGAGAGATGACCTGGGTTTTATGAGTTAAAATAAGTTTTGAAGAGCTGACAAGTGCTTTGTTTTCTAAAATCTAGATATATGACAACAGATTTTACAAGCATGATCTTGAGTATGCGGGAAAAACTGACAAAACCGTTATTGATTGTAACAGTTTTGAGTATTGTCGCAGCCTTTTTCCTCGGTTGGGGTTTCTGGCTGGTGGCAGCATTCCTTTTAATCTTTGTGACTTTCATTAACGGTATGTATGTTATCATGCCGGGGCATGCTGGTTACAAGATTACCTTGGGAGCCATGGCAAGCAAAAGTTTTTCTGCCGGTTTCGGCTGGATGATTCCGTTTATCTCTTCAATGAGTGAAGTGGACATCACCCGCCAGCGCCATCAGGATACAAACAACATGAAGAACAAAGAAAGACGCGATATCGCGTTGACTTATGTTCTGACATGGAATTTGAATCCTGCTCATGTGCATACTCTCCACGCTACAATCGGAGAGAATGACTACATTAGTAAGGCATTATGCCCGCAGCTTGATGCCGCTTTTACCGAAGTGGTGGCTGAAAAGACCTACGAGGATATCAACGGCAAACTTGCCGAGTTGTCATCAGAGGTCAAGGCCAATTTCGAACCGCGCTATGACCACTCTTTGTTTGAAAATGTTGAACTGAACATTATCAATGTTCAATTTGACAAAGATTACGAAGATGCCGTCAGCGAAATGGCTAAGGTCGAAATGCAACGCAAAATTGTTGAGGAAAAGGCAGAACAGCTGAAAATCTCAACAAAAGCGCAGGCAGAAGCCCGCGAAATGCAGGCAGACGGTGAAGCCGCTTACGTTCGTAAGATGGCAGAAGCTGAGGCTGAAGCTATGAAACTGAAGGGGGCTTCCGAGAACGAAGTACGGGAAAAGCTGGGAGAAATCCTCAAAGCCCATCCTGAACTTATCAAGGAAGTTTTGGCGAAGAATTTCCCGAAGGTCTACGGTGGCGGAAACGTTACTCCGATGATGGATCTTGGAGATTTGCTTGGCAAATAACCCTTATCCCTGTTAGAAAGGTTCCCTGTGCGTCTGCACAGAGAACCTTTTTTTGTAATCGTGCGACAACCCCGGTTTTGCGGCTGCCCCGCCAAATACGGAAGGCGGCGGCAAGCAAACGGGACGCGATTATTTTTCGCCGTCGCGCAGAACGTCTATTGCCCGCTGCAGCTGGATTTCTTCAACTGCGTATAACGGCATGCCGTTCAGTACCAAGGTCGGAACGCTCTTCATGCCGATTTTGTCGGCAGTCGCTTTTATGCTCTGCAGGATATTTTTAGTTTCGTCAGAAGCATAGTCTTTTTTAAACTTTGCCATATCCAGCTTTAAGTTGCGCGCAAGCTTGTCAATTACCGGTTCATTGACAACCCGTTCCGCCATCAGGCCGGAATACATTTCCAAAAACTTGCCCTGATTATGCGCGGCAACGGCGGCTTTGGCTGCCAGTTCCGAATTCGGCGACAGGAAAGACACCGGTTTGAAAACGACTTTTACGTCCGGATTTTTCTTAATGATATTTTCAATGCGCGGCGCCATTTGGCGGCAGTAGCCGCAGGAGAAGTCAAAGAACTCGACCAGCGTAAACTTCCCCTTCGGGTTGCCGGCATACAGTTCGGCACGGTTGATGTCTTCGGCGTATTTCTGATAGGTTTCCGCCTGTGCCAAAAGCTTTTTCTGTTCTTCCTGCTGCTGATAGATTTGCAGCGCTCCGACGATAATCGGAGGATTGTCCATCAAAACGTCTGCAACCTTCTGTTCCAGCGGAGTCAGTTCCTTTTCGCTTTCGGCCTTTTTCGTATCGGCATCGGCACGGAATTTGACCAAAGCATCATACGCTATCTGCGGATTTTTCTTCAAAACGCTGACAACAGCTTTGGCAATTTCTTCTTCCGACGCGTCGTCAAAACTTCCCGCTGCGACGGCATTGGCGGAAAATGCAAGCATTACCGACAGAGCCGTTGCTGACAATAATTTAATTTTTCTCATGTTTTTCCCTCTCTAAAATTAACTAACCTTACGGTTTGTTGGGTTAAATCTTTTGCCGGATAACGGCTTTTTAATGACTTTTTCCGGTTTTCCCGCCACGGAGCGGCTATGACCGGCGCATGCCGCTACCTGCAGGTGTCATGGTTAAATTCACAAATGCCGAGTTCATTCTTGCCTTTGTCCAGATAACGGATGCGGACGTTAATCCCGTCATTAATAAACATCGGCTTGAGTCTGGGACACATCTCCTGATAGGCTTTGCCGCAGGCTTCGGTTTTTATGCTGTTTTGCAAAGCTGTTTTTTCTTTGGCTGACATTGCCGCCATATTGATATCGGCTTCATAGATATAGGCAATGGCTTTGTCCTTGTATTCAATGTCCGTCCAAGTCGTCGCCTCGTCGATTTTCTTCGGCAGGGTTTTCTTTATCGTATCCAGCATAAAGCCAATCTGCTTTTCACGCTCGGCGGCAGCATTTTTCTCCTGTTCTGCGGCTGCTGCGGCATCGGCCTTTGCCTTGGCTTCTGCTTCGGCTGCGGCCTTTTTGGCAGCTTTTTCTTCCGGCGTTTCGTTTATTTCCGCCAGCAGACTTTTCAGGCTTTCATCTTCGGAAACGGACAAGTCCAATTCAACGGGAAGCTCCGGTTCCCCTGAAACAGACAAATCCGTCTCTGCAGAGTGCGCCGCCCCTTCGGAAACAGCTGAGGCCTCGTTCTTTGTTGAAGCAGCCGACGCCGGGGCTGGAGTATCCGATGCAAGGGCTGGAGTATCTGATGCGGGCGTAACAGTATCCGGTGCAGGCACTGAAGTATCCGGTGCCGGTGCAACAGTATCCGATGCGGGTGCAGCGGCATCTTCTTTGGTTAAAGAGGAGCCGGACGACGGTAAGTCCGTATCCGAGGCCATTTTATCCGGAGATAAAACGTCAGCCGCAGGCATTACATCTTCCCGGGTCAGCTTTTTCGGTTCTTCATCCAAGCCGGAAAAGCTGTCATCAAAAGTAAAATCATCATCAAAATCCAGCTCATAATTTGCCATTTCCTGCAAGGCGCTGTTTACATCGCTCAAAGACTTTAACTCGTCACGGGGCTCTTTGCCCTTATCATCGGCGGCCGTATCTGCCGGAGCGGCCGAGGCCCGGGCCGGAAGTTTTTTATCCGCGACCGCGGCATCAAACCCTTCCGCCTCAATGATATTGGCACGGAAATTTTCAAACTGGTGACTCAAATATTCTTCCAACGACAGCTTACCGTCCTTGTTGTCATCCATCTTATGAAAATCGGCTACAAAAATGGCTTTGGTCGCCTGCAGCTGTTCGGCCGCAGTCAGCGCCTGCGCCTGTCCCGCAGACGCGGCAGCCAGCGAAACGGAAAATAAAAGCAGATATTTTTTCATCGGCAAAAACCTTATAAAATTAGTCTTTCATAAGGAAATATTTGCACGGATAATCTTAAATTTTCTTTAACGGGCGGAAATTATTTGCGCCGTCGAAGAATGTTACGGAGGGAGTCAATTTTTGATATGCGGCGGCATATTGCTTAAGCCCCGCGGCTCGTTCCAAAATCAGCTGTTCGGGCACAAAACGGTTTATCTTTTTGGCGCGTTCGGCGGCACGGTTTATCGCAAGCTTTGTATCGCAGACGATAAAGTCGACGGCGGTGCGGTAGCCTTTGCGGCGGATATTCTTAAACAGCTCAAGATGGGCGGCATTGGTACCGCTGTGCTCAAACATGATATTCAGGTGCAGGTTGACGGCACGGCGCAGCAGTTCGTAGCCGATAATCCGCGCGGTCATTTCATGGTTTTTAAACGCAACGACATTGCCGTACAATGCCAAATCCCGCTGATATGCCGGCAGAGAAACCATAATCTTGTCAAAACTAAGAAACAGGAAATTCTGCGGCAAATGCGCGGCACAAAACGTGCTTTTGCCGGAACCGGGGATTCCGGATATCTGCCGCAATTCCGGCTGAGCCGAGGGGACAAGCCCCTGCAGGCTCTGCTTTATCAAAGCCTCTGTTTCGGGCGTTTTTACCGCTTTGTAATCGGCATTTATAAGCTGATTAAGCGAGGGCATCAACACTTTCAACATCAGTCCATCTCCGACTATCCAATCTTTAAACCGCCAAAGGTTCGGTTTCCGCCAGTTCATCCAGCAGCGCAAACGTTTCGGACGCTATCATCAGCTCTTCGTTGGCGGGAATGACATATACTTTGACTTTGCTCTGCGGAGCGGAAATTTCCGCCGGCGCAGGGCGGGCTCTGTTCTTTTCCCCGTCAAGCTCTATACCAAGATACGCCAGACGGGCGCAGAGCTTTTCACGGACAAGCGAAGCGTTTTCACCGATGCCGGCGGTGAATATCAGGGCGTCCACGCCGCCCAGAACCGCCACGTAAGACCCGATGGTTTTGAGCAGGGAATAAACAAACGCATCTATCGCAAAAGCGCAGTTTTCATCGCCTTTGGCGGCATTTTCAATAATATCGCGCATATCAGAATGCCCGCAGGAAAGCCCGTATAAACCGCTCTGTTTGTTAAACATCGCGTTTACCTCGTCAGCGGTTTTGCCCTGCGTTTTCATAATGTGCAACGGAATATACGGATCCATATCGCCGGCGCGGGTCGCCATCATAATCCCTGCAGACGGCGTATATCCCATCGTGGTGTCAACGCTTTTGCCGTCTTTAATCGCGGTTACGGACGCGCCGCCGCCGAGGTGGCAGCAGATAAAGCGCCCCGCACGCCCAAACAATTCCGCCGCTTTTTGCGCGGCGTAATTGTGCGACGTACCGTGAAAACCGTAACGGCGGATACGTTCCTTTTCATAATATTCGCGAGGAATGGCATAAGTAAACGCAGGCTTTTCCACGCTTTGATGGAAAGCGCTGTCAAACGTTGCCACCTGCAAAACGCCGGGCAGAAGTTCGGTCATCGCCTCAACGCCGTGCACAAACGCAGGCCCGTGCAAAGGCAACAGCGGCAGCGTGTCATAGATTTTTGCCATAACGTCATCATCAATAATCACCGAACGGTCGAAATATTCGCCGCCATGTCCCATACGATGCCCCACGGCCGACAATTCGGCGGCATTTTTCAGAAAACGGTGGGAGAGATAGTCCAATATGGCTTTTATAGCGTCTTTATGATCCGTTACCGGACATTCGCAGGAGAACTCATATCCGTTATCGGCGCGGACGACAATTTTGGAACCGGGCAGCCCGATACGGTCGACCATACCTTTTGCCAGAACCCGATGAAAACCTTGCTCCATCTCAAACAGCTGGAATTTTACGGTGGTGGAACCGGAGTTCAGAACCAGAATTTTTTCCATATATTTTACTTTCTGCCGTTAATATTGCCGCAGTTTATAGCACAAAATTATGTTTTTGGCAACAAAAAAATTCCGGCAGCGGGGAAGAAATCCGAAAACAACACTTGCAATGCGCAAAAAAAGCGGGTATTGTCGGGGCGGTCGGGGTATACGGGCGTATGGCTGCAGGCACGCTCCAACCGGCACCAAAATACAATTTATCTTTATCAAAGCGGAGCAGCAGATGAAAGAAGCAAGCAGAGTTCAGGCCGTTATTGAAGCATTGGAAGAAATTTTGCAGGACAAGCGGCCGGCTGACAATATTCTGGACAAATATTTCAAGGACCGGCGCTACATCGGTTCCAAAGACCGGCGCTTTATCGCCGATACGGTATGGAAGATTATCCGCAGCCGCATGAAATATTCCGAAGCGCTGGGCAGCGCCTTTTCGGCGCGGACGGCGGCGGCGCTCTGTCTTGCCCAAGAAGACCTTGACCTCCTTTTCAACGGAGAGGAATACGCCCCGGAACCGCTCAGCAAAGAGGAAAAAGCGGCTTTGAAGGCGGCGGAACAGTTTGAAGATTTTTCGGAAGCCGCGCTGTATGAATGCCCGCAATGGCTGTTTGAAAAAATCGGCAACACACGCCTGCTTGACGCGTTGAACACGACGGCGCCGGCAGATGTCCGCGCCAACCTAACCGACCGCGACCACGCCCGCGAGCGCCTCAAAAAAGAAGGGTTATTTTTTTCACCGACACCGTTTTCTCCCATCGGCCTGCGCTCGGAAGACAGGGTTAATCTCAACAACTGCATGACCTATCAGGACGGCGAAATTGAAGTAATGGATGAAGCATCGCAGCTTATCTCCCTGTTGTGCCGCGTCAAGGCGCATCATAAAATAATTGACTATTGCGCCGGAGCAGGCGGAAAAGCGCTGGCGTTCGGCTCGCTCCTGCACAACGACGGGCTGATTTGGGCACACGACATAAACGAAGAACGGCTCGGGCGCATTAAAAAACGGGCGGAAAGGCTGGACATTCTTAACATAAAGACCATAAAGAATGTCCAAGACAAAGACTACACCCGTTTTATCATCGATGCCCCCTGCTCCGGCAGCGGCACCTGGCGGCGGACGCCGGACGCCAAATTCCGCATTACGCCGCAACGGCTGCGGGAAATACTCGGCATCCAGGCTGAAATTCTTGAATTCGGCGCGGAGCATACCGCTGCGGGCGGACGCCTGATTTACATTACCTGCTCGGTTCTTCCGGAAGAAAACGAAAGACAAATCGAATCTTTTCTGGCGAAACATCCCGAATTCAGCCCGATTGACCACAAAGAACTTTGGCGGGAAACGCTGGACATTCCGCTGTATCCTTTTGATGATACGAGATGGCTGAAATTTTCGCCGCTTAATACCAAAACCGACGGCTTTTTCTTCTGTGCCATGAAAAAGGCTGTTGCCGAAAGTTAAACCAAAGCGGACGATGCAGCGCGACACTCACAGAGGTGCAGGGCGAAACTTACAGAGATACAGCGCGACACTTACAGCGATGTGGTTAAGTTCGTTTTCCGGCTTGATTTTCTGCGGCAACTTTTTTATCCTGTTTTTAACAAATATACCGGACTGGGCAAAACGATAAAAAAGGAAACAGCGAGCGACGATGATTTTATACCTGATGAGACACGGGCAGACGGACTGGAACGCAGAAGAAAAAGTACAGGGCTGGAATGACACGCCGCTTAACGAAACCGGCGCAGAGCAGGCTCGGGCTGCAGCGGGGAAGCTCAGCGGGGAAAAGATTGAAACGATTTATGCAAGCGATTTGAAACGCGCCAGAAAAAGCGCCGACATTATCAGCGGCATACTTGATTTGCCGGTGCACTATACCAAAAGGCTGCGCGAGATGAATTTCGGCAAGGCTGAAGGGCTGAAAAAAAACGATTTGGAAGCGGTCTTTCCCTATATCTATCAGGCTTTCAACGACATCAAAAACCCCGAACGCTACGATATCGGCTACCCCGGCGGGGAAACGACCGGCGCAGTACAGCAGCGTTTTATGAAATTTATCAACAAACTGTTTGAAGAAGGGCGGGAGCGCGTGCTGCTGGTTACGCACGGAATGCTCATCCGCATTTTTGCCGAAATATGCCTGAAAAAGACCATCCGACTCGAAAACGGTTCCGTCCTGCGGGTGGCTTTTGACGAAAAAACAAAAAAATTCAAATCTGCCAAGGTTCTGTTTTAGCCCGCCCGGGACGAAGCGCAGGAGCCCCAGAACGATGCGCAGGCAAAATCTTTATTGCAACTATAGTGAAACGGAGAATTTAACAGTATGATAAAACATAAACATGATGCCTCTTTAGAGGGCAGCAACACATCTGCATCTCCGTTAAAGCAGAACAGCGGCCATAAGGTTTCCGAAAATTTGAGCAAAAGTGTTTCCGGCGATTGCGACGGATTTTGAAGAACATCGCTAAGAAAGCTGGAAATATTTTTTGACTGGAAAAGTTGCAGCACCAGACACGAGTTTTGGTGTGCTGTGTCTGTAATTTATTTTCTCTACGCCTTATTATCTTTGATGTCTTTGGGTTTATCTTATCCTAATTGGCATTTATTTCTAGCACTCCCCTGCATATTATTCTATACTGCTTTGGTGGCGAGGCGGTTGAATGACATCAGAGGGCTATCAATGGCCAAATATATATGGGGCATCTTTTGGCTTTTGGTTATCATCAGCTATCCTTTCCGTACGGCAGCCGGCATATATGCTGATGTCATCTGCGGCACTCTTGCACTCTTTTTCTGCATAGCTGCTTTTGTCAAGGGGAAAACGACGCATCAGATAAGCAAATTCCGCTACATACTAAACTTCTTCGCCATCTCTGTCCTCCTCTTTTTTTCCTTTATTTGGACGATAATGGGTCTGCTTTCCCCTAACTCCCTACTTTTCCTCAAGCTGTTTTTCCCATACTTGCGCTTTTGCAAAACGGCTACTCCATGTCTAGGCGACGGTAAGTACATTTATTGCGACAGTATACTCGGTAATTGCGAGGAGTTTTTCTAAATTTTCCGAACTTCGGTCAATCAAGAAAACTGTGATTTAAAAAGCAACCGGGGTTGCCATTAAAATAAATATGATTATTATGTATTTGATTTTTAATTTTTTTGAGAGGGAAAAATGGTTAGTAAAAAGGCTTCGGCCGATGATGTAAAAAAGACAGCGGTTCAAACCGCAGCAGACGAAAACGCGCCCCAAAGCGCCGCAACCAAAAGAACTGCTTCAAAGCAGGCAGTTTCCAAGACTGCCAAGGAAAATGCATCTAAGACGGCAAAAAGCTCCGCGGCTAAAACAGCAAAAGTTTCCGCGGCAAAAGCTCCTGCAAAAAGCGGCGCGGACAAGGCATCCGCCGCAAAAAACACCGTGAAAGCCGCTGCTAAAACTTCGGCATCAAAAAAGACGGCTAAGGCTGCCGACAGCAAAGAAACCAATATCCCCGAGGCGGAAAATCATGACATCATCAGCGAAGTCATGACGATTAAATCGCGCAACGAAGAGAAAAAGGCCGCCAAACCCGCGGCTGCGCAAACCGCGAAAAAAGCGGCAGCAAAATCAATGCCGGCGGAAGGGGTTGAAGAAAAAGGCCGCAAAGCGGTTCCCGAAAACAGCAAACGGGCGGCAGTCAAAGAAAATGCCAAAATTGCCGAAGCAAAAAAATTTCTTGAAATGAAAGAAAGCGCCGATGCGGCCGGCAATGCGTCGGAAAACGGCGAAAGCGAACTCTGCGGCGGCGCATTCTGCGCCTGGGCCCGCGCTTACAAAAACCTGTTTAACTTCAAGGGCAGAACATCCAGATTTGAATTTTGGAGTTCCATGCTGATTAATATGTTTGTTATTCTTCTGCTGGTTTCCGGAGTTGCTTTTGCTATGCCGCATGCCCATAAGATAACGACAGTTCTGGCAATTTTATTTTATATTGCAGAGGTATTCTTTTATTTGTCGCTGTTTGTCAGAAGGCTGCACGACGCCGGCTATGGCGCATGGAAAGGATTTTTCCGTCCGTTTGTCCTTTACTGGCTGTTAACAGGTATTTTGTCGGCTGCAGGGACTGCATACGCTTTGCAGGGCGGTAAGATTTACAGCGGCTTTTCAACCGGAGAAAGCTTTATTATACTGGGGTGCGGCGCGGCAACGCTGCTGGTTATGATGTTTTACGGCTATTACAGCCTGAAAATCTTCATTGCGGCCGGTTTCTTCGAGGAAGAACGCGGAGCCAACCAGTATGGCACAGCCTCCTTTTATGATGCCGGGCACAAGGCAAAAAGCCTCAGGTATGCTGCCATTTATCTGTTGCTCCTGCTTGTCGGCTATTTGACGTACTTTATGTCAACCTACATGGATGCTGTTGAGAGAGGCGGGTATAACGGCTATTATTAGCCGCTATTTCATCCCGGAGAGATAATCGACAATTTCAAATAAACCAGTTTAAGCTTCCGGGCTTAAACTGGTTTATTTTGGTAGCCGAGCGAAGACCTTAGTAAAACTTTTTAGTAAAACTTTCTCAACCGACATCAGGCAGAACCGGCCGCAGCTGTTCAGGCTTATCTTTTGGCAGCTCAGTCTGGTCCGGAAGCTGTTTTTACTTTCTGTCTGCGGTATTTTATTCTTCTGCCAGCGCACGCAGGACAATATCTACCATTGCTGCCGCTTTTTCAGGGACATTTTGCCAAAACATACGATACTCTTCCTCCTGATTTCGAGTACCGACGACATCGCTGATTATCCGCAGCGACAAAAACGGCCGACGTTCATTCAAATAGCAGGCTTGCGCGACAGCCGCACTTTCCATATCCACAGCCAGAGCTTCCGGAAACTCGCCCTTGATTGTCTGCAAACGGCGGGCATCGGTTAAAAACCGGTCTCCGGTTACGGTCAGACCGCGTTTGAAGTACCCTGAGGGAACGGCCGCAATTATTTTTTCCATCATTTCGGGACGGGGTTCAAAATACAGCGGCAACCCCTGTACCTGCCCGCGCTGGTTAGGCTCACCGCACCAGACATCGTGATAGCAGACTTTTTCTGCCAAAACAATATCCCCCTGCCGCAAAGAAGTATCAATTCCGCCGGCAAGCCCCGTCGATATAACCAAATCCGCACCGGCATCGCATGCCTTTTGAGCTGCCAGCGCCGCATTCACTTTACCGATACCGGCTTTTACGAGCAGAATATTCCTGCCATATACGTGAGCGCGTGGATAATCGCCGTTTTCATCAAAATCGTACAATTTCCGAACCGAATCATATTCGCTTTCCATTGCCGTAATTATTGCCGTTGTTGTCATGCTCCTTACCTTCCCTTCTGTTACTTCCGGCTGAAAAGACATCTGCCATCAATTATATTTACGGACAATGCCGTACAATATCCCTTGGATTTTCAGCCGGTCTGCCGTCAGTTTTATCGGCTCATAATCCTTATTGCAGGGCAAAAGCCAGACTTCATTCCCGGATTTGCGGTCAAGCACTTTCAGGGTGGCCTCTTCATTATCAACCAGAGCAACGACAATCTGCCCGTTATCGGCACGGTCGGCACGACGGATAATTGCCGTATCACCGTCAAAAATTCCGGCTTCCACCATAGACTCACCTTCTATCGTCAGCGCATAAAGCTCAGACTGGGTAGAAAAGCTTTTGGGGATATAAATATATTCCGACGGATTGGCGATGGCTTCAATCGGCGTTCCGGCAGCAATCTTTCCGTATAAAGGTATCATCAGCGAAAACTCGGTTTCTCCGTTGTCATTAGCAAAAACTTCCTGTCCTGCAAGGCCGTCCTTTGAAGACTGCCCGGCGTTCAAACACGCGTCCAAACGGTTTTCATGATGAGGTTCAACCTGAGGCATTTTCAGAACTTCCAGCGCTCGCGCCTTATGTGCAAGCTTGCGGATAAAGCCGCGTTCTTCCAATGCATTTATCAACGCATGGATGCCGGACTTCGACTTCAGCCCGACAGCTTCTTTCATCTCCTCAAAAGACGGCGAATGGCCGGTTTCTTTAATAAAATTATCAATATATACAAGCAAGTTGTGTTGTTTTGGCGTTAACATCTTCCCTCCGTCATTTTTAATTTTGTTCTACTTTAGTTCTTATTTTTATGATTGTCAAGCGCTTTTTTTGCAGTTTGGACGGCAGAGCGGCGTGAGAAATTACGATGGCGGGAAACGAAACGCAGATATTAACGGCAGGCAGTGGCAGAATGCAATGCGCCGACATTAACATCAACGCGAAGCACCGATATTAACGGCAGGAGGCAAGACGGCGGAGATATTCTTCCCGCGGCAGCCTATATCCGCAGCGCAGGAGTTCCCGCGATACCAATCCCCTCTCCAACAGCAGGCGGCGGGTCTGCATCACGTTGTAACTTATCTGGCGGTCGGTCTTCTGCGGATGTTCGTAGCCATAAGTGCGATGCTGGATGGCGCGGAGGATTTTCAGTACCGCCGCGGTTTTAATATCTGTTCCGGCCAGTTCCGCGGCAACGTTCGGATAGGAATACACCAGGCTGAGCGGCAATATCCTCTTATACGCTTCGGGATATGTGCCCAAACCGATATCGAAACGGGGCTGGTTCTTAACCCGGTACGGATGTGCCATACAATTGCCGATAATGATGTCGGCGGCGATGCCGTTTAAATTGTCATAGGAAAAATAGCGGTCATACTCGTTTTGGCTCGGCCGGTACGAAGGCATTATGAAATTGACGCCAAAGCAGTTCCCTTCGTCTTCCATTTTCTGAAACGCCCAGGCGAACTCGGTAGCAATCCGGGTTTGATAAACGGGATAGCCGAACATGACAAACTTCACCTCCCGCGCACCGAAAATCTTGTTTTTGATTTCTGCCAGACGCGCAATATTGTCTTCAGTCGAAATATCATACGGCACACTGACGCATTCGTCGATAATCTCATGCGAAACGCCCATTGCCTTAAAATAGCGGCGGTACATTTCCTGTTCGGAACCGACGTTGTAAATTAATGACGAATCGGTAAAGTCCGAATTTCCCTGATTGTCCGTCAGACCTAAAAAAATCAGCTTTACCGCCCGGCCGGTGCGGCGAAAATGGTTAAACCATGCAAAAACAGCCGGACCAGCGGCACCGGGATGCCCGGAAAAGACGACAAAAGCGTCCGTATCGTCCGGCAATCCGGAATAATCGCAGCCGAAAACTTTTCGCCGGCAGCCGGAAAAAGCAATGACCTGTCCGGCTTTTATGCGGCCTTTTTCTTCCGCTCTGAGAATAGTCTTTTTTTCTGCCGGTGTAAACAAAAACTCAGGTATCAGGTGCCGGGATATCTGCGCCGTGCGGGCAGCCCGAACCGCCGCTCCGATTTCAAAATCAGGCGCACAGACCAGCTTTGCTGCATATCCGGCATATTCCGCAAAGACGGCAAACTCCTCCCGGTGGTGCCCGCGGCGGCGCCACTCGGCAGCATAATCCTTATAAACGGGTGCCCTGCCCGCAAGAACGTCGGAAACTATTTTTTCATAAACACTGGCTTGATGCGGCATTTCTGCTCCTGCACGGCAAACGGATTGAACTTCAGATTCAGGCACGAGTGTGCCGTACTTTGAGTCGATTTTAGCGCCTATAGCTTAAATAATCGTAAATTCGGGGAATGTATTAGGATATTCTTAACTTTTTACAGACTAAAGAGAGAGGATAATGACGGAGGGAAATATGAGCGTGTATAAATATAAGGCATTCAAGTCCGGCAGCAAGGTTTCACGGCTAATCATTTTTCTGCACGGATACAACAGCTGCATTGAAGACGTTGAACCTTTTGCAGAGATGCTGTTGCAGCATTTGGACAATACGCTGGTTGTTATGCCCGAGGCGGACACGCAGAGCGAACGCAATCCGCTGAAAAAACAGTGGTATGCCCTTGTTGACGTTGACCCTGACCGCAAACGGCGCAAACCGGAGACGCCAACAGACGAAATTGTGGAGATTTATAATCGCACCGGCCCCCGCATCAGCGAGACGGCGAAAAAGATGAATGCTTTTATCAGCAGTCTGCAAAAAGAGCTTAAAATCAAAAACAAAGACACTTATGTCATGGGATTTTCACAGGGAGCCATGCTCGCAATGTATGTCGGGCTGACCCGGAAATACGAATTGGGCGGCGTTTTTCCTTTTGCCGGCATCGTCTGCGGCAAAGACATGCTGGAAAAAGAACTGGCATCGCGGCCGGGCGTTTATCTGTTTCACGGCACGAGCGACCTTTCGGTGCAGTATAAGACGCTTGACTTTACCAAGGAATGGCTTGACCGGCACGATATTGACTGGGAGGCTATTGAATACGACGGCATTGAGCACCGCCTGATTGAAGACGAGATGAAAGACGCCGCCGAGATTATCAACCGCAGGTATGCATAAGTACCGGCATATAAAGGCTAAAAGTGCCGTTTGTACCGCATACCGGCAGAAAAAAGCGAGAAGGCTATGGTTTTAGAACTTAAAAAATCCCCTACCCTGCAAGATTTTCAATCGTATGTCCGGCAGATGAAACAGGAACGCGGATTCAATACGACGGATAAGTTTTACGAATGCTGCCTGTTTGCCGAAGAAGCCGGCGAAGTTATTTCTGCCGTACGCAAAAATGCAAAGGGCGGTTCGGTCGGCAGCGGTTCAGCCGTCAGCAATGTTGCAGAGGAGCTTGCCGACGTATTCATTTATGTCTGTTCGCTGGCAAATATGCACGGCATTGATTTGGAACAGGCTTTTCGCGATAAAGAAGAAAAAAACAAGCTGCGCACATGGAAACGGCTATAGGCAGCAATCGGGACTGCTTCGGGTACGGGACTGCTTTAATCCGAATTGCTTGGGGTGCGGGACTGTTTTTGAGTATGTACGGGACGGTGTGAGGAGGGGCGGCTATGGTTCGACATTCTGCCGCAGCCAGTCCAGAATTTCTTTAAACCGGCGGGCGGAAGCAGCCGAACTCAGACGGTCGGCAGTTATTTTCTGCGCCGCAACAATTTTAGCGCGGGAAATTTCGGGATTTTGCAGATAATAATCGACAAGGCCGGGAAAATCGCTTTCTTTTTCATACATAATCACATTGTCGCCATAGATTTCTTTTACTGCCGGATTTGACGGCATTATGACCAAAGCACCGGCGGCAGCGGCTTCCGCCGTTTCGGAGGGAACCATTTTGGCGGCAGGCGTTTCGGGATCGGCGTATACGGCAGCGATAAAAGCGCGGGAAAGCTCCCTGCCCTTTTCCGCCGGCGTTCCCTGCGGCACCAGCTGCGGCAGCCCGTTTTCCCAAAAGCGGCCCATAAACCATACGCTGCCCTGCACCGTACTGTTTTGGGCGTTCAGGCTTCCGGCCAATGGCGACGGCTTGTTGTTTCCGCTTTGTTTTTTCAGGCTCTCGGCCAACGGCGACGATTTATTGTTATCGCCGTAATAAACCAGCGGATAGACCTTATATCCGGGCTGAAAAACCGTTTCCGGCGCGTAAAAATCCGTCGTATTCACCCCGACAGTAAACATTGCCGTTCTTATATTGCTGCGGGCATAATGCTCATACAGCTCACGGTACGGAGTCAACACAACAGGAAACTTTTTCAGCCCGCGCCAGTCAAACGGATAATAGTCTTCATTATAGATAAAATTCCATGCCGCCGGGGACGTCTCCAACTGAGAGGCAAACTCAGGCGGACGAAACCACAAGCCGACCGTCCCGGCTGCCGGCAAGGACGAAGAATTCAATTTAACTTCGTAGCCTAACCGCTTTAATTCGCGGATAAAACCTGTTTCACGGGAATCGGGAACAGGGGATTTGGCATAAACATAAACAATGTCTTTTTTAACCGCCAAAAACGGCAGGGCGCAAAGCGCCGCTGCCGCAATGGCTGCCAACAGCCCCAAAACCGTCTTTTGAGCCGCCGGCAATTTCATCTCAGAGCTTCTTTTCGTTAATCAGAAACTCGACCAATCCGTTCATACGCTGTACGAACATATCGGCATTATATTCCGAAACGGCGATTTTATATGCCT
Source organism: Acetobacter sp. 46_36 (assembly GCA_001917135.1). Lineage (GTDB taxonomy): Bacteria > Pseudomonadota > Alphaproteobacteria > RF32 > CAG-239 > CAG-267. Next base: position 270,618 of record MNTT01000016.1, read on the forward strand.
TTTCGGCTTTTTCGGCACGCGCTTTCGGATCATTGAGGTACTGATTGTATAAAGCCTTCAGTTCATCCGCGTTTTTGAACATCGGGATCGAATCGCCGAAAACGGCTTCGATTTCCTTGTTGTACGGCGCAATCATAAAGCCTTTGCTTGCGGCAATGTCATAAACGCGCGACGGAATCATGCCGATTTGCGACTCGTGTTCGGAAACGTTGACGAGATTGATTTTCGCCGACGAGAAATAAGCACCGAGGTCATTGTCGTGAATATATTCGCCTTTGATATAGGAATCGTCGATATTTCCAGCCCAGAAACGGCCGAATATTTCCAGCGGCAACTTGGCTTCCACCGCGGCAGCAACCGCAGGGCTCGGGCGTTCGTTATCGCCGACATACAGCAAATCGCGCTCCAATTCGGGTTTCGGCGCCGGATAGAATACGGACGGATCCGTCAGTTCCGGAATATACGCCGCAGCATATCCGCTGCCGAGCAGATAGTTATAGAAATCGCGCGAAGACGTAGCCACGCCGTCATAAACCTTGATTTCATTCTCAAACAGAGAATCGTAGTCGCGGATATAGACGATATTAACCGCCTTTTTGTTGGTCTTTACCTCATTAAACGGACCGTAGCCGCGGATATACAGGTTTACACCGGCATCGGCTGCCGTATCCGGATACAGATTGTCTTCGGTAGCCGACACAACGTTATAACCGACGCGGGCAAATGCCTTTTCCATCGCCGCATTGACGTCGGCACGCCCCATCGTGCGATACTGCCGCAGTTCGCCGATACGCAGCGCCAGCTTGTTCAAATCGGCCTTTACCGAGCTGCCTTTCATCGCCACCAGGCCGACAATCAGCGCCAGCAGGATGACGGTCAGGACGGAAAGGATTATCTTCATAGTCTTGTCACTCATCGTTTTCTCCCTTATATTGCATTCTGCCTGTCAGTTTATGCGCTTTGCCGGGCGGCACAAGACAAAAACTTTTTATTTACACAGCTTTTAGCATTTGACATCGGCAAATTCTCTCCCTAAATATAATTTGTTTGAAACAATTTGAAAAGGACGAAAAAGTAATGAAATACATTTGCACAGTCTGCGGACAGGTTATCGAAAGCGACACCATGCCGGAAGTATGTCCGGTCTGCGGCGCCAAAACGTTTAAGGTTATGGACGAAGAAAACAAGGCTTATGCCGATGAACACAGAATCGGCGTTGCCAAAGGCCTGGACGAACGCATTGTTGCCGGCCTGCGCGAACACTTCACCGGCGAATGCAGCGAAGTCGGCATGTATCTGGCGATGAGCCGCCAGGCCGACCGCGAAGGCTATCCGGAAATTGCCGAAGCCTTCAAGCGCTATGCTTTTGAGGAAGCAGACCATGCCGCACGCATCGCCGAGATGCTGGGCGAAGTCGTTACCGACTCTACGGAAAAGAACGTTGAAATGCGCGCGGCAGCAGAATTCGGTGCCTGCGACGGCAAGAAGCAGATTGCCACGCTGGCCAAGGAACTCGGCTACGACGCCGTTCACGACAGCATTCACGAAATGGCCAAAGACGAAGCCCGCCACGGCAGAGGCTTTGACGGCCTGCTGAAGCGCTACTTCAACAAATAAGGCGCTGAGAAGCGGTTTTCCTAACCGGCGCAGCCGGTACAGGGGAAAGTATTTATAAATAAAAGCCAGCTGCGTTATAAACCGGCCGGCTTTTATTTTATATATTCCGAGTATATATTCCGAGACAGTTTTTATTTCTGCCTGATTTTCAAAAACGGAATAAAGCCGAAAAGATAATGACGCACTTTTCCATGCTTGCTGACTTTTCTGTATACGGGCAAAACCCCGAATAATTTACAGACTGTTGTCTGTCCGGCATTTTTATCATCAATCTCAAGCAATGGAAAAATATCAAATAAAAGAAAATCCCGGCGGCTTGAAATCTTTTGCAAGACGGCTTTTTCTTCCCTTCGCCCATAACGCTTTTCGTGAATGCACCCCAATTCTTCCGCCAAAAGCTGTTTATGCGTCGAACTTATTCCGTCGAGATAAAAATTTGCAACATACCGTTCCCAATGCCGGAACAGGCAGCCATTGTTTACAAACATAAGCCACTTATCCATGTCGGCGGCAATCCTGAAAGTTTCATCATACATGCCAAAACGCCGAAACAGACGGCTCCGGATAAAAGATGCCTGATGATTGACCGATTTATTGTAAAAAAATACCTTATCTACGACATCGGGAAATTCTGATTTTCTGACACCCCCGTCTGGAAGCATCCGGTTGAAATCACCATAGATGACATCTGCTGCCGGGTTATCTCCGGCAAAACGCAAAAAATCTCCGACAATACAGTTATCGGCAAATGTATCGCCGCCGTTCATAAAATTTATCCATTTCCCTTTTGCCAGGCGTATCCCTTTGTTCATCGCATCATATATGCCGTTGTCCGGTTCCGATATCAGAATATCAATACGTTCTTTGTAGTGTTTTATCACCTCCAAAGAACCGTCCGTCGACCCGCCGTCAACCACAATCCATTCAAAATCCTGACAAGACTGGCTGACAATGCTTTCGCAGGTGCGCCCTATATCCTTTTCATTATAGCACACGGTAACAATTGAAAGCCGCATTTACTCCCCCTTTCCCTTTTCTTCATACGTCAGCAGGATTTTTTTGCGTTTGGCATAGTCCCACTCCCAAATTTTTTTCTTCATTGTTTCCGGATATGCAAGCTTCGCCTCTGGCTTTATCCTTTTATAGCGGTATAATCCAAGCCACTTGCCACGTCCCAAGGGTATATGCACATTCAGCTTACAGTCAAAGTCATTAATCCAAGAAGCCTGAAAATGATGAACGCAAAAACTATCCGGCGTATCCACGCAAAAATACCAATCGGGATAAATGCGGGACTTGTTATCAATCTCAATTATCCGTTCATTGCTGTAGACGTTCACTATACCATATTTTTGGAACACAGGCACCAACCGAACCGTATTCGGCGTCAAATCCGGAATTCTGTTTTTGGGTATAAAATCAAGATTTTCATAAACAGACAGCATATCTTTTATAATCCCATTGCCTGCCGCAGCGCCTATCACCGCCGTACCGATACTCTCAAAACGCCCGTGCTTTTCCGAACCGATAAAGAAATCCCCCTCCAACAGCGGGGAAAACGTTTTTCTGACTTCGACATCGGTATCCAAATAAATTCCCCCTTCTTTATACAAAGCAAAAAGACGGAAGACATCCGATACAAAAGCCCATTTTTTCGCCTCATAAGCCTGCCGGACATACCGGTTATCGGAAAAACGGAATAAATCTTTTTCCGACCATTCGCGAATTTCATAATCGGGGAGAACTTTTTTCCAGCTTTCCATGCAAAAACGTATCTTTTCGTTTTTCGGGGGCCGCCGAACCAGCAATAATGGATAATTTTGGGAATCATCGTCATTCCCCTTTCAGCTTGACGGCTGAGCGGTAACTGACCAGCGGCAGGCAGGCAAAGAGGAGAATTTTTGTGCGACGGGCATCGCGGACAATGCGCAGCAGAGGGATAAAACCAAACAGCCGCCAGGTTCCGGTATAGCGCGCCCGTTTTTCAAATTCACGGTACAATGCCGGGTTTTCTGCCTGCACCATAGCGCGGACAGCGTACGACGCATCGTGCATCTTCTGATTTTGCACAATAGAGGTATTGCTCTCGTGCCAACGGTAATGCAACAGGATATCGGGCAGGTTATAAAACTCCGTATGCGGCAGCAGCCGGCACCACAGCGCATAGTCTTCCGCCGGGCTGAATTCTTCTTCATACCGGATATGATGCTGCTGTAAAACGCTTTTTCTTATCATTGCCGCAGGGTGTGTCAGGGCGCAGACCGTCATCAGCGACAATTTAATCGCATGGCTGGTTTCGGGATTATGCGATGCTTTATTTTGAGGGATTTTCAAAACCCGGCCGCTGACAACGCCGACTTCAGGGTGGGCGTCCAGATATGCGGTCTCCTTTTCAAGCCTTTCGGGGAGCGAAATGTCGTCATGGTCCATAACCGCAAGATATTCCCCGCGCGCCATATCAATCAGGAGGTTGCGGCTGGCCGATATGCCGAGATTGGCCGGATTGCGGGAATATCTTATCCGGCCGTCGGCATAGCTTTTTATGACGGCTTCGGCGGTTCTGTCCTCGGGACAGTCGTCCAGCAACAGCAGTTCAAAATCGCGAAAAGTCTGCGACAAAATACTGTCGATACAAGCGCGCAGATATTCTTCCCGCGGGCGGTAAACCGGCACCAGAACCGAAACTTTCGGCGCCGGCGTTTCTTTGTTTATAGTTTGGCTATTCATCAGGTATCCTAAAAACTGTTGAAAAAATACGAACCATAAAATTCAACAGCCTGCACAAAAATATTATTGTGCAAAAACAAAAGCTTTTGATTGCCCACATACAACCTGAGATGTAGAAATAAAACGTTCGTTTAATATCAGCAGCCGAAAGTATAAAAAAATCCCCGCAAGCCGAAGCCAGCGGGGGGAGGAACCGTCCGAACCGGCAGAAGGCCATAACCTACGGGCGTGCCGCCGGAGTATTTGCGTCAGCCGGCTGCTTATTTTGCGGCTGTTCCTTATGAGGCTGCGCATTTTGCGGCGCGGCAACAGAACGCAGCGGCGACGATTTCGGTTTAAAGTTCTTGGCATAGCGGTTAAAGTCTTTTACCTGCTGATTACCCCAGCCCATTATATATTTATCACCCATAACGATAAACGGCGTGCCGAGCGACTGTTCGGACACCTTGAACTTTTTGGCATAACGCAGCAAATACCCCATATTATTGCCCTCGCGGATATTCAGCCGTTCAATGTCATAATTCCGGTAATAGCGGCTGATATATTCCTCAGCGTGTTCGCAATGCGGGCAGCCGGGCTGCGAAAAGACATAAATCCGGTTGGCGGCGGTTTCTTCTTTGCAGGCGCCGAGCGCCATGGTCGCAGCCAAGGCCAAAACAGTAAATATACGCTTCATTTGGGTTTCCTTTTCAATCTTTATCAAACGGTATCAGTTTATATAATAAAGAGTTAAAAAAAGTTAAAGAGGAAGGACAACGCATAAATTTCTCCCAAACGCCGCTGAAATTTCCCAATGCCGCTGGCAAAACCGATGCCATGGCTTAAACCGGAACGATATTTTATACACTTATATTCTTGACAGCAGGCATTTTTTGGTGTTTACTTTGGGCGGTTTAAAAACAATTACATAAAAGGATATTTGGTTATGGCTCTGAAGAACATAAGAGAGAACAGCTATCCGGACTGGTACCAGAACGTGATAGCCGCTGCCGATATGGCCGAAGTTTCGTCCTCGCCGGGGTGTATGGTCATCAAACCCTGGGGATACGGAATTTGGGAACGTATCCAGCGCCTGTTGGACGAAAAGATTAAGGAAACAAATCACGAGAATTGCTATTTCCCGCTTTTCATCCCGTTAAGCTATTTCCAAAAAGAGGCAGAACACGTTGAAGGTTTTGCCAAAGAAATGGCTATTGTTACGCACTCGCGCCTCAGTATGGAAGACGGCAAACTCGTGCCGGCAAGCCCGCTGGAGGAACCGCTGATTGTGCGTCCGACTTCAGAAACCATTATTGCCGACTCGTTTTCCAAGTGGGTACATTCGTACCGCGACCTGCCGGTTATGATTAACCAGTGGGCGAACGTTGTGCGCTGGGAAATGCGCCCGCGCCTGTTTTTGCGCACCCGCGAATTTCTGTGGCAGGAAGGGCATACCGCTCATGCAACGTTTGAGGAAGCGGAAAAAGAAGCCGAAACGATGCTCGGCGTTTATGAAGATTTGTGCGTCAACGATATGGCTATGCCGGTGATTAAAGGCAAAAAGCCGGAATACGACAAATTCCCGGGCGCGGTTACAACCTACTGCATTGAAGCGATGATGCAGGACGGACGGTCGCTGCAGGCGGGCACGTCGCACTTCCTCGGACAGAACTTCGCCAAGTCGGCGGATATCAAGTTCATTAACTCCGACAATGCGCAGGAATATGCCTATACGACGTCATGGGGCGTTTCTACCCGGCTTATCGGCGGATTGATTATGACGCACGCCGACGACGAGGGAATGTGCGTTCCGCCGAAACTCGCACCGCAGCAGGTGATTATCGTGCCGATTGTCAAGGACAAGAGCAAAGCCGAAGCCATCAATGCCTATGCGGAAAAGCTGCGCGATGCACTCAAGGCCCAGACGTTTGCCGGTGAAAAAGTTCGCGTCCGGCTGGACAACCGCCCGAAAGAAGCGGTCGACAAGATGTGGGAATGGACGCGCAAAGGCGCGCCGCTGATTGTGGAAGTCGGTGCCAAGGATTTGGAAAAGAACGCCGTTATGTTCCGCAACCGCATTAAAATCAACCGGGACGGCTGGAAGAACTTTGAAGACGTGGACGTTTTCATTGCGACAATCAGCGAAAAGCTGCAGACAATTCAGGACGAAATGCTGGCACGCGCCAACGAACGCCTGACGCAAAACGTGGTTACGGATATTAAGACCGCAGCGGAATTTGAAGCCTATTTTGCCAACGCCAACGTTTATCTGGAAAACGGCGGCAAAGCGCCGAAAGTCGCGTTCGTACGCGGCAAATGGAGCGGAGACGAGGCAACGCTGGACAAGCTTAAAGAAATGCGCCTGACCATCCGCTGCATTCCGTTTGACCAGAGCGGCAGCGAGGGCGAATGCCTGCTTTCCGGCCAAAAAGCAACGCTGGACGTAATTTACGCGCGGTCGTACTAAGATGACCTGATGCCGGATAAATATCATCTCTCCGGTTACAGGTATGAAGCAAGCAAAAAACAGCCTCTTTGCGGGGCTGTTTTTTTATGACGCGAAGATAACGCAGATGTGGCGCAAAGATGCATATTTGCGCGAATATAGCGCAAATATCGAATATGGCGCGGATTTAGAAACAAACGGCTTTGCACCGGAACTGTTTTTATGGTGTGGATTTGAGGACGGGTAATCTGATATACGCCTTAATGGTTGTTTGAGATAAACGTAATTGGGGAATGCCATACATTTTAGACAAAACCAATATTTTTCTATTGCAAAAAATATTTTTTTATGCTACAAGGATTGCAATTAAATATCTTTATGTTTTACTTTTTAAAAATTTTTTTGTATATGAACAGAAAGAAAAACAAGGGTTTGAACAGCATGCCTGTTGCAGCCCGCAGAAAAAAATCCTCTGCTAAAACAGCAAATGCGGCAAAGACCAACGCCTTGCCGAAACCGGTATCCCCGTTTATCGTTCTGCGTTGTCTGGCAGATATTTACGGCGTAGACAAAAACACCCTGTCTTTTGCGGTTGCGGAAATACCCGACGGCGAAGACGGCTTTGACCTGCTGCCGGTTGTTCTGATTGCCAATTCAGGCGAGTATATCGATTTGGTGCACGGCATCAAAGTTTCCATGAGCCATTCGGCGGCAAGAGCCGGACGGCACAACTTTTTTGCCGCGGTAGTCAAATACGACAATGGTGATTTTGTTTTTTCCGCTCCGCGGACCGAAGCCAAAGTAAACAAAAGCACTTTGGTCAGACACTACGGGACGGCGATTGTTTCATTTTAGCACATAAAAATATGGCACACATCAAATGCGGCGGCGAGTGCCCCCTTTACCCGGCACCGCCGCGGCCGTTTATCAACTGCTATCATTTTGCAAAGCTGCTACGAACAGAGGCTATTTATCTCGTCTGCGCTTTCCTTATGCCTAAGGAAGAAAATGGCAGGAAAAAAGACGGCAAAACCGGACAGCCGGTTCCCGTCATCTGCGTGCCCGAAGATGGCCTGTATGTTATTCTGACCGGTGGACGGGATAAAATTCAGACTTTGCGCCTCTGCAAAGAACAGACTTTCGTCTGGGCCAGATGCCATTTTTCACTGCTTAAGAGTGCTTTTGTCTTTACGGCATTCGACGATATGAAAATAGAAATTTCCGTATCGCTTAAAGAATTTACGGAAAGGTTTTCAACAGAAGCCGTCGGCGGTATGCAGCTGACGCGATACAATTGAAGCCCTATAATCCCTAAACAAAAAAACAGTTCTCCGCATGAGAACTGTTTTTTTTGTTTAACGCGGCGGCAAAATCCGGTACCGAATGATTCATTTTTTTCGCGTCCGGCTTTCCCGCAACAGATTTTCCCACATCAAGCTTTTCGCATCAGGCTTTTCGCATCAGGCTTTGCGTTCAAACCCGCGTATCGGGTAAGGGCTGAACTTAACATACGTTGCATGGTCATGTAGGCCGGTATAATGGTAGACAGCTTCTTTTTGAATGCTTTCCAATTCATATCCGGCACGAAGCGCCACATTTGCCGAGTTATAATTATTTACGTCGCAGCAAATAACAACCCGGTGAATCCCGGCGGCAAACAATTCCGCTTCCACGGCTTTGACTGCTTCGGTCATGTACCCCTTGCCGGTTTCCGACAAGCGCAGCCAATAACCCAATTCCGCGGACCGGTTCAGAAAACTGATGTTGTGCACACCGATACAACCGAGAAAATCATTTTCAGGCACACTGTACAGGCTGTAACACCATTCACCGTCTTCATCCCAGGCTTTGAAAAACATATCCGTTGCCTTTTCGACATCGGACAGCGACTGCGTGCCGTCAACCCAAAACAAATATTCGCGGATGAAAGCCCGGCTTTCTTCTATCGCCCGCCACATTTCCTCATCGTGCTCGTGGCTGCGTTTCAGCAGTATCAGGTGGTCTGCCAAAATACTCTCACTTAATTTAAATTTTTCCATAAATCCTCCGTTTTTAAACAGTTTATATCCGGTTATTTATTTTCGCAATTAAAAACATCTTTTTTGAAAATCCGCCCGTTTTGCGGCTGGTCTGTGCGTACCACGGCAGCAACAGAGCAACCCGCGGCAATACTAAAACCGGCAGCGGTACTAAAACACCAGCAGCGATATCAGAACAGCCTGCAGCGGCGCCGAAGCAACCAACGGTACACCTAAACGGACGGCAGCGCCCGCGTTCAAAAAAATCCCCTGCCCCGCAAAACGCGGCACAGGGGACTAAATCCAACAAACATTACGGACAATCTTCTTCCGACGGTGTCTTTTCCAAAGCCTGTTTGCGCAACAGATGATATGTCTGCTGGGCTTTGGAACGCAACCCGTATTTTTCAAAATACAGGCGGGCCAGTTCAAAATGTTTTTCAACCAGCTGCAACTGCGCCGCATCGGAGGCCAATTCCTTTTCGCCGATATAAATTTTAATCAATTTCTCCGGCGCCTTGTCTACCAGAAAATCTTCCTGTTCTTTGCTCAGGCGCGCCTTTTGCAAAACGTACCGCACAGCAAAACTTTCCGGCAGAAGAATCAATTCGGCCAACAGCTCATCGGTCATCATATCGCGGCAGGTATTGTCGACATAAGCCTTAAACACCTCTATTCCCGTCATATTCTTTGCCTCTGCCATACCCAGGATATAATTATGTTCGGCGACTTCATGAAAACGTCTCGACGCATCAAAATATCCGTTCGGTGTCAGATAACTTTCCAAAAACAATACGTCGTTTTTGGAAACCAAAAGCTGTTCCTGCTCTCTGTTCAGCGTGTTGTTTTTTAACAATTCGCGGATAAAAGCCTGCGTATATTCGTCATCAACGTCCGCCAAATCGGATAAAATATCCGTTATCTGGCAGGAGGAAAGCTGATGCCGGCGCGCATACTTTTCCAGAAGATTAAATTTTTCACGAATTAAAAAATCTACAATATGGTCGTCCAAACGATGTTTTTTAATCCACCACGCAAACAACCAAGTGTTCCCGAATACTTTAATCAGGATTTCTTGAAGAAAAATTTTTGTTTTCATACTCTATAATATATTAATAGTTTGACATAAAATTATTAAATTTCGTCATATTTAGCAAGTTTTTACTTATTTGTCAAGTATTTTTTATTTTCGGAAACGGCGAAAGGCGATTTTGACGGCAGAGAGAACTGAAAAAACGGAACGGACAACAAAAATCCCGCCATACCTTTTACGATATGGCGGGGTTTTCAAACAAAAGCCGGCTTAATTCGGCAGGAAAAAAAGCTTTCAGAAAAAGACAACCTTTCCCTCTTTCAAGAATTCCATGCGTTTTTGCAAAAACAGCCTTTTGGCTTCCGGCAGGCGGTTCATTTCTTCCGCCAGCAGGGAGATACCGATACGGCGCGTTTCCGGCGACGCATAGTTGTCGAGATACTCCTTTAACGTCAGCAGGGCATTCGGCGTACAGAAATTATGAATCAGCTGCTTTTTGCACAGCGCCATAAAATCTTCCCCTACCCGGCCGTTGCCATAACAGGACGTGCAAAAACTCGGCACATACCCCAGCTGCATCAGCCAGCGCACGACTTCGTCCAAGCTGCGGCGGTCCGCAGTTTCAAACTGGGCGCTGTCCGGTTCCGGCTCCGCAGGCGCGGCATAACCGCCGACGCTGGTTTTGGAACCGCCGCTGATTTGCGAAATACCAAGCCTTAGTGCTTCCCGGCGGATACGCTCTCCTTCGCGGGTCGAGATAATCATTCCCGTATACGGCACCGACAGGCGCAGCAAAGCGATGATTTTGAGAAAAATATCGTCAGGCAGCGCATTGGCAAAATCTCCGGTATTGATGTCATCTGCCGGACACAGGCGCGGAACGCTGATTGTATGCGGCCCGGCACCGTAAACGGCTTCCAGATGCTCGGCATGCATCAACAGACCGACGAATTCGGACGCATAGTTATGCAACCCGAACAAAACGCCCAAGCCGACATCTTCAATCCCGGCCTGCATGGCACGATCCATCGCTTCGGTATGCCAGGCATAATTTGCCTTCGGCCCGCGGGGATGCAACTTTTCGTAATCTTCCCGGTTATACGTTTCCTGAAACAGGATATAGGTTCCGATTTTGGCGTCGTGCAGGCGGCGGTAATTTTCTACCGTCGTTGCCGCGATGTTTACATTAACGCGGCGAATGGCGCCGGCTTTGTGTTTTATGCCGTAAATCGTATCTATACTTTCAAGAATGTACTCCAGAGGATTCAGCACGGGATGTTCTCCCGCTTCCAGAGCCAGGCGCTTATGCCCCATATCCTGCAAAGCGATAACTTCCGCCTTTATCTCTTCCTGCGTCATCTTCTTGCGGAAGATGTGTTTATTTTGGGAGTGATAAGGGCAATAGGTACAGCCGTTGACGCAGTAGTTGCTCAGGTACAGCGGCGCAAACAGGACAATCCGGTTGCCGTAGTAAGCTTCTTTGACTTCTTCGGCAAGCGTACCGATTTCCGCGGCGACTTTCGGGTCTTCGTTCAAAAGCAAAACTGCGGCTTCGGTATGGGTCAGCCCTTTTTTTTCGCGTGCCTTGTCCAGAATAAAGCGAACCATAGAGGCATCGTTGCCGTATTTTTTCGCATAAGCCAGTGTGCGGTTGATTTCCGCAGGGTTGATAAAGCTCTGAGCCTTATCCGACATTAAATCATACTTTTCCATACATATCTATATTTAAGTTATTATTTATCGTTTACGGTATACGACCGGCAGCGGAAATTGTCAAGCTTTTCTGCCGCGGGAAAAGGCGGCGGGGCTGTAATGGACATAGCTGCAGGACCGTAACGGACAGAGTTCCGGGCTGTAATGGACATAGCTGCGGAATCGTAACGGACAGAGTACCGGGCGAAACTGCCGCGGGAAAAGGCGGCGAGATTGCAAGGCGGCGTGAGGCGGACGGCATTGCCGCAGAAAAAGATGGCTGGATTGCTGCGTGGCGTGTGGCGGGGCCCCTGTTGCGGCAATGGCTATTCCGCCAGTGCGACCATCGCCTTAACCATCGCGTCAGCCCCTTCGCAAACTTCCCTGACAGATTTAGCCAGCATATAAGCGGGCGTCGTTACGACGCGGTGCTTTGCATCAATACAGGCTTCGGTTACCGGCGTATCCTGATGTCTGGCTCCGGTCAGTTCTATGGTTTTGGCGACGGTTTTGTCATTGCCTATGGTTACGGTTATGCCATATTTACCGAGAACTTTGGATACCGTTACGGGAGCAATGCACATTGCACCGATGACCAGTTTGTTTTTATACGCGTCTTCCAGGACTCTGCTGACGGAGCTTTCCACGGTGCAGTTAATCCCCTTGTCGGCAAAATCGCACCAGTTGGTAACGGCGCCAAGGCCGCCGGGAAATACGATGCAGTCGAAATCCCCGACGTTCAGTTCATTCAGAGGCTTTATATCGCCGCGTGCGATACGGGCAGACTCGACAAGGACATTGCGGCGTTCTTCCATCTTTTCTGACGTCAGATTATTTATAACTGCCGCCTGTTCGATATCCGGAGCGAAACACCGGTATGCACAGCCGGCGCAGTCAATCGCCAGCAGAGCGGTTACGGCTTCATGAATTTCCGAACCGTCGGCACGGCCGCAGCCTGATAAGACAACGGCAAAACGAGGCATCTTTTTCATCTGTTTTCTCCCTTGAAAAATTTTTTTATCTTTCTTGGTATATAAATATACAAAATTAAAAAAATTTTAAGGGGTTATAAATATGTATGCATACGATAAATTATATTGATTTATTTTTAGTCTGACATATACTATTTTAAATAGCCGAACTTAACAACAACCTTTAGCAAAATCTGGGTAACATGGAAATTAAACAATCGACATTAAAAAACGGACTGAGAATCATTACCGCCGAACGGCCGCAGATTGAAACGGTTTCGCTCGGGGTCTGGGTCAACACAGGAGCAGCTGCCGAATCCGAGGCTGACAACGGCATTTCGCACTTTATCGAACATATGGTGTTCAAGGGCACAAAGAAAAGAAATTCGCTGCAGATATCCGAAGACATCGAAAACGTCGGCGGTGCCACAAATGCTTATACATCACGGCATTTCACCTGTTTTTATGCCAAAATGCTCAAGGACGACTTGGAACTTGCAACCGACGTTATCTGCGACTTTATCACCGACCCGACGTTTGACGCGGCGGAGATGAGCAAAGAAAAAGAAGTTGTGGTACAGGAAATCAAACAATCCGCAGACGCACCGGACGATTTGGTATTCGATTACTTTCAGGAAGCGGCATTTCCGAATCAGGCATCGGGACGCACTATTCTGGGAACGCCCGAACATGTGCGCGGTTTTAACAAAGAACGCATGCTCAATTACATGCGTACGCACTATACCGCAGACAATATGGTAGCAGCCGCAGTCGGGCGCGTAGACCACGACAAATTCGTCAAGATGGTTGAAGAGCGGATGAACACTCTGCCCGCGCATGCGGATTTTGCCGAAGACCCGCAATATTATGTCGGCGGCGGGCGCGTGGAATGCAAAGACATTGAGCAGACGCATCTGGTCTTAGGGTTTAAAGGCGCATCCTATATGGACGAAGACTACTACAACTATTCAGTGCTGTCGACGATTTTCGGCGGCGGCATGTCGTCGCGCCTGTTTCAGGAAATCCGCGAAAAACGCGGGCTGGTTTATACCATTAACAGCTTTAACCAGGCGTTGAAGCATGCCGGCGTTTTCGGCATATATGCCGGTACAACCCCAAAAGAGCTGGAAGAACTGCTGCCGGTCGTTGCCGATGAAATAAAAAAAATGATGAACGACAAAGTCAGCGAGACGGAGTTAAAGCGTGCCAAAACACAGATTAAGGCCAGCCTGCTGATGTCGCTGGAAAGCTCTTCTACAACGGCGGAAATTATGGCAAGACAGATGCTGTTGTTCAAACGCGTCATCCCGACGGCGGAGATTGTCGAAAGAATCGAAGCGATTACGGCAGACGATTTGCAACTTTTGGCACAGAAAATTTTTACATCAACGCCGACCTACGCCCTGCTCGGCTGCGAAGGCGGCACCTATCCGAGCTATGACGACGTCAAGGCTCTGTTGAAGTAAAAACCTCATATCGGCTGAATACGGCCCGTCCTTTAGATGTATAACCTAGAAATACAACAAGGAACGGGCTTTTTCCAATCCTTCTTCGGTCAGAACAATAACGACAATATCGCCATCAATATAAACAGCGTCAGCTGACGGCCACGGTTTGGCCCGATTGCGGACGAAATCCTGACCGGCTTTGGAAAGTTCTCCCGGAACGGCGTTGTCGTAAAAGACATCTTCAGGATAGTAGAAATTATAAACGATACGCGACATAAATTCGGGCGTAAAGGACGTTTCCAGCAAATCAAGACTGATTTCCTCGCCGGCGGTACGGCGGTAATAGTTTCGGCGCAAAGAAAAACTTCCTATCTGCAACAGGCGGTATTTGCGGCGGGCATCAAAACCGGGAAAACGCTCCAGCCGGGCAACGATGCGCTCATGGGCTTTCATCTCCGCGTCAAATCCCAGTTTCCAGACTTTTTGCGCATACATATCACGAACGCCGGACATAAATGCAATAATAACGGCAAATGCAACCGCCGCTTTGCGGAATTTTCCCGATGAAAAACGCAGCAGGCAGGCAAGAGCAAATGCATAAATGCTGGCCAGACCATAAAAATCCAACCGCGGGACAAAGGCAAAATTTTCGAGCTCTGCCAGAATCTGCCCGCGTTCGTCGGCGACAAAAAATGCCAGCTTGGACGCAAACAGCAATCCCAGCGCCAGCAACAGCAATCCCGGAATTTTCCTTACGCCGCCGCGGCATACTGCTGCCGCCAGCCCCAACAGGCAGAATGCCAACAGCAAAAGTTTATACTTATACTCCATAAAAGGCAGCGGCGTTACAAACTGCATAAACATTGCCGAACAGGTTTCCAGCAGCTTTTGCGGCAGGTAATCCCAGCTGATGATACGCGTATTGTATGACGAAGTCAAAACGGAAAACGCCAGCATTCCCTTATACAAAACTAATGCCGCCAGGATATCCAGCGCCGGAAGCGTTTTTTCGCGCACGGCCGTCCAAAACGGTTTGCCGGCGGCATAAGCGAAAAAGGCGGAACCGAGCAGGCAGACGGCATAAAAATTGATTACCGCGGCATAAGAGGCAAAGGCAAAAAGCATCAGTGCCATGGCAGGAACGTGCAGCCATGGCCTTTTTGAGGAGATAGCCGCCGACGCCGCCAGCAGCGAAGCAACGCAGACCAGCGGCAGGCTGAGGTTTATCAGCATATCTTTGGCATAGTAAAGCCAGACCAGCGTATACGGCAAGACTGCCGCAAACACTGCAAACAGCGCGTAATTGAACGTCGTCAGCGGCACCTGCCAGTATCTGGCAAGCAAAATGTACCCCAGCACCAGCGCAGCAAAGGAAAAAAGGCTGTTTAAAAACGGCAGCACCTGCCCGTCAAACAAAACCGCCTGCAGAACAAAATGCAGCGGACGCCCCTCAAAAGCCCCCTCGTTCCACGCTGAAGCACCGCGGACATAATTCCAATCGTGGTCGCCAAACATAAAATTGACCGTATAAAACAAAAAGGCGAGATTGACAAGCGCAAAGGCTATCCAGAACGCCCGGATATAGCGGCGGTCTAAATTTTTTGCCATACCGGCGATTTTGGCTTCAATTTCAAGATAACGCATCGGCGGTTCTCCTTTCTGGTCTGTTTTTGTTTTAAACGTTAAAATTTTGCGGCAGCCGGGTGTTTCTGCACTGACGGGGACTTTCGTACCGGCCGGAAGTTCCCATACTGACCGGTATTCCCGTACCGGCCGAAAGTTCCCAGACTGACCGATACCTCCGTACCGACCGGGAGCTGCCGGCACGGTGCCGTATTATCGGTACGACCGTTCGTAAATCTCGGCACAGTCGGCAATGCTCAAGTCACACGGATCAAGCCGGAAAGACAAGGCATTCTGAGTTTTCGCGGCGGCAGCAAATTCACGCAGGCGTTCTTTTTCAATTCCGTAGTCGCTCATCTTCAGCTTGTCCGCACCGCAGGCTTGCTGCAATTTCTGCAAAGCAGCAATGAAGTCTTCCGGCGTTTTGGCGTTTTTATTGCCGAGAGCTTTGGCCAATTCGACAAGACGGTCGTCAGAAGTGTGTTTTTCGGCAATTTTAGAAAAGTAAGCAACACTCAGCATAATCAAGCCGGCACCATGCGGCAGGTTTTTATAAACGCCGCTTAAGATATGTTCCAGCGCATGTTCCGAGATACAGCCGGACGTGCTTTCGACCATACCAGACAGTGTATTCGCCAGCGCCATATTTTCCCGTGCGGCAATATCTCCGCCGTCAAAAACGGCTGCCGGCAGATTTTCGGCAATCAGGCTTACGGCCTTGAGAGCAAAAATGTCGCTTATGGGCGTGGCTATATTGGCAAGATAGCCTTCAAGACTGTGAAACAGCGCGTCAAACCCCTGAAAAACAGTATAGTCTCGCGGAACGGTCAACATCAGCTCGGGGTCAACCACCGCCAAAACGGGAAATGTGCCGTCAATGCCGAAACCAAATTTTTCGCCGGTCGCAGTATTGCTGATAACCGTCCACGGGTCAGCTTCCGTTCCGGTTCCGGCGGTTGTCGTTATGGCAACAACGGGCAGAGGCGTTACAGACACCGGGCGTCCACCGCCGGTGCCGCGAACCATATAATCCCAGTAATCGCCTGGATTTGTCGCCATAACAGCAATCGCCTTGGCTGCGTCAATCGGCGAACCGCCGCCCAAACCGACAATAAAGTCGCAGTTTTCGGCTTTTGCCAGCGCCGCACCGTCCATAACTTCGCTGCGGTCGGGATTGGCGGTTATTTTATTGAACAGCACGAAAGTACATCCTGCGGCCTTCAGCTCTTCCTCTGTCCGGGCCAGATAGCCGTTATCGACGACGGAACGGCCGCCTGTGGTTACAATCAGCGCCCGCGTGCCGGGGAGCTTTTCCTTATGCAGATTAGCCAGCTGTCCGCGGCCGAAAAGGATTTTGGTCGGAATATAATATTTGAAATTCATAATGCCTCCTTATCTGTCATTACTCTGCAATTCTCCTCCACGACCTTAAAACAGGTCAAAACTCTTATTATAACTCAGCGACAGTCCGAATGTGCTCTGTGCCCGGGAACGCGACGCGCCACGGGTTTCGGCAAGCTCATAATTGTAAAACGGCGCGAGGTACAAATCCCCGACAAGCTTGGTTTCTATACGGTTGTTTGTCGACAGTTTGTATTTGAAATCCGTCGCTTCTTTTTGGCTGTAGCTGAAAAAATGACGGTAATACCCCTCGGAAACGAACGTGGTGTTCGGATTCAGCGGATAATGGAATTCATACCCGATTTCGGCACCGGTTTTCATATTATCATTTTTATAAGTCATATCGTCTTCTTCCACCAAGGCAATATAAAGCTGTTTGAAATTCTCGCTGTCGTAAAGTTTCAAACCGGTTTTGGCACGGAGAATTTTAGTGCGGTAATCCGTCCCGTCCAGATTAAAATCCGTAAATTCCGTTTCATACCCGAGATAGGCAAACGGGCCGACTATCCCCTGTTCCAAATGCCAGATTTTGTGCGTATAATCGGTATAGAGCAAAATTTCGTCATCGTTCTCATTTTCGGTCGTTACGCCGTTCTCGGTCGTCTTGGATTTGCCGTATATCGCATACAAGCCGTTAACCCAAACCATCGTGCTGCGGTCATAGGTCAGATTGCCGTCAAAAAGGCCGCTGATGTTATGCTGCTCATCGGCATTATACGAATCGGGGTAATTCGGATCATCCTTGTTGGTAACGCTATGCTCAAGATATTCAACCGCGATGCGTTTGATGTTGGCGGTCAGCGATGCTGCATCTGCAACGGTTTCAGCCGGAGATGACGCGTTCTCCGAAACTTCGGCCGCTGCCGGCAAAGCAGTCTCCGCAGCAGCGGGAAAAGTTGCGCATAGAGCGGCTCCCCACACCGCCAAACAAAGATTTTTTTTCATACTAAAGTCCTCTGACACCGATTTCATTATGAGTGCAGTGTAGCTTCTTTTAACAGGCTGGCAAAAGGTTTTAACGATTTATCAACGGATAAATGGCAATCGGGCAAGTCCGGATTTGCCGAAATAGATATGCGTAGCGGAACGGAGCAAACCAGCAGGCCTCAGTATGGGAAGAGCTGCAGACAATTCCGTTCGTTAACACCCGCCGCGGTTCAACAGCGCTTTCATAACCAGACGGCAGCGGTCTTTGAATTTTAATTCCGGCTTTGGAGAAATAATTTCCCATCCGCGCTTGTCCATCAGCTCAAAATAAGCATGATACAAATTCAGCATATAAACGACCGGCCTGGAATTGCGGTTGTGGTTTTCTTCCAGCAACCGATAAGCCTCCGCAAAGGAACTGCGGGCGGTTTCGGCAAATTTCCGGCGGGCGACATAAAGATTTTTATGAGTCAGGATGTCTTTGGCTGCCAGCCCCTGCTCTATTTCCGCCGCGGCCAAAAACTCTTCGGGAATATAGACGTGGCCGCCCAGAATGTCTTCTTTTATATTTTTGAGAATATTGGTTATCTCTACCGCGCGCCCGATAAGCCGCCCCAGTTCGGCAGTCGTTTCCTCGTCAAATTCGGCGATTACTTTCAAAATCAGGTAACTCGGCGTTTCCGACACGCCGCGGCAGTATTCCTCAAACTCATGCAGCGACGGGCGGAACAGCGGTTTCGGACAGTCCATGGCAAAGCCCGACAGCATCGTTTCCATACACGCGCGCGGCAGCTTAAAACGCATACAGTTCTTATATATGCGGCGGCCGATGTCGGTTTCGGGAACTTTCCGGTCATAGATGTTGGCAATTTCCCGCTGCCATGCCGCCAAAATATCAGCCTTATCCTTTTCAGACAGAGAGCTGGAACTCAAATCGTCAAAATGCTTGACCAGCGCATACAGCGTGTATACGGCTTCGCGCTTGGCTTTGGGATAATGCCTCGTGCACCAAAAGAGGGCAGAATGATTTTTTCTGACGATGCGACCAATTGAACTCATTGCTTTTCCTTATTTCATAACCATATTCCCCGCAGTTCAGAGCTGATGCAAATCGCGGGTTTTGTTTCTTGTTATCAGAGTATGCCACAAACCATATAAAAATGCGTTAACATAAACAAAAAAATTTATTTTCCGGCATAAGGCGGAGGCGGAAGAACCAGCTGTGCCCTGAGAACCGGCTGCAGCGGAGGCCGGAGAGCAGACTGCGGACGAAGAACCGACGGTTGCTGCGGCGGAAACGGAAGAACCGGTTGCGAACGAAGAACCAGTGGCGGCGGCTGCGGAAGCGGAGACATCGGGCAAAAGCCGTATCAGACGGCGGGACAGACCGACAAAAAATCCTGTTTTCAACCGAAAAAGAAATCCCGACGCAGCGGCAAAAAGCTGCAACATTTCCTTTTGCTGCAACGGCAAGCTGCGGCGCAAACAAGCCGCATCAACCGATACCCTTGCCCCATCCAGTGCCACGGCAGCAGACGGAACAGCCAATACATATACGGCAGCATAAACAAAAGCCAAGGCGGCAAAAGGCTGATAGAACGGCGGCGTCTGATTGTTAAGCACGGCGACAAGGCGGGAAAACGGCGAAATCACCTGGAGCCAAATCGGCGACGCGGCGGAAAATTCCAGCGGATAACGGTTTTTAGACAGCCATTCAAAACCGTCCAGCGGTTCCAGCAGCAGCGACAGGGAAAGATTGCGGGCGATAAATTCCTTTTGCAAAAATCCCAGCAGCGTCCGTCCGGGCCAGGTACGGCTGACGGCACGATACAGGAGATTAAAGCTTTTCGGATGCAGGCCTCTCCGGCGCATTCCCCGCCGCAGCAGCAGAAAAAGATAAAAAATATACGCCCGGAACAATTCCCGGTCTTTTACCGGCACCAGTTGCAGATACAAAGACGGCGGCGGCAAAGGAATCGCCGCTGCGGAGGAAAACGGCAGTTCGAAAAGAGCTTTGGCTTCTGAGAAAAAATTTTTACCCGAAGACATTACGCCTCCCCTGCGGAAATACCGTGCAGCCAGTCTTCCGCCGCAGCCAGGGCTCGGGAAGTCAGCGCCGCCTTCTTTTCTGTCCCTTTGAGCGGGCGAAGTTTCCCTTTGGCGGTCATGACTTTCGGCAGTTCGGGAAACAGACCGAAATTAATGTTCATCGGCTGATAATGCTCTATGTCCGTTGCATCAGTCAGATGCGCCAGCTGGCAGCCGAATGCGGTTTCGCGCGGCGGCAACTGCGGCGTTCTCCCGTGCAGCAGTTCGGCGGCAAAATAACCGGCCAGCCACCCGACGGATGCACTTTCGACATACCCCTCGCAGCCGGTAATCTGTCCGGCGAACATCAGATGCGGGCGGGACTTCAGCCGCAGAAAAGCATCCAGCAGGACGGGCGACTTGATGAAAGTATTTTTATGAATACCGCCGAGACGGGCGAAAACGGCGTTTTCCAGCCCCGGAATGGTGCGGAAAATACGGGTCTGCTCGGAATGTTTCAGCTTGGTCTGGAAACCGACCATATTGCGCAGGGTGTCTTCTTTGTTATCCTGCCGCAGCTGTACTACCGCATAAGGGCGTTCCCCACGGTGCGGGTCGGTCAGCCCGACCGGTTTCATCGGGCCGTACATCAGCGTATCCGCCCCGCGTTCGGCCATTATCTCCACCGGCAGACAGCCGTCGAAATAATTCGGCTTCTCAAAATCGTGGAACCCGGCCTTTTCCCCTTCCAGCAGGGCATTGACAAATTCGTAGTACTGTTCCCGGCTGAGCGGGCAGTTGATATAATCATATTTATCGCCTTTATCGTAGCGGGACTGGTACCAGGCAATATCAAAATTTATACTGTCCTTATATATGACCGGCGCTATCGCGTCATAAAAAGAGAGCTTTTCGCCGCCTACCGCCGCGGATATACTCTCTGCCAGCGCCGCAGACGTCAGCGGCCCGGTGGCGACTATGCTCAGCCCCTCGCTTTCCGGCGGCAGCTCTGTTATCTCCTTTGACACGACGGTTATCAGCGGGTGTTCCCTAATCCGCGCCGTGATATATGCGGAAAAGCCTTCGCGGTCTACGGCAAGCGCGCCGCCGGCGGGAACCCGGTTTTTGTCGGCGCTTTCCATAACCAGCGAACCGGCAAGGCGCATTTCCTGATGCAAAAGCCCGACGGCATTGTATGTACTGTCATCAGAACGCAGCGAATTGGAACAGACCAATTCGGCAAAACCGTCCGCCTTATGCGCCGGCGAACGCTTTTCGGGCTTCATCTCATACAGCCGGACGGCAACCCCGCGCAAAGCCAGCTGCCACGCCGCCTCGGCTCCGGCAAGGCCGGCTCCTATCACATTTGCACTTAACGACATATTTTCCCTTGAGTTTTAAAACCGCAACAAGTTATAAACGAATTACGGATAAGTTATAAATGCTGTTCTCCGGTTTGTAAATACCAAAAATTAGGTGATTTTTAAAAAAGCTCTGATATAATGGCAGAAACGGATAAATTAAAATGTTTAAAAACAGATATTTGACATTTTTAGTGCTTTTGATTGCCGGGCTTGTTGCGGGAACGGCGGGCGTTTCTGCGCAGTCGGAAATGGACTTGCTACTGTTTGAAAAAAAAGCGGAGGGAACCCAAAAAGCCAATCGGGGAAACCCGGACGCGAAAACGGCGGCAGCCGATATTGACATCAGCGAATCGCTGACTGACAACCTGTCAAAAAACAACAAAAAAACGGGAAAAGCAGTACCGGATAACGGCAGAAATACAGCAGGCGGCATCAGAGATTCCGGCAAAGGCAAATCCTCCGATGACGGCGAATCGGAAAGCTGGCTGAAAAGCCTCATCAGCAAAGGTACCAGCGAGATTTTCAAATCGCCGGACGAGAAAGCGCAGGCAGCCGAGGAAAAAAGGATTGAACGGGTTTTGTTAAACCGCAAATCCAACGCCGCCAATTTTGACATTTCCGGCCTTAAGCTGCGCATGACACCTAAAGAAGTAGAAGAAACAATGAAGCAGCAAGGATATAAAAAGATTTTGGAAACGCTGGAAGTGCCGAACTTTATCAAATGGCGCAGCGAAGAACTCTGCCGCCAACACGGCGTTATCGGCTTTGAGCGCCTTAACGCCTGCGCAACGATGGTTGCCAAGGAAAACGGCTTTCAATTCGTGGAACATCAGGTTTACAACCGTTACATTACCAAAGAAAGCATAGAAGTTTACTTTACCTCTACGTTTACCGATAATCTGGCGCACCGGATTTTTTACAAAAGCAGCGTTCCCTTTTCCGACAGCAAGGCATCCAAAAACGTTTACCTGAACAACATCAAGGTGTTTGACTTCTGGCGGCGAATCGACCTTAAATACGGCAAACCGGACAATACAACCGAAGTCAAGTGGGGGCTTGGCGGCAAAAAGCCGTATCTTAAAGCGGGAACGGGCAAGCTGGAACTGACCGACCCGCTGTTGAAAGACCTTGATACAGCGAGGATGATTAACGAAGATACGCGTTTTGCCAACACGCAGTATTATACGTTTTAGCCGGATATGTTCCGGTTGAAAAGGAGAAACAGAGAAGAATGAGCCATGCACGAAGCCTGCCGGAAAGGCGGATGTTCCGGCTGAAACGGAACAAATGGGCATAAGACACTTACATACGGAACAGGAAAGACAGACAAAGGACAGAAAAACAAAATGAACACCAACATCTATATCAGCGAAATTGTGGCGACGAGGCTGTCGCACGACCTTATCGGCAATATCGGGGCAGTCGCCAACGCCGTGGAACTGTTGAACGAGGGGGACGAGGACGACAGGGAAGATATAGGCAATATCTTAAATTTCAGCTCCAAGGTATTGAGCCGGCGGCTTAAATTTTTCCGCTTATGTTTCGGTATGTCCAATGCAGCGGTCAAAACCACGGAAGAGCTGGCGACGGTGATGCAGGATTATCTTCTGACGCTCGGCAATCCGAATCTGCCGACGACTTTGGCGCTGGAAATCGGCACGCCGAAAATCTACAAGCTGGTTATGCCGGCGGTAATGATGATGGCGGACACGATTGTCAAAGGCGGAAAGATTGCCGTCAAACAAACGGACGACGCGCTGCTGGTTACGGCAGAATCCGACGCGCCGCTCAACAAGGCAAAACTTGCAAACATTGCCCGCGTTCTGGACGGCGGAGAAGCGGAGGAAAACATATCTTCCTACGCACCGCTTTACTACCTGCTGGCCTATCTCGGCGACAGCGGCGTTGCCGTCAGGCTGGACGGGCAGACGTTGGTTATCGGGGCATAGCCGGCAATGGCGGTTTACGGCGTTCTCCTTCCCCTGCCCTTTGACGACGTTTTTGATTATACGACGGAAGAGGAGCTTGTTCCCGGACAGCTGGTCGAAGTTCCTTTCGGCCGGGAGGAACTGGTCGGCGTCGTCTGGAAAAAAGGACAGAGCGCAGACATTGACCCGAAAAAGATAAAACAAATCAAATCCGTGGTGCAGCTGCCGCGCCTGACAGCGGAGATGACGGCCTTTATCCGCAAAACTGCAGAATACAACCTGGCTCCGCTGGGAATGGTGCTGAAAATGGTACTGGGCATGAAAAGCAACCAGCTGCCCAAGCAGAAAGTTACGCTTTACGGCCTGAAAATAAAAAACGAAAATCTGGACGGCATCCGCATTACGGAAGCGCGCAAGGCGGTGTTTGACTTTCTGGACGGCGGGCTCGAAGCGGAAAAAGAAGAAATCATCAGCGCAACCGGCGCCAGCAGCGGCATTATCACCGCGATGATTAAAAGCGGATTTCTTTATAAAAAAGACGTACTTATCAACGAAGAAGCCGAAGAACAAAAAGTCAACCTGAACAAAACGGCAGCGCTGACGGAGGAACAGCAGGCGGCGGCGGACATTCTCGTACGCAAGGTCGGCAGCGGCTTTTCGGCAACTCTCCTGGACGGCGTTACCGGTTCGGGCAAGACCGAGGTTTATTTTGAGGCCGTTGCCGAAGCGCTGGCACAAAACAAGCAGGTTCTGGTGCTGGTGCCGGAAATTTCCCTGACGTCGCAATGGCTGCGGCGGTTTGAACTGCGGTTCGGGGTTACGCCGTTTATCTGGCACTCGGAAGTCGGCGTCAAAGACAAGGCAAAAACCTGGAAAGCGGTAGCGCTCAACAAGGCGAAAGTCGTGGTCGGAGCACGGTCGGCGCTGTTTCTGCCATTTGCGGACTTAGGGATTATTGTCGTTGACGAGAGCCACGACCATTCGTTCAAGCAGGAAAGTCTCGTTACCTATCAAGGGCGGGACATGGCGGTACTGCGCGCACATCTGGAGAAAATTCCGGTTATCCTGTCCACGGCTACTCCCGATTTGGAAACCATCGTCAACGTTGAAGAAGGTAAATACGACTGCGTGAAACTGACCAAGCGCTTTGCCAAGGCAGTGCTGCCGGAAATTAAAATCCTTGACCTTAAAAAAGACAAACCGCAGAAAGGCCCGTGGGGCGTGTCGTTTCTGGCGCCGACACTCGTTGACGAGCTTGCCGCAAATCTCAAGCGCGGCGAACAGTCCATGCTGTTTCTGAACCGGCGCGGTTATGCTCCGCTGCTCATCTGCCGGGACTGCGGACACCGAATCCAATGTCCGCACTGCACGGCGTGGCTTGCCGAACATCGCATTACCGGTGAATTAATCTGCCACCATTGCGGATTTAAGATGTTTACGCCGAAACGCTGCCCCGAATGCGGTTCGGAAGACGGATTAACCGCGTGCGGCCCGGGCGTGGAGCGAATCGCCGAAGAAGTGCGCAACCGTTTTCCCGAAGCGCGCACTGCCATCCTTTCCAGCGACATTACCACCAACTACAAGCAG
Source organism: Acetobacter sp. 46_36 (assembly GCA_001917135.1). Classification (GTDB taxonomy): domain Bacteria; phylum Pseudomonadota; class Alphaproteobacteria; order RF32; family CAG-239; genus CAG-267. The sequence continues at coordinate 295,407 of MNTT01000016.1, forward strand.
ATTTCGGACGTTATCCACCGGACGGCAAACAAGGAAATTGACATTCTCATCGGTACGCAGATTCTGGCCAAGGGACATAACTTTCCCGATTTGACGCTGGTGGGCGTGGTCGATGCCGACCTCGGGCTGATGGGAACCGACCTCAGGGCAGGCGAACAGACGTTCCAACTGCTGGCGCAAGTTTCCGGGCGTGCGGGACGCGGCGAGAAAAAAGGCGTGGTCTATCTGCAGACGCTCTATCCCGACCATCCGGTATTGCAGGCGGTGATCGAGCATAACCGGGAAGCTTTTATCGAGATTGAAAAAAGTTCGCGGCGGCTGCTGCATATGCCCCCTTACGGCAAACTGGCGGCACTGATTATCTCGTCGGCAAACCAGCAGGCGGCGGAAGCAGCGGCATATTATCTCGGCAAATGCGCGCCGAATACGGAACTGATAGAAACGCTCGGCCCGGCGCCGGCGCCGATGAATCTGCTGCGCGGCAGATACCGCTACCGCCTGCTGCTCAAGACGGCAAAAAACGTTAACATTCAGGAAGTTCTGAAAAAATGGCTCAACATGGTCAAGATCAAAAGCAACGTCCGCGTAGACGTGGACATTAACCCATATTCCTTTATGTAAAAAAACTATATCAAAAACACGGATATATGAATATGAAAACGGCGCAGCGGAGGAAAGCCGGCCTCAGCAAGTTGTAGCAGGAAACAGCCCATTGTGGCGCACGGAGACAGAGGACTGTCGATTGAGGCGTGCGGCGGCCGATTTTTAAGGGAACTGAGGCTGACAAAGCTACGGCGGGAGGCAAAAATTTCTTTTGCCGATATAAATTTCCGTTTGACAATCCGCTTCTAAAAACATAAATTTTAATACAGATAAAAATTATTATAACTTTAACAAACAGCATTATGGACTTTAAATTATTATTTTCCGGGGGCAAAGACATTCCCGCAGACGTTCGCATGATTTACGGCGGGCTGATTAAAAGGCATCAAAAGCTCAAAAACGGCTGGAGCGCGGTTCTTCTCAGAAACAATATGGCTTATTTGTACAAAAACAATGCACAGCCTATTCTTGTCGGCGGCATCAAACGCATATTCGAGGCGGCAGACGGCAAGTTTATGCTGGTCAAAGAAAACGGCGAAAAAGCGGTTTTTACGGCGGACGGCATTCAGACGGCGGCTTTTTCCGCAGGTTCCGAACTGTATTGGAACGGATGGTATAAGATTGACGACAGTGAAGGCGTTTCCCTTTTTAAGGCAAACGGCGAGTGCCTCGGCAGCAGGCTTAAGGCAGCCGGCGTTTTTGCCAACGGCTGTTACTTTATGTCCGTGCGGTATGCGGAAGACGGCGCCAAGGCCGGCATATATGGCGCAGACGGCAAGAGACTCCTGTTTACCAACGATACGGCGGTCAAAATGTTAAAAAACGGCTGGTTTATCGCGGAAGACGGGCTTTATGACAATCTGGGCAATTCGTATATCGGCACAGTCAACGGACATACCCTTGACTGGTGGTTTCTGTTTGCAGTCGGAATATTTATGCCCCAGCGCAGGTAAATTAATGAAAGGCTTTTTCCCTCCGGGAAGAGGCTTTTTTTATTATCCATACCTTTTTTCATAAATTTTATGGCATAAAGTTTGTTTAAGTGTGGAAATTTTAATTCAAAATAAGTAATTTTGCTGTAGTTATGTTTTTAGTGGTTTAATTTTGCCGCGCTGAGGCGTTTGCCGAACGCAGGCGGAAAGGATTGTATCAGGGACAGAAACGCAAATGCAGAAAATTTCGAAGTTCAAAACGGCGTCAGTTTATGCCAGAGCCTGGCTTGATGCGGCAAAGGACAAAAAGATTGAAGACAAAGCGTTTGAAGAAGCCAAACTGTTAAAAGCGGCCTACAATCAGGACTCTGCCTTGTGGAATCTTCTGGCTGCGCCGGGCGATGACCGCAAAATCCAGCGCAAGATTATTGAGAATCTGGCAAAAAAGACAAACCTATCTTCAATTACGGCCGAAACCCTCGCTCTTATCGCCGAAAACGGCAAATTAAAGGCGACGGGCCTGATTTTGGACGAGTTTATCAAACTTTACTATCAGGACAAAGGGATTGTCGAAGTCCGGGTGGAAACGGCAGTCGAACTGACGGCGGCACAGGACAAAAAGCTGCGCAGCGTGCTGGAAACAAAACTGAAAGCGCCTATTTTGCTGGAATATACGGTTAAGCCGGAGGTTTTGGGCGGACTGCGGGTTCGTTTCAAATCCTTTTTGATTGACGACACGCTGGAAAGCAAACTCGGGCGCATCGGGCAGTTGATTAAAAGCGGCTCGCAATAAGACGGAGGCTGAGAGAAATGATTTTTGCAACATATACGGCAGACACAGTGCAAAGGACGAATGCCACAGACAAAGCAAACAAAGCTTGCTGGGCGGGCGCGACAAACAAGACGCGCAGGGCAAGAGAAACAGGCAGGACGAACGTAACAGACAGGGTGAAGAAAGGAAAATAACATGGCGGTCAAAGCAGAGGAAATTTCCGCAATTCTGAAAGAGAAAATCGAACAGTACAATTTTAACCCGGATATGGAAGAAGTCGGGCGCGTGCTTTCGGTCGGCGACGGCATTGCCACGGTTTACGGGCTGACCGGCGTCGAATACAATGAGATGGTCGAGTTTTCGTCCGGCGTCAGGGGTATGGCGCTGAACCTCGGCGAAGACAGCGTCGGCGTGGTTATTTTCGGTTCAGATGCAGAGATTAAGGAAGGCGATACGGTCAAGCGCACAAACAAAATCGTCAGTGTTCCGGTCGGAAAAGAGCTGCTGGGACGCGTCGTGGATGCGCTGGGGCAGCCGATTGACGGACTCGGTGCCGTCAAGGCCAAAGAATTTGCCAACGTTGAAACGCGGGCGCCGGGCATTATTGAGCGCCGCAGCGTACACGAGCCGGTACAGACGGGCTTAAAAATCATCGACTCGCTTATTCCTATCGGGCGCGGGCAACGCGAACTTATCATCGGCGACCGCCAAACGGGAAAAACGTCGATAATCGTTGATACAATTATCAACCAGAAAGCCGTCAATGACGCAGCCAAGAACGACAAGGACAAGCTGTTCTGCATTTACGTTGCCATCGGGCAAAAGCGCTCGACGGTGGCGCAGGTGGTCAAAACCTTAAAAGACTACGGTGCTCTGGATTATACAATCGTCGTGGCGGCAACGGCTTCCGATGCGGCGCCGCTGCAGTTTATCGCACCCTACGCAGGCTGCGCAATGGGCGAATATTTCCGTGACCGCGGCATGCATGCCGTCATTTTCTACGACGACCTGTCCAAGCAGGCGACGGCTTACCGCCAGATGTCGCTGCTGTTGCGCCGTCCGCCGGGGCGCGAAGCCTATCCGGGCGATGTTTTCTATCTGCATTCAAGACTATTGGAACGGGCGGCAAAACTTGATGAGGAACGCGGAAGCGGTTCGCTGACGGCGCTGCCGGTGATTGAAACGCAGGCCGGAGATGTTTCAGCCTATATTCCGACGAACGTCATTTCCATTACCGACGGGCAGATATTCTTGGAAACATCACTGTTTTACCAAGGCGTCCGGCCGGCAGTCAATGTCGGCATTTCCGTCAGCCGCGTCGGCTCCGCCGCGCAGGTTAAAGCAATGAAACAGGTGGCCGGCACGATGAAACTGGATTTGGCGCAATACCGTGAAATGGCAGCTTTCTCGCAGTTTTCGTCCGACTTGGACGCAGCGACGAAAAAACTACTGGAACGCGGCGTCCGCCTGACCGAACTGCTGAAACAGCCGGTTTACCATCCGCTGGCGCTGGAAGACGAGGTCGTTTCCCTGTTTGCAGGTGCCAAAGGCTTTTTGGACGGGCTGGAAGTCAGCCAGGTTAAGGATTTTGAAAAGTTTCTGCTGGAGAGCATTAAGCGCGAGAAAAACAGCATTATGAAAGAAATCCGCGACAAGAAGGCTATTTCCGAAGAGCTGGAAAAAGAACTCGGCACTTATATGCAGCAATGCCTTGACGCTTTTAAAAAGAAAGCGGCGGAGAAAGCAGCATAATGGAAACAGTGCATAGCGAAGAGGGCAGATTATGGCAGGCTTAAAAGAACTCCGAACCCGGATTGAAAGCATTAAGTCGACACAGAAAATCACTTCGGCAATGAAGATGGTCGCGGCGTCCAAATTCCGCCGCGCCCAGCTGACTTTGGAAAAAAGCGAATTGTTCCAAAAGATGATGATTGGCAATATCAAAAACGTTTTGGTTTCGCTCAAGCAGGAGGCTGCTGAAAAAGGCGTTTCGTATATGCTGCCGAAAATGCTCGTGCAGCCAAAGAATCCGAAAGTCTATGCCTTATTTGTTCTGGCATCCGACCGGGGCTTGTGCGGCAGCTACAATTCGCAGATTGCCAAAGAAGCCAAGCGGCGCATCGACGAACTGCACAAAGAGGGCAAACGGACGGTGGTCTTCTGTTACGGCAAAAAAGGGCTGTCCGGCTTAAAAAGGCTCGGCGTTACCGAAATCGAAGGCAGCTATCCGAATGTTATCAAAAAACACTTAACCTACGAAGAGGCGATGAGTTTTTTGCATGATGTCTGGAATAAGAAAGAGCAATACGGCGCAGATATCTGCGAAATCGTATACAGCGACTTTTTATCCGGACTGTCGCGGACGCTGGTTTCCAAACAGGTGATTCCGTTTGACATTGCTACGGCACCGGAAGACGAAAGCCTGAATCGGGTCGGCGATGCTTTTTATGGCTATCTTCCGGACAAGCTCGGACTGTTGCAAAAGCTTTCGCGCGTTTATATGCGGACGGCCATGTTTGAAATCCTCATCAATTCGCAGGCTTCCGAACATGCGGCGCGCATGAGTTCAATGGACAATGCCAACCGCAACGCCCGCGATATGATAAGCTCGCTGACCTTTAAGTACAACAGTCTGCGGCAATCCGCGATTACGACCGAACTTACGGAAATCGTCGCTGGAGCAGAAGCGATGTAACAGGAGAATGTCGCCGGGCGAGGCAATATGACAGTAAAATATCGCCCGAGCAGAGGCGATATGACAGAGGAATGTCGCCGGGCAGAGGCGATGTAACAGCGAACAAGGCGCTTTTATGCGGAGAAACATTAGGAGTAAAAAAAGAGATGGTGGCAAGAAAGAAAAAAGAAGCTGAAGAAAAAGCGGAAATGCAAGACCTCAAAAAAGAGGCGGATTTGCGTCTGGCCGAGCTGCGCCAAAAGATAAAGGAACAGGAGGGTTCGGACAAACTCGGCGAAATTTATCAGGTTATGGGGGCGGTTGTTGACGTCAAATTTCAAAACGTCAAAGTTCTGCCGCCAATCTTAAGCGCGCTGGAATGCGAAGTCGGCGGGCGGCGCCTGGTGTTGGAAGTAGAGCAGCACCTCGGCGAAAATATCGTCCGCACGATTGCGATGGATACCACGGACGGCATGAGCCGCGGCATTAAAGTTTACAATACGGGAAAGCCGATTACGGTTCCGGTCGGGCCGGAACTTTTGGGACGCATTATCAATGTTGTCGGCAACGAAGTTGACGGACGCGGCAAAATCAACACCAAGGAGTATATGCCGATTCACCGCGAGGCGCCGGAATTTATCGACCAGTCGACAGACCCGGAAATTTTTGTTACCGGCATTAAGGTAATCGACCTGCTTGAACCGTATTCCAAAGGCGGAAAAATCGGTTTGTTCGGCGGCGCAGGCGTCGGCAAGACGGTGTTGATTATGGAACTGATTAACAACATCGCCAAAGGACACGGCGGCTATTCGGTTTTCGCGGGCGTCGGCGAGCGGACGCGCGAAGGCAACGATTTGTACCATGAAATGATAGAATCCGGCGTTATCGACCTTGAAGGCGACAAGTCAAAAACTGTTCTGGTCTACGGACAGATGAACGAACCGCCCGGAGCACGTGCCCGCGTGGCTTTGACCGGGCTGACCGAGGCGGAGTATTTCCGCGATGTGGAACATCAGGACGTGTTGTTCTTCGTTGACAACATCTTCCGTTTCACACAGGCGGGGTCAGAAGTTTCGGCGCTGCTGGGGCGTATTCCGTCTGCCGTGGGCTACCAGCCGACACTCGGTACGGATATGGGTTCCATGCAGGAACGCATTACCTCAACGAAAAACGGTTCCATTACTTCGGTACAGGCAGTTTACGTCCCGGCCGACGACTTGACCGATCCGGCGCCGGCTACGACTTTCGCCCATTTGGACGCGACGACGGTTCTGTCACGAAAAATTTCCGAACTCGGCATTTATCCGGCGGTTGACCCGCTCGATTCGACCAGCCGGATTTTGAATCCCGACATTGTGGGCGAAGAGCATTACAATGTAGCCCGCGGCGTACAGGAGATTTTGCAGAAATACAGTTCCCTGCAAGACATTATCGCCATCCTGGGCATGGACGAGTTATCCGATGACGACCGGATGGTAGTTTCGCGAGCCCGGAAAATTCAGAAGTTTCTGTCGCAGCCGTTCCATGTCGCCGAGGTCTTTACCGGGAAGAAAGGCCGCTTTGTCAATCTGGAAGATACCGTTAAAGGCTTTAAGGGCATTTTGGAAGGCAAGTACGACGATATTCCCGAACAGGCTTTTTATATGGTCGGAACGATAGAAGAAGTGCTGGAAAAGGCCGAACAGATGAAAGGCGCAGCATAAGCCATGACAGCAAATATCGACTTAAAAATCTATATGCCGGAAAAGCTTGTGCTCAGCCAAAAAGTTTATCGGGTTGTGCTGCCGGCAGACGATATGCCGCTTACGGTTATCCAAGGGCGGGCGCCGACTTTGATGGCTCTGGACATGGGCGCGGTTAAGATTTTGGACGAGCGAGGCGAAGCAACCGAGGAATGGCTGATTTCCGGAGGTTCGGCCGATATCAGGGAAGATGCCTGCACGATTTTGACCGAGGCGGCGTTTGCCAAAAAAGAGCTCAGCCTTGAAAAGGCGCGGGCACTGAACGAAGAGTTTGCCAACCCGTTTTATGAATGGCTTATCAGCTATTTTGAAAAAGAAAACGGGAAAAAATAACCGGCTTTTTTTGAATTTGGCTTTAACCGAAACGGTCTGAAACGGAAAAAACAGATTTGCCAACCCAGAGTTTCCTGAATATTCAGGGAGGGAAAAGCGCCGTACCGGCATATGGGCGGCGTTTTTTTTATAATCTGAGAGGGGATTCTTTTATAATCAGAGAGAAGATTTCCTTACCGTAATGCAATAAACGGGGGCTTTACGATTTTCCCGAGTGTGGAGAATAGCTGTTTACAGGTATGGTGCAGCGATTGACTTCAAGGCGGGAAATGTTTTATACTCGGCTTAAAATTAACAATGAAAGCAGTTGATTATGCGTATTTTTTTAACAAAGTTTCCACACATTTCCGCATATATTGCACTCGTTTCGGCAACAATCCGGCACAGTTTCACCGGAAAAGCCTGCCTGCTCATTGGGATAACGGCAGTATTTTACGGCCTGCTTATCAACAACCTGAACTTATGGACTGACGAAATATACTCGGTTCTGATGGCCAAAGACAGTTTGGGCGATATGTTCCATTTGCTTTTAACCGAAGATTCCAAGCCGCCGCTCTATTACCTTTACCTGAAAGGGATTTTGGCGCTGTTCCCGAACGAATACGAGATATGGGGAGCCCATTTCGCCTCATATATTCTGCTGCTTGCGGCACAGCTTTTTGCCGTAACGGAAGTACGAAAAGACTACGGCGACAGGACGGCTCTATGGCTGGTTGCTCTGATGCTGCTGATGCCTCAATCGCTGTGGCTGGCATTTGAGGTGCGAACCTATATGCTTTCCGCTTTTTTGATGCTGGCGGCACTGGTCTACGGCCTGCGGGTCTCGGAACAGCCGGAGCTGCGCGATTATTTTAAGCTCGGAGCAGCGACGGTTTTGGCTTTGTATTCCCATTATTACTGCGCCTTATGGCTGATGTTCCTGTATCTTTTTCTGCTGGCAGACATTCTGCGGGCACGGCGTTTTAAACAGCTCAAGCCTTTTCTGGCGACAGCCGGCGCCGCGGCGCTGCTGTTCGCACCATGGCTGGCAGTACCGCTGTCTACCGGCGGGGAAATCAGCCGGAACTGGTACGTTACAATGGATTTCGTCAGAGTCAGCGCGCAATTTTTCACAACTCCGCCGGCGGCAGAAATCTGGCAATCCCCGTTTTTTATTGCCACAACCCTTGCCGCAACATCCCTGACTTTTATCGTCATATGCGGCGTGACGGACACAGTCGGAGGCAAAATGACAAAACCGGATTCAAACAGCAAATTGCTTACTACAGCGGCAGGAACGGTGCTGGCGACATATCTGCTGCTTATCCTGCTGTCCGTTACGGTGCGTCCGATGGTTACAACCCGCTACATGTATATTTTTTCATTGATATGGTATGCCGCAGGTGCGGCGGTGCTGGCAAAAAGCTCCTTTTTGCCCAGAGGTTTCATTATTATCGCATTGCTTGGTTTTGCCGGCACTTACGGTGATTTCAAGGCGGCTTTTTTTGACCGAGGCTTTTACAATCTGGCGCATGACATCAAGGCCTTTGTTCCCAAAGACAAGCCTATCCTTGCGTTTGACAACAACAACCTGTTTTGCGAATATTACCTGCCCGAACATACGTGTCTGGCGATTGTCGGCGCCGACGGGGAAATCCTGCGACGCCCGTCGGTCATGAAAAACATTGCCCTTTACGGCAAAGAGCCCGGAGAGGTTACGTTTACCCTTTCAAGCTATGGGCAGATGCGCAACAACAAAGACTGTTTAAACTATAAGTCCGCCTACCGCATCAGCCACGGCACGGACCTGTGCAAACTGGACGCGGCACATGTCAGGCAATTATTGAAAGAAAGCCTTGATTTGCGGTTGAACAAATATGAACGGCATTGACTCTATGAAAAAACAAGATTATCGTATTAACTAAATTTTAATTTTTTTTAACAAGAGGCGCTATGACCGGAAAAACCAAAAAGCCACAAGTGGCAGCCATCGGAGAAATTGTATCGGATATCCTGCCCGACAGCAGAAAGCTCGGCGGCGCACCGGCAGATTTTCTGCATTATGCCGTAAAATCAGGTGCGGACGGACACCTTATCAGCGCCATAGGCGCCGACGACCTCGGGCGCGAAGTGGTTGCGGAACTTAATAAGTTCGGAATAAAACCCGTACTGGCAATTACCCCCTATCCTACCGGGCGGGTCCTTATCTTCAGGAGTCCGAGCGGCGGGCATACGGCCCATATTCTGGAAAATGCGGCGTGGGACTATATTCCGTATACGGAAGCGGCAGAAACCTGCATCAAAAACGCCGATGCCGTCTTTTTCGGCACTCTGGCTCTTCGAAAAACCTATTCCCGCAATACGATTTTGGACTTAATCGACTGTGCGCCGGAAAAAGCCCTTAAGTTCTTTGACATTAATATCAGGCAGGAATATTACGACAAGCAGACGATTGAAACACTGCTGACGAAAGCCAATATCCTCAAACTTAATACCGACGAGCTGAAAACGCTCAAAGCGATGCTGAAAATCAGCGGCAGCCCTGACGATTTCTGCCTCCGCCTTAAAGAGGACTACGGGCTCAAATATTTGATTTTGACCGATATGGCCAAGGAAAGCCGCGTATACGGCGACGACGTTACCGTTGTCAAAAACAGCGGCATCAGGCAGGCTTTCGCTTTTGGTGCAGGCAATGCCTTTGCCGGAACGTTTACTGCGGCCGTTCTGAAAGGAGCATCCCAACAGGAAGCGCACGAAACCGCAAATCAGGCAGCTGTTGACGTGTGCCGGGCGAATTTGAAAAATGCCTGAAAACGAAAGAACGGCCGAAGCCAATTTACTGCAGGCCGAAAAAAGGCTTATTGGGAGCGCTGAGGTACAGAAAACTGAAAAAAACGGGCAAAACCGAAAAAACAAAAAGGAACAAGAACTTGGCTAAAGCCGGCAAAACAAAAAGAAACAAGAACTTGGGCAAAACCGGAAAAAGCCGGAAAGATTGAATAAAATAAACGGAAAAGAAGACATGGCAGTTACGCTAAAAGAGAATAACGGGGATTTTGTGCTTTTGCTTTACGGTGAGCCTGACAGCGGCTCTTCCGAAAAGTTGAAGAACAATACCGCATCAGGCCTTGATTCGACACGTCTGCAACAGCTGAAAGAACGCGGCCAGACAAAGATTTTTGCCGAAACCCCGGAAGGGCAGCCCTATGCCTCGTTGCCGGCAGCGGAACTGTTCGGGCTGGCCAAACAAATCCAAGCGGCAGGGCTTACTTTGGATTTAAGCCGCCTGCCGAAAAATATCCGGGATATGCTGACACTGGCGCTCAAGGTGGAAAACAGGCCGCCGAAAGATGCCGTATCGCAAAGCGGACTGCTTGAGCGGATTGGCAAAAAAAGTTTTATCATATATGAACAGGTAAAAAGCGCCCTGCGCTTTATGCACGAGACCAATCTGTCGCTGCTGCGCTTTTTTTCGGGGCGCGCTATCTGGCGGCGCAAAGACTTCTGGTTTATTTTCGGTGACTGCAGCTACAAAGCCGTCGGCATTATTGCGCTGGTCAGCTTTCTGGTAGGATTGATTCTCGCTTTTGTCGGCGCCTTGCAGCTGCGGACTTTCGGCGCGGGCATTTATGTTGCCAGCATGGTGGCGCTCGGCATGACGCGCATTATGGCGGCGATTATGGTCGGCATCATCATGGCGGGACGCACCGGCTCATCCTATGCGGCTACGCTCGGCACGATGCAGGTTAACGAAGAAATTGACGCGCTGAAAACGTTTGGCATCAAAATTTCCGACTATCTGGTAACGCCGCGCCTGGTGTCGCTGGTTGTTACCATTCCGTTTTTAACCTTGCTGGCCGATGCGCTCGGCATTCTGGGCGGCGCGGTTGTCGGCGTCAGTTTTTTGGACTTGTCTTCATCCTCTTATTTCGATTATTCAATTAAGGCACTGAGTTTAAAAAATATTCTGGTCGGGCTGATGCACAGTGTCGTTTACGGTATTATCATTTCGCTGTGCGGCTGTTACGAAGGGCTTAACGCGGGACGCGATGCCGACAGCGTCGGCAAGGCGACGACTGGAGCCGTTGTAACGGCGCTGGTATGGATGATTGTCGCGACCGGAGTTTTGACGGTTATTCTGGAGGAGATGGGAATATGACAAAGGAAATCATTACCGTCAAAGACCTGAAAGTGGCTTACGGCGACTTTGTCCTGTTTGACGACATCAATTTTTCCGTCAACGAAAAAGACATCTTTATCATCATGGGCGCCAGCGGCTGCGGCAAAAGCAGCATGCTGCGGGTTCTGACCGGACTGGTAACGCCGGTCAAAGGCGAAGTGCTCATCGACGGAAAAGACTTTTCGGGAGCAGACAGCCGCAGTAAAACGGAAATTATGAAAAACTGCGGCGTCCTTTATCAGAGCGGCGCGCTGTTCTCTTCCATGACGCTCAAGGAAAACGTCGCGATGGCGCTGGAACTGTATTCGGCGTATACACCGCAGGAGATTTCAGAGCTGGCCAGTTACAAACTGGCGCTGACCGGCCTGTACGGCTTTGAAGACTTTTACCCGTCGGAGATTTCCGGCGGCATGAAAAAACGCGCCGCCCTTTCGCGTGCGCTGGCGCTTGACCCGAAAATCGTCTATTGCGACGAGCCGTCGGCCGGGCTTGACCCGATAAGTTCCAAACGGCTGGACGACCTGATTCTGGAATTAAACCAGAATCTCGGCACAACGTTTGTCGTCGTTACGCACGAACTGCAGTCGATTTTTGCCATCGGCACCAACTCCATCTTTCTGGACGGCAGCGTCAAAAACATTACCGGCAGGGGAAACCCGAACGACCTTTTGCAAAACCCGCCGAATGCGGACATTTATGAATTTTTAACCAGAGGAAAAAATAATGATAAAACAGCCTAACATGAAATTAATCGGATTATTTGTCAGCATCGGCCTGATTTCCATGTTCCTGATGTTTGCCTATTTTCTGAAATCGAAATTTTCAGACGACGAATCGACGGTTGTCATGTATTTTGACGAATCGGTCAAAGGGCTTGACGTCGGCGCACCGGTTCTGTTTAAAGGGGTTAAAATCGGCGAGGTTTCAGAGGTTCGCCTGCAAGCCAACCTGCATACGCTCCAGTTCCTGATTCCGGTATATGCCAAAATCTACAACGGCCGCTCGCTGATTACGGATACACACGATGAAAAGGAGAGGCTGGACAAATTTATCCGCGACGGACTGCGCGCCCAACTGGCCATCAATTCGGTCATTACCGGGCAGCTGCTGATTGAACTGGACATGTTCCCAAATTCCAAGGCTGTCCTGCACGAACAGGCTAAAAACGAACTTGAAATCCCGACTATCGGGTCGCCGTTTTCGGAAATTTCCAAAAGCCTGCAGGTTATGCCGATTACACAGATTGCCAGCGACGTTCACAACATTACGCAAACGCTTAACAAGGAACTCCCGCCGCTGCTTAAGCGCATGAATTCGACAATGGATACGTTTGATCATATCCTGAAAGAAAACAAGAACAATACGGCCAAAATGGTATCAGAGCTCGGCAATGCCGCACAAAATGTCGGCGGCGCGGCGCAGTCGTTTGACCTGATGGTCGGGGAAAACGCGGCAGGCATTGCGGCAATGATTGAAAGCTTCTCTGCGGCGGCAGCTTCTTTGAAAAACCTTACGGATTATCTGCAGATGTACCCGAATGCGGTCATCACGGGAAAGGAATACTAACGGCGGCAGCAAACCAAGTACCAATGCAGCAGCGGCGGAAATACCGACGCAGAGCAAAAGGCAAGGTTTGATACGAAAAAATGGATACCCGATATGCTTATCGAGATAAGTCCTGTATATATTGAGAAAGGAAAAATGACATGAAAAAAATTCTGATTGCGATTATGGCTCTGGCAACGGCGGCATGTTCCAGCCCTGCCCCCAACTTTTTTCAGCCGGTCGCGGTAAAAACAACTGACGCGACTTATCCCGGAGTCAAGGGAATGGTGCTTGTCGGACAGGTTCTGCTGCCGGCAGAACAGGCTCGACCGCAGATTACGACTCTGGGAGAGGAAAACTATCAGGTCAGAATCGACGAATTTAACCGCTGGGGCGCATCTCCCGAGCGGCTGGTTCAACGGGTTCTGAATGAAGATTTGGGAATGCTGCTGCCCAACGCCATGATTGAGAACCAGACGACGCTAAAGAAAAACTACAAATATACCGTTACCGTCGAAATACTGGATATGAGCGGCAGGCTTGACGAAATGGCAGCATTAAAAGCCTCTTATTTTATCCGCAGCAAACAGGGAAAAATCCTGAAACAGGGACGCTTTGACCGCCGGACGGAAATTGACGGAAGCTATGATGCCTATATTCCGGCACAGAGCCGCCTCATCGGAGATTTAGCCCAGGTTATCGCTGCAGATTTGGCTAAACTGAAATAATAAAAAAATATTTGACAAAAAAACAGACTCTGTTATACTTAAATGCGTATTAATATTAAAAATATATATTTATGAACCAAGAAATTGTAAAGACCGTTAAATGGTCTGATGCCAAGGAGCTTTTATCAGCCCTTGCCAACAAGAATTTAGGCAGAGCAAAAAATAACAAGCCTGCCGATTTCAATGAATTTGTAACAGCTTATCCGACTGTTACGCAAAAACGTATGTTCGACTTTCTGGAAGGCATCGTTTTGCGCAACTCGCTCAGTGATGTCACTTCTCTGGCCGTTATTGCCGAAGACAGCTGTCTGTTTTCTGCAGAGGCGGTTACAGCGATTGACATTGTCCTGCGCCATCTGAAGACGCTTAATACCGGCGGTAAACTTAAATCTCTGTGGGGATATTTGGATACGGACAAAAAAGCCGTTATCCACTTTATCAACAAGGGAGGCTGGTATGCGGAAGCCTATTTCAGCAGTTCGGAAGATTTTTCCGTTATCCACCTGTTGAAAACGGCTGAAGGACAAAAGCTTTTTATTCCGGTCGCCTTTATCCGAGACATGAGCAAGGCTGCCGCAAAAGTCAGCGTAACCGGAGGCTTTTGCCTGCATGATTATCTGCCGCGTGTCAAGTACGACTTCCTTTCCAAAGGGGGAAAACAGGGCAAGAACGGCAATAAAAACGGCAAAAGCAAAAACGGAGGCAAAAAGGAAAACAACGGTTCACAAGGACGCCATGACAAATGGGACGGTCTGTAAACCGCTGCCGCAGAGCGGAAACTGCTTTACAGCGGTAAAGAGCAACAGGGTCTGTTCTGTTTTTAAGTTGTCGGCGGCGCCACCGCCAAAAACTTTATTTTTGTTTGTAATGTTGCAGAAATTTGTTTTTTTTTTACAAATTTTTGTTTTGCATGACGGGAAAGGTTGCCGCGAGGCAGGAACTTTTCCGGTAAGATTATTTTAAGTATTTGAATTGAGAACTGCGTTGTGAAACGCGGTTCTTTTTTTGTATTGCGCTGCAAAGCGTGGGATTTAAAATATGGAAATTTAAAATATGGGACTTTTCAGCCCATTGCATTTCGGTATCGCCGTTACCCGAAAAGCGTCGGCACTATAAATCGTTACGGATGGCAGAACACCTTTGCGGCTTACAGCAATAAATCTTTATCATTTGCGGTAAAATACCTATGTGATTTATAGCCACGGCACTGCCTTTATTTGAGACGGTTCCTTATAAGAAACTTTTCCCGTACCTGCCGGTTCCGATGTTTTTTGTGGGCAGAACTGGATTTGAGGTTGCAAGTTTGCCCGGGCGAGATATGGTAGGGGGACAAGGAGTATTTTGCAGATGATTTTTTCCAAATTTGAAAACATGGTTGCGGGAAGATACCTGCGCGCGAAAAGGAAAGAAGGCTTTATTTCGGTCATCACCTCGTTTGCTTTCATCGGCATTGCGCTGGGAGTGGCAACGCTGATTATCGTTACTTCGGTCATGAACGGATTTAAGGCCGAACTGCTCGGACGCATTCTCGGCATCAACGGGCATATCAGCATTGCAGCCATCCGCAATACGCCGTTTGACAACTATCAGGAAGCGGTCAAAGCCCTTGAAACAAAAGTTCCGGGCGTCAACATCGCCATACCGATGGTGGAAAAACAACTGCTCGCGACGGCGGGAAATTCTGCCGAGGGCGTGATGGTGCGCGGCGTCAACGGGGCAGATTTGCAGAAAAAACAGGTTTTGCGCGACGGATTTAAAAATTTTGACCTGAAACTGTTTGACGGCGATATTGTCGTTTTGGGCTCCAGATTGGCAGACAAACTCGGCGTAACCGAAGGCGACGAAATCACCCTGCTCTCCCCGAACGGAAAAATCACCATGTTTGGGACGGTGCCGCGGATGAAAAGCTATCGCGTTGCAGGAACATTCAATTTCGGAATGTATGAATATGACGCCAATTTTGTCTTTATGCCACTGGCCGCGGCGCAGAAATTCTTTTCGCTCGGCAACGGCGTTACCGGCATTGACGTTACGCTGCGCGAAGATGCCGATTTAGACTATACACGCCAGCTTATCGGCGCGGCAATAGAAAGTTCGGGCAACCGTGCCTTCATTTATGATTACCGGCAGACGAACTCCGCCTTTTTCAATGCCGTTGATGTGGAGCGCAACGTGATGTTTATCGTCCTGACGCTGATTATTCTGGTGGCGGCATTCAACATCATCACCGGACTGATTATGCTGGTCAAAGACAAAGGGCGCGACATTGCCGTCCTGCGGACGATGGGCGCAACCAAAGGAATGATTATGCGCATTTTCTTCCTTGACGGCGCGTTTATCGGCGTGGTCGGAACTTTTCTCGGCGTTGTGCTGGGACTGTTGTTCTGCGACAATATCGAAAATATCCGGCAGTTTCTGCAGTCGGTTGCCGGACGCGATTTGTTTGCGGCGGAGATTTACTTCCTGTCGCAGCTGCCGGCAAAAGTAGAAGTTTCGGTTGTGGCGACGGTGGCGGGAATTTCTCTGCTGCTTTCGTTCCTTGCAACACTATACCCGGCGTACCGGGCGGCAAAAATGGATCCTGTGGAGGCTTTGCGCTATGAATAACGAAACCGGCAACAACATCAATGCCCGCAACAATTGTGTGCTGGAATTGAGCGGCATTGTCAAAAATTACAAACAGGGCAAGCAAACGCTGGAAGTTCTGGCAGGCATTGATTTAGCCATCCGCCCGCGGGAAGTTACGGCACTGGTCGGACAAAGCGGGTCGGGCAAATCTACACTGCTGCAAATTGCCGGCCTGTTGGACAAACCGACAGCGGGGCGCATTTTCATAAACGGACAGAATATCGGCAAAGCTTCCGACGACTTGCGCACGCAGCTCCGGCGCGATTATATCGGCTTTGTTTACCAATACCATAACCTGCTTGGCGACTTTTCAGCATTAGAAAACGTCATGCTGCCGATGCTGATTGCCGGACGTCCGAAAGCCGAAGCAGCGGAACGGGCTGCCTTTCTGCTGGAAAAGCTGCACCTTTCTCACCGCCTGAAGCACCGGCCGGCAGAACTTTCCGGCGGCGAACAACAGCGGGTTGCGATTGCACGCGCGTTGGCCAATTCTCCCAAACTCCTGCTGGCAGATGAGCCGACCGGCAACCTTGACCCAAATACGGCAGAAGAGGTTTTTGCCGCCCTGTTGGGAATTATTCGGGAAACCGGGCTGGCGGCACTGATTGCCACACACAATATGGAACTGGCGGCACGCATGAACCGGCAATTCAAGCTTAAAGACGGCATTTTGGAAGATATCAACGAGCCTCTGTTTGCCAAAGTACGGAAAAATTTTTACTAGTTTTTCCGCGGCGGTCTTCATCTTCTTTAAGGGCGGAAGACACTTTAGGGCGGTAAAGGCCTCTGCGGAAGAATATACATTATGAATGTACGCTGCCGATAAGTTTTCTGAAAGCGGAAGATATTTTCCCTTTGACGTCCGGGTGTTTTCACATTTGTTTATTCGCGCACTTTGCTACGGCGAATTTTCAAGCCTGTTTCCGGCGTTATTGTCCGTTTTTCAGCCCCGGAAATTTTATCTTCGGCAATTTTATCAGCCAAAACAACGCCGGATACCTTCTCTTCCGGATATCGTTTTTGCATTTCATGGCGGAGCTCACGGCTTTTTAAGATATTGCGTTTTCGGGCTTCAATCTTTGCGCGCGCGGTATTGTTATCCTTTTTATCTTTCACAACTTCTTCATTATATGCCGCGTCAGGATATTCCCCATACTCTTCATCATAATTCATCTGGGCAAAACATTCTTCCTCAACCTCATCTGCTTTATTGTATAGGCGGTCTATGTCTTCAAGCCAGGATTTATCATTTATTGATTTGCCATCTTTGATATTTTCTAAAATTATTTTAACTTCACCCAAGTTTTTTAGATGGACAACATCGTCGCTTACACCATAGAGAGGCAAAAGCTGTCCATTTCCGGATAATCCTGCCATTTCATAGGGCTTCTCCGAATAAAAACTATCTTTCCATTTAATAACGCTTACTGTAAAATCTTTCATCCCAATCTGCATTAACGTTTTATCATCATTATTCAAGATTATTTGGGCATCATAACTTTTGATAAGCTGCATATCTTCTGAATTTATACCGGAATTATTTACTCTGTCAAAATTATTCATTATTTTGCTCCTGCTGAAATTAAACGTTGGTTTAAATTCAGCAGAAAATACTGATGGTTATGCCGTTTCAACCGGTTGAATCCACTTTTTTGTTTGACACATCTCTAAAACTTTGGTATATTTATTTTAAACCAACGTTTTATTTCTACAGTTGGATATTCAACATATTTTCATATAAAAAAGATGAAAAAACAGGCAAAACTCTAAAGAAAATGCTTGCAAAATTATTTTTTTGCGGTATTTTAGGGGCACTTCCGAGAAAGAGGGTTGCGCCAGAGGGCATTCGGCGCGGAGTAAAACCGCGTTTTGTGTTTTCTGAAAGCGAAAGCCCCGTTTGCGCCGGAGCCGGATTTCCACCAAAGAAACGGCACCACCAACGACAAAACTATCGGGACAATAATTTAACCAAAGAAAAAAGGATTTTTTAATGAAAAGTATTGTTAACGCCAAAAAGAAGAACAGCCGTCGTTACGGCCAAAACCTCTGGGGCGATGCGAACAGCCCGATTTTGAAAAGAAACTATGCTCCGGGACAGCATGGTCAGAGAAGAAAAAAGACAACTGACTATGGTGAGCAATTGTATGCAAAACAGAGATTAAAAGTTTATTATGGAAATATCTCTGAAAAGCAATTCCACAAGTACTATGTTGAAGCTATTCGCAGAAAAGGCGATACCGCTGAAAATCTTATCGGCCTGCTGGAATCCAGACTTGACAATCTGGTTTATAAAGCAAAATTCGTTCCGACGGTATTTGCCGCCCGCCAGTTTGTCAATCACGGTCATGTTACCGTAAACGGCAAAAAGGTTAATATTCCTTCTTATCAGCTTAAAGCCGGTGACGTTATTGAAGTTCGGGAAAAATCCAAACAGCTGGCCATTGTTTTGGAAGCTGTTCAGTCCCAGACGCGCGATTTCCCGTCCTATCTGGAAGTTGATGCCGGAAAGCTGACCGCGAAGTATACTTTCGTTCCGAAGTTTGACGATGTACCGTATGCGGCACAGATGGAACCGAACCTGGTTATCGAATTTTACTCCAGATAATAAGGAAGCCGATACCGGTCTTCGAACTGGTGCAGACAAGTGCAGTTTTTGCAATATGCATGGCGGAAGATTTCGGTATATGGCAGAAAAACAGAATACAGGGCAGCAATGCCGGATATTTGGAGAAGCAGAGTTTCAGCTCTGCTTCTTTTTGTATGCTGACAACATCTGCTCAGGTTTTCCGGTCTTTTTTTCTTCAGAAGAACGAAGACAATGAAAAACAAATCTATCTTGACAAAAAAACATTTTCGTATAAAATAAACGCAGTTTAATTTTATTATTATTCACTAAAACTTATATATATGGAAAACTTATGGAATTTTGCCAAAGACTTTTTGGATTGTGCCAGCAAACAAGCTAATTATTGGAGTTTTTTAGGTAAAAGGCATTTTGAAAACGGAACGCTGAAGTTTTATCCCAACGGATATTTTGCATTTTTGCAGCCCGGAACGTCCAAACTTTCCGTTTACAGTAATAACTGCCGGCTGAAATTTAACGACGTATCTGATTTCCATGTTTTTGAAAACGGCCAGATGGCGGTATCAAAAAATGGCAATGCGTCATACACGCTTTACAGCTCTGAAGAAAACCGCATGACGGAAATTACCAATGTACGCTACCTTTGCCGCTACCAAACAATTGTTTCGGAGCAAGACGGTATGTTGTACCCCAACCTCCCTCGCACTTACAGCAAAGACGGCTGGAATTTTCCGCTCTGTCTGGGGCATAAAGACGATATTTCCAACGTTTCTGACGCTGATGACGGAAAGATTGCCGTAACATACCCTTGGGGAAGAGCAGACTTATACAACCGAAGCGGGCTTAAACAGGCATCCTTCAAAGACTGCAAGGCGGTTATTTTTCTAAAACAAGGAAATTTTATCGTCCTGGAAAGAAACGGATACGGACGCCTGTTTGACAAAGACTGCCGACTGATGCTTGAAAATGTCAGCCCTCTGCCCGAAAATGAAAATTTTCTCCGAAACAACGACCGTTTTTGCATTCACAAAGGACATTATTACGACTGCTGCTGCGGAGAAACCTATTCCGGAAAAACGCTGCCGCTGATTTTAAGCAGCGAAAGCCGCGTCTTTTATGAAAAAGGTATTATTTACCATCCGAATGGAGCAGTTGTCTTAAGCCAGTGCCCTGAGGAATATGCGTTGTTCAACGGGCATATGTTGCATATTCGGCAAAACGGCAGAGATTTTGTTTTTGATTTGCGGCTGAAACAGAGGGATTTATTGACAATTATGGAGAAGCTTGTCAAAAACACCGATGAACAAGATATTTCGCCGCTGTTGTTTGATTATTTGCAGACAGCCGCCGAAATCATCAAAGGAACGGTTCTCAGCCGTAAGGATACGCTGTTAAGCTTTATTCGGAACTGACACAGCCTCCGCTGCTGAGTTTTATCCGCAGCTGACTGACACAGGCCTCAGTTTATGATGTCTGCCATAAGCCCTCCCCTGACGGAGGGCTTTTTTATATTTTCCGCGGAAAAACAGGCAAAACAGCGGCGAGATTCATTTTATCTTAACTTCCGGCGATTATATATTAAGCAGGTGTAACAGCAGACAGGAGTTGTATGTTTATTTTATTTGTGGCTTTACTGGCGCCGTTCTTTTCCTCTTTCGCCAATATTATTGAATGCAAGCTGTCCAACAACATATTCAAACATCCGGCAACCATGATTTTTTATATCTCGCTCATGAACTGCCTGTTTATGCCCCTGCTTTTGTTTTTCGGCATACCTACCCTGCCCGCGCCCGGTGCCGTTCCGTTTTATTTTCTGCTGGCATTTATTGACGTTGCATACCTCTATCCTTATTACAAAGCGATGAAAGTTATTGATACGTCTATCGTTTCTGCGCTGTTTTCGCTGGGGCAGATTACAATTCCGATTATGACATACCTGTTTTTGGACGAACGGCTCAGAGAATCGCAATACGCCGGATTTTTGCTGATTATTGCCGCGTCGATTGTCCTCAGCATCAACGATTTTAAGATGCCGAAGCTGAACCGGGCGTTTTATTATATGGTCTTTGTTTCCCTGCTGCGGGCATTTTATGTCGTTTTGCAAAAATATACCTTTAAGGAAGACGACAACTGGATTAATCTAATCATTTACGTCAATATTTTTTCGTTCCTGCTGCCATTCCTGCTGTTTTTGCACAAAAAATCGGCGGAACGGATACGGAGCACCTTTGCCGAATACCGTAAAAATACAAAAGTATTCTGCCTGAACGAATTTTTGTGTTTTCTGGGCGGAGCGGCGGCTGTTTACGCCTTGTCCAAACTTTCGGCGGTTACGTCATCGGCGATTAACGCAACGGCGCCGATTTTTATGCTGTTCATCAGTCTGGCGCTGAAAAAGATGTTTGACATCCGCGTCAAAGAAACGATTACGCCGCACATTATGATAAAAAAGCTAATATGTTTTGTCGTAATTATTGCCGGCGTGGTCATGGTGGCGCTTTAATATACCGTTCCCTAAGGCTGAAGCGCCGCTGTTTTCCGGCTATCGCCCAAGCGCTTTCTGTGGAGTTTTCGGCAGTGCCTGCCGGCCTTTTTTTGTATTCGGCAGACAGACGGGAAAAGCGCTGATAAGCAGTACAGACAATGCTTTTATGTCGGCAGACAGACGGAAAAAGCACCGATAAGCAGCGGCCTAAACTTTTTTATATTTCCAGATATGCCAAAACATCGTCAGGGCTGTTGACCTGCACGACCTCGGTATTGTCCATGGCACGCAAGGCTTCCGCCAGCGTATAGTCATTGCCGCCCTTTTCGGTACGGTCGCCGAGAAAGATGATTTTGTGGTTCGGATACATTTCGCGCACCCGCCGGGCAATCTGGCTTTTGCCGCAGCCTTTGGTTACAATGTCCAAAGAGATTTTGCCGCCGACGCTGGTTTCATATTCGGGAAATTTCTCATTCAGTTCCCGGGCTATATTTTCCCGCTCATGATGAAGGCTGTCCCATTCGTTATATTTGGTACGCTCCGCAAACGGGCAGTTCCGCCCCAAGACGCTGAAGTTCAGCATTCCCGGGCGCAATTCAAGATAATTGCCGTACAGCTTTCCCTGATAGGCGGTATTGCGGCGAAAACGTTCCAACGTTTGGAGAAATTCCTTTTTCAGGACAATTTCGTTGCGATAAATTTCCTGCCCTTTCTGGTGGTAAACGTTACCCATTGAGCTGTAAATACCGCTGAATGCGGCAACGGCATCGGGCGGCAGCTGCTCAGTTACCTTTTCATAATTGGAACCGGCGGCAAGATACGCCAGATGCGACTTGAGCCACGGCAGAAAACGGCGGCTGAAATCCGGCGTCATCGGCTGGCGTGCCGGAGTTAAGGTTCCGTCCATATCAAAAATATATATTTTCATTTGGTCCTCCTTTCTTATAAATGCGTTTCTTTCCCTCAGGCATATTTTGCGGGGAACGCCGCACAGGCCATACATACCCCCGAAACAGGCTTTTTCGGCAAATACCGCACGGGCTATGCGCTGCCTGAAACCGTTTTTTGCGACGATTGCCTACAGGCGATGCTTTTCCGGAATCCGGCACCCGCACCGTGGAGAAAGAAGCAGCCTATTTATCGGCGACACATTTATAATAAGCTTTGGAAGGCACAAACAGCCGACAGGTAAAAATATCGCGGCGTATCTCTTCGGCATGCGTACCGGCTTTATGTTCCCGGCACAAACCGTCGGCAAACGCCTTTACCTCTTCCTTATCATAAAAAAGAGGATTATAGCATACCGCCGGCCGGCCGGGCTTGGAAGCACCGACATACACATACTCCGTCCCCGGCTCCCGGCGGCGGTCTTCAAACGGCGCAAACTGCGAACATGCCGAAACGCTCAGAACCAGAGATAATAACAGCGATAATTTTAGAGTGGACAATTTGCAAAACTCCCATTAAATTGTGTTATGTCAGTCATTATATATAAAGATGAAATAAAATGCAAAGCGAAAATGTATATATTGGGGATGATAAATTCCAGCGGTTTCTTGACCATTATAACTGTCCGGCGCCACTCGGCGTTGTCAAGCTCCGGTTTGCAGGAGCCGTCTGCAGCCCTAATCCCAACTTGCGCCCGACGGACGTCATTGCTTCGCTGTTTGCCGAAAACATGCAACCGAGGCTGACGACAAAAAACGAAGCGGAACTTTTTTTCAAGTTTTTTATGGGGCTGTGGGACGAGATGTTTGTCGAAATCAAAACCAACACGCTCAAACTTCCGGAATTTTCCGGAAACAAAAGCGACACGAAAGAATTGGCAGAATTATGCCATAGCCGTGCCGACCAGATTGAGTTCGGCTTTGTCGAAGGCTTTTGGGGCGGCTGCGAGACACTGTCCATTCCTAACTATGCCGCAGAACTGATGGCTTCGCTTTCCGACATGGCCGACGTTTACGGCGTTTTGGCCAAAAAACTGGCACAGGCGGAAAATCCGAAAGACATTTACCCGGTTATTCTGAACACGGATCAGATGGTGGAAAAGACTTTTCGCTTTTTGATTGAACATATGGTTTTGCCGCACATTGAGCAACTGCAGAGAAGCGTTAACTGATTTCTAAATTTTACAGGAGTTTACCCATGGAATTGTATGAAGGATTACTGACCCGGCGTTCTATCAGAAAATACAACCCGGAAAAGAAACTGACGAAAGACGAAATTCTGGAACTCATCCGGGCAGCAAGTTATGCCCCCTCCGCACACAACAAACAACCCTGGCATTTTCTGGTTATTCAGGACGCGGAAACTTTACGTACCCTGCGCCAGATTCAGCCTTGGACATCTTTTGCCAAAGATGCAGCATGCGCTATTGTTGTCTGCGCAGACGAAGAAGAATGTTTCCACCGCGAAAAAGAGGGATGGAACTATGCCCAGATTGACGGTTCCCTCGCTGCGCAAAACCTGCTGCTGGCCTGCCATGCCAAAGGGCTGGGCGCCTGTTTTTGCGGTGCGGCGCCGATGCCGATGGTCGTTGACAACCTGCGTAAAAAGTTCCGTATGCCAGAAACGATGCTCCCTGTAGCAATCATTACCATCGGCTATCCGGAAGAAACGCCTAAACAACCGGAAGACAGGCTTAATCCGGAAAAAATACACTGGGAAACGTTTTAGCCCGAGAGCGTACGAACCGGCAAAAATGTCAACCTGCCAGCAAGGCGCGCAGGGAGGGCTCTTTAGCCAGAGAGAGTGCAAACCCGGCAGCAAAAACAACAAAACCCCGCCAGACATACGCTGCGGGGCTTTGTATTTTCATGTTGTTTCTTTCACAATGTTGCATAGCGCTTAAAATAGGCTTCAACCTCTTCACGATTGCCGCGTTCCAGCAATTCCTCTTCCGCTTCCAAACCTCTTTTGGAAAACAGAATATAGGACATAATCAATTCGCTGTCACCGCTTTTAACCATCTCGCGCTGTGCCGGAAGGGATAGTTCCTTATACCGTTCAACATACGTTTTGACACAGTTGCGACAGGCATCTATAAAGCTGTCCCTGCCGCCGCCAACGTTGAGATACGTCATCAATGCCTGTTGCCCAAGAGGTGAAAGTCTGTTTTTTTCCAAATATTCCTGCACCGGAAACAACGATGAATCGCTGTCCTGCTCTTTTCCCTCATGCAGGCAATGCGTCAGAAGGAAAACTTCCGCTTTCGGCGAAAGCCTCTTTTTGGCAATAACAGACATCATCTTTTTCTTTATCAATTCTGTTTCGACGTCCAGACACAGGCGATTGTGCTCCAACATATAAATACGAGCAGCATCAAACCCTATCGGCTGATGGAAAATATACATCTGCACCTCAGGCGCAATATTAACGCGTTCAAACCGTTCCTCATCGTGTGAAGACATACGGAGATTGGCATACGCCGTCAGCAAAGCCATAATTTCCTTTTGGTTGCCGCGTTTGACTATCTGCATCTGCTCTTTGGCGGGAAGACCGTCAGGAAGCCAGTTGAAGCCGACTTGGACAGAACTGATTTTGCTGATGCGATTCATAACTTCATGATGCGTGTTTCTTTCAATTTCTGCAGCTTCACGCAAACGGCTTATTTCTGCAACACTGATTTTTTCTGTTTTCATAATGATAACATTTTAATTAAATTTGACATATATATAGTTGTTTCGGCTTGAGATATATAACGCCGTTTATTTTTTGTCAAACATTAATTTACGGATACAACAAATATAGGAAAAGGGCAGATACGCCCGGACTGCCACGCCCTGCCCTTCTATACCGGCCGCACTTGCACCGTGTTAGTTATATGAGGTTACGCGCTGGCTGTACTTGCCGCCATACCCGTTATGTGAGGTTACACACTGGCTGTACTTGCCGCCATGCCCGTTATGTGAGGTTACGCGCCGGTTTTACCTGTATCATTGTTCCGCCTATTCCAACTGTCACGCGTTTATTTATAAATATCGTACAGCTTTTTCATCATTTCCGGTGCCTGCATATCCAGTTCGGCTAAAATATACGCAGCGGTGTCCAAATTGAGGCGGGCAACGGATTTCACCGAATAACGGTCCTGATTTTCTATCCAACGCGGATTATTATAATCGACCCAGTGCCGCTCGCGATAAGCCGAAACGGTACGGACGGACGGCTTTTGAAGATGTAATTTGCCGTCAGGCGCCAGATAGGCGAACTTTTCCAACGCTCCCTCGCGGTCAAAGGCTTTGACGGAAATTTCGCCGTTATTATAAAAGACGATTTCAGTCTTTACCTTGCCGTTTTTATAGTATTCCAGCAGCGTGTTCTGTTTTTCATCGGCTTTGAATTCTGATGAAACTGCTCCGTTCTTGGCAAATATCTTCATATTGTCCCGCAACAGTCCGCTGCTGTTTTTGGCAAATTTCACCGGCATATCGGCTCCGTTCAATTTCAGGGATTTGACTGTTCCCGAGGCATCATATACCTCTTCCAAAATGTTGGGGCCGAGCTGCTTTATAACTTTGACAAGCTTTCCGGCTTTGTCGTATTCGCTGATTGTGTATGACAGCGGAGAATTCTGAACCGTTTCAACTTTCAGGGTACCGTCGGGATAAAACTGCTTATCGGAAAACAGCAAGGTTTCCGGTTTGCGGGTTATCTCATAACGCGCCTTGCCGTTGTCATAAAAATCTTCGCGCGATATAAAAGCCATTACCGGATTGTCTGTATAAGCCTTATTTGTCTTGCGGCGAATTTCTCCCGAACCGAAATATTTTTCAATCAGAATGCCGTCGTCTTTGTAAACGGTATCGGTAAGCAGCAGTCCGGTTTTGGAGTACTCCTTAATTTCTTCCGTCCGGCCGCCGCGGGTTTTTATCGTTTTGCGGAGATTGCCGTTAGGATAATAAAATTTTTCGGTTTTAGCCAGAGAGCCGGAAGTTTTTTCGCCGCCGATGCTGACATGCTCCTTGTCAACGACATCTGCCAGCGCATCTATGTCCGGTTTGGCAACCGGACCGATATTTTTGGCTGCCAGTTCGGCCTGCTTTTTCTCTTCTGCCGTCGGGATAATCGCATTTTTAAGTTTTATATCGTCAAAAGAAACAGGCTCCAACCCTTCTACCATCGGCGCAGCATCTTCCGGAAGGACAGGTGATACTTCGTTTTTTTCACTCCGGACGGGAATATCGGCTTTTTGCACAGACGATGCGGCTGTCGGAACTTCCTCCGAGGCCGGTACTGCTACCGACGCGGAAGAAACCGGAGCTACTGTAGACGGAGCGGCGTCTGAAACGGACGCTGCCGAGGAAGAGGTTGGAACCGCAGCGGCGGGAGTTCCGGCAGCAGAGGCCGGAGCTTCAGAAGCCTGTTTTGGCGCAGGCTGCAAAACGGATTCCGACTGACTTGAAGTTACGGAAGACGCTGCAGATGCGGCAGCCGTTAATGACGCTGCGGCATCTGTTGCAGGTGCAACAGCTGTTGAAGGTGTGGTACTCATTGATGGTGCAGCAGATGTTGAAGATGTGGCACTTGTTGATGGTGCAGCAGATGTTGAAGATGTGGCACTTGTTGATGGTGCAGCATCTGCTGTCCGATTTTCATAACCGCAGATTTTTCCGCCTTTAATCAACTCGCTGTTCTTATATACGGTATATTCGCCGGAAGCTAAGTTATATTCAATATAATTCTGCGGATTAGATGCATTCACCTCGCGAATATTGTCAAGTTCGCCTTCATAGAATTTCAGATAAATATCCTTGTTCTTTTGCGGTTCGGCCAAAAAGGCATCCGTCTTTTCTCCTTCATTATAATTCAGGCTGAAGGCCAGCGTTCCGTCTTTATTATACCTTACCAGGAGCTTGCGCGGCGCACCGTCTGCTATGGTCAGCATTTCTTTGACGGCTCCGTTGTCATGATAGCTGCGCGAACTTTCCGCCAATTTATCCCGGCTGTAATAAATCTCCGCGACAATATGACCTTTATCGTCAAACTTTTTGGCAAAGCCCTGCTTCTGTTTTTGATAGTACGGAATATCATACAAGTGCTGCCCGTTTTCGGCATAAACCGTTTCGATTGCATATTCGCCGCGGTTATAACCGGTCGGGAACACAGCACGCAGACGGTTGAGGACATCATAACAGGCATAATTGCTTTTTTCGGGTTTGAAAGAGGAAAAATCCCGGCAGGAATCCGGCAAATCCAACGCAAAAGCTTTGGTTACGGTATTGGCGTTAGCTTCCAAATCAAGCGCCAGTTCATCCAACTTAGAGGTTATATCCAGGCATTTCGAATCAGGATTGGACAGAGCCGCAAGCTTGGACGGTTCCGGAGCGCGACGGGCATCTTTCGGCGCAGCGCCGACAATTTCGCCGCCGGCAAAAGAGATTTCGCGGGCATTGGGACCGTATATCTTTGCAGTTCCTTCCTTTTTGCCGTCTTTATATGCAAACTCCGCGGCAACTTCCCCGGTCGGGAAATAGCAGGTCAGCCTGCCAACGACTTTTCCGTCCTCATAACGTTTGCGGAAGGCTACCTCCTTGGTCGGGAAAAAGCCGCTCGCGGTTCCGTTTTTTATCCCTTGTTTGTAATTTATTTCCGCAGTCAGATTGCCCGAAGCGTCAAACTTTTGCTCGACGCCGTTTTTCAAACCGCCGACATAGGGGGTTATGCGCCGAATCATTCCCGTATCGTCATAACTTATCTTCGACACTGCATTACCGCGCATATCGGCGATTTCATATACAAAGTTTTCCCGATACGGCAAGCCGCACTTGTTATACGATATATCCCCCTCATCTTCATAAAGTTCAACCAGCTCTTCCAAGCTCAGTTTTACAATCTTGTCCTGACAATCCGCCGCATCCAGTTCGGGAGCAAAATTCAGCACCCGGGCATTTTCGACTTCCTTTATCACGCGGCCCTGACGGTTAAAAAACAGGGTTTTGCCGTCTTCCTGACCGACTGGAAACGATGCGGCTATACGCCCGTCGGGATAATATGTGATGATGTTGCCCTGGCGAATCGTCTTTTGTTCAGCCAACGGCTTCTGCGTGTCTTCTTTGGGCAGAACCCACGGAATTTCCTGCCGCAATGTCCCGTTGTTGTCGTATTTCTTTTCGGTGCCGATTTTATTATTCTCGTTCAGATATGTCGCCTGCGCTGCCAGACGCCCGTTCATATAGTAATCTTCCGCATAAAACCCTTTGCCGTCATCCAGCGTAGTTACCTTGCGGGAAACCTGCCCGTTGGGATGATAATAGTTCAGCACCTTTTTAACGACTTCGCCGTCTTTTATCGTTTTTTCGGCAATAACCTTGCCATCAGGCGCCACCAGCTTTTCAATATGACCATCGGAGATTTCCTCTTTTATTATTTTGGGCTGGTCTGTTTCCTCCTCTGCAATTGGGGCAGCCGGCGATACTGCACCTGCATCTCCGGCTGCTTTCGACACAGCAGCAGATGCGGCTTTTTCTTCATCCAATTTATAAATTCCCGACGACGCCGTCGCGGGCGCCTTTTCCGCCGGAGCGGCAGATACGGCATACGCCACGGCCGGCAAAGAAACAGTCAGCAACAGAGCTAAATTCAGCGATTTTCCCATAACAGCACCATAATCCATAAAGTTAAAAAATAAAGTTCTCCGCTGATGATTGAAACATATATATTATTTTTTTTAAAGCATTAAATCGGATTTACACAGAAAGCATCGGCAATTTATAAGATTTAAAGAGCCGTACAGGGCAGGCACATTAAATTTCCGCCTGCCGCAACAGGATTTCCGCCTCTTTTTTTCTGAGCTGAACGGATGTTATCCGATGTTCTTTCAAAGCTTCCAGGGCCTGTCTGAATTCAGGATATTCGCAAAAGCGCAGGGTTGACGCTTTCTGGTAAAACCGTTCCAGCATTGCGGCAATGGCGGCAAAATTCTTTTGTTCGGCACGGCTGAAAGGCTTGTCCCGCCCCCGCACATCGGCAGACATGACGGCAATAAACCTCTCCACATAGTCCGGGCGGTGAAAACGAAGCAGGTCAACAGCTATCCGGGCAAGTTTCTTGGCGGCATCCGCGGGCGGACGATGCGACACCATATGGTTTAAGGCACAAAAACGGGCAAACCCGGTATAAGCTTCAGGGATTTGCAGCCGGGCGGCTATCCGGCCGATAATCTCTGCTCCCAGCAAGTCATGTCCGCGATGCGACGGCCATTTTTGCGGATCCGTAGCCGTTTTTCCGACATCATGCAGCAATACGGCCAGATTGACCATAGCGTCGTCCGTATCAGCTGCTTTCAGCGACAGAACGGTATGCTCCCCGCTGTTTCCCTCAGGATGATAGTCCCGGCGTTCAGGAACATTCCACAGTTCTCCGATTTCAGGCAGCAGCACCGACAACGCACCGCATTCGCGCGCCGTCCGGACAAAAAGATAAAATCCGCGGCACCCCAGCGCCTTTTCCATTTCCTGCCAAATCCGCTGCCGGCTTAAATGTGCCAGCGCCCCTTCTTCTACCATCCGGCGGCAAAGTGCCATCGTTTCAGGCGCAACGGCAAACTCTAACTGCGCTGCAAACCGGCACATCCGCAGCACCCGCAGGGGATCTTCGGCAAAATGTTCCGAAATATGGCGCAAAACACGCTTTTTAATATCATCCCTCCCCTGATGAAAATCCAGAATTTCCCCGGTATCGGGATTTCGGTATAAAGCATTGCAGGTAAAATCCCGCCGCAGAGAATCCTCTTCCAAAGTAATGTCCGGCGTGAATTCAAATTTGAAATCACAATGACCTAAGCCGGTTTTTACCTCCCGGCGGGCAAGCGCATATTCTTCGCCGGTTTCCGGGTGCAGAAAAACGGGAAAGCTTTTCCCGACTTTTTTAAAACCCAGGGCCAGCATTTCCTTTTCCGTTCCGCCTGTAACCACAAAATCCCTGTCCTGGCAGGACTTATGCAGCAACATATCCCGCACAGCACCGCCAACCTGATAAAAATGCATTTTCCTCTCCAAGAATTTACAAGAAATATAAGCGCAGAATCAATATATTGCAAGGCTTTTACCCGCGCATTAAAAAAAATATCAAAAAAAATAAAAAAAGGGGTTGCAAAAAAAAATCTTTTGGTTATAGTAACGGCAGTTTTGATGGCAAGTGCCATTTTGATGATGGGTGCGTAGCTCAGTTGGCTAGAGCAACTGACTCTTAATCAGTGGGTCCAGGGTTCGAATCCCTGCGCGCCTACCATAATAATAGACCTCGGTTTATCCGAGGTTTTTTATTATTGCGGCAGGTATTCTTACCCAACGGGTTCGGCCTTGCTTCGTAGGGCTTGCGCAAACAATCGTTTGTGCAAACCAACTTCGTTTCGGGCACTTGAAAACCTAAGCTTTTCATGCGTGGTTTACACCACTTTTAAAAGCAAAGGTTTTTCTCGCCTTCGGGCAAAAAACAATTCCCCAAATTGTTTTTTATCCCTCAGCCCTGCGCGCCTACCATAAAGAAAAACGGAAGTATTTACTTCCGTTTTCGGGATACAATAACCACGTGTTTTATATTTGGGTCTCTTTTTTTACTATCCAACTTTTCAGGAACAGTTCATTGTGGTGTCTTTTTTTGTATAGATTGGTATACGCAAAAAACGAATTTGTATATTAATGTTTAGTTGACTTATTAAATATCTGCATTTACGTCTTCTATATATTTCTCATAAAACAATTGATACATTTTCGGCGAATATTTAGGGTATTTTCCTTGGAATTTTTCTCTAATTTGTGTATCTCGTATTTGCATAAAATCATACGACAATAAACCGTTTTCCATAAATTTCTTAAATATTTCATTTTTCCGAGCAATAACACAGTGCAAATATTTTTGCACTTTTTCCAGCTTTTTCTTCTTAACTTTTTCTTGTGATAATAATGAAGAAAATGACATCAAAAAAAACGCCTCAAGATATGCATGCTTTATGCTCAATCCCATCGGTAACATCATATCAAGCAAAAAGTACAAGGAAATTATTATTTCTTGACGTTCTAATTCATTATTTGATCTTTTACTTTTCTGAATTTCCATACATTTTTCGATAATTTCTTTATACAGATGATCGATTTCATCTTCTTTGAAATTTTGAACTAATTCTAATGCTTTGTAATAATATTTTCTGAAAATTGCAAATTTGCAAAAGTTTTTCCATTCAAAATACCAATGATATTTATTGCTGGTCGATATTTGAATTTTATCTCCGAATTTGGTTTCTAACTTTTGACGTGCACGTTTGATATTTTCAGGCAAACAATTAGAATCATGATATAAAATATTCTCTCCAAAAATATTTTCAAAAAGGAAAATATCTTCTTTAATTGTCAGTTCTGATATGTTGGAAAAATCATACACGGAAGTCCAATCAATATCGGTAGTTTCTTCTGATATATTGACACCGTTGACTTTTAAAATATTTTTATAAGTATCCAAAAATATCTCGTCGCCGTTTTTTATCTTTGACGATAAATTTTTAATACCAACTAGACATGGAATATTTAATTCCCGCGCTGTGATGGCGCTATGAGAAAGAATATCCCCTTCTGAGGTTAAAATAGCGTGAGCTTTATTTATTGCCGGCATAAAAAATGTATCTGTATAGTCAGACACCAAGATGTTTCCGCTTTTAAAATTGTTAATAGCATTCTTAAGTTGTCCTGTTGGTAAAGAACTATCTATATAACAGACCTTACCTTTAACAACTCCCTCCGAAGCGACAATATACTTTTCTGTTTCTTTTGAAAGATGAATTTTTCGAGTAATGGGACGAAGTTGTACAATCCAAGGAGAGCCTTGCTCATCAATACACCACTCTATATCGGAATTTTCAGCTATTTCCTTTCTGATTTTTTGTACTAATGCCACCAGCTTATCTAAATGGCAGCTTTCCCGATGTAACATTCCCCGCACCACGTAATCAGAATGACAGATTTTATTATTTTTTATTTTATAAAAAACATTCGTTGCTGTTGTTCTTCCGTCAACAAGTTTGTTCGCCAGTCCTTTAACAAAAGATATTAGGCATATTTTTTGACCGCGTTCATCAAATGAATCTGAAAAACAAACACCTGATATGCGAGGTTTTACCATAATTTGGATAATTATATTCATTTTAATCGGATTAGAAACACTGCGATTTGCGCTCTCATACACCTCTTTCATTGCCTGATAAATTTTATCTTTTCTGATAGGCACATTAAGAACAGTCGAAAAAAAACCTGCATACGACTTTGATTGTCCGTCTTCCTTATCTGCTGAAGACCTTATCGCCAATTTGGTACAGCCAAATCTTTCTTTAATCTTCATATATAATTTCGCCATTTCTTCAGGGGTTTCAAGAACGTTATGAACCTCGTTATTTGATATCACCATAAAATCGGGAACAGGCAATTTATGTTCTTTTAACAATTTCAAACCTTCAGCTTTTCCCCCACAGTAATTTGAATTATTCGGAGACGCCATTGAACTTACTCCATACAATTGGGAGAATTACCTCTTGGACAAGGTATTCAAAATTCTTTTGTTCTTCTTGGCAAAAACGTGATTGATCAACATGAGTTGAAACGCTGCATCCACCTCCACAATACCCTCCTAATGGACAATTCCAACACTTATCTAAAAATGAGGACCTGTTATACATTTCGACATTGGCGGACATTTCTCCTTTTTTCAGCTCTGCCAAAGCTAAATCGTCTCGTCCTACTGTATAAGTACATCTGAAAACACGCAAATTTTTATCAATATATTGTACATTATCAACTGGTGTTCCAGACCAACAATAGTGAAATCTTTTTCGTCCGCGTTCGTTTTGATTAAAATCAAATCCGAAATGTTGAGCCAAAGCTAAAGATGTTTTCACAAACGCCAATTTAATATTGTTTGGAAACGCCTCTTTTTCATTGAAATCACGCAAATATTTCAACAATTCAGCTTCACTCATTATATCATCCGATGTTCCTGTATAGCATCTATCATCAACGCGTCCTATTTCCAAATTGACTAAGGGATTATTCCACCAGTTATTTTCCTTTGCTAGTTGTAGAAAATTATGGAGCATATGTTTATTTGACTTATCTATGTTTATTTTTACTGTTACCGGAATTTGCAATTTAAGCAACAAATTAACATTACTCACGACCTTCGCAAACGAATCTTTAGTAATTAAAGATTTTCTTCTACTATTATGGTAATCTTTATCACCGTCAATTGTAGTGCATATTTTACCGAAATAGCCGCGATACTTTATAAATATATCAATAAACTCTTCAATTTCCTGCAAATTAGTTGTTGGTAGAACCGAGACTTTATTTAGTCTAGCAAATTCCATAACCTTCTCAACAATGGGCTTATTTTTTTTGATAAATGGTTCTCCGCCAAATAGTCCTAGGGCGGTAAATTGCTCTGGATATTTTGATTTTATCTCATCTATTTGTGTTTGAACATAACTCAACATTTCCGCCAAACTTTCAAGAGAAATCGAGCGTCGGTCAAGCAAGGGATTATATTGCTGATAGCAATAAACACACCGACTATTGCAATTATACGTTGGACAGATAACAAAAAAATTAAATTTTTCTTTCTCGGCTTGCTGTAAAATATCGGCGTGAAGTTTTTCTAGCTTTTCTTTATTTTTAGAACATCTGATGCAATAATAGTTCCAATACTGATTAGTTGTATCAGCACAATCAAAGACATCAGACTTAGTCTTATTATCAACAATTTCAACAACATCGTTGAATGTATCTATAACCAACCAATGTTTCTGATTCAACTTATAAAAAAGAAGATGTGAAAAATCAGCTTCACACCCTCCTTTTCTTTCATCAGTTAAAGACACTGGAACTATATTGGATGAAGAATCGAGGGTATAGTTAACCATCGGAACTCTCTAATATAATCTTCCTGATGCAATGATGATTATTTTCTTTCCGTCGTCCCATCTTTCGTTGGCTAATGCGATATCAGACTCTGACAAAGAAACACCATATTTTTCAGCTATTTCAAGAATCTCTTGCATTTCATTTCTTTTAATGATAAATTTTTGAATTAGCATAACCTTATTGTCGTCTTTTGTCAATACTTTTTTTACTTACGTTTAGAATTGAATTTAATATTGTTCACGCTTTATAAGATACTTTTTACTGTCTTTGACTAACAATCATCTTATTAGCATTTGTTATTGACATTTTTTATTTTAGCTTTCATGGTAATCGTATAAAAAATATGTTGAATCAACAGGTTGCACTTGAATGAAAATTTGTATATGTTTCTGTTTTATTTATTCATTGCACTACCAGTATTGAAAAAGTCGCTTTAAGGCGGCTTTTTCTTTATATATCAATCACTTATTTGATATCGTATGAGGAGTGTTTATCAGGCCAATTCCCGCTTGTTACACGATTACCCCATATAAAACCCTTTATTTTACAAGCGGCTAGTGCGATTGAAATCTTATAGCTTTTCGGGATAATCATTTATCAAAAGTCGGATTTGAAACTTTGTCAGAATAAAAGTGTTTGATATTGACAGCTGCTTATTTTCGCTTAAAGTGCTGGCATTCGGCCACATCTTTTGTTTATTTCCAATATAAAGAAGAGATATTGGTGCTGTGTTGTTATACGGTTAATTATTTGAGGAAATGTTATGATTGAAATAAGAGAGGAAAAGATTTCGGAGCAAAGGGAAACGGAAAATGTTGTTCGCGAGGCATTTTGGAATGTATATTCACCCGGGTGCAGCGATCATTATTTAGTTCATCAAATACGTCAATGTCCAGCGTATATCCCTCAATTAAATTTAGTCGCCGTAAAAAACGAGACCATCGTTGGACATGTGATAAATATAAAATCTTATATTAGCGGAGATGACGGGAGAAATTACGAGGTTATCAGTCTGGGACCAATTTCGGTACTTCCTCAATATCAAAGAACTGGTGTTGGTTCAAAATTAATTTCTGAAGTAAAAAAAATTGCGAAACAATCAGGATATAGAGCTATCCTGTTGTATGGTAATCCGGCATTTTATCTTAAGCAAGGTTTTGAGCCTGCTGAAAAATATGGTATTCGTAATTCTGAAAATATGTTTGCGGCAGCTCTTCATATATGCGGATTGTCTGACGGTGCCTTAGACGGAATAAACGGGAAGTATTATGAAAATGAAATCTATAATGTTGATGACGAAGCTGTTAAAGAATTTGATAAAAATTTTCCACCTAAGAAACTTATATCAGGTACATTATCGCAGCAATATTTTCTCGAAATATCTGCTAAATGTAAGCCATTTAAGAATAATTAGTCCGTGGATTGTCTTACTGCGCCTGTCTATCTTGAAAAAGCCGCGTCACAGCGGCTTTTTCTTTATAAAACATCATTTAAATATATTTTAATTCTGTTTGATTTTGGCTTATCAAAACTATTTTTTATTGATATTATAATGCGAATTTATCAATCTAAATTATGTGATTTTAAGTCCGGATTTTGCAATTGCATGTCCTGAAATAATACTATGCCATTATTTTTGCAGCAGTCCTCATTGGATTGGGCGCTGTTGCCATTATATTTATTCCAGACAAACGCAGAATATTTCAGACAACTGTGGTGAGGAAATCCGGCAGCCGATATAACCGCAGAGATTTCGGGAGAACATACCCGGCGTGAGGTCAGCAGGAACGCAGGCGGCAGCCGGAAAACGCGGAATATGACAAGATACGGTTTGGCACCAGAATATGTAACAACGGAAAAGAGGATGACAGAAAATGTTTCAAAAAAATGATATGAGTTTTATCAATGTTGTGGCTATCGGCATCGGTTCCATTGTCGGTGCGGGAATTTTCGCTTTGCTCGGCCAGGTCATTTTGATTTCCCGGCTCTGGACTTATGCATCTTTTCTGATTGCAGGAATTGCAGCAATGTTTTCCGGTTACTCTTATGCGAAACTTTCGGCTAAATTCCCGGTTTCGGGCGGGCTGACCGACTTTTTCCATATCGCTTACAAAAACCGCTGGTTATCAGGCGGTTTAACCATCCTTTATATGCTGACTTCGGCAATCTCAATTTCAATGATGGCAAAATCGTTCGGAATTTACGCCGCCCACCTGGCAGGAAACACCTTTCCGCAACAGCTGACCATAAATACTGCCGCCGTTATCCTGATTGCGGCGATGTCTTTTCTGAATATGCTCGGCGCACAGGATTCCAGCCGGACTGAAACGGTTTTAGTCGCTTTAAAACTTTTGATTTTGACGGCACTGTTTGCCGCCGGCCTGTGGTTTTACGATACGGCCCACACAACGCCGCTGCCGGTTCCTGATGCCAAAAGTTTCTGGGGAGGCATCGGTGTTACCTTTTTCGCTTATGCCGGATACGGCGTTATTACAAATGCAGCGGGAGACGTCAAAAATCCGCAGCGGACAATTCCTCTGGCCATTTACACGACGCTGCTTATCGTCATGACGCTGTACTGCGGGCTGGCTTTTGTCGTCCTTCATTATGTCGATATGCACCAGCTGACCAGCAATCCTAACGTTGCCGTCGCCACAGCCGCAAGGGAACTTTTGGGCACGGCGGGTTTCGGGCTGATTTACCTGACGATATTCATTGCCTATGCAACCGGAATCAATGCAACGTATTTCAGCATTTTCCGTATTTCGCGCGCTTTGGCCGAAGACAAGGAACTTCCCGCTTTTTATCATCAAAAATTCTGGCGTTTCGGCACAAAAGGAAACCTTTTCACAACGGTACTCATCATTCTGGCAACCGTACTTTTTGACTTCAATGCAATAGTCAACCTCTCAAGCGGCGCTTTTCTGGTTTGTTATCTTGCCGTTTTTGCCGCTGCCTGGCTGCTGCGCAAAAGGATTGGCGCATCTTCGGCAGTCATCGGCACAGGCTTCCTGCTGATGCTGTTTATTTTTGCGGCCTTTATGTATAATATCTTCTGGTAGCCGGCTTTCGCGAATCAGTCATTTCTGGTGCGGGACTTCAGCAAAACCGCCGTTTCAAACGCCTTGTTTCCGGAATGCGCAGGGTTTGAAACATACGTGGAATGCGCATTTTCCGGCGTATGAGAAGTTGAACCGGCAGCTGCGGGAGTGGAAATATTGTCCGGGGTACGGAGCGGCGTATCGGCGGGAGTATGAGGCGCATGTGCACCGTCTGAATTCCGGAAAGAAGACGAAATGCCCGCATTGTCCCGGTCAGTACGTCCATCTGTCCGAGCCAAAGAGCCGTTTTGATTTTCCTCCCGTATTTTTTCCAAATTCCGGCGTTCCGTTTCCAAGTGTTTTTTCCGCTCTTCCAGCCGTTTCAGCTTTTCTTCTATTTCACGGCGTTTGCGGACATCTTTCTCAAAGCGGCGCTGTTCTTCCAGCTGACGACGCTCTTCAGCCAGCTTTTGCTTCTGTTCTTCCACCCAGCGCATCCGGTCTTCAAATTTTTTCCGGCGTTCCATAGCTTCTGCCTGTATGGCGGCAAGTTCCGCCGCGTCTTCGGCCTGTTCCCTGGCTGCAGCCGCTTTTTCCTTTTTCTCGTTCAGGCGTTCGTGTCTGGAAATCTTATCTGCAACATTTTCCAAAATATCGGATATTTTGCCGAAAACACGAACCATCTCATCCTGCGACAGATTGCTGTATTTCATGACCTTTTCCATGGCATTGCGTGCCAGAGGGCCGTAATTCTGCCCCAGCAAATCCAATGCCTTTTCATTTTCGCCGTTGCGCAGCAACAAACTGACTTTATCGGTTATGACACTGCCCTGTTTGATGTTTTCAATACTCATGGCTGTTCCCTCCGTTTATTCTACCTGCCGGCCTTTCCTGCTTTTTCAAGATGCTGCGCCGACCGAAGCGCCTTCTTTTCTTTCTGTTCGCGGGTCAGCTTTGCTTCTATGCACAGTTCGGCAAACTTTTGACTGGCTTCCATATCTTTGGATAGGGAGATATTTACTTTCGGACCGTAGCGGTTAAAATTGACGCCGTTTCTCTGTTCATAATCGCAGGCAGGATTATGCCGGTTATTTATGACACAGGTATGGCCGTGAATTATCCCTTGGTTGTCTTTCGGCAGGCGACGGCCGCTGAATTCATCGACACGGTTGTCGATGCTGATGGTCGTTCCCGGCGGAAGCCTGCGGATAAAGTCGTTCATTTCTTGATTTTCCGCCGTTTTGTTTTCTTTCCGCCCAACACGGGAATAGGCTTTGTTTTCTATCGATACCGTCGTAAACAGCCCGCTTTTTTCCAACGGGATATAGACGTTGCAGCCGGAGTTGCTTCGACCGGCGCCGGGTTCTTTCTGCGGCCAGTCGGGATTATTGCCGGACAGGATTTCGCCCATTCCGGCACGCCCGAAAATATTTTGGACGCCAAGCGTACACTTGCCGACGGTTTCATCTTTTATATTGCCGGCGGCACGCGCCAGTTTCCGATTGGTTTCTCCGGGAGAAAGTTCATACAGCAACGCAGGGTTGTTGTCTACAACCGCCTGAATATCGGTCTTGGTTACGCCGGTTTTCTGCATCAGCTCAGCCAAAGGCAGATTTCCCGTAACCGTCGTACCCATTGCCCGGCGACAGATTTCAGCCGCTTTTTGCTGCACATTTTCTTCCGCCCATGGTATTTCCTGCAAATTTCCGGCTATCATATTCCAATCGGCAAACGTCTGTTCCTCGGCATGAGGACGCAGAGGAGAAACAAATTGCTTTTCGGCTTCCGCACGTTTTTTCATCTCCGATATTTTCAGTTTGTTTTCCAGCCGGCGGCTGCCTTCGTTCAGGCTCTGTTCGAACGGAGAAGCGCCGAGAGAGGCATTTTGTTCCGGCAAAGGTGCGGAGCTGCCGCCAGCGCCCGGCCAATTTTTTTATTTTTGCCCACGCTGCCGCGGCATCCTGCTTCATGCCTTTTTTGATGTCTTCACGCGATACGGACATTGCATCCTCCCTGCTCCGTTCAGGCTATTTTATAGAAATTATTTTACCATATTTTAAGGCGGTTGTAAAGCATTTTCGGCAACGGGATATGCCTGCCTCCGTCCGAGCAAGAGGCGGGAAAAGACGACGGGAAAGAGGAAAAACTTTTGAACGAATCCTGCGGCGAAACCCGACGGTGCGGCTGGCTGCCGGAAAGTTTACCACTGTCCGTAAAACGAAGCATTTTTGTCCTGTGTATATACTGTCTTGTCCGACGGATAATTGTAATAAACATATTCGACATTTGCCAAATCCCGCCCGTAGGGATTATACGGCTGAAGCACCCTCCTGTCCAGATACTGCGGAAAAACCTGGCGCAGCGTATTATCCAAACCGCGGGAAAAATCGTTGCCGAACGACGGTGAAGTTATAACATTGGCGACCATTATGCCGTTCGGTTTCAGACGATCTTTTACCATACGGAAAAAATCCGCGGTAACAAAATTCATCGGAATGCTGCGGACAGCCGAAAAAACATCGACAACAATCAAATCATACTTTTGCTTGGTATTTAGCATAAAAAGGTATGCGTCTTCGGCTATGAACTTCTGATTTTCAGGCAGCGGGCGCTGCAAAAATTTTTGTTCGGCAATGTTTTTCAGGTCTTTGTCTATATCCAAAAAGGTATAATTATGAAAGCTATCGTCTAGGCCTACCGTAAATCCGCCGGCGCCAAGAACCAAAATGTCCCGTGGAAAGTCCTGCGGCAGTGAGGCGATAAACGTTTCGTTGATAAAACGGACGTAGTCGAACATCAGATCCTTCCGCACTGAAATTTTAGAAGAAAAAGAACCGTTTATACGCATAATTTCAGATAACGCTTTACCTTTTTCCACATCTGCCGGTTCAATTTCTATGCGCGATACGGCATCGTCCTTGACCAGCGTACTCTGCGGATTCATCAGTTTTTCGCTGTTGACGGAAAAGGCAAAGGCCAGCAGCATTATCGACAGCACGGCGGTTTCTGTCCGGCGGCGGCGGGATGACAGCAAAAAGGCTGCGACAGCAGCAAGAAAGACCAACGCAACAACGGTTGCGGAAACGCCGATTAACGGCATCAGCACCAGTGTCGTCAGCATTGAACCGAGAACGCTGCCAATGGTATCCACAGCCATAAAGCGCCCGGTATAGTCCGTATCGTAACGGTGCAGCATCCGCCCGATAACCGAGGTTATAAACCCCAGGCACACTGACGGGAAAGCGAGAAATACAGCCGAGAAAGCAAAAACAAAACCAAGTGTCGAACGCACTCCCGCGGCATACAGAAGATAAAAATAAATTTCAATCAGATAATAAGAACACGCGATGATATACCAAACGACCAATATCATGGCCAGACTTTCCATAATGCGGCGGACGGGAATGTACCGCATACGGCTGCCGCACCGGTTAGAGGAGCCGGCGAATCGCACGACAGAGCCGATGTAATAGCCCACAGACAAAAACAGCAGGATAAAAGTAATGACAACCGACGTTATCAGCGTATTGGAACCGACAAAATTTATCAGCTGGCGCAAAACGAGCAGTTCAAACGACATACTGGTATATCCCAGCAAAAAGACGACGGCTAAAAGCGTATATTTCAATCCGGCGGTCATTTTCCCTCCCCTGATACAAAAAATCTCCGCAGTTTGTCCTGCGGAGATTTCTATAGCATACGCGGCTTAATTATTTGTTAAATTCGAGACTGACGCTGTTATTTGTCAAATTCAAGCCCGTCTGTACCGACGCCGACTTTGACCGTCGAATTGTCATGGATTTCATCGGCGAGCAAAGCATAGGCCAGCTTGTTTTCCAGCTCTCTTTTGAGCAGCCGTTTCAGCGGGCGGGCACCGTAGACTTCGTCATAGCCGTTGTCCACAATCCAGGCATCGGCTTCCGGCGTCAGCTGCAGCTTAATGCCGCGGTCGGCCAGACGCTTTTCTATGTTCGCCAGCGCAATGGCGGCAATCGCCCTGATATTGTCCTTGGTCAGCCGTTTGAAGACAACAATGTCGTCAATACGATTGATGAATTCGGGACGGAACGTTTGGCGCAGAGTTTCCAACACCTTTTCCTTCTGCTCTTCCGCCGGCAGCGACGTATCGGTCAGGTATGCCGCACCGAGGTTTGAGGTCATGATGATAATCGTGTTTTTGAAATCCACGGTACGCCCCTTGCCGTCGGTCAGGCGGCCGTCATCCAACACCTGCAGCAGAATATTGAAGACATCGGGATGCGCCTTTTCCACTTCATCAAACAAAATAACCTGATACGGACGGCGGCGTACGCTCTCGGTCAGGATACCGCCCTCTTCGTAGCCGACATATCCCGGAGGTGA
Source organism: Acetobacter sp. 46_36 (assembly GCA_001917135.1). Taxonomy (GTDB): domain Bacteria; phylum Pseudomonadota; class Alphaproteobacteria; order RF32; family CAG-239; genus CAG-267. The sequence goes on from MNTT01000016.1 coordinate 336,897, forward strand.
ACCGATTAAGCGGGCGACGGAATGCTTTTCCATATACTCCGACATATCTACGCGCAGCATGGCGTTTTCGTCATTAAACAAAAACTCAGCCAAACTCTTGCTCAATTCGGTTTTGCCGACGCCGGTCGGCCCCAAAAACAGGAACGACCCAATCGGCTGGTTCGGGTTGGAAATTCCGGAACGCGAGCGGCGTACCGCATTGGCGACGGCTTCCACCGCCTCATCCTGCCCGATGACGCGTTTTTTCAGATAATTTTCCAGATGCAGCAGCTTTTCGCGTTCGGACGACAACATTTTGTCTGTCGGAATGCCTGTCCATTTGGAAACGACTTTGGCTATGTCTTCGGGCTGAACCGTCTGTTGTTCGGTCTTTTTCGTACTCTTCTCCAACTCTGCCAGTTCCGCATTCAACTTCGGGATAATGCCGTATTGAAGCTCTCCGGCGCGTTCGTACTGTCCGTTGCGCTCGGCAATCTGCGCCTCGCTTCTGGCTTTGTCCAACCGGTCTTTGATTTCGGTAATGTGCTGCAGGTTCTGTTTCTCCTGCCGCCACTTGGCGTCCAGCGTACGCGCCTGCTCTTCCAGATTGGCGAGCTCTTTTTCTACATCCGCAAGACGGGATTTGGAATTATCGTCGGTTTCCTTTTTCAATGCTTCCTTTTCTATTTTCAACTGCAAAACCTTCCGGTCAAGCGTGTCCAACTCTTCCGGCTTGGAATCGACAGCCATACGCAGCGAAGACGCCGCTTCGTCCATCAGGTCAATCGCCTTATCCGGCATATAACGGTCGGCAATGTAACGGTTGGCCAGCGTGGCGGCGGCAATCAGCGCCGCGTCGGAAATCCGCACGCCGTGATGCAGTTCAAACTTTTCCTTAATGCCGCGGAGAATGGTGATTGTTTCCTCTACATCCGGCTCGTCAACATAAACCGGCTGGAAACGACGCGCCAAGGCGGCGTCTTTTTCGACATACTTCTTATATTCGTTCAGCGTGGTGGCACCGACACAGTGCAGTTCGCCCCTTGCCAACGCCGGTTTTAAGAGGTTGGACGCGTCCATCGAACCTTCGTTGGCTCCGGCGCCGACAATCGTGTGCATTTCGTCGATAAAGAGGATTATGCTTCCGGCAGCCTCTTCTACTTCTTTTAAGACCGATTTCAGGCGTTCCTCAAACTCGCCGCGGTATTTGGCGCCGGCAATCAGCGCGCCCATATCCAGCGCAAGCAGACGCTTGTGCCGCAGGCTCTCGGGAACATCGTTGTTAATGATACGCATCGCCAGCCCCTCGACAATCGCGGTTTTGCCGACGCCCGGTTCACCAATCAGCACCGGATTGTTTTTGGTACGGCGGGACAAAACCTGTATGGTGCGGCGGATTTCCGCATCACGGCCGATAACCGGGTCAAGCTTGCCTTCTTTGGCGCGGGCGGTCAGGTCTATGGTAAATTTTTTCAGACTCTCAAACGTGTCTTCCGCAGTTTCGGAATCGGCCAAACGCCCCTTGCGGTATGCGGCGACCGCCTGATTGAGCTTTACCGGATTAACGCCGGAAGACTTCAGCAGTTCGGACGCTTTGTTGCCTGCCGACTGCGCCAGAACCTGCAACAGGCGTTCCAGCGTTACGAACTTGTCGTTGTTCTTTTCGGCAAAACTTTCGGCCTCCAGCAGCAGGCGGCTCAATTCCTGCGACAGCGAACTCTGCACGTTTTCACCGGATACGGACGGCAGCTTGTCCAGTTCCGAGGCAACGCCGGATTTCAGTACCGGCAGATTGCCGCCGCTTTCGATTATCAGGTTTTCCATAGTCGGATCATTCAAATCCAAAATCGTTCCCAGCAAGTGCAGAGGGGTTACAAACTGGTTGCCTTTTCTGACGGCAAGGTCTATCGCACCCTTAACCGCTTCCTGAGTTTTTACGGTATATTTTTCTATATTCATCCTTTTTTTCTCCTTTATTGTGTTATGTAGTGCGGCGAAAAGGAGAAAATCAAGTGGGCAGCAGAAAAAAAGCAACAGAAAAGCTATTTTGGCATCTGCGCCCTTATGGCGGCGGCGCCGGCCGGAGTCAGCAAAATAACGGCATATTCGGAATCAACAAAGAGAGAACTTTCCGCCGGCCAGGCCGATGCGGCATTTTCAAGGAAGCGGCGCAGTTCAGGCGACAGGGAAAAAATCTGCGAACCGCCGTAAAACAGCGGTGATACGGCATAAAAGTTGAACATTCCGGACGGAATATGGCGGACAACAAAAGGCGCATTCAGCACATACGGTGCGGAAACGGCATATTTTTCCGCATAATAGCGCGGGCGCAACGGCAATTCTCCGGCAACAACCGGCGTCAACGGCTCCGTATGCGGACGAACGGCTTCAATTTGGGCGGACACGCGCTCGACCAGCCTTTCCTCGGCGGTTTTGCCTAACTGCCATACTTTTTGCGCATAGAAATCCTGCCTTACCGACAACAGCAGGAACAGTCCGGCCAGTACCAGCCCAACGTTGCGCTGCCAGCGGGAACCCGAAAGCAAAACCGCGGCGGCACCGGCATACAGAAAATTCAATCCATAAAAATTGACGCGCGGCATATAAGCAACTTCTTCCGGCATTGCGGCAAGGAATGCGCTCAGCACCGTAGCGGCAAGGGCGACAAGCCATAATGCTATTTGCCATAAGACCCGAACCGGGCAGCGAAGACCGATAATCCGGTTAACTTTTCCATCAACCGAATAGCAGGCTCTGTCAACCGGACACCTGTCATAGGCGCAGGCAGCGGAAACGCCGGCAGCTGTTATAATGAGCAAAAATCCGCATATTTTCAAATCAGAGGGAAAGAACGGAAGCGTCGCCCATAGCTGGTTCCAGACAAGTTCCGCCGTCGGCAGCAAACGAGAAAAGAGTTCCGGCAGTGCTGCCGTCTGTACATTGTAGTGCCCGGTATACAGAATTCCGACAGCTGCCAACAGTGCTAACAACACTTTGAACAAAATCAGAGAAAAAATAACGACTGCCAGCGGCAAAACGAGCGATGACAACCGCGGCAACGGGTCAGAGGCGGATTGATGCGGCGAAGCGAAGAAGGACTGGCGCGGAGATAAACCTGAGGCAGATTGATGCTGTGATGAACCGGGGGCGGACTGTTGCTGCGGCAAATTTGCGGCAGGCCGGGAGGACAACGGCGGCAAAAGCTCCCTTTTCTGCCCCGAAAGCCGTAAAATACCGCGGAAAGCCAGACAGACAAACATCATTTCCATCGCACTGGGATAAATGCCGAGTGCCAGCAAAAAGCAGACAATGGCAACGGTTTTGGCGGCATATCCCGGCTTTTCCGCCAGCATAAGCCCGCCGACGACAAGCGGCACTGCCGCAAAGTTGCCAAGAATGTTTATCGGGAAATACAGCCAACCGAGAATAAACGGAGCCAGCGCCGGAAGCAGTGCCGCCGCTAGCCGCGCAGAAGTAACGGTAAGACGCCAGTATGCGGGAAGCAGCGCCGTACCGGCCGCCAGCAGGGCAAACGCCAACCAAGTGTTAAGCAACGGAAATACCTGACCGCCAAACAATGCCGAATTAAGAATAAACTTGCCGTAGCGCCCCTCAAACAGTCCGGTATCCCAGCGCAAGACCTGCGTTGTACCTTTAACCCAGTCCCAATCGTGGTTGCCGATAAAGAATGTAACCTGATAATACAAAAACACCAGATTCAATGCGGCAAATACGAGCCAAAACAGCTTTATGCCGCGGAACGTTTTATCAGGCGCCGCAATGTTCTCACCCTCTGCCATTCATTCTCCGGTAATATACATAAAACGTTTCATCTTCCGATTTATCCTGCAATGCAAAAAAGTGCCGCGACGGAAAAACTTTCAGCTGAAAGCCGCCCCGGCGCCGGATTTTTTCCAGCTTTTCCCGATAAGCCGCATAAAATTCGCCATTAACGACAAAAGCGCGGCGGCGCAACAGTTCGTTTTCCGTTATCCTGCGGGAGTAGCCGTCTTTCCGCCAGTTCCAAGCCCCATAGCCTGCATGATTGTAATACGGATGCAGAGCCACAGTGTTAAACGTCAGTAAAAACATATCCTGCGGGGCAATGTTTTGCTCCTGCATAAAAGCATATACGGCAGGAGCGGCAGAATAAGCCCCGTTACGGTCGCGGGTGAACGCAGCAGCGCTCCAAACCAGCTGGACGGCAAAAAATACGGCAATACCAGCTTTTATGCAGCGGGAATATTTTTGGGGCTCGGCATTCTGCCAGAAGACGAATAAAACTGCAAAAATAAGTATGCCGGTATGCCAAGGCTTAAACGGAACGATACACATAAACGATATACAAGGAAACAGCATTGCCCAGAAATAACGTCGGAAATGCAGAGCCAGACAGACGCAGGCTGCGAGAAAATACATAATGCCTATGTATAAAACAACGAGATTTTCCGGATGCGGAGATGCCGAAACAACTATTCCCGTCGTTAACAGACGAAAAACGTTGCGTAAAATAAATAACGGCTGGACGGCAAAATTACGGACATACTGGTTTGACGGTTCCGGCCACAGCATCCAGACACTGAAAACGGCAAAAACGGCAAAAACGGCGAACTCTGCCCGAAAACGGCAGCCGGCAGCCGGAAACGCATTATCGGATACGGCACGGCGTCCCGCATATTCCTCCCACAGCCACAACACTGCCAGAGAGCAAGACAAAACCAACGCATGAGCAGACACTGAACCGAGAAAAATTAAGGCCAGCAGGCACCGCCAGGGATGAAACTGCCGGTTTTTCCACGCCAGCGCTGCGGCGACAATCCCCAAAAACAGCAGGCTGTAACTGCGGGCAACAACATTATATTGATAAAAAACATAGTACGTCAGAGGAAACAAGTAACGAACCGCTGCAGAAAACGGCGCTTTGCAGACAAACAAAACAACAGCGGCAAACTCAGGTAGTACAGAAGCAAGAAACAGCAGAGAATACGGAAGCCCGACAAACAGCAGCAATTTCAGCCAAAGGTGCCATAAAACAGGCGTTCCTTCTGTCCGCGCAGTTGTTGACAACAACTCGGCTATTCCTGTATCGCGCGCAATTAAAAACGACTGAGCCTCATCGGCAAACGGTTCGTGGCTAAGCCCCAGGCTGACCGTAAGCGCCAGCCAAACCAACAGATATAGCGGTATCAATATTTTTTCAAACGATTTTGTCTGCATCTGCGGCGCCTTTGCTGTTTCACCCGGTTTTGAAGCAACCATACGCAGTCAGGATAATTTTTCCGCTCCGGTTTGTAAAGTGTTTTTGCGGATTAATACACGGCAGGCCGAACGTTTTCGCATAATCTGCCGGGCAAAGCAAACGCACCGAATGATGTCCTGCAAACAGCAGAAAACCATGCACAAAACGCTTTCCCTGTCCGGGAAAGCGTTTTTTAAGATTTCCTTCTACATCAGCAGATACCCTCCGGTACCGGGCTTAATGCCAATGCGAATGTCATAGTAGTTGTCCACAGACACTACAAGGATTTTTACTGCTTCTTTTTCGACCCATAATATCACTACCGCAATCATTATAAGCAGAAACACAAAGGCCGCAGAAACGGCATCTTCCCCACCTAAAACGGCAACAATCCCGTCTGCATACACTTTTAAGACCAGTCCGGCCGCTGACCAGACGAAAAAGAAAAATGCCAGCACCCGGAACGTCCCCGTAATTTTACGGTTCAGCCATAAACACGCTGTTTTTCCCGACAGGCACCAAAAAACAATCCCTACGCCAAATATTATACTTGACGCTACAAAAAAGGCGATACTTTTCGTCTCTGCCAGCTTAAAAAACATCTCCGCCATACCCAGCAGAAATACGGCAAATATGGACAAACGGCAAGCCAAGCGTTTCAGATAATCGCCTTTTATCAGCTCTTCTTGCAATATTTGGGGAAAACTGCCGTAATACTCGTCTTTTCGGCCGAAAATGCCGAAAATCCGATATAACTTTTCCCGCAGAGAAATTTCTTTCTCAGAATCGGCAACACTCATACGAGCATGCATAATTTCTGCTTCTCTGGCAAATTCGCCGTTTTGATACTGCTTCAGAATAGCTTTTATTCTGGCCTGCATAATCTCTTTTTCAAGTTCTTTAATTGTTTTCATAATTTTATAGTTTACATAATTATTTTCTTCATGGACAAAACGTATCATTTTTTCAGAGAGTTGTCAACAAATTATTATGTTCGCACAATCAGTCTCTTGATATAAAAGCCTACGTCCTGTTTTTGAAGGAGATATTTTATCATTGGGATTTTGGCTGCATAAACTTTACAATTTTATTCTGCAGCCAATTGCTTTAGTTCACGGCTGATTTCCGACAGCTCGGCGGCGGCAGCGCGCACAACCTCCTGTGCAGCCTCTGCTGCCGAAGACTGCTCCGCGGCAGGCTCGTCATCTTCAAAGAAGTCTTTTTGAATTTCGGTACCGAGAATATCTTTCAGGCTGCGGTTTTTAAACAGTTTCTGCACGCCTTCAATCGTATAGCGCCGTTCATACAGGAGTTCTTTTATAAGAGCCAGAAGTTCAACATCGTCCGGGCGGTAATAACGGCGGGAGCTTTTGGTTTTCATCGGCTTTATCTGGCTGAACTTAGTTTCCCAAAAGCGGAGAACATGCGGTGCGATACCCAAATCTTCCGTTACTTCCGCAATACTGCGAAATGCCGATTTTGACTTATTGATTCCCATTTTCACCCCTTCCGTTAACAAAAGTTCCCGTTAAAAAAGGACGGCAACATTGACATTTCAGTTGAACCGTCCCGGTTAAGTATCTCTAATACGCCGAATTTTCGACCTTGCAACCCGTTTTATGGCAATGCAGCCTTTTATCGACCGGGTTACATTTTATCGACGCCGAATTTATCAGCAATGCGGCATCTTATTTGTTTACAGCCATCTTCAAATTCTGCGACGGACGGAAAGATATAACCGTACGCGGCGTAATTTCCGCTTCTACGCCGGTTTTCGGATTGCGGCCGATGCGGGCATTTTTACGTTTCAGCAAAAATGAGCCGAATGACGAGATTTTGACATCGCGGCCGGCAATCAGCTCGCCTTTTATCTCATCAATGACCATATCCAAGATATCTCCGGCATCTTTGCGGGACAAACCAATTTCTGTACAAATCGTTTCTGCGATATCGGCACGAGTTACAGTTGTCATTTTTCACCTTTCCTAAAAATAAATAATTATCGTTCTGTTTATGTTTAGAGCATAATCCCCGCAAAAGTACAATTCAATACTTCCGTGAAATTATACAGATTAATTTTTCAGATTATTATCAAAACCTTACCAAAAGTCCGCCCCAGGTAAAACCGGCACCCATAGCCGGAATCAGTACCAAATCGCCTTTTTTAATCCTGCCGTTTTCCACAGACTCGGACAATGCCAAAGGAATCGATGCCGCCGAGGTGTTGCCGTGATGGTCTACGGTAACAATCACTTTTTCGGTCGGAATGTCAAGTTTCTGCCCGACGCTGGATATAATGCGGATATTCGCCTGATGCGGCAGCAGCCAGTCCACCTTGTCGGCGGAAACGCCTGCCTGCTCCAAAACATTATTGCAGGCTTCGCACATAGCGCCGACGGCAAACTTAAATACCTCTTTGCCGTTCATACGGATATATCCCGGAGTCTGGGTAGCGGAAATGCCGCCTGTCGTATATAAATTTTCGTACTGTGTACCGTCCGCATATACTTTGGTCGCCAAAACGCCCGTATCGTCCGACGTCCCCTCGCCTTCAGCCGCGCGCACGATTACCGCACCGGCGCCGTCGCCAAACAAAACGCAGGTATTGCGGTCTGTCCAGTCGGTTACTTTGGAGAGGCTCTCTACGCCAATAACGGCGGCAGTCTTTATCTGACCAAGGCGAATCATATTATCAACCATTGTCATTGCATACACAAAGCCGGAACAAGCCGCGCCGATATCAAAAGCGGGCGTACCGACTTTTACGCCGAGACGGCCGGCAATGCGAGCCGCTACCGACGGCGTCGTGTTATCCGGTGTCAATGTCGCGACAACAACCAAATCCAAATCCGCAGCGGTTACGCCGGCATTTTGCATTGCCATTTCAACCGCGTGCATTGCCATATCCGAAGTCAGTTCGCCTTCGGCAACGACATGACGCGAGCGAATCCCGGTACGGGTGCTTATCCATTCGTCATTGGTATCTACCATTTTTGACAAATCGTCATTAGTCAGCACTTTGGCCGGCAGATAATGCCCGCAGCCAATAATCTCGGTTCTAGTACACTTCATAGCAAGCTTCCTGTGAAAGTTCATCCAAATCAATATTTTCCAATTCGCGGCGGATAGAGCCGACAAAATCTTTACGGACGAGGCGGGCGGCATTTTCTACCGCTATGGAAAAACCGAACGCATCGGTTCCGCCATGGCTCTTGACCGACAGGCCGTTTAAGCCGACAAACATAGCCCCGTTATAAAGCCGGGGATCCATGGTCTTTTTCATTTTCCGCATAGCCCCGAACATAAACGGCAGTCCGAGTTTGGCAAAAAAAGACTGCTTTACCGATTTTTTGAGGAGATGCATAATCAAATGGCAGGTTCCTTCAACCGATTTCAGCGCGATATTGCCAGAAAAGCCGTCGGCAACAACAACGTCCGCCTTGTCATTCGGAATTTCGTGCGGTTCGATATAACCGATAAAATTCAAGTTAAGGTGCGTATTTTTGATGATATGGGCGGCAACGTGGATTTCCCCCTTGCCCTTCATTTCTTCAGCACCGATATTCATCAGCGCGACTCTGGGGTGTTCTATTCCCAGAGCATATTTGGCAAAAATGTTGCCCATAATCGCGAACTCGGCAAGATTGATGCCGTCGCAATCGGTATTGGCCCCCAAATCCAGCATAACATAACGCCCGTTGACATGCGGCATAATGCTGACAATAGCGGGACGATGTATTTTCTGTATCGTTTTGAGCAACAATTTGGAAATAGCCATCAACGCTCCCGTATTGCCGGCAGAAACCACAGCCATCGCCTGACCGTTTTTTACGGCTTCGACAGCTTTGTACATACTGGTTTCGCGGTTACGGATAACGTGTGACGGCTTATCTTCGTTATGAACAAATTCTTCTGTATGAAAAATCTGACAAACCTCTTTCAATGCCGGAAATTTTACAATTTCCGCCGTTACTTTCGGCTCGTCCCCATACACCAGAAAGCGGATATCCGGATTTCTTTTGTGTGCCAGAGCCAAACCTTCTATTACTACTTTGGGGGAATTATCCCCCCCCATAGCATCTATTGATATGACCAGATTACTCTCAGACAAAACCTGCTCCATAAAAATAAATAAAATTAATCAGCCAGTTAATTACTCTTCTTCTTTTTTCTGAGCAATAACTTCTTTACCGTCATACTGTCCGCATTTCGGGCATACGTTATGAGGTCTCTTCAATTCGCCGCAGTTCGGGCATTCATGATACGCATTAGGCGTCAAAGCATCATGAGAACGACGCATATTGCGGCGGGATTGCGATGTTTTTTTCTTTGGTGTAGCCATTTCTTTAAACTCTTTTAATTAAAATTATTTGACACGAAATAACTCCTGCGAACCCGTTCCCGGATTAACACAAGGGTTGCTGGATTAGCTTTTATATAAAAAAAATGTATTTGGCAAGAGTTTTTTTTATATATTTTCCGCTTTTTGCGGGAAAGGCATAGAAATACGAGGTTTTGCAGCAGCCCTCCTCTTGATAACAGGACACCTCCTCAGTTTTATCGACCGCCCAAAGTGCCGCCCGGCTATTTTTTTAATTTGGAAAGAATTGCAAAAGGGTTCTCGCGCAGCGGCGCATCGTCTTCTATCAGCGGGGAAAATTCTTCGCCGTCCTGCCGAGGATGGTCTTCCATCACCAGAGCCAGCTGCTCAATCGCAATATCGCCCAAATCTATCCGGCCGCCGATAACGATATCGGGGATGTCTGCCTCTATATCTTCGTCCAGTTCGCGAATCTGTTCATAAGTCGCATTGGTATCAAACGTCAGGGCAAAATCAGTTTTATAAGCCCGGTCAAACGGTTCCAGCGAAATAACGCTTATCAGCCCCAAACCGGCACGCACCTGCCCGCTTACATCCAGAATGCCGCGTTTTTTCTGAAACTTCAGTTTTATATCCGCTTCAAAATAATTCACAGCCGGAACCTGAAGAATTTCCTTCAGCGTTTCAAGCTGAGCCTTGTCTGCCCTTAGCATGTAGCTTTGTTCCCCCTGGTTAAGCTCATCAATTTGCAGCGGATACGAAAAATCTTTTTGCATTCCTTTTTTCCTTGTGTTATAGGCTTATATAGTTCAATATATAATTGTAAGGATATCGCAATGTCAATAAACAAAGTATTTTTTTCAACGGCAGCGGCTTTGATGATGCTGGGCGCCTGCTCCAATGAATATTTTATTCAGACGGAAGGAAATATGCCGACGAAGGACGATATTATGCAGGTCAAGCGCGGTATGCCGCAAAGCGAAGTCAGAAAAATTATGGGGTCGCCGAGCGTGATTTCAAGCCTTGACCACCGTACTTGGATTTATATGAACTCAACCATGGAACGCATGGCCTTTTTTGAACCGGAAGAACTGGATCGCAATGTCGTCGCCATTGAATTCAATCACGACGGCAAGGTGGAGAAAGTCGTACAGCTGACGAAAGAAAACGGGCGAAATATCGCTATTTCCAAAGACGAAACACCGGTTATGGGCAGCGAAGAAACCTTTATGGAAAAATACTTCGGCGGCGTCGGATATATGCCGATTCAGCCGACCAAAGAGAACAACGGACTGTAAATTTATTTTTCATTGCCCCGGAAAAAGTATTGACTTAGTGTCAGAGGGGATTTATTATTTGTTGACAATGGGGTTTCCCATTCGATTAAGCTCCTGCGGGAGCTTTTTTTGTTTTAACGTTTGAGCCGTGCTTTTGCGCGGCTTTTTTATTTAACCACAAGCCGTACATCTGTGCGGCTGTTTTTTATGACAGGAGATACGCATGAGTTTGACCGAACCTGATTTTGACGTATGGGCAGACGCCATAGAAAACTTCAAATCTGACAAGCATGAACGCATACAGGCGCTGATTAACAAATACGGATGGCCTTTAAACTGAGACGATATGGATTTTAAAGACTCGATAGAATACGACTTTATCAAGCCCTATCTTAACGAAGCCAAAGGGACCTACCGGATTGCCGAAAACGCCCTGTCGGCGACGCGAAGCGACGGCAGGCATACCGCAACCGGCGACACATCCGGCGAGCGGCTGCTGCGGGAAGCGGCGGAGAGGTTGAAAGACCCTGATTTTGAAGGACTTGTTCCGCATATTTATCTGGATACCAAAGGGAAAATTACAACCGGCGTCGGGGCTTTGGTTGATGACGAAACGACTTTTAAAGCGGTAGACTGGCTGGTTGACAACAAACGCCCGGCAACCGACGCAGAAAAACAAGCGGCTTATAATCGTTTTCAAGACCTGAAACGGCAAAAAAAATTCGGGCAAGATTATGGCGCCGGTTATTATAAAGACAAAAGCAGACTGCATGTATCCGAAGCATACGCGCTTCAACGAATGAACGATCATTTGCAAAATGATTTAAAAAAATTGCGCGAAGGAATAGACGGGTTTGACAGCCTTCCTTATCCGCTTAAAGAAGTGCTGTTAGACATTCGCTATAATACCGGCGCAGTTTCCCAGACAAAATGGCCTAACTTGAGAAACGGGATACGTGAGAAAAATCTGACTAAAATTTATCATAACGTAAACCGGTTAAAAATACAGGAAAAACGCAACCAATGGGCCAAAGAACGCATCAAAGCTATTCCGGCCGAAAACGGCTGGCACTGGTAACGTTTTACCGTTTTATCCGCGCTCCGTTTTTCGGAGTGCGGATATGATAACCGCGTTTGGAGGCAAACTCCGGGTTTGTTTCATCTTCGTAATATGAGTAAATGATTATACGGGTTCTACCTTTATATATTTGCTCCTCTGGCGGGCGGATTTTCATAACATAAGTATTGTGTTCTTCTGTTCTTATACCATAGACATCTTCCGGACTTTGCATTTCCAGCTGTTCTTTGTTCAACTGATGCGTGCAGCGCAACACCACCTCATCGGGCTCATTCTTCCACATTTCGCAGTCTTCATGCCAAGTGGCACCGTGGCGGTTATCCATATCAAACGTCGTCGGGGTTATGGTTACGTCCCACAAATCGGTTTGTGACTCCATCTTGCCGTAAAACACGGGATTGACGAATGTTTCATCCCTTTCCGGGGTGCGGATAAGATAGCCGCGTTTGGAAGCAAACTCCGGGTTCGTTTCATCCTCGTAATAGGAATATATAACTATAAATGTTCCATTATCCGGGTTTAGATATTTGGGCGGGCGGATTTTCATAACATAAGTATTGTGTTCTTCTGTTTTAGGATTTTTCGGTTTTCGCATAGCTTGCATTTCCAGCTGTTCTTTGTTCAGCTGATGCGTGCAGCGCAACACCACCTCATCGGGCTCATTCTTCCACATCTCGCAGTCTTCATGCCAAGTGGCACCGTGGCGGTTATCCATATCAAACGTCGTCGGGGTTATGGTTACGTCCCACAGATCGGTTTGTGACTCCATCTTGCCGTAAAACACGGGATTGACGA
>MNTT01000016.1:349598-605830 GCA_001917135.1 Acetobacter sp. 46_36
TAGGGCTTTTTTCATTACGGTTTCTCCTTTTCCGGAGTGCGGATAAAATAGCCGCGTTTGGAAGCAAACTCCGGGTTCGTTTCATCCTCGTAATAGGAATATATAACTATAAATGTTCCATTATCCGGGTTTAGATATTTGGGTGGGCGAATTTTTATAACTCTAGTGCGATGTTCTTCAGTGCTTGTATCTGTTGGATCTCGCGAGGCCTGCATTTCCAGCTGCTCTTTATTCAACTGATGCGTGCAGCGCAACACCACCTCTTCGGGCTCATTCTTCCACATTTCGCAGTCTTCGTGCCAAGTGGCACCGTGGCGGTTATCCATATCAAACGTCGTCGGGGTTATGGTTACGTCCCACAAATCGGTTTGTGACTCCATCTTGCCGTAAAACATTAACATGGTTAATAAAAATAGGGCTTTTTTCATTACTGTTTCTCCTTTTCCGGAGTGCGGATATGATAACCGCGTTTGGAAGCAAATTCCAACCTTGTTTCATCTTCGTAATAGGAAATGATAACAACATATATTCCTTCATCAGAATCCTGATCTTTTTCAGGCATAATTTTTATAACATAAGTATTATGCTCTTCGGTTTTAGGATTTTCCGGTTTCCGCATAGCCTGCATTTCCAACTGTTCTTTGTTCAACTGATGCGTGCAGCGCAGTACCACTTCATCGGGCTCGTTCTTCCACATTTCGCAGTCTTCGTGCCAGGTGGCGCCGTGGCGGTTGTCTTTATCAAACGTTGTCGGGGTTATGGTTACGTCCCACAAATTGGTTTGTGACTCCAGCTTGCCGTAAAACACGGGATTGACGAATGTTTCATCCCGCTGCAAATGACAGGATGACAGGGCTAACATCGTTAATAAAAATAGGGCTTTTTTCATTACGGTTTCTCCTTTTCCGGAGTGCGGATAAAATAGCCGCGTTTGGAAGCAAACTCCGGGTTCGTTTCATCCTCGTAATAGGAAAACAATATATATTCCTTCTTCAGAATCCTGATCTTTTTCAGGCATAATCCTCATAACTCTAGTGCGATGTTCTTCAGTGCTTGTATCTGTTGGATCTCGCGAGGCCTGCATTTCCAGCTGTTCTTTGTTCAGCTGGTGCGTGCAGCGCAACACCACCTCATCGGGCTCATTCTTCCACATCTCGCAGTCTTCGTGCCAAGTGACACCGTGGCGGTTATCCATATCAAACGTCGTCGGGGTTATGGTTACGTCCCACAGATCGGTTTGTGACTCCATCTTGCCGTAAAACACGGGATTGACGATGTTTCAAATGGCAGGATGACAATAGCAACAAAACCATTACCAATAAAATCCGGCGCATATTTTACCCTTTTCTTTTATTCGGTTCCAGGATATCGCTGACGTACGGATTAGTCAATGCTTATTTACAAATATAACAATGACGAATTCCGGCACCTGCATCAAAAGCCGATTAGGAAATTATTAAAATAAAATAAGGCGTCCCCGGTTCCTCTTGCCGGGCTGGCAATTTAGCAAGAGATACCGGTCAGGCGATTCAAACCTTTTATTCCCGACAGCCGAGGACTGTTTTGCGTACAGTTCATTTTGCTACATTGCCAACAGAGTATTTACGCGTGTATTTATTTATGCACCAACCTTAAACAAATCCAATAAAGCACAGCTATTTATAAGTATAAAGCAAATGCCCGTTTTCCGTCAGCCATTCGCGGCCGCGGGAGGCATCCTCTTCCAGAAATTCTACCAACGCCCAGAAATACGGCGAATGATCCTGATGCTTCAGATGCGAAACCTCATGCGCCACGATATAGCGGATGACAAATTCCGGCGCCAGCGCCAGACGCCAGCTGTAATTGATATTATTCAGCGTGGAACAGCTTGCCCAGCGGGATTTCGTATCCTTTATGCAGACGTTATGCACGGTTTTGCCGATTTTATCCGCAACAGCGGCAGAACGGGCGGTAAACTCTTCCATCGCCAGCTTTTTAATAAAGTCCTTGACGCGGCGGTGCAGAAATTCAATTCCGCCGGAAACATAAAGAATTTTGTTTTTTTTATCCAAACGGGTACTGCCGCGCACGGGACTGTGTTCAATCGTATATTCCCGGCCGAAAAGGCTGATGACATCGTGGTTTTTGAAAAACTTCAGCTCCGGGATTTTGCTCAGGTTATCGCGTACCCAGTCCTGATGGCTTTCCACAAACGACACCGCCTTTTTGCGCGAACAGTACTTCGGAATCGTCAGAACGGCCATACGGTCTTTTTTATCAATGCGGAGCGTCAGACGGCGCGACCGTCCCGAATGAACGACTTTCATATCAAAACCCAAATCGGCATTGATGTCAAAGGTCTTTCCACTCAACAATGTAATTTTCATAGTCGGTTACCTCAGATTCGTTTATTAGTTTTCTTCCCTGAAGAGAAACGCCGGCTTCATGCACGGATGCAGCACGCCCGGTTATGAGCGGATGCCAGGCAGGCAAAGGCTTTCCCTCATCCAGCAGCACATAAGCGCAGGTTTTCGGGAGCCAGCGGGGTTTCTCTCGAATCGCAGAGATATCTATATCACGACAATCGTTAACTTTTTGAAAACGATGCGCATAAATTTTACATAAACAGCTTTCCGTATCCAAAAAACGGCAGTAAGTGTTTGTAAAACAAATCTTTCCTTTGATTTCCAATTTATTCAGGCAGCACTTGCCGCAGCCGTCGCATAAAAGTTCCCATTCGCGGCGGGACATCTGTTCCAGCGGTTTTTTGCGCCAGAATTCCGGTTCTACGTCCGACAAATCGGCAAAACGGCTCTCCGGGTCATATTCTTCTTCAAGGCAGTATTCTTCCGACATGGCGAACTTTATTCCTCCCGCTTAACCTCTATGCCGACAACGCCAAACTCTTTCTGACGTTCTGCCGGATAAAATTCCGCCAAAACTTTTATCAATTCTTCAGGGCTTTCCATTCCCGCACGGCGGCAGTCTATCTTTTGGCAGAGCGAGGCAAAATCTGCGGCGCGATGAAGAGCGACAACCTCAGCGCAAAATGTGTTTCTGCTGTCGGAGAAATTGGCAAACTCAATCATATCGCCGATTTGTATCAGCTTGCGCTTATCGTCGTACAGGCGGAGTTCTATATCCTTTTTTCCTGATTTCAGCAGATTGTAATATTTTTCCTTTACCTTTAGTCTATGCATCAGTTATTCCTTGATTCTATTTAAATCTTTCGGTATACTATTTAAACTGTATGCTGTTGTAAAGGGAATAATATGGATTATAAAATACAAACCGTTCATAATGCCGCCGACGATTTGCCGCTGTGCAAGGAAATCGTCGAGCTTACCCGGCCGGTAAGAAAAACTTATCCCGAATACGGCAAATGGCTGGAGGAAAAATTTTTCCCCGGCCTTAAAGACGGCAGCAGAATAATAATTGCCGCAAAAGACGAAACGGGACGGCTTGCCGGCACAATACTGCTCAAAAAAACGGCGGAAGAAAAGAAAATCTGCTGCCTGTTTGTCAGGCAAGACTGCCGGGGACGCGGCATTGCCGGAAAACTGATGCAAGAGAGCCTTGAGGTTTTGCAGACGGACAAGCCTCTACTCAGTATTGCGGAAAAAAATTATCCGCAAATGCAAAAACTTCTCAGCCTGCACCATTTTAAATTTTCTTACCGCAAAAACGGCGCATACACGACGAACGGGACAGAATACTATTTTAACAACGAAGCCACGGAAATTTTGAAAAAAGAAGTTTTATCGCCGCTATTGGCGAGAGCACGGCAACGACACGAATCTCTGCGGTAAAAGAACGGGAAAGCAACAGCCAATATCACGAAAACTGTCCGGGCTTTACGGAAATTCCGGTATTAGAGAATTGCTATGGGAAAGCGACGACGAAAATACCGATGACGAAAATTACAAATCGTCCCACTCGACAATATGGTCTTCCAATTCGTCTTCAGACACTTCTGTTTCGCTGACGACACGCCCCTTTATCGTGGTTTTGACCGGGGACGGCGCTTTTTCAAACAACTCGCGGTAGGCGCAGGTCTTCGGCATCCATGCCAGCTTGTCCACATTGTCCGGCGACAGTCTGAGGCAGGAAGGCACGAGTTCACAGCGTTTGTCATATACCGAGCAGCACATCTTTTCTTCGTCAAAATAGCGGCAGACGACATCTGTATAGTAAATGCCGCCGGTGTCTTCGTCTTCAAGTTTTATCAGACAGCACTTGCCACAGCGGCGGCAGATATTTTCCCATTCGGACGGAGAATATTTTTTCATCTTCCTATCCCCTTCGTTCCGGCAGCCGGTCATCCGGCGACAGGTTGCTGAAACGCGCGTATTCGCCGTTCCAGAACAGCTTGACTGTTCCGGTGGAGCCGTGGCGGTGCTTGCCGATTATCACCTCGCCGAGGTTGGCGGTTTCACGGTCGCGCTGCTGCCATTCTTCGGTGCGTTTGGCAAAATGTTCGTCGGTTTCGCCGGTATTGCGTTTCGGTTCGGCGTTGTGAATGTAATAATTTTCGCGGAAAACAAACATCACGATATCGGCATCTTGCTCAATAGACCCGGATTCACGCAAGTCGGACATTAACGGGCGCTTGTCATCACGCTGTTCCAGGCCGCGGTTCAACTGGGAAAGGGCAATAACCGGAACTTTCAATTCCTTGGCAAGAATTTTCAGGCCGCGGGAGATTTCGGAAACCTCCTGCACACGGTTGCCCTCGCTCTTCTTGTCGCCTGAACCGCTGATGAGCTGAATATAGTCAATCACTATCAGGCCGAGGCCGTTGGTGCGTTTCAGACGGCGGGCGCGGGTACGAATCGTATTGATATTGATGCCGGGCGTATCGTCAATATACAACGGCAGCTTCTGATATTCGCGAACAGCAGTTGCAATGCGGTTAAACTCGCCCAGTTCCATATCGCCGGTACGAAGCTTGTGCCCCGGCGTATCGGTTATGCTGGAAAGGATACGCGCTGCCAGCTGTTCGGCAGACATTTCCAGCGAAAATATCGCCACGCCTTTGTCGTGCGGATCCATCTTGTCGTTATTGCGCATAAACTCGGCAACATTATAGGCGATATTCATCGCCAGCGCCGACTTGCCCATCGCCGGACGGCCGGCAAGAATTATCAGGTCAGAATCGTTCAAACCGCCCATACGGTAGTCCAAGTCGTTCAACCCGGTGGACAGGCCCGACACCTTGCCTTCCTTTTCGTAAGCTTTTTGAATCATCTGCAGGGTCGAATTCAGCGTGGTACCGAAATCCTGAAAGCCTTTCTGCCCGTCGCCGTGCATTGCCAGATCAAACAGCCTTTTTTCCGCTTTTTCTATCTGGGCGGCGGTCGTTTCGTCCAGCGTTTCGCTCATCGCTTCGCTGGCAATGTCGTAACCGGTGGAAATCAGCTCGCGGCGCAGATATTTGTCATAGACGAACTGGGCATAATATTCCACATTGGTCAACGGAGAAGAGGACTCGGAAAGCTTTATCAGATAAGCGATACCGCCGACGTCGTTTAAGGTGCCTTCCTGCTCAAAATAGTTTTTCAGCGTGATGACGTCGGCAACGTGTCCTTTTTGAATCAGGCGCGCCATAACGTCAAAAACCTTGACGTGAATCGGATCGGAGAAGTGTTCGGCACGGAGAAATTCCGACACTTTTTCATAAGCCTTGTTATTTGCCAAAAGCGCGCCGAGCAGAGCCTGTTCGGCCTCTATGTTGCGCGGCAGGCGCGTTACGTCCAGTTCTTCCATGGTTATATGAATCCTTCTTTTATGCCTTTATCCCGGGTACCTTCCGGCGTTGCGGCGCCGTTCCCCTGTTATGGGTTATGAAACAAAGCGACGAGAAATGCACGCATAAACGCAAAACCGCTGTGGATATGTGGATAAACCGGCTATCCTCTTTTATTTTAAGGAGCTTAATGCTACAAGAAGTCAGTTTTCTGTTTTAGGAGAAGAAAGTGAAACACAGAATTTTAGTTGCGGGCGGCGCCGGCTATATCGGCAGCCACGTGCAAAAGCAACTGTTGGAAGACGGTTTTGAGGTTGCGGTCTTTGACGACCTTTCCAGCGGCGACAGGAAAAATATTCTTCCCGGCGCAGCATTTATTGAGGGAAATATTTTGGACAAGGCGGCCTTGAACGCGGCGATGCGGCAGGAAATTGACGGCGTGGTGCATCTGGCGGCAAAGAAAGCCGTCGGCGAATCGATGGTCAAACCTGAGCTGTATGCCGAAAACAATATTTCCGGTTCAATCAACATTCTCAACGCGATGGCCGAAAACGGCGTAAAGCACATCGTCTTTTCGTCGTCGGCGGCGGTTTACGGCATGCCGGAGTATGTTCCCATCGATGAGGACCACCGGATTGCCCCCATCAATTATTACGGCTACACCAAAGTCGCCATTGAGGAAAATATGCGCTGGTATGCCCGGCTCGGCAAACTCAATTACGCGGCGCTGCGCTATTTTAACGCCGTGGGGTATGCCGCGGACAAGTCCATTACCGGGAAAGAAAGAAACCCGCAGAACCTGATGCCGATTATTATGGAAGCCGCAACCGGAAGATGGGAAAAGTTTTCAATTTTCGGCAACGATTACGATACGCCGGACGGAACCTGCATCCGGGATTATGTTCATGTTTCCGACCTGGCGCGGGCGCATACGCTGGCGCTGAAGAAACTGATGTGCGGCGGAGCGTCTTTTGCAGTCAACCTCGGCACGGGCAAGGGAACCAGCGTCAAAGAAATTGTCGATGCGGCGGAAAAGGTCATCGGCAGAAAGCTGAACTATGACTATGCGCCGCGCCGCGCCGGAGATCCAGCCGTTTTGACGGCAAAGGCAGACAGAGCCGGGGAAATTCTCGGCTGGGTGCCGGAATACACGGATATAGAGGAGATTATCCGCACGGTATGGAATTTGGAGATTTAAGCCGGCGGCACAAACCAGTTCCCGGACAACCGGAGTCGTCGGCTGTGTTGCGCTGCAAGCCATAACGCCCAATTCAGCACGGCAATGTTTTATTATAATGTAACGGATAACAATGTAACGGAATTTGAATTATGTTAGAAAAAATACAATATCTTTTCACTCACCACGCGGTTTTGTCGCAGGAACTGATGTGGGTCTGCTTCGGAATTGCGGTTGTGGTTCTGCTGTTTCTGGACTTATGTGTCTTTAACCGCAAAAATGAAGTTCCCAGTTTTGCGCATACGCTTTGGGTCTGCATCGCCTATATCGGCGCGGGGCTTCTGTTCGGCGTTTTTGTCTGGTATGAAGAAGGCACTAATAAGGCTATGGAATATTTTACCGGCTTTTTGGTCGAAAAGAGCCTGTCAATGGACAATATCTTCGTGATGTCGATTATCTTTACCAGCATCGGCGTTCCGCGCATTTACCAGCACCGCGTCTTGTTCTGGGGCATTCTCGGCGCGATTGTCATGCGGGCTCTGCTTATCGGCGTCGGCGAAGCGCTGATTAAAAACTTCCACTGGGTTTTATACGTCTTTTCGGCATTTCTGGTTTATACGGGCGTTAAAATGGCTTTGCACAGCGCCAAAAAAGAAACCGAAAACGATGAAGACAATATTAAAAACAGCGCCGTTTACCGCTTTGTGGAAAAGTATTTTCCGGTTACGCACGAGATCGACGGGCCGCATTTTGTTACCCGCAAAAACGGCAAACATTATATTACGCCGCTGTTTTTTGCCCTGATTACAATTGAGCTGATGGACGTTGTTTTTGCCTTGGACAGCATTCCGGCGATATTCCTTCTGACCGATGATGTATTCATCGTCTATACCAGCAACATTTTCGCCATTTTAGGGCTTCGGGCACTGTATTTTCTGTTGGAAGCCGCGGTGCACCGGTTTGTCTATCTCAAACAGGCACTGTCTATCGTCCTGATTTTCATCGGGCTTAAGATATTCCTGCCGAAAATAGGCATCGAGCTTGAAACATGGCATTCGCTGACTGTTACGTTTTCCCTGCTTTTCGGCAGCATTATCCTGTCGCTGTTTAAGGAAAAGAAAACTGCCGGCGACAAGGCTGGCGTATAGCCTGGCCAATGCAGGAGGTACGGATGATGGCAGGGGAAAAGCGGCAGATGACAAGCGGCAGCAAAGCTGTAAAAACAGCTGCCGTAACTTCTGCTGCGCCTCAAAATTTCGAAAAAAATCCGGCTCAGCCCCACAGGCAAGAGATTGGCCCGGCTGCGATTTACAAAGCGGCCTGCATCTATCTGTCCCTGCCGCTGTTTATTTTTCTCGGCGGCTGGCTGGACGGCGGCTGGGCGGCTTTGTTTCTGCTGCTGACAGCAACGGCTTTTTACAAAATGTACACCGGCATTTCCTGTCAGACGCATCTTGACGCTTCCACCCAGACATCTGCAGACATTTCCTGTAAAACGAATGCCGGCATTTCCGCTGACGAAGCGGTAAACATCCCCTCTCCCTTTGGAATCGGCAGAGGAACTGCGCTCGGACTGCTGACACTGGCTGCCGGATGGTGTTTTTTTGCCGGAATCGGCTATTTCTATTACCAGTCGTTCGATTACCATTTCCGTAATGCGGTTTTTCGGGATTTAATCAGTTACGACTGGCCGGTTTTTTATGACAAAGCAGATACACCACTGGTCTATTATATGGGGTTTTGGCTGGTTCCGGCCGCTCTTGCAAAGCTCAGCGCTCCACTGATACAAAACGCCTATATCAATTTTTTGGCGGCAAATATATATTTATACATTTATGCGGTTATCGGAACAGCTTTGATTTTTATGCTGCTGGCAGCAGCAGCCAAAGCACGCGGCCGGAAACAGGTTTTGGCCGCAGCATTGGCTTTCGTTTTATTTTCGGGGCTGGACATTATCGGCATTATCTTTTTCCGGACGCAGCCGCAGCCTTTTGCCTTTCACCTTGACTGGTGGGCGACGTTTATCCAATATTCTTCCTTTTCTACCGGAATGTTCTGGGTCTTTAACCAGTTTATCCCGACCGCACTGCTGACGCTTCTTATCTTCAACGGGCGCAATATCCGCCATTTCGGCTTTTTGATTGCTCTGGCGTTGTTTTTTGCCCCCTATCCGGCGGCAGGAATCGGTATTTTTATGATTGCCTATGCCGGAAAAGAACTGTTGCAAAGCAAATGCAGAAAGCGGTTTATCGCCGAAGAAATCTTCTCCGTTCCCAATATCGTCGGCGTTTTTTGGCTGCTGCCGCTTTTGGTGCTCTATTTTATGACCAATACCGAGGGAATGGACAAGCTATGGTATGTTTTTGACTACACAACCCCGCTGCGGCTGATTATCTTTATGATTTTGGAATTTTTGCTTTATGCTGCAATCTTGGCACCGAGTTACTGCCGCAGCGTGTTTTTTACAACTGCCGTCCTGTCGCTCTGCCTTATCCCTTTTTTCCGGCTTGACGAACAGAACAATTTTTGTATGCGGGCTTCAATTCCGGCTCTTATCATCTTAAGCGTATACGTTATCCGTTTTCTTCTACATTGTTTTCATAACCGGCGAGGCATTATCTCCGGCGTGCTGCTAATTCTGCTTCTGGCTGTCGGCAGCGCAACGCCGCTTACGGAATTCTACCGCGGCATTCATTATACCCGAAAAGCCGGACGCCTTGCGCTGACTGCCGATGAAATTTACACTCTGAACAAACCCTTTGTCCGGATGCCTGTCTTTGGGTGGAGCGCGAACCATCAGTTTACGGCAAAGAACTACAGGACGGACATATTCTGGCAGTTTCTGGCGACAAAAAACCGGACGGAACAATAAGGCGGGCACGTTCCGCTTGCTGCGACAGAGGCTTGCCGAACTATCCGCGATGTTTATTTTGGGCTTATAAGTCTTAAAAAATATTTGACTTTGCCTATATATCATAGATATTGGGAAAAGGTTTAGTTTATAGGGGAAAAAGATGTTGGCATTCCTGATTTTATTATTAACGGCGGCGGGAACTAAAGCGTTTGCAAACCCGGCTTGCGCCGTTTGTACGGTGGCTGTCGGCGCTTCACTGGAAATTGCCCGGCGCATGGGCGTTGACGACGGGGTTGTCGGCGTCTGGTCGGGAGCGTTTCTGCTTTTGCTCGGCTATTGGACGCTGAAGTGGATGGATAAGAAAGGCTGGAACTTTCCGGGGCGGGACTTTACGATTCTGGCTGCTTCGGTGGCAATGATCGGCTTTATTTATATTTCGCATCTGGTTTATACGCCGAAGCCGATTTTGTTTTTGTATATTGACCCATTTTTGTTTGCGACAATCTGTGGCGCGCTGGTTCTGCATTATTCTTCGGCGTTTTATCAGTGGATGAAACGCAAAAACGGCGGACATGCGCACTTTCCGTTTGAGAAAGTTGCTGTACCGGTAGCCGCGCTTGCTTTGACGTCTTGGCTTTTCGCCTATTTGCAGCTCTGTGCGCCGGCGCTGCCCGACTTAAGCAACATTTAACGGGTTAAAACAAGACAAGGCAAATTGAAGGCACCAAAACAGAGAACTGCAACAAAGGAGAAACAAAGATGAAAAAAGCGGAAAACGTCAAAGAATTCGTGGAACGAATTGACGCGACGAAGAAAGTTAATCCGAAAGACCTGTCATCGGACCAGGATTTGACGATTGCGATTATGAACCTGATTTCGATTGAGGAACATTTGGTCTTTTCCGGCGCAAAAACCGGCAAAACATCTTTTTATGACTTAATTGAAGACGTGCGCGAAACCCGCAAAAAACTGATGATGAAGATTATTCCGTCGTACGAGGGAGAAGTTTGGTGCATCTCCAAGCACCTGCTGGCCTCGTCCATGCGGCTGATGGAAGTCGGCACCAAACAACAGAGCCTCGGCAACAAAGAACAGGCGTACGACCTGTTTAACAAGGCGTATGACCTGTATTGCCTGTTCTGGGGACTGAATATGAATATGCTGAGCGTGGATGACGTCAAATGGGTGAAAGACAGCGCGGAAGACGTCAAAAGAATCAGCGAGAAAGTTGCAGCGGCAGTACCGGCGGAAACCGGAACGGAAACTGTCCGCGAAGCAGCGGAAACCATAGAAACCGGAGAAACGGGAAAAGGCGAGCCGCAGACTGCGTTTGCCAAGATGAAAGCTTTTGTCCGCAAGGCTGTCGACTGTTGCATTGAGTAAAACGACGGAAAATTATTGCTGTTCATAACAAACATCCCCGGAAACCAAGCTCCGGGGATGTGTTGTGTATAATGAAATGAGTGGTTTTAATAAGAACTGACGAAACTTTTTCGAGCTGCGAGAAGCGGCGCTGCCAATTCTTTTGCGTTATGCTCCTTTTCCTTAGCCGTAATGAATTTATTCATCTCAGCCTTAAAAAATTTAACGCCTTTGTTTTTGTTAATCTGCTGATATTTGTCAGCCGCCATGTTAACGCAATCCTGATGCGAGGTTCGCAGCCCCTGCCCCGCATTAAATTTCGCAACCTGTGCATTTAGGGCAACGACCAAATCATTATCCCGCACATTTTGCAGGCGATTTTTCAGGGTATCTTTATCCATTGTTTTGTCCAACAATTCAAAGATATCTTTTGATGAACGGCACCCTTCCAGCGAGGCGACAAACTCTTTTCCGTTCAGTTCTTTCTTAACTTCCTTGCTCATGGCCAGCTCCTCCTATAATAATTTTCTTCTGTTTATATTTGGAGTATAGCAGAATTTTGTCCGCTTGGCAAGGGATTTTGTTACCAAAATGTCATATTTTTAACGGCTGGAGGTTAAAAAATATCTTGACAGCATTTTCAAAGGTGAGAGGAGGCTTTTCAGTGGTTGCGGGTCAAAAAATATCTTGACAGCATTTTCAGGTTTGCGGCGGCAGAACCGAACGGAATCAGCAGCGTTTCTGCTTCATCTATAAGATTTCCGGCAATCCTGCGGGCTTTTTCCACGCCGTAAATGCTGACAAAATTCAGCTTGTGCTGCGCCTTGTCTTTTTTCAGCGTTTTGCCGACCAGCTTTTCATCGCCTTCAACATCAAGTATGTCGTCGGTTATCTGGAATGCGATTCCCAGATTGCGGGAAAAGCGTACCAGCGTTTCGCGTTCGGCGGCAGACGCTCCGCCAAGAACGGCGCCGGCTTCGCACGGATACCGCAGCAGGCAGCCGGTTTTTAACTCTTCCGTATGGCGGATAATGGCTTCGGGATTGGCAAAATCCTGATGAGAATCGGTGTACAAATCCAAAACCTGTCCGGAAATCATCCCGTTAAACGCACCGGCGGCACGCGACAACAGAAGCGTCAGTTCAACTTTTTTCGCATCGGAAACCGGCGTCGTGTTCAGAATTTCAAACGCGTAAGTCAGCAGCCCGTCGCCGGCAAGTATCGCCGTCGCTTCGTCAAAAGCCCGATGACAGGTCGGCTTACCGCGGCGCAGGTCGTCGTTATCCATCGCCGGCAAATCGTCATGTATCAGGGAATAGGTGTGAAGCATTTCCAACGACGCGGCAACAGGAAACGCCGTTTCATAATCCACGCCGAACAGCCCGGCCGTTTCATGCAGCAAAAACGGGCGCAGACGCTTGCCGCCATTCAGAATACTATAACGCATCGCAGCAACGGCCTTCTGTTCCGGAGCTTCGGATACAGGAAAATAAGTTTCGAGTTTTTGATTAAACTTTCGGGTATAAGCGGATAAAACGGTTTCAATTTCAGTCATGGCAGTTCCGATAACAGTTACGATTTCAAGCATTTTCCCTTTTTATTATGAGAAGAGAATGTTTTCCTGACGAGAGAAGCGGCGAATCTATCAACCCTCTGCATTATCCAACGGTACCGTGGACAAAGTGCCGTCTTTGCTGATTTCGATTTTTTCCACTTTCAGGGCGGCGGCGGCAAGCCGGTCGGAACAAAGCTTTTTCAGCGCAACGGCCTTTTCATAGGCAGCGACGGCGTCGTCCAGCTTTATGCGTCCGCTTTCCAGTTCGCGGACAATGGATTCAAGCTTTGCCAGAGCATCCTCAAAACTCATATTTTGCAGTTCGGCGGCAGGATCGGACACGGTATTTTCCGCACCGGCAGTTTCCGTATTTTTCATTTCTTCCGTCATATTTCATCTCCTTATTGATTGATAGCTTCCGGCCATAAAACCGCCGTCAACGATAATGTCCTGCCCGCTGATAAACGTATTTCCCGGGTTGCCCAGGAAAAATACGGTACGGGCGATATCTTCCGGTTCGGCCAAACGGTTAATTGCCGTTTTGGCGGCAAGTTCGGCACGCTTGGCCTCGTTATTGTTATTTTGAAACATCTGCGTATTGACAAAACCGGGCGACACGGTGTTGCATAACACGTTATACGGCCCGTATTCCAATGCCAGAGTCTTTACCAGTCCGACCAGTGCGTGCTTGGAACTGGCATACGCCGCACGCCCTTCGCGGGAAATTGATGCGTACAGCGAACCGATGCCGACGATATAACCGCCGTGTTCCTTAAAATACGCATCATTGGCTTTGACGATTTCCAGCAGCGATATATAATTGACATACTGGGTTTTCATAAACTCTTCCAACGGAATTTCGGCAGCGGGCAGCGGACGGTTATAGCCGGCGCAGTGAATGATGACGTCAAATTCGGACCGGTGCGACGAAAACCAGTCGTGTATCGCCGACATATCCGACAAGTCCAGTTCCGTACTGCGGGGAGCGACGACTTCGTAGCCGCTGTGCAGATAAAGTTCTTTTATTGCGCCGCCGATACCGCCGCCGGCTCCGGTTATAAATGCCCGCATACCGTCTCCTTTCAGAGTTTTATCAGTTCAATCTGCTTATTCGGCAAATCCTTGACACCGACGCCCAAAGCCGCCAGCCGGTCGCGGATTTCATCCGACTTCGCCCAGTCTTTCGCCGCGCGCGCCGCAGCCCTTTGTTCCAACAAAGCGGTTATTTCCGGCGTTACTTCCACAGTCTGTGCCTGTTTGGGGGCAACATCTTTCAGAAATAAGTGCAATACGCTGTCAACGTGCATTAAAAACGCCAGGCGGAGCGCTGCCGATTTGCTGTTGTCCTTCACAACGCTCCACATATAGGAAAGCGCCACCGGGGTTTTCAAATCGTCAAACAAATAGCCGTCAAACTCTCCGACCAGCTGCGCCAGCGCCTTTTCTTCTTCCGATGACAAATTCTTGGCACCGGCTTCGGCTTTGAAAGAGGCGACATAGTCGGCCAGGTTTTCATACGCCTTTTTGGCGGCATCCATCGCCTCGTCGGAGAAAATTGCCGAACTGCGATAATGCGACGTCAGGCAGAAATATTTATAATGTACCGGAACCCACCCCTTTTCCTTCAGCGTATCCAATGTCAGAAAACCGCCTTTGGACTTGCTCATCTTGCCGGACTTGTTGTTCAGAAATTCCATGTGCACCCAGAAATTCACCCATTCATGACCGAGGTGCGCTTCACTCTGGGCAATCTCGTTTTCGTGGTGAACCGGAATATGGTCTATGCCGCCGCAATGGATATCTATGCGTTCGCCGAGATATTTGGTCGACATAGCGGAACATTCAATGTGCCACCCCGGATACCCCCTGCCCCACGGGCTGTCCCACTGCAAAATCTGATTCTCAAACTTGGAGGACGTGAACCATAACACGAAATCCGACGGATTACGCTTGTTCAAATCCTGCTCGGTACGGGCGCCGTGTTTCAAATCTTCGCGGTTCTGACCGGAAAGGCAGCCGTATTTGGGAAACTTTGCCGTGTCAAAATAAACGTTGCCATTGGAAATGTAAGCAAAACCCTTGTCTTCCAAATCTTTGACAAAGTCAATCATCTCCTGTATATGTTCGGTTGCCCGGCAGACGACCGTCGGACGGGTAAGCCCCAGTTCAGCGGTATGGCGGAAGAAAGCATCCTCATACATTCTGGCTATTTCAAGAACACTCTTTTTTTCGCGTTCGGCCGCAACCTGCATTTTATCTTCGCCCTCGTCGCCGTCGCTCGTCAGGTGCCCGACGTCGGTTACATTCATCACATGTTTGACTTTGTAGCCGGCCAGTTTCAGCGTATTCACCAGCAAATCTTCAAAAATATAAGTGCGGAGATTGCCGATATGCGCATAATTATATACGGTCGGGCCACAGCAATACATCGTTACCAACGGCGGATTTAAGGGTTTAAACTCATCCTTGCTGCGGGTCCGGGTATTGTATAAATATACGCTCATTATCATCATCCTTATGTTTTAAGTTAAAAAAAGAGGCAGTCTTGCGCAGCTGCCTCGTTTGTTTTTTCCAGCTGAAACCAGCTCCGGCAGCAGGGCTTAGGAGTTGCAGCAACAACAGAAGCTGATTACAGTTACGGTCAACATTTTCCTCTTTATTCCTTTCAGGCGAATTTGAACGATTTCAGCAGCTCTGACAAGCAGAAGCCGAGAAAACGGTTCGCTGTTGGTGTTTTAGTTTGACCTGTTTTAGCGGCCTTGTCAAGCCCCTATTCCCAACATTGCGCAATTTTGTCGGTTTGTGTATTTTGTTGCGCAGTGCATTCGGTGAGCCCGAACTTTAAGCAAAACTGCATATTTGCAGGAATCAGGGTTTCCTTTTTTAAGCCAGAAGACGCTGCAATTCGCCAAGCCCAGGTTCGTCGGTCAGGTCAATTTTCAGGGCTGACACGGTTATGCTATCTTTAATGGCGGCACAATCGTCAGGGTAACGCCCCGCAGCGGGAACGCCCTCGAGCGAATCGGCTTTCAGGCGGCCATTCTCTATCGTGCCGGGCGTAAACCGGCGGCTGCCGTGGCGGCAAACGGTTATCCCTTTCAGCTGTTCAAACGGCACATTGGGAAAATTGATGTTAATCAGCGTATCAGCGCCGAAAGTCCCGCGGCAAATTTTTTGCAGCAGGCCGGGAAGATATTTTTCCGCCATCTGCCAGTTGACAACTTCCGCGCCGTCTACCAGCTGCGACACGGCTATTGACGGTATGCCGTGCAAAATCCCTTCTACCGCAACGCCGATTGTGCCGGAATAGGTTATGTCATCGGCAATGTTGCGGCCGTTGTTTATGCCTGAAATAATCAAATCCGGTTTTTTATCTGCCAATATCATATTCAAGGCGATACGGACACAGTCGCTCGGCGTACCGTCGACGGCATAATGCCGTTCGGAAACTTTAACAACGTCATTGGGAAACGCATCTACCGAACTGTGCCCCTGCATGCTGCGCAGCTTATCTGACGTGATGGCGTGGCTGGCACCGCTCTTTTCGTTTTTCGGTGCGACAACCCAGACGTCACTGCTCAGTTTTAGCAATTCCTGTTCCAAAAGTTTGATACCGCGCGCATCTATGCCGTCATCGTTAGACAGCAGAATCCGGCAACGGCTTAAGTCGTCAAGCGGTTTAAAGTGCATCTATGTTATCTCCCTTGATGATTGTCCAAAAACATCGGCATTGTCGATGGAATGTTCCGTTCGATTAAACGGCTGTAAAGCGCACCCTGCATAAAGTCTGCCAGAATTTTCTTTTCCCGGCCGTTAATGCCGACTTTTTGAATTGCATCGCTGATTATACTTAATTCATTAACCAAACGGTCGATTTCCGCCGGATTCAGAGGGCTGCGTTCTCTGCGGCGCGCTATGTGGGGAACAGCCTCTATGTTTGTAAACGGAATTTCGCGGTTATCGCGGTCGACCATCTTCAGGCTGACATTTTCCCCACGACCAATCATCCCCACGATTTCGTTAATATTCTGGCGGGTGCCGGCGGAAATGGCACGATGAACCTCCGGACGAACCATCCGGGGAATGTCAAAATTTCCATCCGGATTATTCAGGTTGTTGGCACGGGCTTTGAAATGGCGGGTGAAGTTGCTTAAAAAGCACAATTCTTCGCCGGCATTAATATAGACGACATTCAGCCTGTAGCCTTTGTTCAGAAAAAGCGCTTTCAGGGAATTTTCCGGCGAAGACTGGATATCCAACGCAGGCGCGCTGATTAAAACGCTCTGCCCGTTGGCCGCTGCGCCCATCATCAACCGGTCTTTAATAGCACCGGGTATCTGCCCGAAATAGTCGGCAACCAGCGGATTCTCTTTGCTCTTTTCTACCATACGGCTGTCAAAACGGCGAAAATCGTCATAGTCAATTTTTAATATCGTTCCGGGATAGCGCGCGAGAATGTCTTCTTCCACCAGCGTTTTTCCCGACCCGGGATACCCCAAAACCAGTTCAACATGCGGGTGTTTGTCGGCCGGAACGGATGCCAGCCGGTGTCCGACAACGTTGCCGATAATCTTTTCAGCCTTATCGGACGGAATTTTTTTGACATCATTTTTACCGAATTTCGGATAACTGTTCAACGGGGCATTATTTATTACATACAAAATATTGTGGTATGCTTCAAGCAAGTCGGCTTGTCTGCTCATTGTCTGTCCTTTCTTATTGTTTTTGTCTTATGCCTTTTAAATAACCTTTTTTTAATTTTTGTCAAATTATTTATCCGATTATTCCCTTGCATAATTAACAAAAAAAAAACAATTTTTCCGCTTGCATTTTTGGCAGCGGCAGGCTAAGTTTTATCGGTTTAATAATTTTTATTCATATCATTAATTTACATTTATGGTTTATCTTACATTTATTCGCTACGCCGAGGTAAAAGCCGACGGCTGTATTTCCGTTAAAGATGCCAAGATGCTGTTTCTTCTGGCAAAAAACATCGTTGAAAAATTCGGCAAGCCGCAAATGCTTTATGCCGCGGGAGACGACGGGGGACTGCAGTCTGCTCGAATAGCCAACCTTGCCTGTACGGCACACGGCATCCATGAAAGTTCGGCTCTGAACAATAAGGCACCGATACAAGATACCCGGGCTTTTATTGATATTGCCGAAGCAGAAGCCGGAAAAATCCAAGCCCGGCATATTGTCCTGATTTGCTCGCACAGCGCATTCAACCGCCTGCTGCACCAAAGCCCCGCTTTCGGCAACAGCTATACGCTCTGCGCTTCGGACTGGGAAAAATTTTTGGACAATTATGTCAAAATATGGTCGCCGTTTGATTTGGACTGCGAACATCCCGACGAGGCAAGAAAGATGGCTGACCGAATTTTCAACATTCCATGCAGTACAGACGAGTCTATGCTCATCGAAAGGACGCTGGCCGCATACTGCGCCATTTAGCATTTTGCCGCCCGTAACCGGAATTTGCGGCAAAATTATTGCAATTTATTGCCGGAACCTATCTGTGGGCACTCCGCGCATTTCTCCAAATCCCTGCCATACCTTTACCGGGCGGCAGGGATTTTTGCATTGCGCAGCGCTCCGAATATATTCAAGCCGCAATACGGCGTTTGTTTTCTTTGACTTTCAAGTGAAAGAGGTAGCATTTTTCGCAACGGGAAGATTTAAGAACTTTCATAATTGGAATTCCCAAAAAACAGATGTTTTTCCGGGTAACGGCATATTTTGCGGGTATCAGGTCATTTACCGAAGCGAATGCCCGCGTATACAGGCGTGCCAGCTGGTATTCCGCCGTTGACGGCTTCTCTCGTGCCATACCGGCTGATGGCTCCTGCGGAGGCATATACCAAATTCCGGAAACTGCTGCTGCCCTTTTTAACTTTTTTAGGACAAGCGGCGTCCAGAACATATCGGCAAATTTTGTATCTTCTTTAAAAAACAACCCGTTTTCCAACAACGCCCGGCGCAGATAGATTTTATTCCCGACATAAGAATACTGCGGTATTCTCCATAAACGGGCTTTTTCTTTCAATGAAGACGTGAACCCGGTTGCGGCTATATTGACCAGGATATCCTCCCCAGCGGGATTTGACGTTTTAATGCCGCAGCCGGCAATTTCCGCACGTTTTTTGCTAGCAAAACGGTACAATTCCCTATAGAACCCGGGGGAAACTTTTGCTCCAGGTTCAAAAAAGGCAACATATTCGCCCCGGCTTTCTTCCATCCCGATGTTCATTGCCGCATATTTTTCGGTTCCGGGAGCCCTGACAAAACGCAGCCGTCCGTCTTGCATCATATCTTCAGGCAGAGATTGCAAACTATTCTCCCGGGAAAAAGGTGCATTGAAGCAAGACGCTTTTGGAGAAGCCGAGGACAAAGCAGATTGGTTAAAAAAAGAACTGCCCAAAGGAAATGCTTTTCGGGATGATGCGACGCACACCACTTCAATTTCCGAACCGTATTCATTTAGGATTTGCCGCAATTCGGGCCAGACAGTTCCGGCATTGCGGCTTAAGGGAACTATTATTGATACCTGCACCATTTTCACCTCCTCTGCCGAGTTGGATATAGGCATTTAAATACAGATAAAAAGAGGCTGCAAAAAAATATTCTCCTTCTAAGACCAAATAACGCGGTGAAGACGCCATCCGATAAACAAATTCATTCTCAGGCGTTTATCTGGCGGACCAATTCGGCAACGTTGGTAATAAACAATTTTACGGAAATTGCCAAAAGCACCATACCGAAAAACTTTTTCATAACATAAATGGCGGCGCTGCTCAGATGTTTTTTGAAAAAACGCGACAGACGGATTGTGCCGTATATGGCA
The DNA here is from genome assembly GCA_001917135.1 of Acetobacter sp. 46_36. Classification (GTDB taxonomy): domain Bacteria; phylum Pseudomonadota; class Alphaproteobacteria; order RF32; family CAG-239; genus CAG-267. Next base: position 369,119 of record MNTT01000016.1, read on the forward strand.
ACGCAATCCAGCAAAACTGCAAGCAAAACATTTATATCGGCATACTGGGAACGGATGGCCAACAGCGCCGTCAGGGTTCCGGCGCCGACAAACAGAGGAAACACGACCGGGACAAACGTGGCATCGCCGGAAATGTCCGTACCTTCGCAGACCAGATTAATATCCAGTATCATTTCCAGACTGAACAGAAAGACTATCAGCGCACCGGCAATCGCAAACGAGGAAATGTCCAGCCCGAACAGTTTCAGAAACGCTTCGCCGGCATAAAAGAAGAACACCAGCAGCACCAGAGAATAGATAAATGCGCGGCGGGCGCTGATTTTTATCCCCTTGTTCTGCAGGTTTATCACTATAGGCAGATTGCCCGGGATATCCGTAATAGCCAACAGGACAACAAACGAGCTTAGCAATTCGCGTAAATTAAATTCCGATAAAAAATGCATTTTCCATCCTTTGTATTTTCATTTGGGTTATGCCCGGACGAGAACCGGGCAGGCAGCCGGGTTCTGCGACCACCGAGCGGAAGCCGGGAGAGCAGCCGGAAGGCGGGGAACCGAAAGAGCTGTCGGACAGCATGGGCTGACTGCGGGCGGCCGGGTTCACGTTGTGCGGACGACAGGACGGGCAGTCGGTGCCGTAACCGCCAGACGGGAGCCGAGTTTGGCTGCCACGGGCTCAGATTTCATCCCATCCCTCAACAGCCGTGCTTTGGTTATACGACGACACGTTGGCTTCAAAGAAGTTGCCTTTTACATTTCCCTCGCCGTTGGTATCGGCAACTTTTTCCAGCTGCTTGTACGGGTTTTGGTCAAAGCCTTCATAACGCGGTTTCAGCCCCAGATCCTTCAGACGCTTGTTGGCAATGAACTTGGTGTACTCCTCAATCGTCTTTTCGGTAATGCCGATAATGTTACGGCCGATGATGTGGTTACTCCAGGCGATTTCCTGTTCAACCGCCTTGTCAAACATTGCATACACCTCGTCCAGATTGAAGAAACCGCTGTTCTCTTTCATTATTTCCTTAATAATATTGGCGAAAATGACGCAGTGGGTCAGCTCGTCGCGGTTAATGTACTTTATCTCGTCGGCTGTTCCAATCATCAGGCTGCGGGCGGCGAGATTGTAAAAGAAGTTAAAGCCGTTATAAAAATACACGCCCTCCAGCAGGTAATTGGCAATCAGCACGCGGGCAAAGTTGATGTCGCTTTTATTGTCAACAAAGTCCTGATAGATTTCAGCGATGTATTTGTTGCGTTCCAGCAAGACCTTGTCTTCACGCCATTTGTCATATATCTCGGCGCGTTTGGCGGCGGGAATGATACTCTCTATAATATAGGCGTAACTTTGCGAATGTACAGCCTCCTGATAAGTCTGAATCGCCAAAATCAGGTTGACTTCCGGAGCGGTGATGTATTCGCTGATGTTCGGCAGATTGTTGGTCTGGATACTGTCCAGAAAAACCAGAAACGACAGGATGCCGTCATAAGCAGCCTTTTCCGAGGCGGTCAGCTCCTCATAGGCGCGCTTGTCATCAAACAGCGAAACTTTTTCAGGAATCCAGAAGTTTTCCATCATCAGGCGGTAGACTTTGTTCGCCCACTGGTATTTGACGTTGTTCAGATTAAACAGGTTGGTAACGTTGCCGCCAATCATACGGCGGTTGATGATTTCGTCATTTCCGTTAACGTTAAAAAGTTTTTTTCTCTGCATTTTTCTCTCCTATCCGGCGCAGCTGACGCATTCCGTCTTTTCCAGACTGGAACCGTCCTTTTGAATGGTGCGGGTGTAATAAAGGGTTTTGATGTCCTTTTTCCAGGCGCTCATTATCGTATTGTAAATGTCTTTGGCGCGAATGTTGCGGTTTAAGTTATACATCAGCTCAATGGAAATACCGGTATCAATCCACTTGTTAATGCGTGCCATAATGTCAACGACAGTTTCCTGGCTGATGTTGCGGTTTTCCTGATAAAACCAGAACTTGTCGCGAATATATGGCGGGCAGTTCGGAATGGAGCCTTTGCCGTGGGTTTCCACAAAGAACTTGCTGTAAACCGGCAGCACCGACGCCGAGCATCCCTGTATCAGCGAAGAACTGGTATTGGGCGCAATCGCCGCTATCTGGCTGTTGCGAATGCCGTATTTCTGCAAATCGGCAAAGAGTTCGTTCCAGGCTTCGGGATATTTGGCATTTTTATTGAACCATATCTGGTCGTGCCCCAAGATGATGCCCCTGCTCCAGTCCGAACCTTCATAAGCGCCGAACGTTCCCTTTTCTTTGGCCAGTTTAACGGAAGCGCGGATATTATACAGCGCAATTTTTTCAAACAACTCATCAACGTAATCCGCCGACAGAATATACGGGATATTGTTTTTGGCCAGCATATCGGCCAGCCCCATCGCACCGACGCCGATAGTGCGGTAGCGCTTGTTGTGCTCCTGACCTTCCAGCACCGGAACGCGGGTAAAGTCTATCGCATTGTCCAACAGGCGTACGGAAGTTTCGCAGACGCTCTCCAGCTCCGCATCCGACTCGATATTCGCCAGATTGATTGACACCAGATTGCAGACGTGAACCAGACCGCCCTCCGCGGTGCGGACGACCCGGCCGTTCTCCAAAACGTCTTCGCCAATATGGCTGGGGCGGACGTTACTGTGCGACTCGGTACAAAGGTTGGTGCCGACAATAACACCGTCATGCTTGTTGGGATTGTAGCGGTTCAGCGTATCCTTAAACGCGATATACGGCATACCGGTTTCTATCTGCGAACGCATAATTTTTTTCAGCAACTCTTTGGCCGGATAAAACTTAAACAGTTCCAATTTGCCAAACGAGGCTTCCAGGTACAGCTGATTGTAGGCTTTTTCAAACTCCTTTCCCCAGAGGTCTGCCAGCTCGATACCGTATTTGGTACGCACCTCGTGCGGGTCAACCATCAGCCAGTCTTCGTTGTTTTCCACCTTTTGCATAAACAAATCCGGCACAACCACCTGCGGGAAAATGTCATAGGCCTTCATGCGCTGGTCGCCGTTTTCGGTTCGCAGCTCCAGAAAATCCTCAATATCCAGATGCCACATATCCAGCGACACGGTTACGGCGCCCTTGCGTTTGCCCTGCTGGTTGACGGCCACTGCGGTATCATTCAAAATACGAATCCACGGGATAACACCGCCGGAGGAATTCTTTATCCCCTTGATGCGGGCGCCTTTGGCACGGACGCGGGAAATGTTCACCCCTACCCCGCCGCCGAATTTGGAAATTGATGACACCTGGTCTATGACATAAAAAATCGACTCGCGCGTGTCTTCCATTGCGGTGATGAAGCAAGAACTGAGATTACCGTTCGGACGGCGCAGGTTCATCAAAAGCGGCGTGCCAAGCGAGATTTTGCGGTCAGCCAGTTTTTCGTAAGTATCCTTAACTTTGGCCATACGCGCAGCTTTGTCTTCGTCCTGTTCTATCAGCAGCGCAATGGACAAGAACATATCCTGCGGCAATTCAACAATTTTATCGCCGTATTCACAGAGATAGCGTTTCAGCAGCAGATTGGCACCGGCATAGTCATAAACGAAGTCAAAATCGGGATTAATAAAGGACGCAGCTTCGGCAATTTCCTCCGTCGTATATTTTTCCGCAATTACAGTGCTGTATATTCCGTTATTGACAGCGTACTTTAGAAACGACACATAATCATACGGCGGTTCGTTCTTCGGCATATTCCGGGCAATGGAAACCTGTTTGTACAATGCAAGCATCTTCAGCCGGCCGGCAACGTTCTTCCATTCCGGCTCTTCAACCGACGTCAGGCTTAAAACGTTCATCGTCAGAGCATTAAACAAGTCTGCTGTCGTCATACCGTCTTTTATATATTCATCCAGATTCAACAGCGGCTTTTGCGAATCCAGCGGAAAGCCCCGGCAGACATCCGTCAGCAGCTTTTGAAGTTTAAAAATTGAAAATTCCTGCACGGCGCCGCCGCGTTTTATCAGGTTAAGTGCCATATCATTCCCTCTTTTGCTTTTGTTATTATCCGCCTGCAGTATACGGAGAGGTTTTGATGCTGTAAAGAGAGGGAAAAAGTTATGCTAAAGATTTTTACGGATACACCAGTTCAAGACCGCCGATGTAAGGTTTTTCCCAAATTTCCGTCATTTCTTTCCTTGTTTTATTCAACAGATAAAACTGATTTTCCCCTTGTTCCTGCGGTATTTTCAGGTCTTTCGGAACATATATATCTGTCAACAATTCAGTAGTATCACGGCAATCCAATGTTTTTTCCGTTTCCGCCAGAAACAGGTAAATAAAAAATAAATATTAAATTTCGTTTCGGCGCCCACCCTTACCTATTCATATTACTTAAATTTGATAGTTGTATAACATGTGTCATAAGTCAAATGATTTATATAACTTTATTCTACGCTTACCATTTATTCAAAAATTTTTAACAATAGAAAAAAATGCTTGCTTTTATATTTTTTTAGTATAAAAGTACTTTTGTTCGTTTATACGGGCATTTTTTACTATAATGTTGGGGTGTCGCCAAGTGGTAAGGCATCGGCTTTTGGTGCCGACATTCGTTGGTTCGAATCCAGCCACCCCAGCCAAACTTGACAAGAGCCTATTTTAGCCAGTGCTAAGATAGGCTTTCTTATTGAAATATCTACATTTTTACCGTCTAATAAAATTTCCGAACAAATTCAGAAAATTCCATATCTGGTCTGACATCAAAAGCAAGCCAGCCAAGTATTTGAGCGTTATCAGACCTTGTTTAGTCAGATGACTATAGTCGGTTAATCGCTCTTCCAGTTTTTTCTTATCCTGTCTGTATTCGGTTAGTTTTTTGGTATATAAATCCTGTGTAATACTGCCTTCCGTAAACAGGTCTATCAACCTGCTTTCCTTTTCTGCAAAACCGGCAATCTGCCTGTCCAATGCCTTCTTGGCTTCTATTTCCATTTTATGGTCTTTGTAAATTTCTTCATCCAAACAGGCAACCAATTTCTCGACAACGCTTGTAGGCATGTTTTTAAACGTTTTTAATGCCTCTCTCACTTTTTCAACCCCATTTTCCTCTCTCGTCCGATAGCCGCCGCATTGCGGACAAAAAAGGTATTTATAAACGATTTTTTCCCTTCTTTTTCGCCGAATGTACATTGATGTCGGTTGAAACAACACCACCGCATTTTTTACAGCGAACCAATCCTTTGAATACATATTCATGCTTCTGCACCTTATGATTTGCCTTACCTTCCAAAATTTCCTGACACCGTTCAAACGTATAGCTATCCGTCAGCCGCGGATAACAATGCGGATAATATTGCCCGCCACTGAACATCTCCCCGACATAAAAACGGTTGCTTAATATTCCGCGGATAGTCTGCTTATGAAGTTTCTTGCTGTTTTTCATCTTAAGCCCCAAGTCCGCGGCTTTCCGCGTTATCTGTTCAAGGTTATAAGTGCCAATCGAAAATTCTTTAAACAACCGCGTAATGATGAAATGGTTATTTTCATCCAGCACAATATCGCTGTTACCGTTAGCATCCTTTACATTTTTATATCCGACTGGTGCGTGATGTGGCCATTTTCCCTCTTTACGCATTTTTTCAAAGCTGCGTATTACATTATCACTCATCGTGTCTGTTTGCGACTGCGCAACTGTAATCCGAAAGTTCCACATCATCTTCTCATGAGCTTTGGCATTTTTCGCCATAATTGCTTGTTCCGTCTGAAAATGAATTGCAATTTTTTCTTTTTCAATCAGCTTATTCAAAACATCATATTCCTTGAAGCTTCTTTGCAACCTATCAACTTTGTCACAAACCAAAGCAACCGGATTTTTATATTTTTTTATAAAATTTATCATATTATAAAATTCTTTTCGTTCACCTCTGGTCGAACTTTCAACAACGGTAAACTGCTTAATAATTGTCAACCCTTGCCGAATACAATAATTCTTTACCCGGTCTTCCTGAGCATCAAGCGAATAACCTTCTTTCTGCTCTCTGCTTGATACTCGTATCCATAAAACGGCATGCTTTATATTTTTATCATTCACAACTTTTGCAGCTTTTCTTCCCATATTCTTACCTTTCCGTATTAAAATTATACTTTATTTTAAGATTCATCATTTTGACAGGTCAAGGAAGGCCGGATGTATTATCCAGCCTCCACTGGCCTAATTTGTTTTATGCTGCGACCTTCACCTCCGTTTCCTTGTTGGCAACTCTACCGAGTTCCCTGTCTAATTTTTTTTGCACCTCAGCAAAAACATCTTCATTCACCAACCTTTCATAACCATGTCGATATAACTTTCCACCGCTTTTCATCTGTCCACAATAGAAAGAATTGCGCAGCATATGAATTAATGTTCTTCGACTAATTAAACTACCAGTAGTTGTATACAGAGGTAATGATTGGGCAACTTCAAGCAAATTTTTGATGCTGATTTCTGACCGTAAGTAGTTATCAAATAGAAACTGAACTTTACCTGCCTGTTCATCCGGCAGAATCCAAGGGCACCAACTTGGACGGCAATTTTTATATCCTATCGGTGCCTTGCCAGGGTAAAAGCCATTCTCTCGCATCGTTTGCATTGCCTTTTTTGTCATGTTTGATAATTCTGCAGAGAAACGTTCGGCTTCTGCTATAAGCATCCGGTAATCATATACATCATTCGCTGTAGAAAACGGAGTGATTACCATACCCTCTTTAACAAAATGAATTTCTACTTTGCCCGTTTTCACCAAATCATCCAATACACTTATATGGTTAAAGTTCCGGGCTAAACGGTTAGCTTCCGACAGAACCAAAGCAACTGGAGCAGTTTTTACTTGCTGAATTAAATCCAAGACTTCATTAAATTTCGGACGTCTTTTGTTAAAGGCGCTTTCAATTGCTTTTTTATTTTGTATTATTTCAAAATTCTTACTTTGGCAGTACGCCTTACAAATAGCTTCCTGCTCAGAGAGAGAATTACCGGTATTTTGTTTTGCCGAAGAAACCCGACACATGATTATTGCATCTTTAGCAGAAGTCATTTTCATTTCCTTTCGTTAAAATTATGATTTGATTTTCATTAATAGCCGCGGTTATGCCGTCCAAATCCGGCTGCAGCCAGTTGTTTTGCGGTTCGAGCCGGTTAATCAGCCGAAACAGCTCATAAATTGCCGGTGAAAAAGAGTTCCCCGCATGTAGCCGCAGTTCTCGTTTGCCCATCGTCTTCAGTATCGTTACCAAGCCGACAAGCTGCAGGGCTTTTAGAAACTTATATTTGGCATCCAGCAGACGTTTGAATAAATCCGCTGCATTTTCGTCACTTAGTTGCTGGTATCTGACTGCCACCAAAATTTCATTCCAATAAACCAGCGTAACAGCTCGGCAAATTTGGCTGCTGAAAAGATTTTGAAATGTCAGCTCTGGAACTGGAATCCCCGCTTTGCTGATGGCTTGGCGGATATTCTCGGAATTACCTAACTGAATTTCGATCCGTAAATATTGGTTTGATCCTAAGGCTGCCAAATCAATCGCCTGAGCATTTTCGGAACTGACAGCCCGACTTTTGCAATACCCGGCTTTTTGAATATCCCTGAGTTTGTCATAAATAACGACATTCCGGTGCCGGGCTAAGAAATGCAGCGAATGCCCTTCATTTCGGTATGACACCTTGGTACAATCGAGCCGGCGGCTGATGTCAGCTTTGTTCAGATATTGTAAAATCACACAGGGTGCGACTTTAACCAGAACATTCTTACCATAATCAATCCTTACAACTTGTGCTGACCGCAACACTTGAGGCGAAACATCAACCCCCATCTCGTAAATCCGTAAAGCCAAAATGCTGATGACATCTTCAAAGTCGGCATCGCAAACTTCTTCCAGATTGTTGGGCGGAAAATGCAGAAGTTTCGGTGCGGAAAATTCAATTTTCAACTTAACGCTGAAACCTCCGTGCCGCAGTACGCTGCTTAATGACAGCTTAGGGTAGTAATGCTGTTGCAGCTCTTCACGCGTTGCGAAGTTATAGCAGGTCACAGCCTCCGCCCCTTGCATATCCCAGAGGATTTGCGGATTAGGCTTAAAACGCCCAAGCTCTGTTATTGTGATGTCCGTGTAATCAACCAGCAAAACGCAGGTATCACAGACATTCTTCTTGTTATTTGTGCTCATTTAAAAATCTCCTTTTATTTGAGCTGAAATTAATGTTTGTAACTCAGGATTTTCCTGAACGGCCTCGTGTAATATCTTCAACAGAGCAACAAGACTTTTGCCTGCATCGACAGCTTCATCCGCCGTCAAGTCAGGACAACACTTCAAAATCTCGTCATTTAATGCTTGGTAATTCAAGACAAAGCTCTCCGTTGATGTTAATTACGGGGGCTCTTTACAAGATGATATTCTGAAAATTAACTGTATTTAGAAAAAAAAGATAAAAAAATCCTATAAATTTACATAATTACAAATAGTTATGTGTTTTATTTTTATAGGATAAGATATATATTTTAATATGATAACAGGCATCAAAAAAATACTCTTTCATAAAAGAAAGAGTGTTCTCCAACTAAAGAAATGCTTTAGGGCCTTTTCTTTAGACGCTCATCCAATGGATAAAAGGCATCTCGATTCTTACATTCTGGACTTGTCTTATACAAATTCCATGTAGCATATGTATTTGCCAACACTTTTAACATAACTTGTAATAGTGCACTATCGCTTTTTTCTAACAAACTCATAATTTTCCCTGTAGTACTTGTTCTCTTTGGATATAATGATATTATGAACTCATCAAACTGATAATCTAAAGCTTCAGACAACGACATTAATGTAAGTAGACTTGCATCAACCTCGCCTTTTTCAATCTTGTAAATTGTATTAACATTCACATGAGATTTTTGAGCTAAGAGCTGCAACGAATATTTCTTTCTCTGTCGTAGTTCCGCTAATTTTGCCCCAATTTTCTTTACTCGACCGATATATCTCTTTTTACGATATTCTCTTTGTTCTGATTTATATTTATTTGTCATTTTATTGCCTTGCTTTAATGTTTATAAAATAGCAAAAACCGTTTTCCTTTCAGAGTCAAATTATTAGAAATATTTCCCACAAAAAAACAGCCCCGAATAAAAGATATCCGGGGCTGCTTAGTTTTAGTGATTTAACGCTTAAAATTTATATTTAGCGTTAATCAAGCCTGTGTGATCTTGGTAGTCCTCACGGAATTTACCTTCATAACCAAGCGAAAGTTCAACCTTGTCGTTGACTTCCGCAGTTACACCGGCACCAAATTCCATTCCGAAGCGGTCAAGAGCTTCACCCTCAACTGCATAAGCCGAACCGTTAGCCAAAGTTACAACCGAATTAACGTCATCGTTCATCAAGTCGTATGTGGCGGCAATTCTAGCTTCTGGCTTAATATTCATACCGTTAGACAGCTCAAAATTTTTGCTGACTTTGGCACCAATGACACCGGTCAAAATATCGCTGTCGTTGGCAGAAACTCTCTGGTCGGCAGAATCTTTATAAGCATCCTGCTTGATATGAACGTAACGCAAACCGGCTTCCGGTGTAACGCCTAAGCCGTTGATATTCATATCGTAACCGGTCATTGCCTGCAAACCAAAGGTTTCAACATCGTAGTCAGCTTTGACACCAACTCCGGCGACACTCTTGCTTTCTTCATAATCAGACCAGCCATAGGTCGCAATACCATTTACATACCAGTTGGATGGTTTATATTCACCATACAGGATGGCAGTATGTGTATCAACATCAGTATCACGCATGAAACCATCAATATCGGTGTTGGTATAAGCGTAACCAATACCGACCTTAGTATCATCGGTTACAAACTTTTCGGCACCGAAGGCAATACCGTTAGAATCTGCATCAAAACCTTTGGCTTTGGATGTATCGTCCAGTTTGGATTTGTTGAACAAGCCCTGAACCCACATTGCACCACGTTTGAAGATATTATCGCCAGAAGCCATACCTTCGCCACCTGTTGAGATTGAACCACCGGTTAAACGGGTTGATACGGCACCAAAGACCTGATTAGCTGTTTCTGTCTGTGTCTTTTGAACCATCGGAGCAACTTCCGGAGCAACCGCCGTCAAAGCGTCAACATAGGCTTTCTGCTCGGCAGCATTGGTGCTGTTGGAAAGCTGTGCCAGTTTTTCCGTAACTGCGGCAGCAACCGGAGAGCTGGTTGAAGCACTGACGCTGTCCCATGCCTCGGCTGTTCCGGCATTGTTGGCGGAACCACCGGCATCAACAACAGCATCTGTGGCAGAACCGACAGAAGTAACATCAAAAGTTCCGTCGCCATTATCGATAAATTCATAACGGGAATTTTGGCTCAGGTTGGCAAACTTACCTTCGATTTCTACCGTATCGGAATCTTCACCATTAAATAATTTTAAGGTTGTTGTTTCACCTTTGGCCAAAGCGGCACCGTTTAAGGTCATATTCAAATTTGTACCGTTTTCGCTGATATTAACGTAATTGGCATGGATTTTACCATAAGTGTCTTTATCGGTTACAGTAAAGGCTAAAGTCGAATTGTCTTTGAAGTGAACACCTTCACTGTCAACACCTTTTTCACCGCCGGAATGCAAAGTATTTGTTCCTATATCAAGCGTTGCACCTTCGCCGACAATAACGCTGGAAGCGCCGCCGTTGATTTCCTTATCATAAACCATGGTGCCTTTTTTAATTTCAAAAATATCCAAGCCGCCGATTTCACCAGAAACAGCTTGGCTTAAGGTGTGGCTGTCTTCAAAAATCAGGCTGGCAGCTTCAACATCACCATCAATCTGAGCACCGGAATTTTGAAAATGAATTTTGCCGCGGTCATCACCATTAATATTGGCACTTAACGTTCCGGCCAGATTAATTTTTGAAGTGTTGTCATTCATTGTAATTGTGGCTTTATTACCAAAGGTTACAACATCAAGGTCAGAGTTATCTAAATCCGGCTCATCAATTTTGTAATTTTCATAAGCAAATAAGGTTGCTCCCTCTTTAATGTCCAGAGTTGCATCACCTCTTAATTTAATAGAGGTACCAAAAATAACATTACCATTATCGTAAATGTCATTTGCCGAACTGCCAAGACCTACACCGCCTTTAACATTTATCACGCCGCCGCTGATATCCGTTGTTCCTCCGGCATAGCTTGTTACGGTGCCTTCAACTTTTTCAGTATCTCTTCCGACAGAACCTATTTGCGTTTGGCCGTTTGCGTTAATTGTACCGCCTGTCATGGTAAAACTATTATTCTGACGAAGTTCACCCTTATTAAGGTTGATTGTTCCTCCGCTGATGGTTAATTTGTTGGTGTCGATATCGCTGTCATTATTTAAATTAAGAACAGCATCTCCGCTGATTTCCGTATTGCCGTTAAAAGTGTAAATGGTGGAATCGTTTAAGGATAAGTTTCCGCCGTTAACTGTTAAATTTTTTCCGTCAGGATAATTCAGGCTAACGGTAGAACTGTCTTTGGTTGTAACATTGCCTCCGGAAATTATTACATTGTCGGTATATTCACTTTCCAGAACTGTGTCTGAATTAATAGTTACATCTGCATGAGCATTGCCGGACACAGAAAGTGCCACCAATGCCGTTGTAATTAAAAGTTTATTTTTCATATGATTAGACTTCCTTCTTCTTTAATTGCAATTAAAAGAAAACCACCTGTGTTAGAGGTGGTCGGAGAGTTCATCAATCATACGTCATTACATGATTCTCTTAACCTTTAGAACCATATTCTTTCAGAGATAGTAATATGGTTCCTGAACATTCGCTAAAAGCTCCCCGACCATATTGCTATGTATCGGGGATATATTTACTGTCGGCTATGATGAGTAGCTGACAATATGACGATGTTATATCCTAACACCGAATGACGTAGAGCCGATGAAAGCCCCGTACCACTAAAGGTACTAAGCTCAGAAAAATTCTGAACCTGAATTTATATTATAAAGCCTTTTGAAGACAATCAAGCTAAAAGTCAAAAACCCTCTGGAATTTTTATAAATAAGCCGATATAGTCCTTTTATAAGGAGCTTAACGCATGATAAAAGTATTAGTAACATTGCTGTTTCTGGTCGGGTGTACGACAATCAAGGTGCCGGCTGACTTTGTGTATAAAGAGGTTGAAACACGGGATTTTATCCTTGCCAGTTGGCAAAAGGTTACAAATCCGGCGGCTCCTTATAAAATATATATAGAAGGTGACGGTTATGCCTTTAATGCCCGAGGCAAAGCAACCCAAGACCCGACACCTCGCGGAACTTTAGTCCGTGAACTGGCTTTTGATGACAACAGCCCGAATGTCATATACTTAGCTAGACCATGCCAATATATTAAAAGTCCGATTTGTTCAAAAAGACTTTGGACAACCGCTCGTTTTGCACCGGAAGTTATTAATGCAGAATATGAGGCAATTAAAAATATTGTCGCTAACAATCCTGTTATTTTAATCGGATTTTCCGGTGGTGCACAGGTTGCCGGACTGGCGGCAACTGCCAAACCGGGGTTGAATGTCAAAAAAATTATAACCATTGCAGGAAATCTCGACCACTTGGCATGGACACAATATCATAATCTGCCGCCGCTTAATGAATCAATGAATTTGGAAAGCTACCGTCAACAGTTCGCCAAAATTCCACAAATCCACTATGTCGGCAGTAACGATGAAGTCATGCCGCCGGTATTGGCACGTGAATTTGTCGGAAAGGACGATTTAATTATTGAAGTCAACGGAGCAAGCCATAACGAAGGTTGGGGAAAAATTTATAATAAAGTCTGGAGTGAAAGATGAAAAGAGCCGTATGCTTATTAATTTTCCTGCTTTTATCCGCACCTGTTTTGGCTGCAGACAACTCAGCCGTAGTTATGAATACCAAGACTTATATTTATCATAGCCCCACCTGCAAATGGGCAAAACGCTGTACCAAAAACTGTATAAAAACCACCAAATACAAGGCAAAATCACAAGGTGCCAGACCTTGCAAAGTTTGCGGTGGATAAACTCATTATATAATCTAAGTTTTATAATGAGTCCTTATTTTTCAAGCATTACAAGACTTTGAGCCTGGACTTTTATTTTATACTCATTATAATTTATTACATAGATTCAATAGCATAATGAGTTTTAAATAAAAATGGCACTTAACAAACAGGCAAAAATCCTTACCCCGAAACAGCAGGAACTGGCATTGAGTTATCTGGAACGGACACGATATCCGCTCCGCAATAAAATTATTTTTATGCTTAGTTACAAGGCCGGATTGCGGGCAAAGGAAATAGCGAATCTGAGCTGGCTGATGGTTTGCGACTCGGAAGGGCAATTAAGCCGCGAAATTAACCTCATTAATAAGGCATCCAAGGGCAAACAATCCGGCCGGATTATTCCTCTGCATAAAGATTTGGTGGCTTTATTAACGGAATTACTAAGCAAGCAGCAGAAGGATGAGCATTTTAATTTGACGAATCGGATTATTACAACAGAACGCGACAATAAGACCAGCCCGCAGGCAATTGTCAATTTCTTTTATAATTTATATAAAGAAATCGGTTTTGAAGGCTGCTCCTCACATAGTGGACGTAGAACCTTTATCACCACCGCAGCAAAAAATATCAGCTTGGCTGGCGGAACCTTAAACGACATCCGTATGCTTGCCGGACATTCTACCCTTGCCACGACTCAACGCTATATTGAATACAACACTGATGCGCAAAAGAAAATTATTGAGATGGTTTAGAGGTAGTCTATTCCTCTGGCTTTATAAGATTAGAAATATTGTTATCTCTTAAAAAAGCACAAACTTCTTTATACAAATCTGTTTCAAGAAAATTTTTATATCTGGTCAAAATGATATACTCAAAAGATATTTTGGTACTTCTATTGTTAACTTTATATATCTTAGATATAATTTTATTTTCAATATCATGCCATCGACATATCTTTAATTGCTTGAAATTGTTTTTAGATAAGATCCGCTGACATTCTGTACAATATTGCTTTAATTGTTCCTCAGAAGCACTGTTTAACACTATAGGTAAGCTTTGATCAAAATTTTCTCCTTTACTTTTAAGTAGTGTAGTAAATTTCTTAAATGGTATTCCTAAATTATATCTTTTATCCAAAATTCTAATTGCCGTAATAACTTTATATTCATCCAAAATATTTTCAAAATAACTTTTATCTATCTGAAAAAACTCATTCACTGCTTCTAATACTGAAGGTGAAAAAAGTACCATCGTTTCAGCATCACATAAATCTGTATAAAAAACCCTTGGACAATTACAACATGTATTTTCTAACTTATCAAAATCAGCATCAACGATTCCCATGATATTATCATTATTTTGTGCTAAATGAATTATTTTATTTTTTACCCCAAAATTGGTATCATTTGAAACTATAAATATATTATTAAAATACTTAGAATACAATTTGTTATCAAAATTACCTTCCACAAAAATAACTGGATTTTCTAGCATTTTAGGAATATTTTGCAATGATTCCTCAGATATGTATTTTAGCATTCTATTCCTCTATGCTTCCTAATTTCTGTGTATAATCCCAATATTTATTAATAATAAAGGGTGAATGTGTAGCTATTATTAAATTTACTTTATTCCGTCTCAAAATATCAATTATATTATCAATAAAACTTTCTTGCCATTTTACATGTAAAGAGATTTCTGGTTCATCAATAATAATTAAATTTGAGTTTGCACTGCTAAATATTATATCTCCTAGTAAAATAATTTGATGCTTTTCTCCAGACGAAAGCATATTTACATCTAATTTACATTTACGTATGTTATCATAAATTTCTATCTTATTGTTATTAACTCTTATTTTTTTTTGCGTTTCATCAAAAATTAAATTCATTAGTTCAAAAAAACTTGAAAGTTTTGTTTCCAACTCTTTGTAAACATTCAATTTTTCATTTGTATCATCACAATATATATCTAAAGCATGCAAAATACCTTTATTGATTTTGGCTGTAGAATAATCCTCATTAAAATTATCTGTAGATATTCCCAACGAAACTAATTTATCAATCCTTTTTTTCAATTCTTCAATTTTCTTAAAAACAAGCTCTCTTTCTTTATCCTTATCACTATAATTTCTAATTAGACGTTTAACATACGAACTATCTTTTTCCTGAGAAAGTTGACTATATCGCTCCGCCGCATCTGAAATTTCCTTATCAATTTGTTTAATAATATTTTCAATACCTGAGACAATGGATTGCTCATTATCACTATGATGTTTATTGTTTTTTAAAGATATTAAACGGTCTGCTGAAATAAATTTACACGAGGATTTAAATTCTTTAAGCAAATTTAAAAATTCCATCGCTTTATTATTTGGATCATCGGCAAAGATCTTTTCCAAATATTCTATATCATTTTCTGGACTATAAAGGATATAATGTATAGGTTTCTCTTCTATCAATCTACGCCGAACCATACCCGATGATGGAATATGTATGTACTCATGATATCTGCGTTCTGAACTTTTTCTTATATAATCTATAAAAACCTTATCCTTATCTGAAAGATCATAACTTTTTATTTTTTTCTTAGCTGATTTAATATTAAAAAGGGTTTTCTCTTTATCTTTAACAAATTCTAAATAACAGCTGTCATCGTATGAAATTTTTAAATTCTCAAAATTAATTTCCAAAATATCTGAAATTTTTAATTTTGCAGCATCATCCAGAATTTTTAATAATGTAGTCTTTCCACAACCATTCGCGCCAAACAATATCCGCAAATCTTGCTGACTAATATTATCAATACTATAATCATATCGTCCAAATAGTTTCTTTACCTCTAATGACGTTATTCTTTTCATTTTATATATCCTTAATAAAGCTTTTATTTAAGACTATTTATTTAACTATAATTTGTCAAAATTAAATATTCGTAAAGTAACAATATTTTTATATATCAATTATTCTGTGCAATCAATTCGATTTTTATCCGCTCTTTCAAAAATGGCACCTAAGACTTCAAGGTTTTTAATGGTTGCTTTTAATATTCTATTCTGTGTAGCTCGAAGCGTATAGAAGTTCTTGCTTTTATTTGCTTCCATCGTTTTGACAATCATTTCAACTTCCAGCCCAGTATAACAATGCAGTATCTTTGTAAAAGAATTGCTGAAATGCTTTAGTGCATAATTTAATGCCTTGTCATCCAGACAGATGTAAAAGTCCTTAATCATTTTTATTATTTCCTTTAGCTATTAATTATATAAATAAAAATATTGAAATTAATCTTTTACCTCTGTTATCTTCTTTAATAAATCATCGTCCTTATTGCAAAGAATGATGTGTATCTTATTGTTTAAGCTATTAACTTTTAAAGATTTTCATCTCTAATGCAAATCAAGAGCTTTCCTTCTTCTAGCATCTTGTGCTAATTTTTTCAAAATTACTATTGATTTTTGTGTATATTTTTTAACTAGCCCCTTATAACGCGTGAGATAAAAAATGCCTGAGCCTTTTTCAGTAAGCTAGACAGGCATTTTCAGACGAAACGTCCCATAACTTGTAACATTTAAAGCCTAAACAAAGAAGTTTTAACCTCTTCCCCTTAGGGTTCAAAAGTTAACTTATTTTAAGCGATATGTTCCTTGTTCTCCCTCAACCTTTTCAAGCGGATATTTACCGCTGGTCGCCATAGCAAACAACTTATTCATAATTTGAATATTGGTTTTTACTTTGCAACCATTTTTTTCAACATACCGACGATAATAAGCAACAGTAACCTGATTGACAGTCAATTTTTCAATGCCAGCATCTTTTGCCAATATAAACAGCTCTATAAGTTGCTGGCCAAAAATATCTTGCTTACCTCTTCCGATTTTTGCTTTGTCCTTTTCTTTTATATCAGACAGGACAACATTTCAAAATCTCGTCATTTAATGCTTGGTAATTCAAGACAAAGCTCTCCGTTGATGTTATTTACGGGGGCTCTTTACCAAAATTTGTTTTTTCGCATTCAAAGGCAAAAATAAAGAAAATATTTTGTTGCAAATCAATATGTTACAAAATATTTACACACAAAAAAAATACCTACATTAAAATGCAGGTATTAAAAATTATAGTCATTTTAATGTCGGCGGAAAAAATTATTGTTTATTTTTCTTTGAATAAAACTCCCACAGCTCAATTTCATTAATTCGTTCTTCATAATCTTTCATCACTACATCCCTTATCCTCTTCCAAAATTGATACGGATGTTCGCAGAGCAAAGACACAGCATTATTCAGAATCTTAAATTGTTTTTGATTTAGGCTATAAACTAAATCGATTAAAGATTTTCTAGTGTCTATGGTATTAGTATTATAATTTACATCGGTCAAAATTGTTACATTGGTTTCTAAAGCTTTAGCAATCTTATTCAAAACTAAAATTGTAGGATTTACTTTTCCTGTTTCAATGGCTTTTAATGTCCGATAATCAACGCCTGCCTTCTGAGCTAAAGTTGTCAATTTAATATTTTTATAAACCCGAAAATTTTTAACTTTAGTTCCTATATATCTTACACCCACAACATTAAATTAAAAGCTTAAACTTTATTTACATTTCAACTTTATACCAATTTCTCAAATCTCTCCGCCAGTCTATAAGTCCTTGCCTTTTTTGATTCATTGGCATATTGCAGAAAACCTTCGGCAATCCATTGACGGAGCAAGGTTCTGGCAGATTGGGCAGAAATGCCTAATATATCCGCAATTTGCGTACTATTGACTTCCTTAAATTCAGCAAACAGTTCCAAGACTTTCCGTTGCTTTATATCAAGCTCACGCAGTAAAGGACTTTTGTCCGTCGTAAATCCTTTTGTCTTTTCATCTTTAGCATGTTCATTAACCTTGTCAAAAGCATCAGCGACACCGGCAATAAAATACTCCAGCCATGACGTTATATCCGCCTCATGCCGTCCGTAATAATAATTATGATGCGGATGTGTCTGCAAAGCATCATAATAACGGATTAAATCTTTTGCATAATATTCTTCCAGTGAGTAAATACCTTTTAGCCCGTAGCCGCCTTTGCGCATAATGAAACTAGTCAAAAGTCTGGCCGTTCTTCCGTTTCCGTCATAATAAGGGTGTATCGTTACAAACTGATAATGTACAATTCCCGCCACTAACGGCACCGGCAAATTTCCGGCATTTTGCACCCATTGGCAAAAATCTGTCATCATACCCGGCACATCTTTAGCTTCCGGCGGCAAATAAATTTTAGCACCGGTTTCGCTGTCATAAATTGCATTCTGATTATCCCGATATGGAATTATACTTTTACTGGCTTCTACCAAACTGTGAATATTGGCAATCAATTTCTCATCAAAAGGACGATTGGCAACAACAGCCTCTTCCATAGCATTCCAAGCCTTGTAATAAGCTTTAACTTCCTGCTCGTCTTTTTCTCTTTGCGGTAATTTTCGCCCTCTTAGAGCCTCTGCTACTTCTTTTCCGGTCAGACGATTGCCCTCAATTTGCGTGGAATAATGAATTGTTGCTACTTTGGCACTTTCCCGCAACGATAATAAAAGCTGCGGCGATATCGGCTGATTTTCAAATTGCTGTTTAATAACCTCAATTTTTGCCAAATTTGCAAGCATTTGAGCCGTTACCGTATATTTTGGATTAAAAGCCATAACGATTTCCTTAACATTATTTCAACATTAAAATAACATTATTTAAATATTAAATCAACATTAAAAATAAGTTATTCGCCGTTATCCGCCCTTTCAAAAATAGTACCCAAGACTTCAAGGTTTTTAATAGTGCCTTTTAATATCTTGTTTTGCATTGCCCGGAGCGTATAAAAATTTTTGCTTTTATTTGATTCCATAGTTTTGACAATCATTTCAACTTCAAGGCCGGTATAACAACGCATTATCCGCGTAAACGGATTACTGAAATGCTTTAGTGCATAATTTAATGCCGTATTGTCCAGACAAATATAAAAGTCCTTTATCATTTTTATTATTTCCTTCTGATGTTGGTTATATAATAAAAATATTGAGCATTGGGTTTTGCATTTATTTCTTTTTTATTGTATTTTAAAATCTAATAAAATATACTGAGATCATTCTTGATTTATCGGAGTTCTTAAATGCCAATACCTACATATGATAAGCTCTTCAATCCCGTTATTGAAGCAATTAAAAACTTGGGCGGATCTGCAAAAAATGATGAAATACTTTCAGAAATCAGCAAAATTCTTAAACTTACCGATGAAGAGGCATCTGAACTTTATAATGGAGGAAACCGTTCTGTTTTAGATTATCGCGTTGCTTGGGCCAAGTCATACCTTAAAGTATATGGTATCTTATCCAATTCTACTCGGGGCGTTTGGGCATTAACACCTAAAGGATTAAAAACAGATAAGGTCAACATTAATGAGGTAAAAAAATTTGTAAAAAGCTGCGAGCATTCCTCAAATGCAGAGGAGCCTACAAATATCCCTTTACAAGAAAAGGATAGTGCTTGTAATTTTATTGAAGAAACCACAGAAGAAATAAAATGGGAAGATAAGCTTATTGCGACCTTGAAAAAAATGAATCCCTTTGCATTTGAGAGACTCGCTCAGAGATTATTAAGAGAAGCTGGTTTTGACAATGTTGAAGTAACGAAGAAATCAGGTGACGGAGGAATTGATGGTAAAGGCGTATTCAAAATTGCTGGCTTCGTCTCCTTCAATATTTATTTTCAATGCAAACGATATGAAGGAACTGTTCCTTCATCTGTAATTAGAGATTTTCGTGGTGCTATAATGGGACGGGCAGACAAAGGTTTAATTATTACAACTGGCGTGTTTTCTAAAGATGCCAAAGATGAAGCCCGAAGGGATGGTGCTTTAATTATCGACCTAATTGATGGGCATGATCTAGCCAATAAATTAAAAGAATTCAATTTAGGTGTCAAAATTATTGAACAAGTCGAAATAAATGAAAAATGGTTTAATGAATTATAAAAACATTTTAAGTTTATTCAAAATGAGAAATGAAATCCATTTTAGCAAAATATGACTGTTTAAATTTATCCAAATCAAAGGCATCTACAGTATTTATATCTGGTTTGGGATTTTCCCATTGAGCATCTCTCTTTGAATGTGTTATCAGCGCTATTCTTTGATTATTTAATATAGCATTGCAGCCAATCCTGACACATCGAAGAAATGCTTCAATACTTCCAAAGTTTTCACGGCATAATCCGGCCGACACCTATATCTTGCCATCAGTGGTTTTCATTTTCAGTCGGCTACAAATTGTAACCGACTGATTTCTTTTTTTCAGAAAGTCTGTGTTTTAATGCAAAATTTTAAGTTAAATTCTAAAAAATATCATTTATCTCAATGTTAAAGATAAAAACGGCAAATCACAGGTTATTATAGATAAAAAACGTGCTCCAATTATCAAGAAGTTATTTGAAGAATATGCAACAGGTTTACATTCAGGTACCAGTCTTTTGAAATTGGCTTGCGATATGGGGTTAGTTTCAAAACAACCCAATTATCATAAAGAATCAGCTAATTACCAAAAAAAGAGTTTACTCAATCGTAACACCATTCTTAACATTTTAAGAAACCCTTTTTATTATGGCATGATGTCTATTAAAGGCAAGCTCATGCCTCATATTCATGGCAATATCATCAGCAAAGATTTATTTGACCGCGTTCAAGAAATATTAAATTCCAAACATAAACAAGCCAAGCAGCAACAATTATCCAAACACATCTATATTTTCAGAGGTTTAATAACTTGTGGATGTTGTGGACACAATGTTTTTTCAGATTATAGTGCAAAACGTAATAGATACATATATTTGAGATGTTACCATTGCAAAGGTTCATCGGTTAATGAAAATATGATTTTGCAACAGCTTGAAGAAGAAGTTTTCTCAAAAATTAGCTTTTCAAACCAAACGATTAAACACTTGCAAGTCTCTTTGAATAAACAATTTGATGAGAGAAAAATAAAAGATACTGAACTAAGAGATGCTATTTTGAAAATTGTCGGCATCCTTGGCAATCTCTCATTATTTATGCAACAATCAGATAATAATGCGAAAAACATCTTGCTCGGTCTTTTACTCTCAGATTGTACCTTGCAAGACAAGAGAATAACCTACACCATCAACAAACCTTTCAACCATTTGCTAGCCTGCCCAGATCATAAAAAATGGAAAGATATAATAATCAAACACTTAAAAGATTTTAAAGATAGGATGTTTATGATACGGAAGTTGTAAGTCATACAGCTAAAACTCCCAAACTATAAAAGTTTAACGAAATTCGTTGTAGACAATTTAGATGCTTGTAACAAAATCAAATGTATGTCAAGATTATAAAAAGCTGACATTAAAAAATCATATAAATATCTAATCACTAAAAAATTTTTCATACAAATCTTTTCCCATTTCTGCATAATGGCTAGCTTTATAGCTTAAAAAATCAAAATCAGAAATATTTTTTAATTTTGTTTTATAATAAGGAATATCCCCTACTTTGTTGTTTTCAATCAATTTTCTTAAGCAATTGATAATCCCATTAATAAATGTGACATTTAATAAATTATCAGTATTTTTCCTTCTATATTTCCATTTTGTATGACCAATACAGTCTTTGAATGCGATAAAAATATCTCTGATTTTTTCTGTACAAAAAGCCTTATATAAATCTAGCAGTTCATATTCATATGTTTCATAACAATCCTTATTAGCCTTACTAGCATCTTTTAATGTATGTTTATTTCCATTACTCCATAGAGAAAATAAACTATCAGTTCCATCAAACTTCACTATTTGTTTCAATGCATAACTAATAATTGTTGCTGTTTTAATTTTTTCTTTCTCAAAAGCCAAAGTTTCAAACGTATCACACAATGGGCCTGATTCATTTAATTTCAATAAAACCTTTCTTGCAATAGCAACAACAGAAAAAGGCTTTTGCACTTCTTCTATAATTTGTAATAACTCAGAACTAACTTTTCTTTGATTTGAATTAATCTCTTTGAATATTGTAGCTTCAAATTTTAAACAATCTTGTTTTTGTAAATTACGAGGAAACAAAATAGCTGTCACTAGAAGATTTTGTTTAATTCTCAAATCTTTAATTTTATTTTCATAAATATCTGTGCCTTCATGATATGTATATACCCGATGTTGTCCGTCAATTATTCCTATTATATTTGTATTATCTTTTATTTCTACAGAAATAGGATCTGTTTTTATTGTTCCATTACACTTAATCTCTCCATTATCATCTATTTCTAACTTTTCTTTATCTTGGTTATACAATGTAATCTCATCAACAGGGATTGTTACTATAATATTATTTATAAAAACCCTATCATTTTCATATAAAAACTTTCGCATGGCCTTAATTTTTGATGGATGCAACATTCTTTGATAAAAAATAGTATCATCATCTTTCCATCCATCCTTTCTTAAAACTTGAGCTCTTCTTAATAAAGAGGCCGCATCTATATAAAAAGAAATAATCTTAAAACCATTATTAAATGAAGAATGGCACTCTGGAAGAATATTACCCCTAAATATATTGCTACAAGATACCGATGAGGTTAGAACTTTTTCTCCTATATAACAATCATCTATAGTTAAAAATTTGAAAAACTCATGTCTCGCAGATTTCTTTATTACTGCTACTATTTTTTAAAATACAATAAGGTCGGATATTCTATATATCGCACATTCTCTACCACCGACTTATGTTCTTCCGATATTTTTTGTTTAGATATATAAACTATCCTAATTTGAGCCTGAGCTAAAGAATATTTGATATCAAAATTATGTTTCATATATTCATTAAAACTAGAGAATTTGGGATGATTTCTTAAAAAATCTATAAATTTTCGGGGATTTTCATTTATTTTACCATATAGTACACTCTTTTTCAGTAAATGGGTGGAGGTGTCGCCTATCGTATCCTCGATAAGTAGAATTACATTTTCATAAACATAAATTGCATCTAACTCACCGGTTCTCTGTTCATACGCAAAATCCGTTCCATTAATTCGAGGCACAGAAACAAATCCAAGATTCATCAAAACATCTTTTATTTCTTTTCTAAATGCTTTTTGTTCTTTTTCTTGGTCTGTTAATTTTTTTCTCTTATTAGTCTTCTTTTTGCCCATATTATAGTTCCTTAAATTCATTTTCATCAATAGAAAGTCTTATTGGACTAATAATTTTTTCGTTCTCACCTAAATTATCATTTGTTTTTATTTTTCTAATAAATCTATGAGTTATCTTACTTGAATACGTATAAAGTGGACTATCTTCTTTTATTATATCATCCATATTATCAGTATAAACAAAATGAGCTTCTATACCAAACTTTGATAAAGGAGCTTTTGAGATAAACTTACTGACAATATCGTCTATTTCACCTTGTTCATCTATTTTTGATAACAATATAACATATTGATAACTATCCACACTATTTTTCTTTAACAAAGGCATAGAAGATTTTTCAACTTTTATACTACGTATAATATTGATATGTTTGTCTAACAATTTTTTATAAAGAATTCTAGCATACTTCAATGCCCGAAGCTGTATAATAGTATTTTGAAAGTCCATTTGATTATACAAATATTTTTTTCATTTTCAAACATTATATTTTTTTTTGTATTAGTATTTTTAATATAATTCTTAAACATCGAAATATACTTAGGGTTTAGTTCAGTACCTATGTATTTTCTATTCATATTTAGTGCTTTAGCTAAGACTGTTCCGCTACCACTAAATGGATCTAATACCACATCATTTTCTTCCGTAGACAGTGTCAATATTCTAGATACTAATTCTTCTGGCAATGGACAAAAATGACGAATATACCCATTTCCCCATGAACCTTGTATTGGTATTGGATAATGCCAAATTCCATCAGGAGCTTTTCCTTTAGGATTATAGCGCTCAGGATACTTTATCCACCAAGATTTTAAAACCTCATAGTCTCTAATTTTATCAATAAAAAATTTATAATCATTAGTTTTCGAGAACAGAAGAATATATTCAAATGAATTCCTCATTTGTCCTTTATGAGTCCAAGGTACTGTCTTATCTTTCTCCCATATAATAATTTCTTTGAATATCCAACCAGAAGCTTTTATCTTATTAGCAATATCAAATGGAAGAGCTACTATTTCACCATTTTTTCGTAATGCATCTACTATAACCCAAAGAGTTCCCGTTGATTTAGTACAATTATAGACTTTTTTAAACACTAGCCCCAAATCATCTAAATATTTCTCATAAGATTGACCAAATCCTATTTGATTTTCATAACCATAGTCTTTCATATCAAAATATGGTGGAGAAGTTACAGTAACGTCCACTATTGGCTCTTTAATTATTTTATCTAATTTACGAGCATCACACTTATGTATAGTAAATATCTTACTATTAACCATTTCGTCAAAAATCCATCAATTTTTTAACAGTTATAACGTGCAAATAATTATATAGCAATTACAATATAAATAACATACACATATTTTTCCTTAATAACAAAGTATTATTAACTAACTTTAGCTCGAACACCGCACGCCGTCTCCAGCCAAACTTGACAAGAGCCTATTTTAGCCAGTGCTAAGATAGGCTTTCTTATTGAAATATCTACATTTTTACCGTCTAATAAAATTTCCGAACAAATATTGAAATATCTACATTTTTACCGTCTAATAAAATTTCCGAACAAAGTAATTTTAAAACCTGCTGTTTTTTGTCGTTGTTCAGAAAATTCCATATCTGATCTGACATCAAAAGCAAGCCAGCCAAGTATTTGAGCGTTATCAGACCTTGCTTAGTCAGATGACTATAGTCGGTTAATCGCTCTTCCAGTTTTTTCTTA
Organism: Acetobacter sp. 46_36; assembly: GCA_001917135.1. Taxonomy (GTDB): domain Bacteria; phylum Pseudomonadota; class Alphaproteobacteria; order RF32; family CAG-239; genus CAG-267. The sequence goes on from MNTT01000016.1 coordinate 394,025, forward strand.
TCCTGTCTGTACTCGGTTAGTTTTTTGGTATATAAATCCTGTGTAATACTGCCTCCCGTAAACAAGTCTATCAATCGGCTTTCCTTTTCGGCAAAACCGGCAATCTGCCTGTCCAATGCTTTCTTGGCTTCTATTTCCATTTTATGGTCTTTGTAAATTTCTTCATCCAAACAGGCAACCAATTTTTCGACAACGCTTTTAGGCATGTTTTTAAGCGTTTTTAATGCCTCTCTCACTTTTTCAACCCCATTTTCCTCTCTCGTCCGATAGCCGCCGCATTGCGGACAAAAAAGGTATTTATAAACGATTTTTTCCCCTTCTTTTTCGCCGAATGTACATTGATATCGGTTGAAACAACACCACCGCAGTTTTTACAACGAACCAGTCCTTTAAATACATATTCATGCTTTTGTACTTTATGATTTGCCTTACCTTCCAAAATTTCCTGACACCGTTCAAATGTATAACTGTCCGTCAGCCGCGGATAACAATGCGAATAATAATGTCCGCCGCTGTACATTTCCCCGATATAAAAACGGTTGCTTAATATTCCGCGGATAGTTTGTTTATGAAGCTTCTTACTGGTCTTCATCTTAAGCCCGAAATCAGCGGCTTTCCGCGTTATCTGCTCAAGATTATAGGTGCCAATCGAAAATTCCTTAAACAACCGCGTAATGATGAAATGGTTACCCGGGCAATATTTATATTTTATTAACTATAATTCTGTAAATTCCGCTTATAAGCGGAGAACAGCCTGATGCTATGCGTTGCGGCAGTTTTTGAATATTGTTTAAGGAGAAATTTATGAAAAGAATCGGCATTATAGGAACGGGAATTTGGGGAACGGCGCTGGCTTTAACTGCTGCACGTGCCGGAAACGACGTTTTGTGCTGGGCACGCGAACAGGAAGTTGTCGACTCCGTCAACCAGAAGCACGTCAATAAAATGTTTCTGCCGGATATTCCCCTGCCCGATGCCATCAGAGCCTCTGCCGATATCGCCGATGTTTTCGCATTTGCCAAGGTTATTCTGCTGACAACTTCGGCACAATGGACACGTTTGATGCTGAAACAGATGAAATCCTATGTCAAAGAAGACACGGTTATCGTTTTATGCGCCAAAGGAATTGAAGTGGAAACGGGAAAGATGCTCTCGGAAGTATTGCAGGAAGAAATTCCTTATGCTACGGTTGCCATTTTGTCCGGTCCGGGTTTTGCAGTCGATGTCGCCAAACAGAAGCTGGCCTCCGTTACGATTGCCTGTGCCAAAGAGGGAATTGCCTCCGAACTTGCCAACATGCTCGGAACGCCTTATTTCCGCCCATATCTGACCGCTGACATGATTTCGCCGCAAATCGGCGGGAGCGTCAAAAACGTCATTGCCATCGCTTCGGGCGTTGTTGAAGGGGCTAAACTCGGCGACGGGGCGCGAGCGGCGCTGATTACACGCGGCTTTAACGAAATGGTACGGCTGTCCAAAGCTTTGGGCGGAACCTTGCGCACGATGATGGGGATGAGCGGCATGGGTGACCTCGTTCTGACGGCAAACTGTGCAACCTCCCGCAATTTCAGTTTCGGATATGAGGTCGGCGCCTGCGGCCACGCAGAGAAACTGCTGGAGGAAAATACGCGTACGGTAGAAGGAATTTATACGGCCAAAGCCGTTGTCAAACGTGCACATGAGCTGGGCATAGAAATGCCGATATGCGAAACGGTCAACAAAGTTCTGTTCAGCGGTTTATCAATAAATGAGGCTATGGACGAGCTGATGTCCCGTCCTTACAAAGAGGAAGGATTTTAATCTTTATGATTTTATGACTTTGCGGACTATACTTCTCATTTAGGGAGAACTGCTTATACCGAGCCTGTTGCTTTTCAGAAATTAAACTGAATGCCGATATTGATTTCCCACGGAAAACGGACGCTGCTGCCAAGCTGGGTTGACGCTTCAAAATAGGCGGAATTTGTCTCGTTCCACGCGGCGGCTATTCCCGCCCCCAATTCATAACGCAGCGAGGACGTATCTTCGGCAAAGATTTCGTCTGCCACGGTAACCGGACTTTTGCCGTCCCAATCGTGCATCAGGCTAAAGCGTCCGTAAGCATCAAAAACGGTTCCATCAGCCAAAACAAACTCTTTTCCTCCCGATACCCCGATACTGCCTCCCAAATAATCCGCAGCCGACGCACTGACCCGCGTATTAAAATTTGTCCGGTAATCTATTCCGTCTACGCGCATATAGTTCAGTCCCATATATGGTTCGACAAACCAGCTTTCGGCAATATCCCATCTCTTTCCGATAAAAGCCGAAACCTGCCATGCGTTTGCATCATACTTGCCGTTGACATCGGAACCCGAAGGCGTATAGCTTTTTATTTTCTGCGTGTGCCAGAAATATGTTCCGACAACATCTACAAACCAGTTATCTGCCGTACTCAGGGTTGAATATACTCCGAGGCTCTGCGTTTCGCCGTCGCCATGCCCACCGCGGTCGTATTTCTGTCTTGAATCGCTTGTTCCGCCATACAGCCCCAACTGCAGGCCCTTTCCGCCATTATACCAGATTTCACGGTCATAACCGATTTCCGCTCCATAAATTTTCATATTGCTTTTCGTCTGGTCTTTGTAGCGGAATTTAATTTCGCGGCCAATCCCCTTAATCCATAGTCCATCATCTTTTCCGGTTCGTTTATGTTTCATGCGAAAACGGTTGTACAACGGATTAAGGTGCGTATAAAATAACGAGGCCAGCGAACTGTACGTATTTTTGGCAATCAGCGAACTGTCTGTATGTTCCTGCGTCCGATGCAGTACCCAGTCATCGCCGTCATGCTGCAGATTATATCTGAAAGCACCAACATCAACGGCGTTGCCAACCAAGTAAAAGTTGTCCGCTGCCGACGACGTTTCGTCTATGAGCTTAAATTCTGCAGGCAGATTTCCGTCAGCACTGTAATCGTGCACAATCAGCCCGAAATTTCCGTTGCCGCCCCCGATATCCAAGTGATCGGCTTCATTTTGCGCCAAATTGCTGCTGATACTGAAAATGCCGCTGCCGTCGAGCTTGTCTATCTGCAGCTGCGAAAAGCCCGGTTCCTTTATTATGGTTACCAAGGCATTTTTCAACTCTAAATTTGAAATATTGTTTGTTCCGGCGATATTTAGAATGCCGTCGGTTATTTTTGTAATTCCGGACATAATTCCGCCCGAATGCAATACGATTAATCCGCCGTCGGCCTCCGTATTCCGCGAAATTCCGCCTGAGAATACAGTCTGTATGCCGCCATGGATTTTAGTATCCGAAGCAAGTCCGCCGGTTTCAATATTCTGCAGCCCGGCAAACAATTCCGTTCCATCGGCAGTGCCGCGGACAATCTGAGTCCCGCCGATAATTCTGCTTTCCGCCGCCTGCCCGCCGTCGGCAACCTGTTGTACGCCGAAAAGGTTTACGGTACTTCCCGAGGCAATCCCCCCGTTTTCGACAATCTGGCTGCCTCCGATATAAATCCGGGCATTTTCGCTTTTCCCTTCCACATACTCTGTGCCCAGGCTGATGATGCTTGAAACGGCTTCTCCTCCTGATTTGATATAAGAGTTTCCGCCGTTTATGGACATTCCTGACGTTTTGCCGCCGTTTTGTATTTCTGCCTGACCGCCTTTTTTGACAACAGCACCGTTAATATCTCCGGCGACAGTAAGGCGGCCGCCATTTTCGATTACGGAGTTTTCTGCAGTTCCGCCGGCGTCAACCTGTTGTATCCCGGTACCTGATATAACTGCATTATGTACATATCCCTGCTCTTTTACAATCTGGATGCCGCCGGAAACAGCGCTTTCGCGGTCTGTACCAAAAACATTCTGAGTGCCGGAAACTATTTTGGCCTGCAGAGATGTTCCTCCGGATTCAACATTCATTGTCCCGCCGTTTAGTGTCGTATTGGCAGCAGTTCCTTCCCAACCGACAGTCTGCACACCGCCGGCATCTACCATGGTATTCTCCGACGTTCCGTAAAATCCGACCAGCTGAATGCCATTTTCCGACACGACGGCATTTTCGGCACTGCCGCCGCCTTCTATAATCTGCTCCCCGCCGCTGACCCTGCCGTTGACGTCCCTCCCGTAAACATACTGAGTGCCAGATAAAACGGTCGTGTTTTGAGCAATGCCTTCTTCATCAACAGTCATTGTTCCTCCCGAAACCGTCGTCTTCTCTGCGGCTCCGCCGTCTTTAACCGTCATTTCACCGCCGTTTTGTACGGTTGTCGCCACGGCTTTGCCGGCAACTTCCAGCGTTCCCCGGCCGGAAACCGTTGTATCCTGCACCGTTCCACCGGCATTAACCTGCTGCCGGCCACCGCTGACCTGAGCACCGAAAGCGACGCCGCCATCCCTTATTTCCTGAATTCCGCCGGAAACTTTCGCATTATTGTCCGTTCCTGATATATATTCGTGTCCTGAAGCGATAACCGTCCCCTCCGCCGTGCCTCCCGATGAAACAAAAAAGCTGCCGCCGTCTACAGACGTATCTTCAGCATAACCGCCGGCATTGACGTCTATGGTTCCATACGAACCAACACTGGAAGAATATGCCCGGCCGTCGACATTCTGCACGGCATATTGCTGCACAACAGTACCGTATGATATGCCGTTCTGCAATACATCCTGCTGCCCATACGGATAAATATTGCTGTTACGGGTTACGCCTCCGGACATAACCTGCTGCTTTCCCGAAACGGTAAAATTATCAGCCTCGCCATAAACACGCTGGGTTACAACCGAATGAACGTCGCCACCGCTGACAACTTCTCCGGCAGGAATATCGACGGTTATCGCCCGGGAACCTTCCGGATGCAACAACAGGCACGGCAAAAGCAGCAAAAACTTTCGCAAATGTTTGTTCATAACGGTTATCTCCCCAATTTTACGACAAAGCAGCCGCATTTTTCAGATGACGGCATTTTCCGTAATCGCACTTTAAGCTCACATATAATCGTAAATCCCCGGAATAAAAGCCCGATAGCCTTATTTTCCGCATAAATACAAAAAAAACAGTCTGACAGATACAAAAAAACAGCCCGTTCCGTAAGGAGCGGACTGTCTTTGTTTCATCATCAGACGATGATTTGCGGTACAAATCAGACAATGATATGCGGCACAAAATGGCTCATGTCATCGGTAATTCTGGACGTGTTTTCCCGAATTCCCATTCCGGCCGCCTCACCGCCGATAACCCAGCTTCCCAGCACCGGATATCTGCCATCAAAACAGGGGATATCAACAAGCTGCTGATATATGTATCCTTCTTTGCCGTACCCACCGGAAGAGCTTTCCAGTATCGTACCGTTTTTTACCAGCTCAACATTGGCTCCTTCGCGGGAGAATACCGGCTTTTTACAATAAGCTCCCAATTTTCCGGGTTCGGCATAGGCCGGCAGGATATAGGGAGACCGGGGGAACATTTCGTAAAGCACCGGAAGCATGGCCTTGTCAGACATCAAAGCTTTCCACAGCGGTTCTATCCAGCACATCTCCGTCATACAACCGGTCAAATCCTCTGCAAACATAAACTCCCACGGATAAAGCTTGAACATACAGTCTATCGGCATACCGTCGGGCGCAAACAATGAGCCGTTTTCATGCCTTATGCTGCGAATATCCAGTTCGTAAGGAACAAGCCCCGCCTCAAAGGCCGTTGAAATGATATAGCCCAGAGTGGCATTGTCTTCCAGACAATCGGAAATTGATGCAAAGTAATACCGGCCGCATTGATAACGTTCGTGGATATATTTCCAGGATTCCACCATTTTTTCATGAATGGAATTGAACTGGTCGTGCGACGGAAAAACATCCTCTTTCCATAACCACTGGATAACGGCGGCCTCTACCAGAGAAGTCGGCGTATCGGCGTTAAATTCCAGCAATTTCGGCACGCCGTTGACAAATGCAAAGTCAAAGCGCCCGTACAGGGAATAATCATCCTCTTCCCAGCTGCGGACTATCGCCTCGCGAACCGCGGCGGGAATGCAAAGCGCATCAAGCCGGCGGTTGTCATACAGACAGGCTTCCACAGCCTTGCAATACATTTCGTAACATTCAGCCGTCGCTTTTTCAAGCGCTTCAATTTCAGCTGACGTAAAACAATAGCAGGCATCTTCCATCCAATAGGACTCGTGAAACCCGAACCCCTGCTTTTCCACAATTTCCCGGTAATTCTCACGAGGCGTACAACTAATTCTTTCCATATCCGACAAAATTAATCATGCGCCAATAGGTTTACTGCTGAAACTGCTGCCAAAGCCCTTTCCCGATGTTGACTTACTGCCCGAAGCCGGAGCCTTGGAACCGACAGAATTCGGTTTTGCAGAGCCATAGGATACGTTGCGGACTCCCGCGGGAGGATCAACTTTTACCCCTCCGGAATTTGTCCAGGAACCGTTCCCGGGATAATAAAAATACGAGGGAGAACCTCCGCCGGAAGGCGTCAGCGCCCAGCGCATCAGCATTGCATTCCATATCCATGAATTTCCCTGACTGTCCCGATATTCCTGTTTGTCTTTCGGATTTTCAGGAAGTTTGTCTTTGGCGACACATGATACAAACAATAAAAAACCAGCTGCAAAAAAATAATTAAACTTTTTCATACGACATAACTTTTAGTTAGACAAAATAATCAAAAAACTTCCGTTTTTATACGGTGTTTTACCGAAAATGTCAAGCTGTTTATTGTCTGACAGGACAGTCCGCCGCTCCCGCCGTAAAGGAAATAACCGGTTTATCGGCAAAGGGGCAACTGGCGAACAATAGGAAGAAACGGTTTCCCTGCCGCCGGTTTGGCCGGATCGCGGCGAGGATGTCCGGCTTCTATGAGAAAGCCCCGGCTAAACGACAGCCGGGGTTTCATTCAAGCTATTTACCAAGGACAGCTTGGAATTACGCCTTTTTTATGCATAAGACATAATACGTTCCGTCGCGGATTTCCACACCATGGGTGTCGTGGCCAAAGCCGGGGAAATCCCTGTCAAAGGCCTGAAGTGCCTTCAAATAACCAAGTATCGGCCCGTCGGCTGCGCCGGCATTTTCACCCGGCATCAAAAGCGGAATTCCCGGCGGATAAGGAACAACACCGGTTGCGACCGTCCGCGCTGCCATATCGTCAATGCTTACGGCTTCAACATTGTTATGAACCAGATTTTCATAAGCTTCCACCGGCGTCATATCAGGGTGCGGCAAAACAGAGAATCCGGCGGACAGCGCTTTAGTCGTTCCGAGCTTTTTCATCGCCGTAAACATTTTGGTACAGAGGTCTTTCAGCCCCATGCCATGATACGCGTGTTCCGTTTCTCTGACCAGTTTCGGCAGAACGCGCTCCAACGGCTCGTTATTGTCATAATCGCGTTTAAACTCAAACAACGTATTAAGCAGCGTTCCCCATTTGCCATTGGTTACGCCAAGAGAAAACAGAAAAAGAATTGTAAAATCGGTCGTTTTTTCCACCACAATCCCTTTATTGTCCAGATATGCGCTGACGACAGCGGCGGGAATACCCCAATCCTCTAATTCCGCATCCGATTTGACACCCGGCGTTACAATCGACACCTTAATCGGATCCAGCATGCAATAACCCTGTTCTACGTTGCCGAAACCATGCCATTCTTCATCGGGATTAAGTAGCCAGCATCCGGGATCCGAGGCCAACTGTTCCTCGGACGCCTCATACAGCGGAACTTTTTTCCCGCTTTCTGCATCTTTGACAAAATCCGGCTGCCAGACATTGAAAAACCAGTCTTTTCCGGCAGCGGTAAATTCAGCATACAGCCGCGCCATCGTTTTGCGGAACGAAACCGCTTCGCGAATGGACGCATCGGTCAGTGTCTTGCCGCCCGGTCCGTCCATCATGGCAGCACTGATGTCATTGGAAGCAATAATCGGATAAAACGGCGAGGTTGACGCATGCATCATAAACGCTTCGTTAAAGCGTTGGTGGTCAATCGGGTTGCGCCCGTCACGAACGTGTATCATCGATGCCTGGGAAAAAGCTGCGAGCAGCTTATGCGTCGACTGCGTGGCAAACATAGTAGGCCCTTTGCGGTCGTCGTCTTTCGGATCGCAACACATCGCAAAACGCCCCTTGTACATCGGATTAAAACGCGCATATCCGTACCAGGCTTCGTCAAAATGCAGCCGGTCGACACTTTTGCCCAACAACTCCTTGACCCGGTTGACATTATAACATAAGCCGTCATACGTTGAGTTGGTGATAATCGCATGCACCGGCTTGGTATCAATCCCGTCTTTAACGAGCGGATTTTCAGCAATGCTCTCTTTTACGGCTTCAGGTTCCAGGCGGTCAGGCGTAATCGGCCCGATAATGCCGTACCGGTTGCGGGTCGGCACCATATACACCGGTATCGCGCCAGACATGGTGATAGCGTGTTCGACCGACTTATGACAATTACGGTCGCAGAGCGCAATCTGATTGCGGGTAACGCTGGCCATCAGGATAACCCTGTTGGATGTGGACGAACCGTTGGTTACATGATATGTCCGGTCAGCACCAAATACTCTTGCGGCATATTTTTCGCTCTCCCCTATCGGTCCGGAATGGTCTAAGAGCGAGCCCAGTTCACCAACGGATATGGACAAATCGGAACGGAATACCGGTTCCCGAAAAAAGTTGAAAAAAGCCCGGCCGGCCGGAGAACGGAGAAAACCAGTTCCTCCGGTATGCCCCGGCGTATGCCACGAATATTCGTGCACTTTGGAAAACTTTGCCAGCGCCTTAAACATCGGCGGCAGAATAAACTGCCGGTAACGTTCCACCGCTGCCAATACCCGCCCGGCTATAAAATCCGATGTATCTTCCAGTATCCAAATAAAGTCGCTGACATTCTCGAGAATTTCCGTGGACACTTTTGAGGCGGCAGTACGGCCGGCAAGCAGAAATACCGGCACATCACGGTTATGTTCGCGCAAAACGTGCAGTAAATCGACGATTTTCAGATAATCTTTGTCATCCTGATTGTTCAGTTTGAGCAAAATACATTGAACCGTCGGGTCTGATACCAATACTGCCTTGGCATCTTCTTCGCTTTCAGACACGATAACGCTTACATCTTGTGCCTCCAGCCCGCATTTCAGCCCGCGTACGGCTCTGGCTGCTGCCGTATTGTCGTTGATACCGTTATACACAAGCAGTATTTTTATGCCCAGAGGGCTATTTTCCTGATTTTTCATACATTCTTTCATCTACACTGTCTCCTTTTGATTGTGATTTGAGAAGAAACCGATCCAACCTATGCATCTGGGTTGTGGACCTGGAAAGAGACCGGCTCTACCTATGCACCTGGGTTGTGGACCTAGAAAGAAACCGACCCAACCTGTGCGTCAGGCCATTTGGCATTTCAATCCGCCGGTGCCTGCACCGATACTGACGGAGAATCCGGTTCGTTAATGTATTCGTTGAGTTTTTGAGAACTGTAGTCGCCAACCGAAACCCAGAACATGGCAATAAGTGCCAGAATGGTTATGGCCAGCGTCATATAGCGAACCCAACGCGGCACGCAGCAGCCGCCCGGCTTCAAATGTTTCTCCTTAATCTCAATTTTCCGGTTAACCGACAATTCGTAAAAAATAATCGTCGAGATGACAAATATCAGCGCCCACCGCGTCTGCTCACTGTTGGAACCTATCATGGCAGCAAGGCTGTAAACGGCAGCAATCAGTCCGACGATTGTATAAAACAGCCCTTCCCTGTCGCTCATCTTTTCACGACCGAGAATTTTTATCGCCACGGAAGAATAAATATACGGCAGCAATGTCATAATAACCGCAATTGAAGCAATCTTACCGAACTGTTCGGATGCTGTCGGCGACATGGTTGCCAAAACCTGCAGCGTCATTATTGCCGCAACAATCGCCAAGCCGGCCGAAGGAACGCCGCGGCGGTTGACCCGCGCAAAAATATTGGCGAACAATCCGTCTTTGGCAGCGGCCTGCGCCGTTTGTCCGACCAATAACGTCCAACCTGCCAAAGATCCCAGGCACCCGATGGCCGCGCACACTGCGACGACTTTTCCTGCCACCGGCCCCAGCGCGATGCTCACGGCCTGTGAAAACGGCGCTGACGATACTATCAATTCCTTATTGGGAATAATCCCCATAATTGCCGAAGAACTCAGAACATAACACACGGCGGCAAGCAGAACCCCTACAACCGTCGCTATCGGAACATTGCGGGTTGGATTTTTGACGACAGCGGTGGATACCGAAGCGCTTTCTACACCGATAAATGCCCAGAGCGTGAAATTCAACGTCATACCGATAGCGGAAAGGCTGCTCTCGCCGGATACATTCCATCCCTGCATATATGTTTCCGGATTAAACCAAAACCACCCCAGCAAGGCAACGCCGATTATCGGAAATAAAGCGATGGTCGTCGTAACACCCTGCATCCTGCCGACAATTTTCGGCCCGAGGATATTGGCATAAGTAAAAAACCAAATAACCGCAATCTGTGCCAGAGCCATCACCAGCGGATCCCGCAATGCCGGAAAAAACGGCGTCAAATATCCCAGCCCGGCAACTGCCAGCCCTACATTGCCGATAACATTGGCCAGCCAATAAACAAGGTTTGTCTGGTACCCCATATAGTCGCCAAACGCCTTACGGGCATAAGCATACGGCCCTCCGGCTGCCGTACTGATCTCTGTCAGTTTGGCAAAAACCAGCCCAAGGGCTATCGCCCCGACAACGGTAACCAGCCACCCGATGATAGCAATGCTGCCAATTCCCGCAAGGTTTGCCGGAAGCATAAAGACACCCGACCCCATCATATTGCCGGCAACCATCAATATGGCCGGAACCAGGCCTATTTTATTATTTTCACTGACCATCTGCTTCTCCCCCTTTTGATTTTTACGGCTTTATCTAATACGGCTTTTAAATAATTGTTTCCTTAAAAGTTGCAATTGCCTGAAATGTCTTTTTTTTCTGGCTAAAAGTTTTACCCCGACATTTTTTCCAAGCTTTAAGATATTTTTCCTGTTTTCTCGCCACAAGTATTATTTGAAAAAGCCGGTTACGACGCTTATTTTTTCCGTGCAACAATTATTTAGGAGATAATCTGATGAAACCTACGCGGAAATATATTTCCTCTTTTGCATTGGCTGCCTCCGTCTGTCTAGCGGGAACAGAACTCAATGCGAAAACGGCGGACGATTCAGCCGCTTTGCTTTCGGCTCATCAAAATACTACCACCATTAATCATACGTTTATACAGCAAGGAGAATTTAAAATGTCAGAAAATACAACCAACGATACCGACAGCCTCTGGGAAAAGACCAAAGAGGCCAGTGCCAACGCCTGGGAAGCGACCAAAGAAACGACCAGCAAAGCTTGGGAAGCTACAAAAGAAGGAACAGCAAAGGCCTGGGACAAGACCAAGGAAGTCAGCGGCAACGCTTGGGATGCCACTAAAGAAGGAACGGCCAAAGCCGGCGATGCCATAGCGGAGAAGTCCGGCGATGCCTGGGATGCCACAAAGGAAGGCTCTGAAAAAGCCTGGGACAAGACTAAAGAAGTCAGCGGCAACGCTTGGGAGAAAACAAAAGAAGGCGCAGCAAAAGCCAAGGAGGCCGTTACAGAAAACTCTCATGATGCAAATGTTACGAATACGGAGCATCCTTCTTACCGGCATAATCCCGGACAACCGGCAGGACATCAGGAAAACCGTCCTCATTACTAATAGTTCGGGCGCTCGTGAATTACCGGTTACAAAAACATTTACAGCAAAAAATGAAATATTTAATTTTGCGATGATTGAAGAAAGCGGACGTTGGTATTAAGATATCATTTTTATCGGATTAATCTTTTATTCTGACGGCCGCTTTTCCTGTTTCAAAAAGCCGCTGTTATCTTTTGACGACAGCGGCTTTCGAAAAGGCCTCCACCGCATCTGTGGGAAGAAAATGCCTTACCTTACTTTAATCGCCGTTGTCGTACAGTTATCGTTCGATACCGTTCCCATAAACGCGTTCATATGTACCTGACATTTCTCAATGACCAAACCGTTATTGCCGTCGGCAGAAATATTGGTTACAAACGGACCGGCGTTTGTGCATGCTCCCAAAAGAGCAACAAAAGCTATTGCTACAATTTTTTTCATTTTTCACCTATAGATAATTTAGTTACATAAAGGATTATATATTCACTTATTTTCAAATACAATTTTTTTTATAAGTTTTACGCAGCCGGTCAGTTTCACAGAAAACACGCCCCTAATTTTTGAAAAATAAAAACAATAATTTATCTTGTCGCGGTTAAGAAGACAATCCCCCTACGAAACTTAAAAACAGAACAGTCAGCAGTGCGATAGCTTAATTTCCCGAAACGGCTTTTTCCAATTCGCGTTTTTGTTCGGCAAGCTTGTTTTGCTTTTTGACAATCTTATGCTCTTTGCCGGAAGCTTTGGCCTCCGCCAGCTCTGCTTCCGCTTTTCTTACATCGTTTTCCTTATCTTTTATTTTGTTCTGATGCTTTTGCAACAATTCTTCGTCAGTGCAATTCTTTTCCAGTTTGGACAACGCCTTTTTCAATCCATGAACTTTCATGGTCCGCCCGTAATTTTCGGCTATGGCTATTCGGCTTTCGATTTCTGCCTTTTTCTGCGCACAGGTTTTATTTCCCGCGCATACATTTGCGGCCATCAGGCAAAAACAGGCGGCATATATATATTTTGCTTTTATCATCACATCCTCCTTTGGGGTTTGTTTTAACTTAACCGCCCTGAAAGAATATGCAAGAGCAAACTCAAATATTTCCGACGTTTCCTTGCAAGGAGCTCTTTATGCATTATATTGAAGGCGAAACACAGAACGCGGCCGCGCATACACAACGACCGGAGATAAAATCTGCCGCCGATACTGCCGGCCTTATAAAAAATATCTGAACCGCCTAACGTAAAAATTAAACACGAGGTTTACATGCCTGCAGCAAAAAAACTGTTTACAACCATTGCCGTACTTCTGTTTCTGACCGGAGCTGCCGGCTTTGCCGCCGAGCCGGAAAAAGACACAGCCGAAATCCAGCTTAATTTTTCCGACATCAATAAGACACTGGACGGCATTACAAAAAAAATAAACGGGGGTTCCGTCTCCCGCGAAGAGAGCGACGACTATATTGCGACGCTCAATTCCCTGCAAAACCAAATTCTTAACGAACAAAAACAGGATACGGCCACACTGCAGAGCATGACGCAAAAAATCAGCGCGCTTAACGGATTGGCCGACGAAAACGGCAAAGACGTACCGGAAGTTGCCAAAGAAAGAAAAACGCTTGAAGACAGCGCGGCTAAATATAAATCCCTGCTGGCACAGGAAGCGCTGGCTCTTGCTAAAATCGACGAAATCAACGCCCTTATCTTCAAAGCGCGCAACAAAGAACTGCTGACCAGCGTTCTGGCCAAACAAAGCTCTATTTTTCAACCCGAACAATTTTGGCAGTCACTGCTCAGCTTCGGCAGCTTTTTAAAAGAAATTCTGGTTTCGCCATTCAACTGGTACCGCCAGCTTAAACCCGAACAACAGCAAAACGCGGCCAAGAGCCTTATTATCCTCACCCTGATGCTGGGCGCGGCATTAATTTTGGCAGTCGTCATCAGAGGATACATCAAAAAGCATTACGGTTACAATTTGGAGATATGCACTCCGACCTATATCCAACGCCTGAAAGCAGCGGCATGGATTTTCGTGGCGCTGGGCGCTATTCCGGCGGCAATTATCGCGGCACTGTGGGTTTGGATTAACGGGTTTGACCTGATGAAAGGAAGCGAATTTGCCGCACTTTTGCGCAATGCCGCAATATACCTGCTTTATTTTCTGATTCTGCGCGCAGCAATCCTGGCTGCGTTTGCCCCCAATAATCCCGACTGGCGGATTTTTAACATTGAAGCGCGAAAAGTACGCAGAGCTTCCAATGCCCTGATTACGGCAGCGGCGGCGATTGCGGCGGTTTCCTTTTTTCAGAAGCTGGCGACGGAAATGTCGCACGAACCGGAAATCGTCTATTCCATGCAGATTTTCGCCAACGGCATAAAAGCATTTGCCGTCATCTGGGCGGCGCTGCGCGTCATGTACGATGTTAAGGATTTATCGGACGAAGACGTTAAAAGCGGCAATATCCAAAAACTTTCGGCTTCGGCACAAACCGCTCTGCTGATTACGTTTTTTATGATTGGCAGTTTTACATTCTCCCTGTTCGGCTACATCAGCCTGTCCGAATACCTTATCAACCGTTTTATCGTATCTGTTGCCGTCATCTGTATTTTATATATTCTCCATAATCTGCTCAAAATGTTTTACCATCTGATTGTGCGGCGGCGGTTTTGGATTACGACTTTTCGCATCAGTCCCCGGACGCTGGTCAAAAGCGAAGTATGGTTCGGCATTATCCTGACGCCAGTATTGTATCTGTTCGGGGCCTTGGTGCTGCTGGCGGTATGGGGCGTATCGGTCGATATTCTGGTGGCGCGGACCAAAGGTTTCCTTACCGGTTTCAACATCGGCGAAGTTCATGTATCCATTACGTCAATTATTCTCGGGCTGGTCAGTTTCTGGGTGGCAATGCTGTTGGTCAAAATGCTGAAGAGCAGCTTGCAGGACGGCAGCTTAAGCCGGCTGGACTTTGACGAGGGGATGAAAAGTTCCATTATTTCGGGAATCGGCTTTTTCGGATTTATCCTTTCCGTCATCCTCGGCATTGCCGTTGCAGGCGGAAGCTTCAAAAGCCTGGCATTGATGGCCGGAGCGCTGTCTTTCGGCGCCGGTTTAGGTCTGCAAAACGTCGTCAGCAATCTGGTTGCCGGCATTACCATTTTGTTTGAACGACCGATAAAGCTCGGCGATTTGGTCGTCATCAACGGTTATGAAGGCGTGGTCAAACAGATCAGCATGCGCTCGACGACTCTGGAAACGGGCAACAAATCCAACGTTATCATCCCAAACTCTGCCATTATCGCCGGCAGTGTTGTTAACAAGACCTACGACAACAGAATGGCACGAGTGGACATCAATGTCGGGGTGGACTATGACAGCGATATCGATAAGGTTAAGAAAATCCTACTCCGAATCGCCGGAGAAGACGAAGAGGTTTTGAGCAATCCGGCTCCGGCGCTGTCTTTTCTCGACTTTGGCGACAGCAGTCTGAACTTCCAGCTTAACTGCTACACGGCAAACATAGCCAACAGCAGCGGCATATCTTTCCGTATACGCGAAAAGATTATCAATGAATTCCGAAAAGAAGGGATTAATATCCCGTTTCCGCAGCGGGTGGTGCGTTCGCTGGAAGAAAGTGCCGCCGACTGACCGAAGAAACGGCCTCTGACTGACCGAAGAAACGGCCTCTGACTGACCGAAAAAACTATCTCGGACTGACAAAGAGGCTATCTCTGACTGCCCTAAAACGTTCCATGATATCTCCCCTTGCATTTTATCTCACATTAACCTATTGAAATATATATTTTTTATTTAAAAGCAAAAAAAATAAAAAAATTATTTTGCCTTAAGCGTTTCTTAAGATTAGAATGCAGAATAAAAGATGTTCTGATAAACAACCTTTATTTAACAACTTTTATTTAGGAGAAAAACGATGAATAAGATTTTAGCTGTTTCCGCGATGGTTTTGACTTTTGCCGTGGCTTCGCAGGCCAATGCACAGGGATTTGGCGGCGGTTTTCAGGGACCGACAATTTCTTCCTCGACGGTTGCCGAAGCGCTGAAGATGAATGACGACACGCCGGTTGTTCTGGTAGGAAAGATTGAGAAAAACCTCGGTAACGAAAAATATCAGTTCAGCGACAAAACCGGTTCCATCGTCGTCGAAATTGATGATGAAGATTGGAGAGGACAGGTTGTCAAACCGGAAAATACGGTTGAAATCCGCGGTGAAATCGACAAAGAGCTGCTGGGAACGCCGGAAGTCGATGTTGACGTTATCATTTTGAAATAATTAACTGAAACGGCCTGATATGCGTATTCTTCTGATTGAAGACGACAGCCTTATCGGCGACGGGATAAAAGTCGGGCTTTCCAAGCTCGGCTTTACCGTCGACTGGTTTGACGACGGCACGGACGGAAAAGAAGCCCTGTTGCAAACGCCGTATGATGCAGTAGTGCTTGATTTGGGACTTCCGGGCATTGACGGCCTTTCCATCCTGCGCGCCTGGCGGGATGCCGGACTTGATACGCCGGTTCTGATTTTAACTGCCCGCGGCGACGTGGATGAACGGATTAAAGGACTGAACAGCGGCGCAGACGATTATCTCGGCAAGCCTTTTGCCCTTAAAGAAGTACAAGCGCGCCTGAATGCCCTTATCCGACGGCGGTGCGGCGTGGCGAAACCGCTTATCCGCTTCCGCGACATTACGTTCAACCCCGAAACCAAAGGCGTTCTCCTGAACGGCGAAAAGGTAATCCTCTCGCCGCGGGAAACTGCGCTTTTGGAACTTCTGTTGTTAAACAAAAACAAAGTCTTGTCCAAAGAAACCATTGAAAACAAACTCTATTCATGGGATGAAGACGTTGCCAGCAATGCCGTAGAAGTGCACATTCACCATCTGCGGAAAAAACTCGGCAAAGACATTGTCAAAACCATCAACAAAATCGGATATACGCTGGAAGACTAACCTTTTCCGCCGGAGTAAACAAAATGGCCCGAACAGATACAATCGATAAAAGAGCAAAAAAGGCAAAGACATCCGCTTCTGCCGGCCAACGGAAGGGCAAGTTTGCCGCCGCAGCATTTCGGATGAAAAAAGAAGCTGCGGCGTTTTGGCAAAAGTTCAACGGCGAGGCGATGAAATTCAGCCTCAGTTTCCGGCTGATGATTTTTTTTGCATTGGTTTCGGGCGTTGTATGGGGAATTGCCGGCTATATCTCCTATAAAGAAACCCGGGAAAGCATTGATGAATTTTTCGACACTTATCAAATGGCGTTGGGACGACAGCTGGCAGCAGCGGACTGGAGCGGAGTTTCGCTGAAAACGCAGAAAGCGACGGATAAGCTGATAAAAGGCATTGAAAACGCCGATGATGATGACGATGCGGTCGGTTTTGCCATTTTCTCGCCGCAGGGCGAAATGATTTTTCACGACAACGAAAACGGCAAATATTTTACCGCGGCGGAAGCAGCCGGAAGCTTTGCCAACGAACGGATAGGCGAAGACCGGGACAAATGGCGTATGGTGCGCCTGAAATCGGCAGACGGAAAATTTATCATTGCTGTCGGTCAGGAGCTGGAATACCGTGAAGATCTGGCTATGGATATTCTTGAAGAATTTATGCTGCCCTGGCTGGCCGGCTTTATCGTTCTGCTGTTGGCAATTTCCGGATTGACTTTCATTGAATTCCGCCCGTTAAAAAAACTGGCCAGCGAAATTGAAAGCCGCCCGGCGGACGATTTCTCCCCGCTCAACGCAGAAAAAGCGCCAACGGAAATCAAACCGCTGCTGAAGGCGATGAACCGGATGTTTGCCAAAATAGAGGCTCTGCTGGCACGGGAACGCAGTTTTATCTCAGATTCAGCACACGAACTGCGCACACCGCTGACTGCGCTCAAAATCCAGCTTGAAATAGCCGAAATGTCCGGCGACGACAGCCAGATGCGGACGCAGGCTCTAGCCAAACTTTCACTGGGGATTGAACGGGCGGAACATCTGGTCGAGCAGTTGCTTGCCCTGTCGCGTCTGGAAGCCGACAACGGGCATTATGACAATACAGAACTTTTGGACTGGAAAGATATCAGCGCCGCTTTGTTCGACAATTATGCCGAAACGGCAAAGAAGAAAAACATAACCTTATCGTCTTATATCGGCGCAACTTCACCGATTGTGCGAGGAAACCACATTCTTGCCGCTTTGCTGCTGCGCAACCTGCTCGACAATGCCGTCAAATACAGCCCTAACGGAGCAAAGATTACCGCAACGGTTGACAATGAAGAGATTGCGGTCGTCAACTCCGGAACCATCGTCGACGAGGCGGTACTGGCGCGGTTGAGCGAACGCTTTTTCCGACCGGCCGGGCAAAAAGAAACCGGCAGCGGCCTCGGGCTGGCGATTGTCAAACGCATTGCAGGACTTTACGGCTGCAGCCTTGATTTTGCCAATACAGACGACGGTTTTAAAGCCGCCGTGAGAAAAAACTAGCCCAGACGGCTGAGCGGGGTCAATATTTCAGCGCAACACCGGTTATGAATGCATATCCGCGGTTGTTTTCGGAACTTTGGCGCTCGGGTCCTTTGGAATTGAGATATCCGTTTATCCAATACAATTCGATATATTCATTATAAGCAAACCGGTTGGACTGCACCCAAAGGTCATCCCGATGGCGCGTGTTTTCCGCTTCGGTATGCAAATAAGCGATATTCGTCTTAAATCTGCCGAAATCGTACCCCAGGCTGATGTCCCATGCCTGCCCTTCGCGGTAGTTGTCAAAGTATGCAGGCAGCCCAAACCCGGCAGCAGCCGTCGCAACAGGATTTTTATTCCCGTCCACCCAGGCCTTTTTATAGGAAAAGCCGATGTCAAACCCGGCATATTCCCAGCGAGCGCCTGCCGTCCATTCATTATCGGTGCGGTTAAAAATTCCGTATGCCACAGATGTGTATAATTTCCCGGCGCCGAGTTTCCACCGGCTGCGGGCTCCCGCCGTATAGCCGTCTTCCGGCTTTTCGTAATCAACGTAACGGCTGACCATACCGCGGCGCGACGCATTGTCCGGCGTATAGCTGAAACCGAATGTCGTATTGCCGATTTCCGGCGTAAAATAACTGATTTTAAATGCCCGGCCGTCATCCATTATCGCCGTCGATTTCGGCGTGGCGAATTTTACCTGCTTACGGCCGTTTTTCCAATTCGCGCTGCTTAAAAAATAGGTCAGATTGCTGTCCCGTATCCCCAGCCAGGTAATATCATGCGCGCCGGTATGCAGCAAAAGCGCGGCATTATAGGTATAACCGGCGGTCAATTTTCCAAAACGGTCATCCTCGCCCAACAAATACGGGAAAAAACGCCAGTCCCCGTCGGGGTAATTTTTGTCATGTTGGCGGTCGACAACGGTATAATCCGCATGAATACCGACACGGCTGCCTGAAACCGCGCGGTAAGCGCCTTCAAATTTGCCGTCGGCACGAAAAACCGCTCGACTAGGCATATTGTCCAGATTATTGCCGCGGCGCGTTTCCATTATGCCGAAATATTCCCCGGCCATTCCCGAGCCGGAAAATTCAAAACTGCCGGCAAAAGCGGCATCGGTAAATCCTATGGCACTGCCAAAAAGCAGTAAAAACTTGTTCATTCGTTTCCAGTTCCGTTAGTTCGGATTTTATATAGCGTAACAGTACTTAAATTTGTCTTAAAAATTTCCCCTAAAACCCGATACGACCTCCAAACGAAATATTCTGAAATGTTTTTTGTGCAAGACACTTTCATTTTTCGCTTGACTTCGGCACCTTTGGTATTATTCTTAAGCTGTTCCCGGTGCTTGCAGGGCTTATAAGCAGGGAACGGATAAAAACTGAGCCGGTTTGATGAGATTTTAAGACAGACGAAGTCTATTTAAATTTTCGTTGGCGGCTCCTTGTAAAGGAGTTTTTTTAATGTCTGAATATAAATACCAACACGGTTTGAGCATTATGCGGGCGCAGCCTTTCCATATCGGCCATCAAAAGCTGGTTGACCGGATGCTTAAGGAATGCGAACGCGTTACCATCGTCCTCGGTTCCATTCAGGAACAGGGTACGGCGCGCAATCCCCTAAACTACACCACACGCAAAAAGATGATTCAAAACATTTACCGCTCCCGTCCGGAATACGAACGGCTGAAAATCATCGGGCTGTTTGACATCAACAACCCGGCGGAATGGGGCGAGTATGTTCTTGATTTTATCGCCGAGAGTTTTCCAGACCTGCCGCGGCCGGATGCGTACTATGCCGGTTCCAGCTACGACGCGCACTGGTTTCGGGAATGTTTTCAAAACATTGAGCTTGAAGACAGGACCGACCCGGATTTTCCGTTCGTTACAGGAACGATGGTACGGGATATGATAAAGTTCGGCGATGCGCGCTGGAAAAACTTTATCGCGCCGGAAAACCACCACCTGATTGAGGAGTATTTTAACAAAAAGAAAGGGATTATATAACGAAACCAGCGGACGGCGGGCAGATTTACGGCATTGTTCCGTTTTACGGCCTTGTCCCGTTCATAACGCGCCGAAAAACAGCCTTTGCGGCTGCCGCATTTTACATAAGCGCCTGCGTCTTCTGAAGGGCTTATAGAAGACAGGCGGTTCCTAACCCGAATAAGCCTGAAGGGAATTTAAAATGAATAACCGTATTTTGATGCGGATAGATTTTCAGAACGATTTTGTTCATCCGCACGGGGCGTTGAGCATCAACTCCCCCGAACTGATTGAACGGCAGCAAAAGTTTGCCGACAGCCTGTTTCCGACAAGTTTTGATAAAATTATAGACACTTACGACACCCATTTTGCCGAAACGTACGGCGAAACGTCTGAAGCGGCGAATTTTCCCCTGCACTGCGTTTTCGGAAGCTGGGGCTGGCAACAGGCGGCACCGTTCAAACCGAAACTCGGCGTTACCAAAATGTACAAATCTACCACCAACATCTGGAACGAAGCCCATGCTTACCGCGATTTGGCGGCAAACTGGGCTGACAAAGAGGTCTATCTCTGCGGCGTGTTAAGCGACATCTGCGTCTTACAGGCAATGCACGGCCTTTTAAAACGCGGCGCGAACGTTGTCATTCTTGAAGATTTGTGCCAGGGGATTAAGCGGCAGACGGGAGAAATCCTGCGCGATGACAAATACCTGCCGTTTATTGAACAGGGAAAGCTTAAGAGCATCACCTCGGCGCAGTTTTTTCGCGCCGCCCTTTTAGACAAGAAAATCCAGCGCAATTTAGTCAACAGAAGTTTCGGAGAATAGCCATGAACAATACATATACGATGAAAACCAGACCCAATATTCTGGAAACCGGCACGCCGCTGTTTTGCGACCTTTATCACCTGACGATGGCGCAGGCATGGTTTTTGGACGGCAAGGCGGAAGATTACAAGGTTTCGGAAGCCTTTTTCCGCAAATGCCCGTTCGGCGGCAGCTACCTGATGGCGGCCGGCCTCGGCGAATTTATGCAATGGCTGGAAAGGTGGCATTTCAGCAAAGAAGACATAGAATCGCTCAAAAACGACCGTAACGAAGACGGCAGCCGGATATTTAACGATGAATTTCTGCAATTTCTGGAGGGACAGGAATTAAAAGTAACCATTCGTGCAGTACCGGAAGGCGAACTGGTGTTCCCGAACGAACCGGTCTATTCGGTATCTGGGCCGAACTGGCAGGTTGAACTCGCAGAAGCCGCACTTTTGAACATCTTTAACGCTCAGAGCCTGATTGCAACCAAAGCGTCGCGCATGGCTTACGCCGCAAACCTTGACGGCAAAAAACGCCCGCTGTTGGAATTCGGCGTGCGGCGCGGACACGAGCTCGGCGGCTTTTCGGAAACGCGGGCGGCGTTCATCGGCGGTGCGGCAGGAACTTCCAACAAAGCAGCGGCAAAGCACTACGGCATCCGGGCGGCGGGAACGATGGCACACTCCTTTGTGATGAGCTATGAGCGGGAAGTTGACGCGTTTAAGGCCTTTATGCGCGGCAATCCGCACAATACGACGCTGCTCGTTGACACATACGATACGCGCGAGGGAATTAAAAATGCCATCCGGGCAGCAAAGGAAACCGGAATTAAGCTCATGGGCATACGCATTGACTCCGGCGATCTCGCCTACTGGGGCAATGAGGCCAGGCGCTTATTATGCGAGGCGGAAATGCCGGACGTCAGGCTGGCGGCTTCCAACGACCTTGACGAATATCTGATTGAAAACCTCATTATGGTACAAAAAGCGCCTTACGACATCCTTGCGGCGGGAACAAAACTGGTTACCGCCTACGATACCCCGGCACTGGGCGGCGTCTTTAAGACAAAATCGTACATGGGGCAGCCGAAAATCAAAATCGCCGAGGGAAAAACGACCATTCCGGGAATGACCGATACGTTACGAATTATCCGCAACGGCAAATTTGAGGGCGATGTTATCTGTCGGGCTGAAGATACGGATCTTATCCGCGACGGCAGGTTGACACGCAATATAACCTCATACGCCCTCGGCAGCCAGAACGGCGCGCGGGCAACCTTTCAACGCGGCGAACAGGCAAAATTCCTGCTGCATCCGGTTGTGGAAAAAGGCAAAATCGTCAATGTGCCGGAACTTGACCTGCACGTTTTGCAGCAGCGGGGCAAGGACAACCTCAAGATGTTGGACAGCGCATATAAAAGGCTTGCCAACCCGCACCTTTACGGCGTAGGATTGGAAGCCGGGCTGTTTACCCTGCAACAGGATTTAATCAGGGTTCATTCGGGGAGATAAGACAATGAAACATACATGGCATACTTTGCAAAACGGCTTAAAAGACTTTTGTGCGGCAAACAGATTTGACAAGGTTATCCTTGGACTTTCGGGCGGATTAGACTCGGCACTGACTGCTGTGCTGGCAGCGGATGCCCTCGGCGGCAAAAACGTTAAGGCGATTATGATGAAAACGCGCTATACATCTGATTTAAGCATTAAAATTGCGCGTGAGATTGCCAAGCTTAACGGGCTTGACTATCAGGAACTTGACATTGAACCGCTGGTAACGGCAGAAACAGATTTTCTGCAACGGGCGTTCGGTGAAAGCGTCAAAGGGATTACGGCGGAGAACTTGCAGGCTCGTATCCGCGGGCAGCTGCTGATGGCGTTTTCCAACCAAAACGGCGGGCTGGTTCTCGCCTGCGGAAACAAATCGGAAGCGCTGACCGGGTACTGCACGCTGTACGGCGATACCTGCGGCGGGCTGATGCCTATCGGCAACCTTTACAAGACGACGGTGTTTGAACTGGCAAGATGGCGCAATACCCAAAGCAGGGCCCTGCCGGAAGAAGTCATCACGCGGGCGCCGTCAGCAGAACTGGCAGAAGGACAGAAAGATGAAAACTCGCTGCCGCCGTATCCGGTTCTGGACGCTGTTCTGCGGCTGCTTACCGACGAACAAAAAACACCGGAAGAAGCCTGCGCCGCCGGATTTGCCCCGGCAACAGTCGAACAGGTGCGCCGGCTTGTAGCGCGTTCGGCATTCAAGCGGCGGCAGATGGCTTCGGCGCTGGACATATTATAACCTGATGAAAAAAGCAAACCGCCTGCAATATCTGAGGCTTTCAAGACCGATATGCAGGCGGTATTATATCCTGTACCGGCAAAAAATGGCGGCCGGAATACATATTTATTTCAATGTATCCTTCAGCACTTTCAAAGCGTTCAGCGCATTCGGAAAGCCGACATACGGCATACACTGGATAATCGCCGCGGTAACGGTTTCCGGCGAATTTCCCGCTCTGATACTGCCGGCTATATGGCTTTGCAGTGTCTGCATATTTCCCGTCGTTACAAGAATCCCTATCGCCAGAAGCTCTCTGGTTTTGACATCAAGACCGCCGCGGGTATAAATATCGCCAAAACAGAATTCCGTCAGAAAACGCGCGGCATCCTCGCCCATATTTCCGGGAAGCCCGGCCAGCGCTTCTTTTATCTCGTTGCCATATAACGGCTGTTGTATGGCAGAGCCCGCTGCAAATCTCTCCTCTTCGGCTGTTTTCCCCTGACTTTCCAGAGGAAGCTTAATTCCGCGTTCGGCAAACACTTCATTGATTACTCCGAGCGCGTTAAGGGTTTTCGGAAAACCGACAAACGGCGCACACAGATATACCGTTTCCCTCAACTCAATCGGCGTTACCCCTACATTCAGCGCCGCATTGGCATGCGCTTTCAGCTGCGGCAATGCTTGTTGAGCCGACAGGGATACAACCGTCAGCATTTCCCGGGTTTTTATATCCAGACTGCCTACGGCAAACACTTCGCCGAAAATATATTTCTGTAACATTTTCATCATTTCCGGGTCGTTTCCGGCATCGGTTAAAGCCTCGCCTTTAAACAACCGGCGGTAATTTTGTTTGCAGATTTCGGTTCGCGACATATTTTCTCCTCCCTGTTCAATTACAGCAGCAGACGCGGCACTAACCGAAAATAACACGGCAACTGCAACGCCCATTATCCCTTTCAGCATATTTTATCTCCTTTTTCCTGCCTTTTCGGCTACGATTTCGGCGATTTCCTTCTCGTCTTCGGGACTCAGCAATCCGTACATAGGGATGGCAAACGGCGTAAAGTCTCCGTTATGCTTCTGCAGGAAATTGTACCGGTAGCTGATGCCGTCTTTCGGGACAAGCGTCAAAACGCGGCAGTTGCGAAAACAGCAGCGGACATCCTTTTCTTCCGTCCGGGCAATATCTTTCCACGGCAGCTTTTGGCAATAGTCAATTTTTATGCCCTCATCATCAACGACAACGGCCTTATGCTTCAAAACATATTTCCAGCCCCAGGCGAGCCAGGAAAGCAGACAGACGCCCAAAAGAACCTGTGTTTGCACCCAAAACAACAGGCATGGGCAGCGAACTCCCCAGTAGACCAGCGTTATCGTCAATGCGAGGTTTAAGATAAGCCAGGCATTGAGTTTATTAAAGCGGTAATAAAAAATTTTCTCGTTTAAGTTTTCATTTGACATTGATTGTCTCCCTATTTCTCTCGGTTAAATGCGATTCTGTTTCAAGTGTAACATTTAGAGTTTGCTCTAAGTCAAGTATTTTTTGTTGCGGATAGCGTATTTTGCGCTGCGGAATGTAATTTTTGCTCCGGATATTTATTTACTTTTCCAAACATATATTTTATGCTTGGCATTTATAAATTTCATTTTATAATAAAAAAGAGCAATTTAAACGTCTAAGGCCGGAATTATGATATATATATTCAATTATGCATCACCGTTCGGAAATATCCGCCTGACAAGCGACGGAGAATTCCTGACCAACGCGAGAACAGAATTCTGGCAGGGTCGGGCTGACAACAAAGGGCTTTGCCCGAAAGGGGAAAGCGAAACCGACGGCTCGTCCCTGCCCTGCCTGCAACAGGCGGCGAAATGGCTGGACATTTATTTCGGCGGCAATATCCCGGATTTTCTGCCGCCGCTTAAATTATACGGTTCGGATTTCCAACGGACGGTCTGGCGCCTTTTGCAGGATATTCCATACGGAACTCTGACGACATACGGTAAAATCGCTGATACAATTGCCCGCAGCAGGGGATGCGGCAAAATGTCGGCGCAAGCAGTCGGCGGAGCGGTCGGAGCCAATCCCGTCGGCATCATTATTCCCTGCCACCGCGTCATCGGCGGCAGCGGCAGCCTGACCGGATACGGCGGAGGTCTGGCATACAAGGTCAAACTGCTTGAACTTGAGGGAATTGACTGTTCAAAACTGAAAATGCCGAAACAAAGCCGCTTCCTCTGATTTCAGGCACCGGTTTTGAACCTTCCTGAAGATAATTTCGGATATATTTGATAAAGCATAAAAAAATTGCAGCCAACGGAAAAGAATTGTTGACAACCCCGAAATACATATTATAGAATAAGGGATATGTTTAATGTATTGAGGTAGTTCAAAAATAATAACCATGAGTCCTGTATACGGGTATGTTTTTAATTTATTTTTAGTTTTAGTATTAGTTTTTTGCAATGCTTTTTTCGTTGTTTCAGAATTCGCAATCGTAAAAATCCGCCGCACCAAGCTTGAGGAACTGGCGCATGCGGGGAGCAAGCGCGCTAAAATCGCCCTGAAAATCAATGAACACATGAATACTTACCTGAGCGCCATCCAGCTCGGCATTACACTCGCTTCCCTCGGTTTGGGCTGGCTTGGCGAACCTGCCGTTTCCAGGCTTTTGGAAGACCTTTTCTCAGGCTTTTTTGCCGACAACAAAATCCTGCTCCATTCTTTGAGTTTTGGTATTGCCTTTACCTTTATCACGCTGCTGCACGTTGTTTTCGGCGAACTGGTGCCGAAGTCCATGGCCATACAGGATACTGAACGCTATGCGCTGATTATTGCGCCGCCGCTGTATACGTTTAATAAGATTTTTGCTCCGTTTATCTGGGTATTTGACCACGTTACGATGTGGATTTTGAAACTGATGGGCGTCAAACAGGCGGACGAAAACGAAGACGCGCATTCCGAAGAGGAAATCAAACTGATTATTGACGCCTCGCAAAAGGGCGGAGTCATTGACGATACGGAAAGCGAAATTATTCAGAACGCTATTTGCTTTTCGGAAATTTCCGCGCATGAGATTATGATTCCTCGGCAGGAAATGAAATGTATTTATCAAAACAGCAGCTACAACGAAGTCATGGAGTTCGTCAAGCAGCATAAGCACACGCGTTTTCCGCTCTGCAACGGCGATAAGGATCAGATTATCGGCATGATACACATCCGCGATTTGCTGGAATGCAAAAATTCGCCGCATAAAGACATTTTAAGCAAAATCGTACGCAACATCCTGTTTGTTCCGGAAAACAAGTCCATTTCGGAAATTCTGCACGAGATGATGAAAAAACGCATTCATCTGGCGGTTGTGGTTGACGAATACGGTGGGACAGCCGGTCTGCTGTCGATGGAAGATATTCTGGAAGAACTGGTCGGAGACATCCGGGACGAACACGATGACATCACCGAGGAACCAGTCAAGAAAATCAATGATACAGTCTGCGAATTTGACGGGTTGTATCTGGTTGAAGACGCCTATGACTGTCTGGGGCTCCCTTACGACGATAACGAGCATGAAGAGAGCACCATGGGCGGCTATGTCTTTAATCTGCTCGGGCGCGAACCGGTTGCCGGAGACAAAACCGAAGACGATTATTGCGTATATGAAGTTATGCAGGTCGACAATATGCGGATTACCCGGATAAAAACAACAGTCAAGCAGCCGCAATATGAGACGGCCAGTGCCGAATAGCGCATACAGAAAGGACGGAAAGTTTTATGAAAAAGAGCTGCCGCAAAGCGAGAATTTGGCAAACCGGACTGATATTTTGCGCGGTTTGCGCGGCAATTACGGGAAGTGCAGAAGCCGCACAAAAGCTGGAGCGGCGGCCGAGCAACAAGATTGAAACGACGGCAACCGGGCGGGTCAGTGCAACGATTGTCGCACCGGTATCAGCCGAATCCGCAAATGATTTAACGTTCGGGATGATGGTTAAAAACAATCAGGGAAAAGTTACCGTTGACGAGGACGGCAACCGTACGACAACCGGCCCCGGACTGGCAACCAGTTCCTATTCAGCCGGTTCTGTCAAACTGAAAGGCCCAAAAGCTCAGGCGGTTACGGTGGATATTCCCGATGCGCGCATTTACAACAATGAAGACAAAAGCATTGATATCCATTCATTTACGACAGACGCCGGAAAGGGAAATATCGTCGCGCTGGACAGGCAGAACGGCGAAGCGAGAGTTGACGTCGGAGCAACACTGAACATCAAAGACAAAGAAACGCAAGGCGGAAGCAGAAACGGCGTTTATATTCTGCAAACATCTTATTAGCTTTTTTTTAGCGATTAACCTTTTATCAATTAACTTTTTATCAGCCAATTTTTTATCATCCGGGACAGCATCTCAAATATGTTTTGTCCGGAGCAAAATACTGTGGCAGCTTTCAATAAGGCCGGGCAATTTTTATTTAGAAAAAGAAAGGAACTGACTTGTATTAAAGAAAAGGCAAATTACAAATTTGGTGTTGTTTTTTAACAATGGGCAGACGGTTTTAAACTCAAAATTAATTTTTTATACCTTAAAGTTGAGACGTTGATAAAATTTATTGCTATTTTTAAGGGGATAGAAATATGAAAAAGATTTATTTACTGGCAGCAGTTTCCGTGCTGACATTAGGTTGTGCGGAAGTTTGGGCTGCCGAAGCTACCGGCCAAGGAAATATCAGTGCGAAGATTGTTGCACCGGTAACCGTTACGGAAGCTCAGGCATTGGATTTCGGCACCATTCTGGCTCCGACCAGTGGTACAAAGAAAGTAAAAATCTCGGCGACGGACGGTTCACGCAGTGTTGATGGCGGTGATAATGGTATATTGGTCAGCACCAATAAAGGCGAAGCCGGATTGTTTAATGTAACAGGAGCCGAAAATCAAAGTATGACAATCCAAGTATCGGATTCCGTTGAATTAACTGGTACAGGAGATTCGATGACAGTTGACAATTTTGTTACCGAGCCGGCCAGCAATCTGACTTTGAACGGAACCAGCGGGCAAATCAAAGTCGGAGCGGATTTGACGGTTAATCAGGGACAAGATGAAGGCGACTATACCGGAACTTATCAGGTAACCGTAAGCTACTAGAACAAAGCTGTATAAAAAAACAGATAACTTATTATTTTGATTTATTTAAATTATATACTTTCGTTGTAGAATTTAAACGACCCCTTTAAATCAACAATAGCAATGAATATTTCTTAGGCAAGAGACTATCTCAATTTATCAACATTTATAAAGACTTATTTCAATATTCTGCCCAATCGGACATCTCGCCAAATTGCGTATAAAAAAGGGTCGTTTTTTATACGCAGGTATATATGAAATTTTATCGGGCAATTCTTTTCTTTTTAATATTTGCAGCCGAAAATACGTATGCAGATTCTGCCAGCGTAACGCAAACTGCTGACTTCGGAACTGTTATCCAGACGGCAGAAAGAACCGTTGCCAGACTGGGAACCGACGGCGTCGTTACATGGGACGGCGGCAGCGGTTCGGGTTCTGCCCGACAGGGAATTATCCGGTATGATGTAAACTGCGGCGTAACGCATGAACTCCAGATGCCTAACGGCATATCCGGCGGACAAAGCGGCGAGAATTGCGAATTTTCCTTAAATAATCTTCAGTTTAATCCGAGCAGTTTCTGGCTTGCGCCATTGGGTGTATTGGGCAACCGTTCGCAGGATATCAATGTCGGAGCAGAACTGACTATTGACGGTTATTGTAAAGCAGGAACTTATACCGGTACGATGACTGTTTCTGCAAGCACATATATGTGTGCCCCCAATGACGTCCAACTTACCTTTTCCGTTACGATTGCTGAAAAACTCGGCATTTCGGCAAAGCAAGACATAAATTTCGGAGCAATGATGTCCCCTTCCTCTGACGGAACCGTTACATTATCTTACAATGGGCAAAGGTCGGCAACGGGCGGGATTTACCTGATGAACAACGTGGACGTTTCGCAGGGAATTTTTACGATTGACGGCACGGCGGGGAGAACCGTTTATGTATCGCTGCCAAGCGAGGTTTTCATTTACAGCGGCGGAAATTCCCTTAGCGTCAACAACTTCACGGCCAGTACGGGAACACAATTTACATTAGCGTCAGATATGGCAGACATGCACATCGGCGCAACATTAAACGTACCTGCAAATGCGCCGGAAGGCGATTACAGCGGAACTTACACGGTTACGGTTTCTTATTAACAAGAGAGGTCTTTATATAATGAATACGCATATTTTCTTGAACCATTTATCGGCAACAGCAGGAAAGCTGCGGTATGCCACGATGCTGCTGTGTGCCACGGTGCTGCTGCTCTGTACGGCAGCGGGAACGGCAGACGCCAACATTTCCGTTTTTCCGTACAGCATCGACTTTGATGCCGCCTCGAGCAAACGCGTGCAAAGCGTACGGATTATCAATACGTCCAGCGAAACGCAGACTTACCGGGTCAGCTTCGTCAACTTCATACAGGACGAAAACGGCGCGCTGAAAGAAACCACAGACAAAAAAGGCTTTTATGCCGACAAATATCTCAGCTGGTCGCCGCGGCAGTTTACGCTAAAACCGAATGAAGTGCAGACAATCAATATCGCCCGCAAAAGCCTGGCGCAGGCTCCGGACGGCGAATTCGTTTCACACCTTAAAATCAGCGAGGTTATGCTCGGCGCCCCGAAGCCGAAGGCCAAGCCAGGCGCAAAGTCGAACACCCTTTCCATGCAACTTAAGGCGTTGTTTGCAATTACACTGCCGGTTACAATTACCAAAGGCGACAATCTTTACAGCAAAACCGAACTTTCAAGCTACAAGCTGCTGCCGGACGGAAAACTCGAACTGGTTTTCAAACGCTTGGGCAACAAGTCGTCGCGCTTTAATATTGCCGTTGCCGACGGCAAAGACAAGGATATCGGCCGGATGAACGGCGTCAAGATATATATGTCAACCGATACGCTTAACGTTAACCTG
Source organism: Acetobacter sp. 46_36 (assembly GCA_001917135.1). Classification (GTDB taxonomy): domain Bacteria; phylum Pseudomonadota; class Alphaproteobacteria; order RF32; family CAG-239; genus CAG-267. Next base: position 424,300 of record MNTT01000016.1, read on the forward strand.
CCTCTGGACAAGAATGCAAACATCCATAACGCAATTTTGAAACTGGAAGATGCTAAGACGAAAGAAGAAATATTCAGGCAGGCGCTGCAGCTTTAGCCCGGCTTGGCTGTTGGCGGCCGCCCTCTTCCTAAACGGCAGTGCCGCCCGAGCCGAAGACTTGACGGACTACGGCGATGAACCGCTGATTTTGGAACCGGTGGTTCAAGGGTTTAACCTGAGCGACTATGCTTACGTTTATGTCAAAAACGGCAAGGAATACATTTCTTTGCCGCAGATGTCGGCGTACCTTGGCCTGAAATACAAAATCGACGGCAACATGATTACGGCACAGATGGCTGACGACGAAGACGCTACCATTATAATTGATATGGCGCAGCGAACGGTAACGGCATACGGAAGCATTTCTTCCTTTGCGGCCGACGAAATGACAGTTATTGACGGGACGGTCTTTTTTGCCGCAGACTTTTATATACGCCTGCTCAAGATGCAGATTAAAATCGATAAACTCAATATGCAGATGACGCTCGACCGGGAAAAGGACTTTCCCACAACGGCAAAGCTGAAAGCCGAGAAAAAACGCGGCAAGGGTTCTTATAATTTCCAACAGGACAGTTTCAGCAACTACGAATTTGACAACCGCTGGTTTGGCGAACCGGTGGTGGACATTACGCTGGGCAAAGGCTGGGGACGTTCCAATGATACGGGAAAGAGTTTTAACAGCGACGCATATTCGGTTAATCTGGCAATGATTGCCGGCGGGCTGGACGTCAACACCTATATTTACGGCGACTCATATTCCGACCGCAACCCGAGGGTCAGAATTTCCGGCAGCAGGACGTTTCTGGACGAACCCGAAAATAAGTTTAACCTTAAGACTCTGAAAGCCGGCGATATCAGCGGGCTCAGTTCTTCTTACTTTGCCGATGCCAGCTACGGACGCGGCGCGGCAGTCAGCAGCTTTAAGAATCTGGTGATGTCCGCCAACAAGACGATTGACATTACCGGCCCGCTGCTCGACGGGTGGCAGGTTGAGCTGTACTGGAACGAACAGCTGGTCGGTTACAGGCAAAACGGCGTCAACGGACAGTACAACTTTCCGAATATGCCGGTTTCGTATGGCCTGAATACGTTTAAGCTGGTCTTTTACGGCCCGTACGGCGAAACACGCACCGAGTATGAACGCTACTATTCCGGTACCAGCCCGGTCAAAAAAGGCGAGTTCGGCTATACGGCGGCGGCATACCAACCGTACCGCTATCTGATAGAAGACAACGAGCCATTTGAATACGAAGGCAAAGACACGCCTATTATTGACCTTACCGGTTATTACGGCGCGACCGACAACCTGACTTTAATGGGCGGTTTTACGCAGACGCCGGATGCAGATACGGGCATTGAGACGCAGCATTTCGGCATGGCTGGCGCCCAGTATGCGATTAAGGGAAGTTCTATCCAATATAATCTGGAGCAAAACCTGGATACGCAGGAATTCGGACACCACGCGGAATGGCAGGGCGACGTTTATATCGGAACGGTTTATGCCGGTTATGACAAGTTCAACAATATCCACTCGCCGGTTTCGTTCTACGGCGACGAATATCTTGACGAACAGTTTGAAGCCAGACTGTCGGGCATGCTGCCCTGGCGGGTACCGTATTATCTGAGCTGGCGGCAGGGAACGCTTGAGAGCGACCAGACATCGTTTAACAACATGACGGCGCGATTGTCCAAACAGCTGATAAACGGACTGAACCTTACCCTTGAGGACAATTACTACGATTATGCCCATTCGGAAAAACCGTATAATACGGTACGCGGCGGCGCCTACAAATGGTGGGGAAATTTTTCTTCCGAGACATGGCTGACATACGAAACGTCGCCGGAAAGCCGGTTCACGGAATTTTCTACCCGGCTGGACTGGCGCACCGGACGCAATACATATCTTTCCGGAAAATATACGCGCAACCTGATTGAAGACATGGATTATTTCTCATTTTCCGGCGGACAGGTCTTCCCGTTCGGCGGATTGACGGCGACGCTCGAAGTTGACCGCGATTTCAACATCAGTTCATATCTGACTTATAACATCAGCTTTGCCAAGACGCCGGACAGAATGGGCATTATCACCTCGGCAAATTCCAAGCTCAGCGATACGGGCACGATGTATGTCAAACTTGCTGACGAAAGCGGCAATCCTCTTGAGGGAATCGGGCTGAATGCCAACGGGCTGGAAAAAGAAGTCTATACCGACGAAAACGGCGTGGCGGTCTTAACCGACCTGCAGACATACGAGAAAACAATTTTGAATGTTGACACGGAAACGCTGCTGGATATTGCCCTGCAGCCTAAAAACGAAGAGAAAAAGCTGGTGCTGCGGCCGGGTACCGTACGAACCGTCGCCATTCCGTTCATCCATCGCGGTGCGGTTGAAGGCAAACTTGCCAATGACGACAACATCCGTATGTTCGGCTATCAGGTTACAGCGTTTGATTACGCCGGTAAGGAACAAGGGATGACGTTTGCCGATGTGGACGGATTTTTCATTTTGGATTCCATACCATACGGCACATATAAAATCATCGTGTCAAAAGACGGGCATGAGCTGGCCGAACTGCAAGACGTTAAGATTGACGACGTATCGGTTTACATCCAAGATGAAATAAAACTTGATACCAGAGCGGCGGCGTTTTTTGCCGAAAATGACAGCGAAAAACAGCTATTGCAGCATGAAGAAGAGCATGAACGCGGCTTTAACCATCAGGAATACCGCAACAATGATTTTCCGATTGATATTCCGCAAGCCGTCAACGAACCGGGGGAAAATATACAGCCAATCAAAATCGAAGAAATTGAGGGCGATATTTTTGCCCGCGCGGATGCTCCGGTTTTTGACTCGGTCGCATCTGTACAATCATACGCCCGATATATGAGCTTTGCCGAAACGGAAAAGGATATTTTCAATACTGGCGGAGAGGACGGCGATGCGGCTGCGGTTCTCGGCGATTTAAGCCGCAACCCGGCATTGCAGGAACTGATAAAACCATAGCTGACGCAATATGTGCTGCGGCACAAAGGTATCGGCATTATGAGTAAGCCATTTCCCAAATGCAATGCGGCGGCTGATTATTTGCAACAAAAAACCGCTTGTTGGCAAGCGGTTTTTGAATTTCAGCAACTTTTGCGACATACTGTCTGCCGGAAGGCAGACCGCCGCGCTGCCTATTCCGGCAACAGAGGGGAACGGTATGCCATATACGGATCATCCTGAGCCGAAATTATGGTGAAGCTTCCGTCTTCATTGACAACAGCCTTGTCAATCTGATTCAGTTCATATTCGCCAAACTGATTCAGGTCAGCCCGCTGCGCCCCCATCAGATAAATATCTTTGACGGTTACGGTTCCCGGATTGGATGCAAAATCCAAACGAATGCGGTACACTTCATCTGACGGAATAACTATGCTGTATCTGTGGGTTCCCGCTTTTCCCGGATATTCGACCATATGCCCGGCATCAAACCAGACTTCGCGCTCTACAGTATAAAACACTTCGTAATTAAAGTCTTTTTCCGAAGTCGCCGTGAAGGTCAGCACCACATTCTGCGGTTCAACTTTTATCGCTTTTTTCTGAGGTTTCGGCGTTTCGCTCCCGGCTGCTGCGGCAACGGCACCAGAAGCTTCTTCGGATACAGCCTGGCTTTCTTTCGCAGGCTTCTGCTTTTCTTCCGGCTGTTTCTGCTGTTCGGCCGCCTTTTCAACAGCAGAGGGCTTATCCTGTTCTGCCGCCGGCGCTGTCGCCTCCGCCTTCGTTTCAGGCGCCGTTACTGTCGGAGCCGGTTCCTTTTTGCCGGAGAACGCCAGCATAAACAGCAAGACGGCAACCACCAAAATTATAGCGGCGACTACCCACTGTTTCGTATTATTTTTCTCTTCCATAAAATTTTCTCCCTTTCTTAAAATAAACTAAGGAGAATTGTAAGCAATAAAATTGCTTTTTTCAACCCTTATTTTAAAGAACCTATTTTTAATGGCGACAAAATATTCTTGACATTCCTTCTACATTTTATATAATTTTGGACAAATTTAATATTTATTGTGTCATTTTTATAATATTTATGTATGAAACGATTATTTATTTTTGATGTTGACGGCGTTCTGTTAGATTTGTGGCCGGCTATGAGATCTGTATTTGCCTGTTATTATAACATGTCATTAAGTGATAAAGACTGGGACGATATTATTGATGATTTCCTTCACAATCCCCAGCCTTATCTGGAATTTGGCGAGTATTTCAGCCAATCGCAAACTTTCAAAAACCTGCTCCCGGTAAAAGGAATGCCCGAATTGGTCTTTAGCTTGTCCAACCATTGTTTTGATTTAGCAATAGTCAGCTCTGCCGATCCTGCGTATATAGAACAACGCCGCCAAAACATTAAAGAGCATTACGCCGATTGTTTTGAAAAGATTATTTGTGTCGGAATGAAGCAAACAAAGGAAGAAGCTTTACGCCAAGTGGCTTCCGGGTATGACGAAGTTTTCTTTGTTGACGATAATCCCCGGCATTTGTTTGAGAGTATCGGTATTGTTACCTGCCCGATTTGGCTTGAAAACAAACATCATTTGTTTTTATGGCAGGGCATTGACAATACCTGCATCAAAAAGGCCCGAAACGCCAAAGATATTCTTGATATCGCACTGAAACATGCTTAATCTTTGAGAACAGGGCAATTTTAACGAAGCCGCGACATTTTCTGTCGCGGCTTTGCTGTATCCTAATAATAATTTTACTGCTCAAGTTTGTTTTATTTCCCCTGGCAAACCAGTTCCCAATACATTCAAACCAGCCGGCTCTGCCTGATTGCGGCGCGGACGAATTCCACGAACAGCGGATGCGGCGCAAAAGGCTTTGACTTCAGCTCGGGGTGAAACTGTACGGCAACAAACCACGGATGATCCGGGCGCTCGACAATTTCCGGAAGTTTACCGTCCGGCGAAGTTCCGGAGATAACCATACCGGCCCGCTCCAGTTGCTCTTTATACTTAATATTGACTTCATAACGGTGACGATGACGTTCGGAGATGTGTTCCGTGCCATAAACTGCCGCCGCTTTGGAACCGGGTTTCAAAACGGCTTCATACGCGCCCAGACGCATGGTTCCGCCCAAATCTCCGTCTTTATGACGTATCTGTTTCGCTCCGTCTTTATCCCATTCCGTCATCAGGCCGACAACAGCTTCGCAGTTTTCATCCAGTTCGGTCGTATTGGCGTTTTTGACGCCGAGAATATTGCGCATAGTTTCAATAACGGCCATCTGCATTCCAAAACAAATTCCCAAAAACGGAATATTATGTTCACGCGCATATTTGACGGCGGCAATTTTCCCGGCCGTCCCGCGCAGACCAAACCCGCCGGGGACCAAAATTCCGCTGACGTCGGAAAGCAGGGCTGAGGGCTCTTCACGTTCCAAGTCTTCGGCATCAATCCATTTAATCCGCACTTTGTATTTGTTGGCAATGCCGCCGTGCGTCAGAGCTTCGCCCAAGGACTTGTATGCCTCAAGCAATTTGACATATTTGCCGACCACAGCAATTTTAACTTCTCCCTCGGGCGCCTTGAGCGTTTCAACGATTTTTTCCCACCGGCTCAAATCGGCATCGGGGCACGGCAGATTGAAATAGCGGCATACGGCTTTATCCATACCCTCTTTGGAATAAGCCAGCGGCACCTGATAAATGTTGCTGACGTCCAGTGCCGGGATAACGTTTTCCTCACGAATATTGCAAAACAGCGCAATCTTTTTGCGTTCGTTTTCCGGGATTGGCATCTGGGAACGGCACAAAAGCATATCCGGCTGAATACCATATTCCTGCAGCTGCTTGACCGAATGCTGCGTCGGTTTGGTTTTCAGCTCGCCGGCAGTCGGAATATACGGCAAAAGCGTCAGATGCAAAAACATTGTACGATTACGGCCGAGGTCGTACGCCAGCTGGCGGATGGCTTCAAGATAAGGCTGCCCTTCAATATCGCCCACCGTACCGCCGATTTCGCACAGTACAAAGTCTTCATCTTCCAAATCACTGACGATAAAATTTTTAATCTCATTGGTTACATGGGGAATGACCTGAATGGTAGATCCGAGATAATCCCCGTGGCGCTCCTTATCTATAACGCGCTGATAGATTTTACCGGTGGTCGTGCTATCGCTTTTCTTAGCTGCAACGCCCGAAAACCGCTCATAGTGCCCCAGGTCAAGATCGGCCTCGGTTCCGTCATCGGTTACGAAAACTTCACCGTGCTGAAACGGGCTCATCGTACCTGGGTCGACGTTCAGATATGGGTCAAGCTTTCTCAACCGCACTTTAAAGCCCCGGCATTGCAAAATTGAGGCAAGAGAGGCGGAGGCCAAACCTTTTCCCAGTGAAGAAACAACGCCGCCGGTGATAAAAATAAATTTGGTTTTCGGGTTTAATTCAGACATTTTTCTATCCTTTTTGGTTAAATTTTGCAGTGAAAAAGGCACCTCCCTGAAAAGGTGCCTTTATTTTCAGTCCTTATTGACGACATATCGCTATTCCGCTGCCGGAACGGACGGAGTTTCAGGTGCTGCCGCCGAAGCAGGCGCCGGTGCCGGATTTTGAGCTGTATCAGAGGCTGCCGGAGCTGTGCTCTGATTTTGCGCCGCTGCATCAGGAACGCTCGGAACCGCCGGTTCGGTCTGCACCAGAGGCGCAACGTCGGTAATTGACTCCGGCTTTCTGGTTTCGCCTTTATAATACAGCGAAAGCAAAATCGAAGTAATAAAAAATACGGTTGCCAGAACTGCCGTGGTACGGGTCAGCAGGTTTCCTTTGCCGCGTGCAGACAAAAAGCTGTCCGCTCCGTTGCCCCCGCCCAGCCCGCTCAGGGCATTGCCGGAATTGCGCTGCATCAAAATCAGCACAACCAGCAGGATGGCTACCATTAAATGAATGACTAACAATACAGATCCCATTTTTATTTCCTTTATTGATTATTGTTTGCTTGCTTCGGCAATAGCCATAAAGTCCGCCACCTTGAGGCTGGCTCCGCCAATCAAACCGCCATCGACATCTGGAAGAGCCAAAAGCGCTTTGGCATTTGCCGGTTTCATGCTGCCGCCGTACAAAATGCGCATTTTGTTGGCATTGGCGCGGCCGAGCTTCTTGCTTACCGCCTTGCGGATTGCGGCATGGACTTCTTCAACATCATCGGTTGTCGGCGTACGTCCCGTCCCTATCGCCCAAACCGGCTCATAGGCAATTACCGTATTCTGCGCCGTGGAAACGTCCGGAACGGAACCGTTAATCTGCGACGTGCAGACATCTATGGCATGACCAGCATCACGCTCCGCCTCGGTTTCGCCGATACAGATAATAACTTTCAGCCCGGCATTAATCGCCGCCTCGGCTTTTTTTCTGACCAGTTCATCGCTTTCATAGTGGTCGGTACGGCGTTCGGAGTGCCCGACAATCACATACTGGCATCCGAGGTCCTTGAGCATAACCGGGCTGATGTCGCCGGTATGCGCTCCAGACGCCGCAAAATGGCAGTCCTGCGCCCCAAGCATAACCCGGGACCCTTTAATTGCCTTCTTTGCCGAAGCCAACAGGGTAAACGGAGGACAAATCAGGAATTCGCAATCTTTGCGGGCAGCCTTTTTGGCTTCCTGGGCGACGCCTTTGGCCAAAGCAACGCCGTCTTCCAAAAGACAGTTCATTTTCCAGTTGCCGGCAATTAAAGTTTTTCTCACCATGTTCTTAATCCTCATTCCATAAATTATAACTTGTTCTTTTTTAGCACAGGCTTTTTTATTTTCCAGCTAAAAAAAAAGTTGTTTACAGAAAAATTCCCCCGCCCGGAGGAAACCGCCGGATGAAGAAAAAGGCTGAATGAAAGAAAAGACCGGATAGAGGAAAAGACCGGATGAAAAAGCGCCGGTTCAAAACAAGGCGAATGCTTTCCCGCTTTGTAAAAAAAAACGTTGAACATATTTATATTTGCAATTGCATAAATTTTTTTGGCTTTTATAATGGGCAACAATCAGGTTATTTTTGGGATGGAAAAAAATGATAAGTAAATTAGCTAAAGCACATGAAAGTTGGGTTTTCAAAATTATTTCCGCAGCGGTAGCCGTCAGTTTTGTTTCGCTTTTCGGCGTTACGGGCTATATTGACAGTGCCAGCCAGAACCAGACCGTGGTCGATGTTGACGGCAAAAAAACGACGCAAAGCGAATTTTCCTACAGATTACAAAAAGAGCTGAATGCACTAAAAAATCTGACCAGCGACGATTTTGAACTGACCGACGATATGCGCAACGCCATTACCGAAGGCGTATTGAGACAGATTGTCGACGAGAGCGTTCTTGACCAGACCATGGCCGAAAACGATATTTATTTCCCTAAAGCCTATGTTCAGCAGATTATTTTCAGCCAGCCGGAATTTATAAATCCGGCCAACGGGCAGTTTAACCCTGAGATATTCAAACGCTACCTGTCTTCCGCCGGCCTGAGCGAAGACGAATATGTAGCCATGGTTAAGCGCCTTATGGCACGTAAAATGCTGGTTACCGATCTGGTAGAAGGTTTTGGTGTTCCCGAAGCTCTCAGCAGAGCCATCCACAAAATGGACAATCAGCGCAAGTCCTTTAAATATGTTACGGTATCGCCGGCCGACGTTCGAATTGAACGCAAAATCAGCGACGACGAAGTCAAACAGTATTTTGAAGACTTTTCGGAAAATTTTATGATTCCGGAGACAAGGGAAGCAGAGGTTCTTTTTGTTCCCAATGAAACGGTTTTGAAGAAATATGCCGCAAGCGACGAGATGGTTGCGGATTATTACAAGCAGCACGAGAAGGAATTTGACCTGCCGGAGAAAAGAGAAGTATTGCAGATGGTCTTTACCGACAAGGCGCAGGCAGAAAAGGCACTGAACGAAGTAAAAGGCGGCAAAGATTTTGCTGCCGCGGCGAAAGATATGCAGGCGGAAAATGCTGACGAGCCGACATTGGGGCTGGTTGCTCAGGATGAACTGGCGGAAGATTTGGCGTACGACACTTTTGAAATGCCGTTGAACGAGCCCCGCCTGTTGCAGGTTGCCGACACATGGCAGGTTGTCAGCGTCAAACAGATTGTTCCGGCAAAAAAAATGACGTTTGAAGAAGTTAAGCCGCAGATTGAAGAGATTTTGAACAATGACAATCTGTATGATGCCCTGCGTGATGCCAGAGCTGAAATTGACGATGCCGTCAACGGCGGCAAAGATTTGGCAGAAACCGGAAAAATGTTCGGTATTGAACCGGTACGGATTTCCGGTATCAGCGAAACGGCTCCGGTTGAAAACGCCCCGGCACAGCTTAAATCTCTGACAACTTCGCTTGATTTTAACGAACTGGTCTTTTCGTACGGGCTGAACGAGATAAGCTCGGCCGAGGAATTTGACGACGGTATTGCCGCTATCAGGGTTACCGCAGTCAAAGATGCCCATCTGCCCGAGATTGATGAAGTCAAAGACAAAATCACGGCAATGTGGGAGGTTCAGGAAAAAGATGCGCTGGCTAAGGAAACTGCCGACAACATCATTGCCGATGCCGAAAACGGCGAACAGCTCGCCGATGCGGCGAAAGCACGGAATTTGGAAGTTTTCCGTTCCGAACCAATCAATCGCAATGAAACATTTGCCGGTTTGAGCGCACAGGAAATAAACGACCTGTTCGTAACAGAAGACGGCGCGGTCAAACTTTATGAACACCCGGGAAACAACTTTGTCATCGTTACCCCGTATGAAACGGTCAATTATGCCGACGAGCTGGACAAAAATGCTCTGGCGGAAGTAAAAACCCGGGCGGCGGTTTCAATGGGCTCGGATATGGCTCAAAGCGCATTGAATGCTTACGCGGAAGGCATGGATATTAAAATTGACTATAAACGCGCAGGATTTTCCGAATAATGAAAATTGTATTTATGGGAACGCCGGATTTTGCCGTTCCGGTTTTGGAAGCACTGGCGAAAGAGCATAACATCGTCGCTGTTTATACCCGGGCGCCGAAAGAAAGCGGTCGCGGCAAGAAGGTCAATAAGACGCCGGTACACCTTTTAGCAGAAGCAAAAGGCCTTGAAGTCAGGACGCCGAAGTCTCTCAGAAACGAAGACGAGCAGCTGAGCCTGAAAGCACTGGGGGCGGATATGGCGATTGTCACCGCGTATGGTTTAATTTTGCCGCAGACTGTTCTGGACATTTTTCCCAAAGGATGTATTAACGTCCATGCTTCCCTGTTGCCGCGCTGGCGCGGGGCGGCACCGATACAGCGGGCAATTGAAGCCGGAGACAAGAAAAGCGGCATTTCCATCATGCAAATGGCGGCGGCGCTTGATGCCGGCGACATTCTCAGCCAGGAAGAGGTTGTTATTACACCCGAAATGACGGGAGGCAATTTGCATGACGAATTGTCTGCGGTCGGGGCTGATTTGCTGGTCAGGACCTTGCGGCAGCTGGACAATATTGTTCCGACAAAGCAGGACGAAAGTCTGGTAACTTATGCGGAAAAGCTGGACAAAGCCGAATGCCGACTGGATTTTGCCGGAAACACGAATGCGCTGGCTGACAAAATCAGAGCGTTTTCCCCCTACCCTGCGACATATTTTACCTACAAAGGCGAACGTTTTAAGGTTTACCGGGCTCAGATATGCGACGGACAGGGCGCACCGGGAGAAATTATTGAAGGCGAAAAGGCTCTGACGATAGCCGGATGCGAAGGCAAGGCACTTTGTATCGAAAGGCTGCAACGGGAAGGCAAACAGCCGATGGAAACGGCCGAACTGCTGAAGGGCTTTCGTTTTGAAAAGGGCGTGATTTTATAATTTTTTTGCTTGATTATATAAAAATGTTGTATATACTCGGGGCAAATTTGTTGTTGTAATCCGCGGGCGTGGTGAAATTGGTAGACACGCCAGACTTAGGATCTGGTGGCTTTGCTGTGAGAGTTCGAGTCTCTCCGTCCGCACCATTTCGGGTACTGCCGAAATGGGCTTTTTGGAAGAGATAAATATAATGAAGATTAAAGAAGTAAAATCAGAAGGCTTGAGCCGCGAATATAACGTTACCGTCAGCGCTGCGGATTTCACCGCGGAAGTTGACAAGAAACTTCACGAGATTGCCAAGACGGTCAGCATGGCCGGTTTCAGAGCGGGAAAGGTTCCGTTTGCGATGGTTAAGAAAAAATACCAGGGCAACGCAATGAGCGATGCGCTGGATGAAGTTGTCCGCAACGGCGTCAACGAAGTCCTGAAAGAAAAGGAATTGCGCCCGGTATTCACGCCGGATGTCGACCTGAAGAAGTTTGAAGAAGGTAAAGACGTTGAATTCAAGGTATCCATGGACATTATGCCGACGATTGAACTAAAGGATTTCTCCGCAATCAAAATCGAAAAGCCGGTAGCAGAAGTTCCCGACGAGGAAGTTGAAAAAGCGCTGAACTATATGGCTGAGAGCCGCCGCGACACGATTAAGGTTGAAGAAGACCGCGTTACGGCCAAAGGCGATATTGCGGTTATCGATTTTGTCGGTTCCATTGACGGCGTAGAATTTCCGGGCGGCAAAGGCGAAGCTTATCCGCTGGAAATCGGTTCCAACTCCTTTATTCCGGGTTATGAAGACCAGCTTATCGGCAAGAAAGCCGGCGAAGTCGTAGAAGTAAAAGCAACTTTCCCGGAAAACTACCATGCCAAAGATCTGGCCGGCAAAGAAGCCCTGTTTGTAACGACAATCAAAGAAATCAGAGAAATCAAAAAAGCGGAAATCAATGACGAATTCGCAAAATCCATGGGCGAAGAAAACCTTGACAAGCTCAAAGAGACCGTCAAGAAGAGAATCGCACAAGATTATGAAACCGCTTCCAAGATGAAACAGAAACGTTCTCTGCTGGATGCTTTGGACAAGGCTTACAAGTTTGACGTTCCGGCCAAGCTCGTTGACATGGAGTATGAAGCGATTGTCAAGCAGTATGAAAACGCCAAGAAAAACAATCAGCTTGACGAAGACGAAAAGAAGAAAAAGGAAGAAGACCTGCTGAAAGAATACAAGGAAATCGCCGTTCGACGTGTTAAGCTCGGTCTGTTGCTGGCCGAAGTCGGCAATGACGCCAAAGTAGAAGTAACACAGGAAGACCTCAACAAGGCGATTATGAGCGAAGCTCAGCGTTATCCGATGCAGGCAAAGGCCATTTTTGACTTTTATCTGAAGAACAAAGAAGCGGTTGAACGTCTGCGTACTTCCGTTTATGAAGAAAAGGTCATTGACTATGTCCTTTCCAAAGTCCAGACCAAAGAAAAGAAAGTTTCGGTTGAAGACTTGTATAACTTTGACGAAAAGGCAGCATAATCAGACTTTGCAAAGTCAGGCATTATGTCTGTCCGGAAAAAAGAGCCGCACTTTTGCGGCTCTTTTTCTTATGTTTGGAAAACAGTAAAGATATAAAGAAATCTTATTTTTTAGTCAGATGAAAAATATATTGACAAAAAGACAAATTTAGCTGATAATAATATCAAATATTAATCATTAAAATATAACTTTATGAAAAAATTATTATTTATGATTGCAGTTGCAATCTGTTATTTGTTTTTGGCATCATGTTCCGGTGAGCCGTCGTATGAATATAGTGAATACAACCGACTGTTGCCCACTCCTCCGCAAGAGCTCAATGTGCCGGAAGATGCATCTGAACTTAGTTCGGACTCTGTTGTTGCCACGTTAATAGCGATTGGTGGAGATGGCCGACGCCGAACAAGTTCAAGTGTGGCGTATGTGTTATTATCAAGCGGTGAGGTCTTGTTTTTTAAAAAATCAGATGTTATCCTGCCTTTTACCAAAGAGCAGGCAAAAATCTTAATGCTCGCCAAGATGAAAGGGAAAATGCTTTCGGCTGAGGATTAAAATTTAAGTTTTTGAAAAGACGGTTTGTTTGAACCCGGAAAATTTTAAGACGCTTCGTATGAGGCGTCTTTTTTAATATGTTTGTACCAGCAACAGCTTTTTTATGAACATGGGCTTTTTTTGTTGCAAAAATACAATAGTTTTGTTAGATATGTTGTTAGTTTTGCAATAAATTTTCCAAGAGGCGGCAATGTTTAACATCGGCATGGATATTCTGATTGATTCCCTATACGAAACGCTGGCGTTGTTTCCATACCTGTTTCTGACATATCTGGCGCTTGAATTTCTGGAACATAAGACATCGCGGAAAACTCTATCCTATATAAAAAAATCAGGTTCTTATGGTCCGGTTGCCGGCGGATTGCTGGGGTTGATACCACAATGCGGTTTTTCGGTCGCGGCAGCCAACCTCTATGCGACAGGCATTATTACGCTCGGCACGCTGATGGCCATTTTTCTCTCCACTTCCGATGAGATGCTGCCGATTTTGATTTCCGGCGGCGCAGGAGCGGCTTTGATTGTACAGATTTTGGGAATTAAGGTTATTTTTGCGATTGCCAGCGGTGTACTGTTGGATATTTTCCTACCGCAAAAATTTATCAGGCACAAACAGGAACCGGACATTGAGGCATTTTGCCAACGGGAAAAATGCAAATGCGACGACAAGGAAAACATATGGCATTCCGCATACAAGCATACTGAAAAAATCAGCATTTTCATCTTTATTTTCTCTCTTATCGTCAACGCCGTTTTTGCATTTGGCGGCAGAGAGACCGTGCAGCTGCTGTTGACGGGAATGCCGATACTCAGCAAATTCATTGCGGCAGGCGTGGGGCTTATTCCCAGCTGTTATCCATCGGTATTGCTGACGCAGCTGTATCTTGACAATGCGATTACCTTGGGCACAATGCTGGCGGGAACGCTCAGCAATGCAGGACTGGGATATCTGGTTTTATACCGGGTTAACCCGAATCGGAAAGAGAATCTGCGCATACTCGCACTATTGTACGGTTTGGGTGTTGTATTCGGCATCGTTGCGGAAATTTTGCTTTAAACGCTCAAACGGAACCTAAGGCCTCAGGTCTCAACGAAATGTGCGGCTATCCCTGCGTATAGCTTTGACGCAGAAGGGCTATTTCTTCCTCATATCCGGGAATTTCGTTCGGCGTTTCCAAATTAACGGGAATACCTTTGAGCGCAGAATGATTGATAAACCGAATCAGAGCGTCTTTTCCTATTGTCCCATGCCCCAGCCGCTCGTGGCGGTCTTTATGCGACGCAAACTCCGTCATACTGTCGTTTAAATGAATCGCATGCAAACGATTCAGCCCGATGACACGGTCAAATTCTTCCAATACTTCGTCCAGACGGTTGACAATATCGTAGCCGGCAGAATAGACATGGCAGGTATCCAAGCATACACCGAGACGTTCCGGCGCATTAGAGCTGGCACGGGAAATTATTTCTGCCAGCTCCTCAAAACGGGAGCCTACTTCGCTGCCTTTGCCGGACATGGTTTCCAATAATACCGTTGTATGGCGCGCTTCCGGCATTACGGCATCCAAAATCTCGACGATTTGCGGAATAGCGGCGGCAATTCCCTGCCCTACGTGTGAACCGGGATGGAAATTATACAGGTTTCCGGGAAGATTTTCCATCCGTTTCAAATCATCGGCAAAAACCTCGCCGGCAAATTCCCGAACCGATGTATCTTTTGAACAGGGATTGAGCGTATACGGCGCATGAGCCAAAATTTTGCCAAACCCGTTCTGTTTTGCCAATGCCAGAAATTCAGAAACATCGGCCGGCTTTATGTCTTTGGCAGCACCGCCGCGGGGATTGCGCAAAAAGAACTGAAACGTATTGGCATTAATTTTCAAAGCCGTTTTTCCCATTGCGGCAAAACCGGCAGCTGATGACAGATGACACCCCAAATACAACATTTTACTCTCCTTGCACAATTTCTGACCGATTTGTTTTACAATTGATTTGCAAAAGCGTCAATTTTTTTATGCAAATATTATTTTTATACATATAAGATTATTTGTATACCAATCATTTTTGCGTGCAGATAATTTTTTTGCGCACAGATGAAAAAAAAGCTTGTAATCTAATTTTTTTTTGTGTAGATATATGTTCGTTGAACAACGGAACGTAGTTCAGCCTGGTAGAACGCTGCGTTCGGGTCGCAGAGGTCAGTGGTTCGAATCCACCCGTTCCGACCATATTTGGCGCCTGTTGAACAAACAGGCGCTTTTGTTATGCCTGAAGATTGCATATCAGAGCATCGCTTTTTCTTATATCTTTCCGCCCTTGAAGGCCACAGTTTCCTTTGTCTGTGTGCGTTTTTTCCACGTTAGAAACCTGCTGAATTTAAACCAACCTTTTAAATATATACCTGAGTAGACATTCAATAGCAAGAATAAGTTATTCTAATCCATTATAATTAAATAATTAATTGAAAAGACGAAAATCTTGTTGTGAATAAAAAACTGCTTATTTAAAAGGTTGGTTTTTTATAAACAAAAGGTCAGATTTATCTGCCAAAGGAGATTTTTATGGCTGTTTCACCTCAAGAAAGCAAATATTCCGCCCATGTTTCCCCAGATAAACCGCTGCGTATCGTCAGGCTGGGCGGAGGGCTCGGCAATCAGATGTTTCAATATGCCTTCGGACTGGCTGCCGGTGATGTTTTGTGGGACAATACCAGCTTTTTGACCAACCATTACCGCAGTTTTGATTTGGGATTGTATAACATCAGCGGAGATTTTGCCTCAAATGAACAAATAAAAAAATGTAAAAACGAAATCAGATTTAAAAACATTCTTCCCCGTTCCATCCGCAAAAAATTTAATCTGGGAAAATTTATTTACCTGAAAACCAACCGCGTCTGCGAAAGACAGATTAACCGTTACGAGCCGGAACTTCTAAGCAAAGATGGCGACGTTTATTATGACGGAGTTTTCCAGACCGAAAAATATTTTAAACCGCTGCGAGAAAGGCTGTTGCATGATTTTACGCTGACAAAACCTCTTGATGCAGCGAATCTTGATATGCTTGCCAAAATCCGGGCTGCCGATGCCGTTGCCGTTCATATCCGTCGCGGCGACTATCTTAATCCGCGCAGCCCTTTTACTTATTTGGATAAGGATTATTTTCTGAATGCGATGGATTATATCGGGAAACGCGTTGATAAACCGCATTTCTTTATTTTTTCCAGTGATACAGACTGGGTTCGGACTAATATACAAACAGCCTATCCGCAAACTATCGTTGAAATTAATGATGAAAAACACGGCTATTTTGACTTGGAACTGATGCGGAACTGCCGCCATAACATTATCGCCAACAGCACATTTTCGTGGTGGGGAGCCTGGCTAAATACAAATCCAGACAAGATTGTCGTTGCGCCTAAGCAATGGTTCAGGCCGGACGCTGCCGAATATTCCGGTGATATCGTTCCTAACGACTGGATAAAGTTATGACTGGCTTTAATAAAGAAAAAGACCGGGAAAATGTTGAATGGAGCAATACGTGGATTGACAATGCCAAAAATTTTGGCTGCCCGCGTATTCTTTTAGTCGGCGACAGCGTTTCCCGCGAATTCCGAAGCAGCTTAGGAAAACTTCTTCCCAAATATGCTGTTGATTTTGTTGGTTCGTCCGCATCCATTGAAGACGATTTACTTTATGATGTCTGCGATATATTTTTCAAAAATAAGGAATACAACTACTCCCTTATACTTGTCAATATCGGAGGAAAGCATGGTATGTATTTGCACACAGCAGATAATGCTGAAGATGCGGAGCGATATGAACAGGCATATCAAAAATTTCTCGGTTATCTGTATTCTCATACGCCGAATATCGTCATACTGACGACAACTCCAAACGTCCGAGTTGATAACTTAAAAAAATTTGACGACAATGTAAACAAAGAAATATGTTCGCGCAATAAAATCCAAACACAGGTAAGTGAAACTCTCGCTTTCCAAACTATAAACCTGTATTTTCATGTTGTACAACAAAAATTCAAATACAGGGATACGCAGCATTTTTCCGGGAAAAAATACCAACTGGCACTTGCTGATTATATTATCAGTTCGCTCTCAGCTTTGCGGCTGATTACGTAGATTCGCCCGCACTACCGCATAAGATGGCAAGGCATTTTTTCGGCAGAACTGGCCGAACACAATAAACTGAAAATCAAATGGGGTTACGGCTTATACAAAGTGGTACGCGTTAACGGTGTAATCAAATATTATCTTGCAGATTTTTGCATAAAAACCAAAGTAAGGAAAAGTAATCATGGTTAAAGTTTTTGTTTCCGGTTGTTTTGATGTTCTGCACAGCGGGCATATCCGTTTTTTCGAAGAGGCAAGCCAGTACGGTGACTTATATGTTTCCATCGGTTCAGACAAGACGGTGGAAGAACTGAAGAAACGCAAAACACTTTATAACGAAAAGGAACGCCTGTATATGGTCGGGGCTATCCGGTATGTTCATCAGGCTTTTATCGCCAAAGGAAGCGGCAAGCTCGACTTTTTGCAAGAGCTGGCAGAAATTAAGCCGGATATTTTCTTTGTCAACAGCGACGGCGACAGCCCAGAGAAACGTAAAGCCGTAAAAGATTTAGGAATACGTTATATTGTCAGCAATCGTATCCCCAAAGATTTATTGCCGGTCAGGTCAACAACTGCCATCAGGACGGTTTTAGGAAAATAAATTGGCAATGGAGGCAAAATGAAAATCAGACTAATACAAAAGGCTATTGATATTCTAAGAAACAAAAAAGCCAATGCTTATATACGTGGAAAACATACCTGTGTTGACAAATCTTCCGTTATTGATTCGCATTGTGAAATCGGCGATTATACGTCTGTCGGCAGGGACGTTGATATTACCAGAGCAAAAATAGGCAGATATTGCAGTATTGCTTCACACGTCAGAATCGGACAAGGCGAACATAATCTTGATGAGGTTTCAACCTCGACGCTCCTTTCATACCGGGGGGGGTATCACGACTTAACCCAAAAGGACTGTATTATTAAAAACGATGTTTGGATAGGCGTAAATGCAGTTATCCGGCGCGGCGTTACCGTCGGCAACGGTGCTGTGGTCGGCGCTAATTCTTTTGTCAACAAAGATGTTCCCGATTTTGCCGTTGTGGGAGGTTGTCCGGCGAGAATTATCAAATTCCGATTTGATGAAGAAACACAAAAAAGAATTATTGCGTCGGCCTATTGGGATTATGCCCCCGAAGACGCGAAAAAAATTATTGACACACTGGACATCAATCATTAAATTTTGAATATCAGCTATTAAATTTCAGATATTGTTTTAAGGTTTTCATTAAATTATTAAGGCATTATTGTTCCACTTAAAAACTATTTATTATGTCAGACGAAACATTTGAAACCAATTTGGCGAAAACAGCCGATGTCAACGAATTAAAATCGTTTCTGGAGCATACCTGGCTGTGCATTCCGGCACAAGTTGCGCTTATTGCCCGCGGAGATGAAGCTTTAATAAAGCTGTACATTTCAACTTATAATTTGTCGGAAGAGGCGCAATGTGAACTGGTCAGACTCGGAAACCGGGAACTTTTACTTTATGCCGTAGAGAAAGCTCCGATTTCAAGAAATGCCACCAGACTTTTAATCGAGAAATTCGTCGTTTGATTTTGCTCAAGCGTTCCGACTGCCTGAACGCTTTTGCATTTACCCTTAAAAAGCCCCGCGTAAAACGTATGGGGCTTTTTGAGTACAAAAAACCCGCCTGAAAACAGCGGGTTTTTTATTTTACCTATGAGCAAAGCCTTATTCGGCGTTCTTTGCTTTAGCCTGTGCAGACAAGTCGTCGGCAATACGGGCAGAACGGCCGCGCAGGGCACGCAAGAAGTACAACTTGGCTCTTCTTACCTTACCGATACGAGTTACCTCAATCTTCGCAACATTCGGAGAATACAGCGGGAATACACGTTCTACGCCTTCGCCGAAAGAAATTTTGCGAACAGTGAAAGAAGAGTTCAGACCATCATTCTTACGGGCAATGCAGACGCCTTCATAAATCTGAATACGCTCGCGGTCGCCTTCCTTTACCTTGGTGTGAACCTTAAGGGTGTCGCCGGCTTTGAAGTCAGGAATGTTCTTGCCTTCAGTCAATTTGGCTACTTGCTCTTGTTCAATATTTTCTAAAATGTTCATCAGTTTTACCTTTTTATAAAATTTTTTAACTTTATACACCTAACTATTTTTAGAATCAAGATATTTCTTAAATAAGTCAGGGCGTTTGGCCTTGGTTGCGATTTCGGCCTGTTCGCGGCGCCAGTCGGCTATCTTCCGGTGATGTCCGGACAGCAGGACTTCAGGAACACTGCGCCCCTCCCATTCCGTCGGACGGGTATATTGGGGGTATTCCAAAAGAAAGTTTTCAAAACTTTCATCTTCCAAAGATGCCTCATTTCCCAGAACGCCCGGCAACAGCCTGACGACTGCATCCAACATTATCTGGGCGGCCTGTTCGCCTCCGGTCAGAATGTAATCGCCAATGCTTATCTCCTCGACGTTGTAGGCTTCAATGACGCGCTCGTCAATGCCCTCAAAACGCCCGCAGACAATCGTCAGTTCTTCTTCGCGGGAGAGCTCGTGTACCAGCTTCTGCGTCAGCGGGCGCCCTTTGGGACTCATATAGATAATCCGTCCCCGGGTATGATTGGCTTCTATTGCCCGCCCCAAAACATCGGGACGCATAATCATTCCTGCGCCGCCGCCGCACGGCGTGTCGTCCACAGACTTATGACGGTCAAACGCATAGTCGCGGATGTTGACGGCCTGCAGCTGCCACTTTTGCTCTTCCAATGCTTTTCCGGTCAAAGAGTACCCGAGAAAACCCGGAAACAATTCGGGAAAAACAGTCAGAACCGTTACATTCAGCATTCTTCGGAATCCTCTCCGTCTTCCAAGAACACCATTCCGGTTGACGCCACAATAATATAGCCTTCGTCAAGATTTATCTCCGGCACATAGCCCTTGTTAAAAGGCAGCATTTCGGAACGCCCGCTCTTGAGCCGGATTTCCAAAATATCTCCGGCGCCGAAATTATAAAAACCGACAACTTCGGCAACTTCGGCCTTTTTAGCATCGAGCACTTTCATACCGACCAAATCCGCTTCGTAATAAACCTCTTCCGTTTTTAGTTCCGGGAGGACGCCGCGGGGGGCATAAAACTCGGTTCCGACAAGGGTTTCCGCCATGGTGCGGTCATCAATCCCCTTGATTTTTATTCGGAGCAAATCTTTTGAATGTCCGGTAACTTTCAGCGAAAAACGCTTTCCGGCAGCTTTGTCTTCCAGTTCGCCATAAGCGGCAATATCTTTGTCAACAGCCGTATAGCTTTTGACCTTGACCTCACCCCTGATGCCGTGAACACCGACAATTTTGCCTAAACAAACCCTTTTTTCGCTCATCAAATTACCAATCGCAACATAAACTTAATTTATAAAGAGAAAAAGCTTAGGCTTCGGCAGACGTTTCAGCCGGAGCTTCGGCTGCGGCAGCGGCCTCGGCAGCAGCAGCGGCGGCCGCTTCAGCAGCAGCTTTTGCCTTTTCTTCTTTTTCCTTAATTCTCTCCAGAGCTTTCGCCTTCGGAGCAGACTTCTTGGGCTGGCTGTGAATTTTCGGAGCCTCGCAGATGCCCAGGTTAGCAAACAGCTTTTGCAGTCTTTCGGTCGGCTGTGCCCCTTTGGCAATCCAAGATTTTACCTTTTCAACATCCAGAACCAGTCTTTCCTGATGATCCTGCGGCAGCAGCGGATTATAAGAACCCAGCTTTTCAATAAATCTACCGTCACGAGGAGCTCTCTGATCGGCAGCTACAACGCGATAGTAAGGGTGCTTTTTCGATCCACCGCGAGAAAGTCTAATACGAACTGTCATTTTTTTCCTTTCCAGTTATTATTTGTTTCGTTCCTTCCGCTTAAAACGGAAATTTGTTGTTAAATCCGCCAAAAGGATTGTTCCCGAAGGAACCGCCCCCAAACGGACTGTTTTTGCCAAAACGGGAAGCGAGCGAGCCGAGGCCGCCCATTTTTCCCATTCTCTTCATCATAGTTGACATTTGCTCATAGGATTTAAGCAACTTGTTAACTTCATGAACTTCTACACCGGCACCGGCGGCAATTCTCTTCTTGCGCGATGCCTTGATAATATCAGGATTGCGACGTTCTCCCTTGGTCATGGAAAGGATTATCGCCTCCTGCTTTTTGACCAGCGAATCGGCATTAACCGCTTCTATCTGTTCCTTATATTTCCCCAAACCGGGCAGCATCCCCATAATGCTTGACATGGAACCGAGCTTCTGCATCTGACGGATTTGATTCAGCATATCGTCCAAATCAAACTTGCCTTTCAGCATCTTTTTAGCAATCGCTTCGGTTTCTTCGCGGTCAATATTTTCCACTGCCTTTTCTACCAGGCTGACAACATCGCCTTTGTCCAAGATGCGCCCGGCCAGACGGTCAGCGTGAAACTCTTCGATATCCTCCAGTTTTTCACCGGTTCCGAGGAACTTCAGCGGCGCGCCCGACACCATTTTCATGGACAACGCAGCACCTGCGCGCGACGAACCGTCAATACGTGTCAGCACCAAACCGGTAACGCCGACTTTTTCATTAAACTCTCTGGCGACGTTGCAGGCTTCCTGACCGATAAGAGCATCAGCCACCAGAAGCGTTTCGGTCGGCTGTGCCAGCTTTTTAACCGCTGCAACCTCATCCATCAGAGTTTCATCAATCTGCAAGCGGCCGGCAGTATCCAAAATCAGGACATCATACAGTCCTTTCTTTCCGACAGACATAGCGCGGCGGGTAATTTCCAAAGGTTTTTCTCCGGCAACTACCGGCAAAACGTCTACGCCAATCTGAGCACCGAGCTGTGCCAGCTGTTCCTGCGCTGCCGGACGATAAACATCCAGCGAGGCAAGCAAAACGCGTTTATTTTTTTTGAGCTTTAAGGCTATCTTGGCTGAGGTCGTAGTCTTACCGGAACCCTGCAAACCAACCATCAGGACAACGGCAGGCGGCACCGCTTTGAAATTAAGCTCATTGTTTTCAGCACCTAATAGCGCCACCAGCTCGTCATAAACGATTTTCACAAGCTGCTGATCCGGGCGGACAGCTTTGATAACTGTTTCGCCCAAGGCCTTTTTTTTGACGCAAGCCATAAATTCCCTGACAACCGGAAGCGACACGTCAGCCTCCAGCAGGGCAAGGCGAATCTCGCGCAGCCCGTCTTCAATATCCTTCTCTTTCAGGATACCGCGGGAACCGAGCCTGGAGAAAATTCCGCTCAATTTGTTTGTCAATGCGTCAAACATTAAATTTCCTAATATTTATTACCCATTATGATAAAAAAAATTGCGCCAGTGTGCGAACCCTCGCTGACTGACGGCACTCCGTGGAGTGTTATTTTGTTATCAAAACCTATGTGGATATTAGGGAATAAATTGTAAGAGTCAAGCATTTTTTTACGGGTTTCCGGCTTTTTCACATTTCAGACGGCACTGAACGTATTTTTGGCTTGCATATTGCAATTTATTTGTTAGTATGCGCTTGAATTTTGCTCTCCGCTTATGTTTGCGGCAAGGAAGAGTTATTTTACATATTTATCCCCGTTTACGTATGTAACGGGCAAGAGTAATTTTACAGAGAAAAACAATGCCAGAAAATACTGTCAACAAAAGAAAAACGTTTGCGATTATTTCACACCCGGATGCCGGTAAAACCACCCTGACCGAAAAGCTGCTGTTGTTCGGCGGCGCCATTCAGCAGGCCGGGGCGGTTAAAGCGCGCGGCGAAAACCGGAGAGCCCATTCCGACTGGATGAAAGTGGAACAGGAACGCGGCATTTCGGTCGCGTCGTCAGTAATGACTTTTGAATATCACAACATCACTTTTAACC
This sequence comes from Acetobacter sp. 46_36, assembly GCA_001917135.1. GTDB lineage: Bacteria > Pseudomonadota > Alphaproteobacteria > RF32 > CAG-239 > CAG-267. Next base: position 447,206 of record MNTT01000016.1, read on the forward strand.
TGCTGGATACACCGGGGCACGAAGACTTCTCCGAAGACACTTACCGGGTTTTGACAGCCGTGGACTCGGCGGTTATGGTCATAGACTCGGCAAAAGGCATTGAAACGCAAACGAAAAAACTGTTTGAAGTCTGTCGTCTCAGGAACATTCCGATTATTACGTTCATCAATAAAATGGACCGCGAGGGGCAAGACCCGTTCCTGCTGCTGGACGACATTGAAAAAACGCTGGCGCTCGACGTTTGCCCGGCAAGCTGGCCCATCGGCAGCGGCAAAGACTTTCTCGGCTGCTACGACCTTTTGAACGATCAGCTTATTTTGATGAACAAAACTGGCAACAAGGGACAGGTCAACAGCGTGATTGAAACCTGCAAAGGCCTGGACGATTCGAAACTTGACGAACTTCTGCCGGCGCATGCGGTTGCCAAGTTGCGCGAAGATGTCATGATGGTTAAGGAGCTCTGCCCGCAATTTGATTTGGAACTTTATCTTGCCGGCGCGCTGACCCCGGTTTTTTTCGGCAGTGCCATTAATAATTTCGGGGTTAAGGAAGTTTTGGAAGGCTTGCATAATTTAGCTCCATCGCCCCGGCCGCAGCCTGCGGCAGAACGCAAGGTCAGTGCCGATGAAAAAAAGGTAACGGGATTTATTTTCAAAATCCAGGCCAATATGGATCCGAAACATCGGGACAGAATCGCATTTATGCGTTTATGCTCCGGGCACTTCAAACGCGGCATGAGCCTGACGCAGATACGCACGGGCAAACCTGTAAAAGTACCGACGCCGGTGATGTTTCTGGCTCAAGAACGGGAACTTGCCGAAGACGCTTACGCCGGGGACATTATCGGCATTCCCAACCACGGACAGCTGCGTATCGGCGACACGCTTACCGAAGGGGAAAAACTACATTTTACCGGTATTCCTAGTTTTGCACCGGAGCTGCTAAAATCAGTACGTGCACTTGACCCGCTGAAATCAAAGCATTTAGGCAACGCGCTGCAGCAGATTGCCGAAGAAGGCGGCGCCAGCGTGTTTAAGCCGGTTATCGGTTCGGAATGGATTGTCGGGGTTGTCGGCGTGTTGCAGTTTGAAGTTATGGCCGACCGTATTCGTACCGAATTCAACATACCGGTTGCGTTTGAACCGACCCAGTATTATACGGCGCGCTGGATTGCCTGCGCAGACAAGAACGTTTTAGCGAAATTTATTGATACCAACCAGGCTAATATTGCACATGATCATGACGGAGAAACGGTCTTTCTGGCACGAAACGCATGGCACCTGAACAAAGCCAAAGAAGATTTCCCTCAGGTTGAACTGCGCACGACGCGCGAACAGGTTTTCTAGTTTCGAGTTTAGTTTGGACTTTGCCTGAAAAACGGATACCCCGTAACAGCTTGTGAGCCGACGGGGTATTTTTATTGAAAGGTGTATAACGGGCTTTCCGATACAATAGCACAGATTAGTTTATACCGCTTATTTATAATGTGCGGGTTGAAAATTCTGGGCAAAAACTGTTTTGGCAATTCCGTTGATGCTCGTGATTTTAGGATTGTTTATTATTTCATGCAATTCAGTCGAGCAAAACGTGCTGCGTTCATCGGCACCATCTACAAAAGCGTTTATGTTTCCTGATGCAGCACCTATATAACGCGAAGAGGCAAGTTTCCAGATTTTGGTTATTTCCTCTCCTACCTCATCAACTCTGCCGTCCAGACCAAGGGCGATAAGCGCCCTGCCGCACGGCGTATCGTCCAACATACGGGCATCGGGCGTTGACTTTACAAAGTCTTCGGCTCTTTTTTTATTTTCCGAATCCGGCATATAGCTGACACTATATACTACAGCCCTGTCAGGCAGCGTAGATACGTCCTCCTTTTCGGCGATTTCATATGCCTTATGCAGCAGGTTTGCCATTTTTCCCTGCCGGAGAAAAGTTAAACACGGTAATTTCCGAAGGGGCGAAAATCCGCATCGGCGGCCCCCAGTATCTGGTTCCGCGGGAAACGTACATCTGAACGCCGTTTTTATTGTAAAATCCGGCCAGCACCCCGTCATTGGCAATTTCCGTAAAATAGTGAAACGGATAAATCTGCCCGCCGTGCGTATGCCCTGAAAGCTGCAAATCAACATTTTCTGCCGTTACCCCTTCCGCGAGTTTGGGCGTATGGGACAACATGATAACGTAGTCTTCCTTTTCCGCCTTATACAGGGCATTTTTTGCTTTTACCGGCTTTTTAAACCATTCTGCCGCATTAATATCCGGAATGCCGGCAATATAAATCCCGGTATCGCCAAGTTTTTCGCCATAATTGTTTAAAAATTCAAATCCCATCTGAGCAAATGCAAGCCCCCAGCCCATTGCACCCGAATAAAATTCGTGATTGCCCAAAACGAGATAAACATGGTCTTTGACTTTCAGCTTTTTCAATTCCTGCATCTGCTTATAAAGTTTAACAGGCGTATTGTCAACGATATCTCCGACAATGACTACGGCATCGGGATTTAAGGTATTGACGCGATTAACCAGCCGCTCTATTGTTTCAGGCGACACGTCAACATCAATATGCAAATCTGACAGCATAACGACTTTTGTTTTCTGCCGGACTTTGGGAGATGTTATGTCATATGTTTTAATTGCCGGATTTTTTTCAGCTTCGTATACGCCGTAAAAGCAAAACAGCAGACAAAAAACGAATGTAATAATATTTACCTTTTGCAACAAGGGCGGATTTTTCATTTCCTCAACCGGAGCCCGGCGTATCAAATCAATAACCATCCACAACGTATCGCGGATAAAACTGATAATAAAAAGAAAAAAGACAAAGCCAAACAGGAAATACAGCCCTTTGGTCAAATAAACGAAACTTTCGGGCAAATCCGCACGGCGCAGTATAAATCCCAGAAAAGGAGCACTCCAGCCAATCAGCAAAAACAGAAAAAAGCCCAGCTTGGTATACCATCGGTAATCCCCGTACCCGACATAGGTTTTATATGTAATGGCAATTACCGCAACTGCGACAATTAAAAAAGCAAGCTCTGCTGGCATATATTTTCTCCTTATCTGCATATTTTAATAAAACAGGCTAGCCTTCCGCCGCAGCCTTTTCTGAAGTTTTGCGCGGGGCAGAGACCTTGCGCCGGACAACACGTTTGGGTTTCGCCTCCGCCGGAATTTCCGCTTTTTCAGCTGAGATTTCAACCACCTGAAAACTTTTGGCGGCAGGACTTTCCTGAGCGGGAAGGGTTTCAACATATCCGTTGGCTTCGGGCACAGGTTCGACCGGCGCGGCCGACGTTTCATTATTGCCTTCTTCCACATCTGAAACACCCTGTGCTTCGGAATTTTCAGAAAGGTTTTTCTCGTCCTGACGGTTCTGCCCGTCCTGACGTGCCTGGCGCCGCTCGTTGATATCCGTTACAATTTTGCGATAGTGTTCGGCATACTGGCGATAAATTTCCATATCGACATAATTGCCGCAGCTCTGAGCTTCTTTGGCAAGGTCGTTATAGCGGCGAATCAAGTCCAGCGCGGTACCGCTTATCTTTCCGGCTATGCTTACGCTGTCAAATTTATAGTTCAATGTGTAACCGTTGTTATTGTTACCATTATTGCGAAATCTGTTATTTTGCTTTTTCATATATTCCCACAATCACGACAGAGTCTTAAACCCTGTCAATTCATTACATTCAAAAAGGAAATGGCTAACGCGCCCAACATGAAACCGCGCGTCAAATACAGAACGGATATTAGAGGCTAAAAATTATTTTTGCAACTTATTTTTTTAGTATCACACATCTGTTTATGCCGGCCAAATCCGGGATGACGGCAACTGTTTCCAGCCCCTGAGCCGAAAAAATGCGCATAATATCCTCAGCCTGCCCCATTCCGCTTTCCAACAGAATATAACCGCCCTTTTGCAAAATTAAAGGCACCAGGCCGGCAATTTCCCGATAGCAGCCGTAACCGTCTTTGCCGCCGTCCAGCGCCAAATGCGGGTCATAATCTTTTACTTCCGCATCCAGCCCGGCTATCTCGCCACGCGGGATATACGGCGGATTGGAGACTATCATGTCCCATTTTTCATTTTCGGGTTTCCACTCCGACCAGCTCTGATTTACAAAAGAGCATCTGCCGGAAACGCCGAGCCTTGCGGCATTTTCCCGCGCAACGGCAAGCGCTTCCGGAGAAACATCCACCCCGGTTCCTTCTGCCAGAGGACATTCCTTAAGCAACGACAGCAGGATACATCCTGATCCGGTTCCCAAATCCAGAATCCGACACTTTTTTTCGGGATTAATTCTTTTCAACGCTTCTTCCACCAAAATTTCCGTATCCGGGCGGGGAGTCAGTACTGCATTATTTACCATAAACACCGATTTATAGAACTCGCGCTCTCCGGTTATCTGATCCAGCGGTTCATGACGGAGACGCCGCGCAAGCATTTGACGAGCCTGAGCGGCCTCTGTTGCCGTCATTTCAGGATATCCGGGTACGGCATACCGCAAAATTATGCCGGCTTCCAAACGCGGCGACGGAATTTTTGCTGCCGCCAATGCCATGACCAATTCTTCCCGCAGCGATGCTACCTTCTTGTCTTTTTCGGCTGATGCCTTGCCAGTGTTATGCAATTGCCTGTCCATTCTCAAACTTCCGACAACGGAAATGCAGCCTTATGCCGCCATTGCCTTTTTTACTTCGGAAGAAAGCTTATCGAAAGCCTTCTTTTCAATCTGCCGCACCCGTTCACGGCTGATGTTGAAATGAGTTCCGATATCATCCAACGTGCTCGGGTTTTCGGTCAGCATCCGGTTTTTAATGATGTACTGCTCGCGTTCATCCAGTTTTTTCATACACTGAGCCAAAATTCTGGCTTTATACGTCTGCTCCTGTCGTGCCGATATTTTGGCTTCAATATTTTCCCGACGGTCAACAATCATATCGATTTTTTCATGACCGTCTTCGTCATCGCCGACACTGACGTTCAGAGAACTGTCGCCGCCGATACGGCGGTTCATTTCGGTAACGTCCTTTTCATCAACCATCAGTTCATGTGCAATAGCCTTGACCACTTTCGGCTCAAGTTCCTTATTTTCGTATAACCCTAAGCGGGCTTTTATCCGGCTCAGGTTATAAAACAGTTTTTTCTGCGCCGCAACCGTGCCGATTTTGACCAAAGACCAAGAACGCAGGATGTAATCGTTGACCGCAGCTTTTATCCACCATATCGCATACGTTGCCAACCGAACTTTCTTATCCATATCGAATTTTTTAACCGCCTGCATCAACCCCAGATTAGCCTCGGAAATAACATCAGACATCGGCAGCCCGTAACGGCGGTAGGTCAGCGCAATCTTGGCGGCCAGGCGCAAATGCGAGGTAATCAGCTTTTGGGCGGCCAGCAAGTCGCCTTTGGTCTGAAAATCGGTTATCAGTTTCTTTTCTTCATCTTCGGTCAGCACCGGGAATCTTTTTATCTGTTCAAGATAAGCATAAATCCCGTTTTCCTCAACCACCATAGGCAGTTGGGATTTCGGTTTTATAACGATTAAATCTTTATGTTCGCTCATACTTATTCCTAACAGACTTCACTTTTCAACCGGCGTACCGTGCCTTTCAACCGCTGTACCGAGCTTTTTAACCGGCATGCCAGCGGCGGTTCGCCATATATTTTTGTGGCGGCAACGGAATTTATTTAGGGTATCCGCCCAGCAAAATCAAGCCTTTTTATAAAAGAAGGAAACATCTTCCCCTTGTGCACCCAGATTTATCAGATGCACCCTGTAGCCGTCTTCTTCCGGATACACCAGAATATAAACGTTTCCGGGATCCTTATAAGGGCTCTGATTTTTGCAGAGAAGCATATTTTCTTCCAAGATGTTTTTATTAACTTTCAGGTCAATAATAATATCCGATACGGGGCGAGCCGCCTCTGTTTTATAATTGGCAATATTTTCCCGGGAAAATTCTGCCAGATTATGGGTTATAAAATGACACCGACGGCGAAATGCTGCATTTTTATCAGCATTTCCGGCATAAAACCCGGCAACAAAATCTTTGACCGCGCCAAGAAGCACGGCGTCTTTACAATCCGGCAGCGGCAGCAGCTTTTTTTCTACCTTGTGCGTAAAGACTTCTGCTGGCTGCCTGTCCCCTTCCTCCGCCGATGCGGCAACGGCAGCAGGGAAAGCTGCGGCACAAATACAAAAGGCAACCGTAACAATTGCAACGGATAAAACCTTTTGCGGCAACAACGGCTGCCCAGCCCGGCCAAAGATTTTCTGCATAGCTTTATCTCCCTAAGGTTAAGCCATTTTTCGGAATAAGGTCCGTTCAACAGTCAGGCCTTTATCCGAATACGGCTCATCTAAAAGTTAAGCGATTTAGGCGTCCGCGGAAACGGAATAACGTCACGGATATTGGCAATACCGGTCAAAAGCATCATCATCCGTTCAAATCCCAGTCCGAACCCGGCGTGCGGCACCGAACCGTATTTGCGCGAATCCAGATACCAGGCGTAATCTTCTTCGTGCATTCCAAGTTCTTCTATCCGCTTTTTCAACAGCTCATACCGTTCTTCACGCTGCGAGCCTCCAATCAGTTCGCCAATCCTCGGAACCAAAACATCCATAGCGGCGACGGTTTTGTTATCATCGTTCATCCGCATATAGAAAGCCTTGATTTCTTTCGGATAGTCGCGGACAATTACCGGACGCTTGAAATGTTCTTCCGCCAGAAAACGTTCATGCTCGGTCTGCATATCAATCCCGTATTCCGGAGCATATTCAAATTTTTTGCCTGACTTTTGCATAATTTCGATAGCCTCGGTATAGGTAATGCGGGCAAAACTGTTGTTTTTGATATTGTTCAGCGTTTCCATCAGCGTCGGATCAACAAATTTGGCAAACAGTTCAATATCATCAGCGCATTGCTCCATAACGTCGGTTACACAAAAGCGCACCATATCCTCGGCCAAATCCATATCGTCATGAATATCGGCAAAAGCCATTTCCGGCTCAATCATCCAGAACTCTGCCGCATGGCGCGCGGTATTGGAATTTTCGGCACGGAACGTCGGACCGAACGTATAAATATCTCCCAGAGCACAGGCATACATTTCGCCGTTCAATTGTCCGGACACAGTCAAGTGCGCAGGCTTGCCGAAGAAATCCTGACTGTAATCAATTTTTCCGTCCGGCAAAAGCGGAGGATTTTTCAAATCCAACGTTGTTACCTGAAACATCTCCCCGGCGCCTTCACAGTCGGAACCGGTTATAATCGGCGTATGGACATATTTAAATCCACGCTCCTGAAAAAATTTGTGTATTGCATAAGACAAAGCCGACCGAACGCGAAAAGCGGCGCCGTATTTATTGGTGCGCGGACGCAGATGGGCAATCGTGCGCAGATATTCATCAGAGTGCTTTTTCTTTTGCAGCGGAAAATCTTCCGGCGCCAGACTGTAAATTTCGATTTTATCGGCCACGACTTCGTATTTTTGGCTGCCGCCCTGAGACTCTACCAAAGCGCCGGTTACGGCAACGGACGAACCGGTAGACAAACTTTTTACTTCATTATAATTGGGGAGATTATTACGAGCAATGATTTGTAAATTTTTCAGGCAGGATCCGTCGTTTAATTCAATAAACGAAAAATCTTTGGCATCACGTCTGGTTCTGACCCAACCTTTTGCCAATACCTGCGGTTTAGTCGTGTCCGACTTCAGCAAATCAACAATTTTAGTTCTTCTTAACATTTTAAATAATTCCCCATTAGTTAAATCTTGTTTTTAAAGCAGAAAGGAGTTTAAGCCATTTTGTTTTAAATGTAAACAAATTTATGAAAAGAAAATATAATACGCGCCCTGACAAAAAATATGCCGCCGTTTTACGGGCGGCTTTTTTCTAAAGCATAAAGCGCATCAGCATAATCAAATATGCATAAACGACAAATGCCGCAATCTTATACAGCAATACCGCTGCAGCGAGGGCTCCTCCAACGACAAAAAACTGTATCAGAACTGCGGCAAGAACAGCACAACCCAGTATCAGCAGCCAATAATAACGCTGTTTTGCCAGCAGCAGGGAAACAACAACGGCAGAGGCTGCCAGATACGGATTCTGCATTGCGGCAAAAACAGAAGATACTGCCCCGGTTACCGGAGAAAATTTTATAACATAGGACACCAAAATTATGGTAACGGCGGCAATAAAAATCATAAAACAAGTTTTTCGAGACATTTTTCTTTTCCTTACTTTTTGGTTTTGAATCTGGAGATTTTGGATTTGCCTGCACCGGGCGTTTCTTTGCCGGCCTGAGATTTGGCTTTACGAGCTTGCGGTGCGGATTTTTCCGGCTGAGATTTGGCCTTGCCGTTGTGCGGGGCGGATTTCCGGGGTTGAACAGAATCTTTCTGAGAATGAGGCTTTTGATAAACGTAAATTTTTTCCGGAACGCCATAAATAGAAGATTCTATCTGTTTGATTTCATGTAAATGCCCAAGAGGAAACATTTCGGAAATAACAATGCAGTCCTGTTTAATTTCCTGAGCCAATTTTTTGCCCAACGGCTCGCCGGTTACTTTCAACACATAGCAGAGGATTAAGTCCATATCGGCATAGGACTGTTTCATATAATCCCCTTTGACAAAAGTGATGTTTTTCAGCCCGGCAGCTTTAATCTTTCCCATCGTCAGGGGAACGACATCCCACTCGTAGCCGGTAAACTGATGTTCGGGAAATTCTTTTGCCAACGGCAGGAGCAAAGCTCCGCTGCCGCAGCCCAAGTCGGTTACTTTTAGCGGACGCTCGGCTTTTCTCAATACTTTTCTGGCTTCTTCCAAAATGTCTTCTTTGATTTTTCCGTACGAAGATACAAACGGCCCGTATCTCCCGCAGCCGCAGCGGATATAAGAATATACCTGATACAAAAGATAAACAATAGCCATAAAGCCGATAATAAGCGCCAACAGGGCGAGAATTCCGTTGCAACACATAATTTTGTTCTCCGTCTTATAAAAAAGGTTGCCTGTCACGCAGGCTTGGTTTACATATAATCTAAATTGCTTAAGAAAAGATTTAAGCGACAACAGGTTAGAAAGGTATAATATAAGTAAGGATGCTTAATACGGATTAAGAAACATAAGGCTGGTCAAACATATAATACAGATTAAAAAAGTATAACGACAAATGAGAGGAAACGGAGATTTTTATGGCAAAGACTTACAAGAGAATTTTGTTTTTAACCGGAGCGGGAATTTCCGCCGAATCCGGCCTAGCCACGTTCAGAAGCGAAAACGGGCTATGGAACAACCACCGTGTTGAAGATGTGGCAACAATTGAAGCATATTACCGTAATCAAGATTACGTCCACGATTTTTATAACAACATGAAACCTGAACTTTGGAATGCGAAGCCCAACGCCGGACATCTGGCAATTACGCGGCTGCAGCAGGAGTATCCGGGCGAGGTTCATATTATAACGCAGAACATCGACACCTTACATGAAAAAGCCAAAAGCAAAAACGTCATCCATATCCACGGGCAGATTAACCAGGCTGTCTGCATGAACTGCGGACACGTTCTGGAAACCTGGGGCGACGTTACCTCGGAAACGGTTTGCGAGGACTGCCATATTATGGGAATGATGAAGCCCAATATCGTTTTCTTCGGCGAAAATCTGCTTTATATGGATAAGGTGGAAAGGCTTTTAAGCACATCTGACCTGTTCGTGTCCGTGGGAACGTCCGGCGTGGTTTATCCGGCAGCCGGATTTGTACAGACTGCCAAGTATTATGGGGCTGATACGCTTGAATTTAATCTTGAACCGACGTCAAACAACTTCTATTTTGACAGGCATATTATGGGTAAGGCCGGCGATACGCTGCCGCAATTTGTCAGCGAACTGCTGGAGATGCCGCGGCAGGACAGTTGATATCAAAAAGCTTTTGCATAAAAGCCGGGGAAAATATATTCTTTTCAGATATAAGTTTTAATTTACCGCAACTGTCGGCGGCATAAAACGCGTCCGGTTTTTCCGGCAGAAAGGCCTTGCCGATTTTTTTACGGACGGCAGCATTGGCCTCTTCATAGCTGATACCGTAATATTTTGTGCTGGCGCCGTTTCTTGCCAATACATCATCAGGAAGCGCGGCAAACTTCCCGCCGGCAAACAGTATTTTCAGCCAAAAATCCCAGTCTTCCGACGCTTTCAACTCTTCGTCATACCGAATGCCGTGTTTTGCGGCAAAACTGCGGCGGTACATTACATTGGCATTGCCGAAATTATTGTATTGTATCAGCCCGGCTGCAATTTCATCATGATTTTGCGGAATGCGCGGCAACCCTGCTATCTGCCCGGCAACAGCCGCAATATCAGAATGTTGTTCAAGGTAAGAGACCTGTCCGGACATCCGTTCCAGAAAGCTCCGATCATCGTCATCCATAATCATAATATATTTTCCACGCGCCAGAGATGCCGCCCGGTTACGGGAAAAAGCAATTCCCCGGTTGCGGTCATTGCGATAATAGCGAATACGAGAATCATTATAGTGTGCGACGACTTCATCGGTATCGTCCGACGAACCGTCGTTTATGATGATAAATTCAAAATCAGAAAAAGTCTGCGACAAAATGCTCTCTATCGCCTGCGGCAGCATTTCTGCCCGCTGATAGGTAAGCATAACCACAGATACTGCCGGCGTTTTCTGCCGACGGTATCTGCTGCCGTAACATAACACGCCGAATGCGGCAATCAGAACAAAGGCGATTGCTATCAGGCGCTTTTTCATATTTTACTGGGCAATAATGCGGGTCGTATTGCCAAACAAAACCAGACAACGCTGGCCGACGCCGAGCGCCTGCCCCGTTCCCTGCGTAACGCTGATTACCTGACCGTTGTCAAGCTTGACGATATATTCCAAGCCGGTCTGGGAACTCAGCCCTTTTTCTGCGGCATCACCAACAAGACCGCCAAGCAATGCGCCGCCAACCGCTCCCAGCGTATGTGCGGTGCTGCCGCCGCCGATGGTAGAACCGGCTACGCCGCCGGCAATGCCGCCGATAAGCGTTCCGGCGCCGGAATCGCTGTTTACGCCCACCTGCCGCACACTTAATACCGTGCACTGGGAAACTGTTGAAACTTTTCCGGCCTGATTGGTATTATAATGGTCGGAATTGATGTTATCGGCACAGCCTGCCAGCAAAAACGGCAAGACAGCCAGCCCTATAATTTTTTTATACATACACACATCTCCTCTTTAGATAAGTTTGGTATAATGTAATCCATTATTTTCGGTTGTCAATATTTTTCGCCGCAAACAGACTGTTTCAAAGTATGCTCTATTCCAAAATACGGACTACTCCCAAATAAGGATTGTTTTACAATGCGGACTGCTTCAAAATACGGGCTGTTTCAAAATTCCGCGCCAAGTTCTTCCAAAATGCGTTTTTCGTGTTCAGGCTGATCCTGCTTGGCTTCAATGACGTCTTTGCGGATTTTCTGCGTACGCTTAAACAAATCAAACAGCTTATCTCCCTCATCCCAGCGAATATTACGTTCAAGGGCTATTAAATCTTCAACAAAACGCTGTATCAGTTCCAAAACCGTCTGCTTGTTGGTCAAAAAGACATCGCGCCACATTGTCGGGTCAGAACCGGCAATACGCGTAAAATCGCGGAAGCCGCCGGCGGAATATTTGATAATTTCCTTATGTTCATATCCCTCCAAATCGGCAACGGTGCCGACAATAGAATATGCAATCAGCTGCGGCAGGTGCGATACGGCGGCCATAACCTTATCATGATGCGCAGGTTCCATCGTATCTACCTTCATGCCGCAATGCTCCCACATTGCCGTCAGGCGGGCAACGGCATCAGATGAAGAATTTTCATCCGGCGTCAAAATGCACCAACGCCCTTTAAACAGCGAGGCAAAACCGTTTTCGGGTCCGGACTTTTCTGTACCGGCAACAGGATGCCCTCCGACAACAACCATACCGTTGTGCCGGTTTAAATATTTTTCCATTTCGCGCAAGCTGTATTGTTTAACCGAACCGACGTCGGTAATGACTGTTCCTTTTTTCAGAAACGGTGCACTCTCCCGTGCCAATGCGCCAAATGCGCAGACCGGCGTGGCGAATACGACCAAATCGGCGCCTTTGACGGCTTCGCACAGATTACCGGCATAAATATCGGCCAAATCCAGTTCGCGGGCTTTTTGCAGATTGGCAGAATTTTTATCGTAAACAGCCAGCGTTTTAACATCGCTGTTTTGCTTAAGGCAACGGGCAAGCGAAGAACCAATCAAGCCGATGCCCAAAATTGCCGCTTTTTCAAATAGCATCCTGATTTCCTTTTATTTGCTTTGGATAAAACAACGAACCGAGGCGAACTGTAGCCAAATCCGGAACGTTTGTCAACATCTGTTTTGCCGCCGGTACCTGATTTGGATATTTTGTTGACAAACGGCACAAAAAACGTATTATATGCTTATTCCGATAAATATATGTTTTATTATTTTGAAACGGCAAAAGACTGTTTCACGAAGGAATGAGCCCAGGGAGCCAACCTCGTAAAAAAAAGTCTAAATTTATGCAATTCCAATACCGTAAAATTGTATTTCTGACCGGTGCCGGCATTTCCGCCGAATCCGGGCTATCGCTCTTCCGCGGAAAAAACGGATTGTGGAACAACCGCAATCCCGAAGAGGTGGCAACGGCGGAAGCCCTTTTGCAACGACGCAGTGACGTGCTTGACTTTTATAACGGGTTAAGGCACGACATGGCTGAAGCAAAGCCCAATGCCGCCCATTTGGCAATCAGCCGGCTACAGCAGGGCTATTCAGGAGAAGTATATATCCTGACGCAAAACATGGATACCCTGCACGAAAAGGCGGGCAGTGAAAATGTGTATCACATTCACGGACAAATTAACAAAATCCGATGCTCACATTGCCATAATGTCTGGGAAACATGGAATGATATCACGCCGGATATGCCCTGCCCTTTTTGCCGCGCCGAGAAATCGCTGCGGCCGGACATTGTCTTCTTTGGCGAAGAAATAATGTTCACTTCTGTTGCGGAAGACCTGCTGCGCTGCGCCGACCTCTTCGTTGCGGTCGGAACGTCAGGAGAAATTCCTCCCGCTTCTCGTTTTGTCTGGGAAGCTTGGAAAAACGGCGCCAAAACGCTTGCTTTTAATTTGGAACCACCGGCCAACAGCGTTTGTTTTGACCGTCTGGTTTTAGGCAAGGCGGATGAAACGCTGCCGGAATTTATCAAAAATCAGTTTATGACGGTTTAATTACCGTTTATTTACCGAAATTACAAGTTCCGACACACAGGTTCAGCCATGCGGCTGAACCTGTTTTTATTAGTAGCTGACGATAACGGTATATTGACCGCTGTATTCTCCTTCAGGCGTATCGGCAGGCACATTCAACGTTGCACCGACATTCATATTCTGCCGCTCTGCCTCCAGCGGAAAAGATAATCCCGTATCCGCCGTAAAATCGCTGACGACCATACCGCCGCCGATATCTACAGATGACGGAAACGTTACATTTACCTTACGGCCGGCTATCCCCTCAAGCTGAAAAACGCCGTTGGACGCTTTTGACGAGTGTAAATGTATGTTTCCGGAACTTCGGCGACTGCCGTTATAATCTACCGTAACGGTACTGTCCGCAGCCGGAGAAACCAATGTGCCGAAATCAAGAGATTGTGTTTCACGGATGCCTATTTTTTCCTCGATAATCAACGAGACCCGAATCGGCGTATTAAAACCGCTATAGTAGCCATTTACCGTTGGATTGACATAATAGGTCGTTGAGTATGTTCCCGGTTCGCACATCCCGGTTATGCGCAGGGTCGCGCCGATATATACATCCTGTTCGGACGGACCGCCGACATACAGGTTAAACTGCTGCGGGTTATAGGTATGGTTATATATTTCAAATTTGCAGCCAATGCCTTCCTCATAGATGGAATATGTATCCGGCATTTTCACCATTACGTCCTGTTTCGTATCTTCCAAAGAATAATGTATTATTCCCGCCACTCCGTTGGAAACGCGCCCGCCTACCGCTGTAACACTGCCGTCAGGCGATAAATAAATTTCGGCATTTTCCGAAGTTTGAGTAAACTTTCCGAAACTTACATCCTGTTTTTTTACGGCATATTGTGCGGCCATACAATATGCCGGCAGCAAGATAAACAATAAAACAGTAAAATAGAACTTCTTACGCATAACGACTCACCTGCTGAAAAAAAACGGTCATTTTAATTCAGCAGTTTTATGTTACTCTGCCGCTGTGCAAAAACAATACTTTAGTCTTGCCGGGCATAAAACTTTATGTGTAGAAAATTAATGACCGTTTTTTATCACAAGTAAGAATTTATAAAAGCGAAATTTATCAAGAACTTTTTACATTCAGAAAATAAAAAACAGCCGGAATTAAATTCCGGCTGTTCTCATTCAGGTTTGGCACAATTTTATACCTTACAGCATTATTTTTGTGCCACACGGCATTTATGCATTAAAGCCAAAGCTTATGCGGACTTGCCGAGCTGAGCTGTAACTTCGGCTGCAAAGTCTTCTTCTTTCTTCTGCAGGCCTTCGCCAAGTTTGAAGCATATAAAACCGCCGAGTTTAACGTCGGTGTTGTTTTCTTTAGCAAATTCGGCAACAATGTCTTTTACCTTCTTATCCGGGTCCATAATGTATGCCTGTTCTTCCAAGACAACTTCTTCATAGTACTTGCGGATGCGGCCTTCAACCATTTTTTCAACGATGTTTGCCGGCTTGCCGGAAGCCAGAGCCTGCTCGCTGAAAATATTCTTTTCGCGTTCAACGGCTTCAGCCGGAACTTCGGCAATTGTCATCGCAATCGGGTTGGTGGCAGCAATGTGCATAGCGATGTGTTTGCCCAGTTCCTGCATTTTAGCCTTATCGGCATTGCCTTCAACAGCAACCAAAACGCCGATTTTACCAAGATTCGGACGAACGGCGTTATGAATGTAGGAGCAGACGACGCCATTGGCGGCACTCAGATAAGCGGCGCGGCGCAGATTCATATTTTCACCGATTTTAGCAATCATATCCGTCAAAATCGTTCCCATATCTTTGCCGGTTACCGGGCAGGTGAAAGCTTTCAGGCCTTCAACATCGCCCTTGACAGCCAGAGCAGCCTTGGCGGCATTTTCAACATAATCCTGAAAAATATCGGTCTTGGCAACGAAGTCGGTTTCGGAGTTTACTTCAACAACCGCACCGGCATTGCCTTCTACATATACGGATACCAGACCTTCTGCGGCGATACGGCTGGCTTTTTTGGCAGCGGAAGCCAGGCCTTTTTTGCGGAGCCAGTCAATTGCCTCTTCCATATTGCCATTGGTTTCAACCAGCGCCTTTTTGCAATCCAACATGCCGGCACCGGAGGTCTCTCTTAAACTTTTTACCAGAGCTGCGGTAATTTCTGCCATTATCATTCCCCTTGTTTGATGTTCTAAATACGATAGTCTGGCGGCAGCCCGAAAGCCGCCGCCTGCTTTTTTTTTTTTTACACTACTTAATATAATTAAGCGTTTTCTACATTTTCAACGAATGCTTCGTCAGCCGCTGCATTTACGGCATCGTCAACTTTAACGCCCTGAGCAGCGATTTCCGCCTGCATACCGTCCAGAATTGCAGACGAAACGAGTTCGCAATACAGCTGGATGGCACGAATGGCATCGTCATTGCCCGGAACCGGGTAATCAACGTCATTCGGGTTTGCATTCGTATCGGTGATGCCGATTACCGGGATACCCAGCTTTCTGGCTTCTTTAATCGCCAAAGCTTCTTTCGGCGTATCGATAACGAACAGCAAATCAGGCTGACCGCCCATATTTTTGATACCATCCAAAGAAAGAGCCAACTTTTCCTGTTCTTTCTTGATGTTCTGCATTTCTTTCTTGGTATATCCGTCATAGGCGTTCTTTTCTTCCATTTCGTTTAATTTAACGAGACGGTTGATAGACTTGTTAACAGTTTTCCAGTTGGTGAGCATACCACCGAGCCAACGGTAGTTAACATAGTACTGTCCGCATCTTTCAGCGCTTTCCTTAACGATATCCTGAGCCTGGCGCTTGGTTGCAACAAACAGAACCTTGCCGCCTTTGGCCGCTACGTCGCGGGCAACTGCCAGCGCTGTGTAAAGCATCGGGTAAGTTTTCTGCAGGTCGATGATGTGAACGTTGTCTTTTTTGCCGTAAATATACGGAGCCATCTGCGGATTCCAACGACGGGCGTGGTGTCCGAAGTGTACGCCGGCTTCAACGAGCTGACGCAATGTAAAAGTAGGAAGTGTCATTTTTATTTTTCCTTATTTTCCGGTTAAACCTCCGCAGGATTTCGGCCTAAATCGCTTTAAGCACCGGAGCGTGAAGCCTGTCCTTTTCATCCGGGCAGACCGACGCCATTCCTGCGTGTGAATTACAAAAAACGGCGGGATTGCCGTTTTCGTTTATATTTATAAGGATAAAAGATTTAATTTGCAAGACTTTTTTTGTCATTCGGGCAAAAAAAAGCCGTATTTTCCGCCCCTTTATGCAAAGGAGGGAAAATACGGGTTCACAAGGTTCGAACACCGGCCGTCCGGGAGGTATCCGCACACGGGCAGAACACGCTTTTTTATGCCTTATTCGCGTTCGTATGAAGCGATAAAGTCATAAATCTTGGCCTGAGTTTCGCCGTGGAGCAGCGCCAAAGACAAAATCTGCCGCAAATCGCGGCGGCGCGGGTGTTCCAAATCGGCACCGGCCAAAGCCAGAGCAATGAGCGAATCGGCAACTTGCACGGAAACAACCGCATATTCCATTCCCAGCAGTTTATCCAGCAAATCCGGACGAATTGAGAACAGAGCATCAATTGCTTCGGCATCTTGCGACAGCGCCAGAATATCCAGCGCGGCTCTCACCAAATCCTCCCGTTTACCGTAATAGGAAGACAAACCAAGCAGAATTTGAACAATACGCGGCAAATCCGGCAACTGCATCAGAGGCTTACCCGGAGCTATCCACAGACAGCGCTTTTCCGGCAGTCCAAGTCCGTCAGAACTGCGCTTAAACAAGAGTACGACACGTTCTTCCGAATGCGGCGTTTCCGTAATGACATACTCTTCTTCCGCTCGGTAATAAGTAATCACGTCGCCGGAGCGCAAAGAAGAAAGCCGTTCGTCTACGGGAACTTTCAACGTCTCCTTCTGACCGTGAAAAAACTGTTCGGTTAACTGCTCCACCTGTAAAATGTGGAAATTTTCTGCGGTATCAATCTGATTGATACGGGCAGTGAATGGTCCTTTTGACATAATAAAATTAAAAATATATATAAAAAATTAAAAATACGGTTTCTTTTAACATTGTTTTTGACAGAATGCAAGTTTTTTGTTTATTTTTTTAATTTCGCTTTTTCTGCCTGAGCCAAATATGTTCCCTAAGGCGGCAAAAAGGCTTTTTCTGTTTAAGAATTGGAGATTTTTCTTGTGTTTTTCCTTTTGTTTCTATATGTTTTGGCGAGATGATTACGAAAATAACGGCCGGAGGCTGCTTCCGGGCAAAGAAAAAACATCAGAGGAAAGCATGAGCGATTTGTTTGAAAATTCCGCAACTGCCGCCAAAGAAGAATATTCGGCGCGCGATATTGAAGTTCTGGAAGGACTTGATCCGGTACGACACCGCCCCGGCATGTATATCGGCGGAACGGACGAACAGGCGCTGCACCATCTGGTAGCGGAAATCCTTGACAACTCCATGGACGAGGCCGTTGCCGGCTATGCGAACCGGATTGACATCGCCGTCAATGCCGACCTGTCGGTAACTATTACCGACAACGGCCGCGGTATTCCAGTAGACGACCATCCGAAGTATCCGGGGAAATCCGCTTTGGAAGTCATTTTGACCACCCTTCATTCAGGCGGCAAATTCGGCGGAAACGCTTATAAAGTTTCCGGCGGCCTGCACGGCGTCGGTTCGTCGGTTGTCAATGCCCTGTCAAAAAAGCTGGTGGTGGAAGTGGCTCGCGACAAGAAACTTTACCGTCAGGAATATTCGTGCGGAAAGCCGGTTACACCGCTGATTTTGGTCGGAAACGCTCCTAACCGCCGCGGTACCAGCATTACCTTTTTGCCTGACGAGGAGATTTTCGGTACGGACAATAAATTTGTTCCGGCGAAAATTTACCGCATGGCACGCTCAAAGGCTTTTCTGTTCAAGGGAATTAAAATATTCTGGAAATGCGCTCCGGAAGTTCTGACTGCCGGCGATGATATCCCGACCGAAACCGAATTCAATTTTCCGAACGGACTGCTGGACTTTTTGAATTATCAAATCGGCACCCGGCTGACAATCAACCGGACGCCCTTTTCCGGCGAGGCCGAGCTGGCCGGCGACGAAGGCAAGGTTGAATGGGCAATTACCTGGCCAGACGACGAAAAAGGCTTTTGCAATTCCTACTGCAACACGGTCATTACACCGCAAGGCGGAACGCATGAACAAGGGTTTCGTACAGCGTTGCTCAAAAGTCTGAAAGAATATGCGGATATGGCCAACATTAAAAAGGCAGCAGGCATTACGGCGGAAGACTTTTTGAGCGATGCGGCGATTATGCTGTCGGTATTTATCCGCGACCCGCAATTTCAGGGGCAAACAAAAGACAAGCTGACCTCGACCAAAGCAGCCGGTTTGGTTGAAAAAGCTGTTAAAGATTCATTTGACCACTGGCTTTCTTCTGACAAGGAAAATGCCAGCGCCTTGATTGAATATGTCGTCAGCCGCGCCGAACTGCGCAAAAAAAGAAAAGAAGAAAAAGTGCAAAACCGCAAATCGCCGACAAAGAAACTGCGTCTGCCGGGGAAACTGGCAGACTGTTCCAAAGCAGCAGCCGAGGATACGGAAATATTTATTGTCGAGGGCGACTCTGCAGGGGGATCCGCCAAGCAGGGACGCGACCGTATGACGCAGGCGATTTTGCCGTTGCGCGGGAAAATCCTGAACGTTGCCAGTGCCAGCCTGGATAAGATTACGCAAAATCAGGAAATCAAAGATATGATTGAAGCGCTGGGCTGCGGCACCAAAGACAATTACAAAGAGGAAAACCTGCGTTACGAGAAAATTATCATCATGACCGATGCGGACGTGGACGGCGCACACATTACCTCGCTTCTGATGACGTTTTTCTACCAATATATGCCGAAACTGATTGAAAACGGGCATTTGTTTATTGCGACGCCACCGCTGTATAAAATCGTTTTCGGCGGTAAGAATTACTACGCGCTGGACGATGAGGAGAAAGACAAAATCCTCAGTAAGGCAAAGGCCAACCAAAAACCGGATATCAGCCGTTTTAAAGGCTTGGGCGAGATGAGCGCGTTACAATTAAAAGAAACGACAATGGATAAGAATAACCGCGTTTTGCTGCGGGTCGTTATTCCGACTGCCAATACCGAGGAAGCACGCGACGAAGCGTTTGAAACGCGGCGGCAGGTTGAGAGGCTGATGGGAAAAGATCCGGAGCAGCGATTCAAATTCATTATAGAAAGGGCAAAATTCGCCGAGGATTTGGATATTTAACATTCTGTCGCAAGGTCGGGTTGACTGCGAAGATAAGGCAACTGAAAGAGGTTGCAAAATTGCGTGATACTGTGCGATTATTGGACTGAAAATTATGAGGATTTTAAGGAATTGGAATGCAGGTTAAACTTGCTTTTGAGCTAAAATAAAAAATTTAAATCATTCGCCTGTACAGATATTGACATACTTCGAATCATACTTTACGATATTTTTTGAAATTAACTTAATAATTAAATTCTGAAAAGGAGGTGATAAATATGTTCGGATTGCTGACAGCTTTGTCTTGGGTATCAAGAGCAAAAACTTGCTATGATTATTTTCAAGCCAAAAGTTTTGATGATGTTTGCTTAATTACGGCAAACTGCATTATGACAGAAAGCCTAATCTATCAGGCAAAACAAAACATTCGCAATCAATACCAACATCCATATTATTGGTAGATTGCTTGAAAGGAAAACGTTATGTTACTGCATAACTAGAAAGAGCGACATATTTAGATGCCGCTCTTTTATTTTACTTTCATATATTTTTCAAAAACTTTTTCAACCTTATTGTGTTCTTTTAATCTTTACTTCAAATAAGTTTTTTCTTTTAACTTATTTACTTTTCTCTCTTCTTTTTGCACTATTATACAATGATTTTAATTCTTTACTTTTGTGTTGCTGCTCATATCCTATAATTTTAACAAGTTCTTCATTCGTAAACATACAAAATTCTGTTTTTATTCTATTAAAATTATCCCAAAGTAAGCTTTGAAATTCTAATTCCGAAACTTGCATTTTTTTATGTATATCCGCAAAATATTTAAGTAATTTAGGTGCTTGCATAATATCCTCAAAAAAGGATGCAACACGTTCGTTTAACTCTATAAAAAAACTTTGCTCATCTTTTTCTTCTAAAAAATATTTTGCAGAATTATCAAGCAAACTATTATCATACTTAAAAACCTCACAAAAAAAGTAAAGAGCCTCCTTAAATTTATTTTCCTCTAACAAAAATCGTCCCATATCAAATCTAATACAACGATAAATACCGAAATTATAGCGAGAAGCTTCTTCTAAAGACTTTTTATTAAAATACTCCCATATACAGTCCCTATAATTTTTATGTTCTTTATGAAGCATTTGGTTTAATTCCCAAATACTCATAAAATTATTTTTATGTAAATATGAAACATATTGATTTTCTTGTAATTCATTCTTACCTAAAGCCGTCAACTGAAAATAACGAACTAAATACTTTTGTTCAAGAATATCTTCCGGCATCGACAATAATCTATCTATTAAGTCTTGTCGACTACCTACTGTTTTTTCTTTAATAGATTTAAGTTCTTCCTTAAGTTTCGAAATTGTAAATTTTTCAATTGTCTGTCTAACTCCTCCATTTACTATAAAACCTCTTTTTATTAACGATTCCAAAATAGAAATAGGATTAGTAACACCGTATTTATCACACCAAAAACTTTGATAGTAATTGTCATTTAAATCTATTTTATAATCTGTTGCATAAGAAAGCATCAATATTTCATGTGGATATAATCCATTTTTAGACGGAAAAGCTTTTTCTATTAATAATGATAAATCTGGTATCTGAGTTGAATTGTAACAACATCCTTTTTTTACATTGCAGGAGATAGGGGAGGCAGAACCCTGTATCGAAACATCTGACACTGTAGCTAGACGATCTTTTATAAATTTGAATATTGAGAAAACACTCATAATCATCTCCTAAAAGTTAATTTAATAACATGAAGTTTACTGATTGATTTTATTCTGTCAAATTAAAATCAATAAAGTAGCACCGGAAATAAAAAGTCCGATAAGTTGGCGCAAAAGTGCCATTATGAAAACGCTTAAAATCGGACTAAATAAACACTTGTTTAAAAAGAAAAAATACGCATAAATAGCGGAATTCTAATAAATGGTGCTGCAAATAAGAATATACTGAACTCAGACTGCAGAATTGCTGTAAATAAGAATTCAATAAGGTTCGCCCGAACTTTATTAATGCCTTACAGAAAACCCCGAGTTTACTCGGGGCTGAATGCCAAGGTGTTGGAACAACACTGCTCCACGCCAACGAGCGTGGTCAAACCGAAGGTTTGTATCCTTAATAGAACCCCGGGTTTACCCGGGGATATCTATTGATGATTATCTAGATGCAAAAAAAATTGATAGTCAAGTTGAGCAGAACTTGAAGGGAAAATACCACACCGAATATAGCTGCAGGGAAGAGTACACGAAACTAAGCCGATGGTAGAGGTAAGGTTGTCTGCTGTTTCCTGAGATTTATCTGACATACAGTAACTTAACCATCCAGCTCAATTCTGCAAGTTTGGTGATGCCAGATGAAACTTTTGAGCTTTTGCTGATTTGTGAAAACGCAGCGCGTATGCAACTGCCAACCTTTCAGATACGCACGGGAAAAAGCGGCATATTGTTTCGACGTATCGCAAGCAAGAATTTTGACGGTAGGCAGAGCTTTCGCAGAAGCATCGTTTTGGCATAATGAGTTCAAAACGGCATTTTTCAGAATATTATTGGCAAAAAGCTGTAATTCCTGTGCACCTTTACTCATATTCGACGCTTTTTTGAACCCCAGAAACTCATGTTCTCCCAATACCTTTTCCTTTTGGGTGTTTCCTTTATCTCTTTGGAGATTTTCTTTATCATTTTCGGCGTTTTCTTTATCATCGGGGTTGTGGCGGCGTTTGGCTGCGGCAAAAAAGAAAATTTCGGGATCAAACTTTTCTAAAA
Organism: Acetobacter sp. 46_36; assembly: GCA_001917135.1. Taxonomy (GTDB): domain Bacteria; phylum Pseudomonadota; class Alphaproteobacteria; order RF32; family CAG-239; genus CAG-267. The sequence continues at coordinate 469,568 of MNTT01000016.1, forward strand.
TAATAACTTTCGGGGGATTTCCCTCTATGCCGCTTTTGTCAACTTTCGTACACATCAAGACGTTGCCACCGCGTTCCGGCAACCGAAGCATTCCAAAATCCAACGCTTTCATTTGCAGGTATTCTTTAAACCTCGTCTGATATTTATTATGTTCATCGGCAGCCGATTCAATGGAAACAAACAATGATTCAGCCATTCTTACCGGGCAATCAGGCGCATAATTCAACACCATCAGCTGGCGGACAACCTTTTTTCGTTCAGCGGGCAGATATCCCAGTTCCGCCATTTTCTGCAGCATCATCTGTTCCAAACGCAGGGCGACATACGCTCCGTGGCAGTGCGCCACAATGTTCAAACGGCGAATATTCCGTGCTGCCTGTTCCGCCGGCAAGCGCTCTTTTCCGCCGTTTCGGGATATCCGCGGCAAAAACGCCTGTTCAAAAATATCTTTTATATAACAGGGATTTAAGATTTCTTCTCTCTGTTCTTTTGCCATCATATCCAGAGAATACTTTTCCTGCCAATATTCATGATAAAGTTTTTCCCGCGCCAGCCGCTCATTATGAAAACGCCCGATGTAACAAACGGCGACACAAACTCTGACATTCTTCCCGGACAATTCCGGATGCGTTTTTATGAAATCGTCTGTCTTTTTCAAATATCCGTTATACCCGCGAAGATGCACGCCGCGCCCGCCGGCACCGCCGAGAATCAATACCATAGTTTCTTCGGAACTGACATTTTCGGCCGTATTTATGCAGTAAGGCGCCACAGCCGACTTGTCAACCCGCTCTGCAAGCAAAGCAAAACTCTTGCCCTGCCGTTCTTTTATTTTTTGCCTGACGGCTGCCAGAATGCTCATCTTTTACCCTTTTTATTTTTTAGACAAATACAACTAAATTATTTTCTTTTATTTGTCAATTTTTATTTTAAATACGAAAAAAGGCCGTCAAAGACGACCTTTTGAGAAGAATACAGCCTGCACTGATATTGCACAGGGGTATTATTTACGGCATATACGGCATTCCATTTGGTTCTCCGTCAAAGCCCAGGTTATCATCATAAGATGAAGACCCGTAATCATCGGTTCCGGAACTCTTGCCGTCACTTTCGGGAAGATGTTCCACAACCTTGGCCATGCCAAACAATCCTAAGGCACAGCCTCCATAATAAATAAGCAACGTTGTCAACATAGCTTAATAATTTTTTAGTGAGACATCATAATTGTTTTAACGGTTTTAACGTAAGCAATGATGTCTGAAAAGTCAAGGATATAATTGATTTATCGACTGTTATTATCGGTACGGGCGGTTTGGGCCGGCGAACGCCAAATCAGTCATAAGCCCGATACCGGCGCTGTTTATAGTCAAAGTCGCATTTTAACCGGCTGTATTCGGGCTTTAAGATATAGAGGACGTCGGAATTGTCAAAATGTTTATAATACTTGCTGACAAGTTCCATATCCGGACGATGGACATAAATATCAATCCCTCGTTCGGAAGCATATTTGCTGCGGTACGGTGCGGCGGAGATGATTTTGGGCTTATAGGTCAGGATAACCCGATTAATATCCATCAGAGGACGAATGCCGACCTCGGCACCGATAACGTCCAGCTGCCCCAGCAAATTCCAGTAGTAATGCGGATCACGGTTATAAAGATTATACAGCGTTCCGTCGCCATTCAGGACATAATCACACGGCGTAATATAGCGCAGGATTTTTTTGTTCAGAGGTTCATAAAAACGCCCAGCCCGGCTGCCGATATTGCCATTGTAGACAGCAGGTTCATACATACAAAATGCCAGAGCCGCCAAAAGAACGTATATCAGGGCAAAGCAGCGCTTAAAAATTTTTTCTTCCAAAAAAACAGCGGACAAAAGGGCGGCAAGATACAGCAACTGGTAAAAATAATACGCAAATGCCGAAAAATAGAACAAGCGCTGACACAGTTCCGCAACAAACAGCACTGCCAGTATTTTAAAATAAAGGTTTGCCCCGCGCCAGCAAAACACCAGCGCCAAACCGGCTCCGGCCAGCAACAGCCGCAATTCCGTCCAGAATTCCCCGACCCGGCGGCCGGCAAAAAGTTCGGGAATATACAGATTAAACGTAAAGTTGGATTGATACCAGACCGACAAAATATCATGATGCCAGAGCCAGACGGCAAACAGCAGGCTCAGCCCGAACGGCAGAAGCAGCGCATACAGCATATCACGCCAGAGAATCCGGCTGCGGCAAAGCAGGTACAGCGTAACGGCAGCCAGCAAAACCAATGTGAAAATAATTTTCTGCAAAAACATAAACGATGCCCAAAACAGCAGCATGGACAGGCTCAACGACCAGAGTTTCTTCTCCTGCAAATAGCCGAAATAATAATACAGTCCGGCAAAAAACGCAGCCACCATAAAATTGTCGGGACGAAAGTTGACAACCGACACCAGCACATAGGGCGTAAAGGCAATCGCGGCGGCAATCACTCCCCCTCTTTTGCCGGTTAAGAAACGCGAAGCAGTCAGATACAGATAATAATAGGTCAGAAACGATGCCAGTATTGCCGCCGTAACGACAGACGACGTAATCACATTATCATCCAAGCCGTACGCATGCAACCCGACAAACGGTGCGAACAAATACCACAAGAGAGGGTTATGGTGCTGAAAGAAATCCTTATAGGGAACAAATTCCGCATATACGAGCCACGAGGAATGGATATGTTCAAGCGTATCACCACCCAGCGTCGTCGTAAACCAAGCGATGTACAGGCAGTATCCCAAACCGGCCGCCAAATGTGCCAAGAGGAAAAAAAGCGGAAACTTTTGATAAACGGCATTCAAATATGACACGGCTTTCTCCTCTCAGATGCCAGACCGGACGAGGCCGGCTCATGGAACATATATTGTCTGTTTAAACACATTTTCCATAAAAAACAAGGAAATAAAGCTCAGCACAAACGCGATAACCGGAGAAGCTACCCAGCCCGACACGACGCGCAGCACCAAACTCCATTTTATCCCTTTTCCCCCTTTCACCAAACCGATGCCGACAATCGCGCCGATGACAGCCTGCGTACTGGAAACGGGTACCGCCGGCAGCGGCGGCAGATTAAGTGAAATCAGAAAATGCTCCAATGTTTCGGATGAAAAAAGGATTAAAACCAGCGACTGTGACAAAATGACAATCCACGCGACCATCGGCGAGAAAGACAAGACGTTTTTGCCGACGGTCTTAATCGCTTTCTGCGAATAAGTAAACACGCCGACGCACGCGGCGACAGCGCCAAGCAAAAACAATACCTGTATGCCGCTCAGGGTATACATTCTCCCGATTTTCAGCGGTTCAAAAACATTGGAATCGATAAAAACGCCGACAACGTTTGCCATATTGTTCGCCCCCAGCGCAAAACCGCCCAGAGCCGTCGTCAGAACCATACCGGCGCGCACGGCCATATCCTGCCATAAAATATGGACTTTGCTGTGGTGGAGGATTTTTTTGACGCAGATATACAACAGTACCGCTATTGCGCCGGAAATAACGGGACAAAGAATCCATGATGCGCAAATATTTGCCAAAGTATCCGTATCCGTCGGCTTATGGTTATACACGTTCCAGCCGATAATCCCGCCGACAATTGCCTGCGAAATTGAGACGCTGATGCCGGACTTCAGCATCATCAAAACGGCCAGCGCCGAAGACAGCGACACCGTAAACGCGGCCGGGAGCGTATTGACTTCGCCCAGCGCATTCAGAGTTTCCGCCGTATTCTGCCCGCTTACGACTGCACCTAAGACCAAAAAAATACAGGCGATAACTGCGGCCGTCGTAAAACGCAGCATTTTGGTTCCAACGGCAGTACCGAAAATATTTGATGCGTCGTTAGCTCCCAAAGACCACCCCAGAAAAAGCCCGCTGGACAGGAAAAACAGATATTCAAACATCGCTTAAATTTCCCGTTTAATCGCAAAAATCAGCAACGCATCGATGCAGTCTTCCGCCAAATCGGCAATATCGGCAACTTCTTCGACGAAATTATTAATCTGCATTTTATGCGCAAGCTTCAACTCGGAATCAAACACGGCTTTGCGAAGTTTGGCGGCCGTTTTGTCGCTCTGGTGTTCCAGCAGGTAGACCTTTTGGGAATAATCGCGCAGCGTTACCAAATCACGGAAAAACGCTCGGGACGCAATCGCCATATTCTCGGCGCAGTCCGCAACCTGACGAACCAGCTCCTGCAGCTGCTTATGGTATATTTCAGGAATATCCGGCTGCTCAATGTAAAACTTGTGCGCGACCTCGTCAAAAAGATTAACGACCCGGTCGAGGTTTTCAACAAGCTGGAGAATATTGCCGCGCAAGTCCGGTATCAGATTCTGTTCGTACAGCTTGCTCTCAATTTCTCGGCGCAGCGTATCCGAATCGTGCTCAATAATTTTTATCTTTTTGCTGGTCCGGCGATAAGTTTCGCTGCGGCGCTCCTTAAGATAAATATCGACTGCCTCTTTAAAAACCATTGTCATTTCAATTATCTTGTCATGCAAGCTGTCTATATTATGCTCTAAATCGCGGGTGCGCGCAAATAATGATATTTTAACGTTAAACATTATTTCTCCCTGTTAACAAAATTCTTCTCCCGGCTTGTAGAATCACCTTCCCGGCTTATAGAATCGCCGCAGACGTTTTTTCTCTTGCGGACATTTGATTTTAAACGGGGGCGGTTTGTCAACATATTTTTATTTTGGGCTTGCATTTATTTTTTTAATTCATTAGTTTTTAGTGGTTATATGACATTAATTTAAGGATGGGAAATATGCAAAAAGATAATATTATCACCGTTTTGGTTTCGGTTATCGCAAGCGTTGTCGTTTCCGTAGCCCTGTGTTCTTCGGTATGCGGTTCTAAAGCTCCGGCTTCCGCGCCGGCAGCCGGGCAGGATATGAATCAGGCAATTGAAGACTACCTGATGAATAATCCGGGAAAAGTCCGCGAGGCTTTGGAACTGGCTGCACAGCAGGAACAGATTGAAGCGCAGAAGCGGATTGCCGAACTCTACAAGGCAAACTGGAAAGATTTGAGCAGCTACGAAGGCTCTCCGTTCGTCGGACCGAAAGATGCCAAGGTTACGATTGTCGAATTCTTTGACTTCAACTGCGGATACTGCAAACGTCTGGCTCCCGAACTGATGAAAGTCATCAAGGCCAACCCGAAAGTCAAGGTTGTTTTCAAGCCGGTTACGTTCCTCGGTTCCATGCCTGCGGCCAAAGCGGCCATGGCTGCCAACAAACAGGGCAAATTCCTCGAAGTTTACGAAGCTCTGCTGACGCATAACGGACAGGTTACGACTGCCGTTATTGAAGATATCATCAAGAAAGCAGGTCTGGACGTTGAGAAAACGAAAAAGCTGATGGAAAGCGATGAAATTGCCAAAGAAATTTCCGCAATTGCCGGACTTTCTCAAAAGGTACAAATCCGCGGCGTTCCGACGTTGATTATGAACGGCGAAGCTCTGCAGGCGATTGATGCCGACACAATTCAGAATGCCATTAACAACGTTAAGTAATTTCTGAAATTGTATAATCAGGAAAGCCTGCCGCAACGGCAGGCTTTTTTTTGTATCCGAACGTATCTAACGATGGAAATTCCAACGATAACTTTCCTGACGACGACTTTCCTTACGGCAGTTTTGGGAAAACCCTGTCTGGAGCTGGGAGTTTGTTACAGTCTCCGGCGGACTTGCAGCAATTATGGCTCAGCGTCAGCAAAAAAAAATTATGCAGACGTCAGCAAAAAGCTGTTGCATAATCATTTCAAATTGTTAGATTGAGATTACAGTATGTTAATTTTGAGGGGATAATGGCGATGAAAACATTACTTAAAGCACTGGCTGTCATTATATTGGCGGCGCTGGGCACGGGGGGCATCCTTTATCTGGACGGCAAATGCCCGCAGAAACAGGCAAAATTTCAAGAACAACTTAACGAGGCAATTGCCGGCTATATCAAAAATAATCCGCAGCCGATTTTGGAGAGTTTGGCAAAAAGTGAAAATTTCGGCAATGTTATCAAAAGCTTTTCCAATGTCAGCGATGAAGAAATAAACGATAAGATACAGACTTTTCTGGCTAACAATCCGTCTGTCCTTGAAGATTATATCCGCAGTAATACGGCATTTATCGCAGAAACGGTAACAAATAGCGATACCTTTAAAAACGCTGCGTACAATTCCGGCGCGGCCGGAAACAATACAGCGGCAAGCAACAACGAGAGCGCAGATATGCAGGATACCGCCGCAGCACAAGATACGGCCGCAACCAATCCTGACCAGAAATTTCTTGACCATTGGGAAGAAATGAGAAACAGTGCCGTTGCGCCGTATGCCGGGCCGAAAGACGCCAAAGTTGCCGTCGTCGAATTTTTTGATTTTGCCTGCGGACACTGTAAAGCTCTGGCACCGGTTATGGCTCAGCTGATAAAAAACAATCCCGACGTCAAATTCGTTTTTAATCCGCTGTTCTTCATGAGCGAACATTCGCCTTATGCAGCGAAGGCGGCGATAGCGGCGTTTGAGAAAGGAAAATTCGTTGAAGTTTATGAAGGCATTATGACCCTGCCGGAAATGAACGAAGAAACGATTAACCAGATTTTGAGAGACGAAGAACTTGATGTTGACGAAATCAAAAAACTGTCGGAAGAGAAAAAAATCCGCCGCGGCGTTCAGGATATTGACGCTTTGTCGCAGGTTTTGGGAATTAACGGCGTTCCGATGCTGCTGATTAACGGAGAACCTTTTTACGGCAGGAGTTTGGAAGATTTGCAAAATAAAATCAACAGCTATAAATAAGCGGCCGAACTTACAAAAGACAAGCAGACAAAATCCCCGCACCTATATGCGCGGGGATTTTGCTTTAAACGAAAAAGCAATTGGCAGCATTCTCTCATAATCTGAACTCTTTGCCATTGCCGATTCCAACTACTCCGTTTTGAAACCCAATACTGGTAATCCTGCCTTCATATTTCTTTTCCAGCGTTTTGGTTTCGGGATTAAAACGAAGTATTCTCCCATACATCGGAACGCCGCAATCCAGTTCCACAATATTACCGTTTCTTATCGGAATAAAGCTTTCACCCCGATAAAATTCCCGATATCTGCCATCTTTTTCCGCCAGCAAAACAACCGTTTCAATGCCTGAACGAAACATTACGGCCGGCGCTTGGGCAAAAAGAAAATGCGGCAACTGTTTTTCTTCCGCATACAAGCCGATTAAGTCATAAGTTCCGCCTTTTTTCAGAAGCAGATAGCCATATGGCTTTTTGCAGGCTTCCGGATACATACGCTGTTCACGAAAACTTTTATCGGGAATGATATATTCTCCGGCCGCCAGTGGAAAATACATATCTCCGCAGACGTACATCTCTGCCGAAAATTCCTTATACGAGTTTCTTTGCAACACGCGCAAGCGTTTCGGGCTTTCGCCCTCTTCAGAAGCAAGAAAGACCGTTTTTTCCAAACGTTCCCCCAAGTTTCTTATTTCTATCCCGCTTACAGACTCTGCAACTTGATACCATTGAGAATCGTCTATCCGCCGGTAAATGAAACAATTATGTTCCTTACGAAACATCTTATATTCGTATTCCGCGGCATCGATATGTACAACATCCCCCGGAACCTTTATACAGATATCGTAAAACATCCGCTTTTGGGCATTTTCCGTTTCATACACATAAACTTTACAAAGTTCCCCGCCGTAAAACATAAAAAAACAGTCATCGGCGCAACAAAGTTCAGCCAATATTCCAAAGAAATACAAGCCGACAAGAATACAGCAGATACAGATTATTCCGGCTGTTTTTACAGCAAGCACGCTCATAAAAACAGCAAGCGCAATTCCGGCAGCAGCAGCAACAAGCAATACGTCCCATTTACGAATCCTTTTCCAAGCGGAAGGAGCCGCCAAACGCGACCATCTCCAAGATAATACTTTTTCCATAAAACAATAATTTAAGTGATACAATAATTATTTATTGTCAAAAAACATATCATCTTTTATCTTTTTGTCAATATCTTATTGTGCAGCCGATGAAGGCTTGCCGACGAAGGAACGCTGCCTATAAGGAATTGCCGTCGGGGAAGCGGACTGATGAGAAGGTTTCATACCGCCGGCTTTTGTTTGTAAACATCAGCCGTTTTCGGCTGACGCCGTCAGTTCAAGCCATTCTTCTTCCGCCGCGGCAATTTGTGCTTCCAGGTTATGCAGCCTTATCTGCAACTCACCGACCTCTTTGCCGGAAACGGCGGCAAATTTTTGCAGGATTTCTCCTTTCTCCCGTTCCAGGCGGGCTATATTCTGTTCTATTTCCCGCAAAGCGGCGCGAATTTTACGATCCGGACGGCTGCTTTTCGGCATCTGAACCGGTTTGGGTTCAGGTTTCGATGCAACGGGGCGCGGCTTTGTCTCTGTATCAGGGTTGAGCAGAAACTCGCGATACTCGTTTAAATCCCCGTTAAAAGGCGTACACGTGTGGTTATGCACCAGCCACAGGCTGTCTGCCACAGTTTCCAGCAAATGAAAATCGTGCGAAATCAGAATTACGGCTCCCTGATAGGCGTTTATGGCATCGGCCAACGCCGTCCGCCCGGCCATATCCAGATGGTTGGTCGGTTCGTCAAAAATCAGCAGTTCCGGCGCATCAATTGAAATGCGGGCAAACAGCAGGCGTGTCTTTTCGCCGCCGGACAGCGCACTAATTTTGGTAACGGCTTTTTCCTGCTCCAAGCCAAAACGCCCGAGGTGAGCACGGATGATTTTTTCCGGCTTATCCGGCAGCAGAGAGGCTAAATATTCTGCCGGCGTCTGTTCCAAAGGCAATTCCTCGGTTTGGTTCTGGTTAAAGTAACCGATTTTGAGCTTGCTGGATTTTTTCATTGTACCGTCCAACAGCGGAAGATGAGAAGACAACAACTTAACCAGCGTTGATTTGCCGTTGCCGTTTTTGCCGAGCAGGGCAATCCGGTCGTCCTGATTGATATAGAACGACAATTTTTTCAAAACCGGAACGCCATTATAGCCGACTGCCGCATTTTCCAACGTTATCAGCGGCGACGGCAGAGGCTTGACATCCGGAAAAGAAAAGCAGCTTTCCCTGTCGCGGGCAACCTCGGCAATATTCTCCATTTTTTCCAGCATTTTCAAGCGGCTTTGTGCCTGTCGGGCTTTGGAAGCTTTGTAGCGAAAGCGGTCAACGTAAGACTGCAAGTGAGCACGGCGTTCGTTCTGTTTTTTTATCTGTTTGTCGACCAGTTCTATCTTCTGGGCATACTGCCGGGCAAAATTGTCATAATTACCGCTGTAAAGTGCCAGTTTTCCGCCCTCAAAATGAAGAATCCCCAGGCAGATATGATTTAAAAAATCACGGTCGTGACTTATCAGCAACACGGTTCCGCGATATTTTTGCAAATAATTTTCCAGCCAGACGATAGCTTCCAAATCGAGATGATTGGTCGGCTCATCAAGAAACAAAACGTCCGAACGCTGAAACAAGGCTCCGGCAAGATTGAGGCGCATCTGCCAGCCGCCGGAGAAGTCCCTGACCGGGCGCGAGAGGTCTTCTTGGTTAAATCCCAGACCGACGAGAATTTCCGCAGTGCGCGCCTCGGCCGAATCGGCCTCAATCAGCCACAGACGTTCCATAATTTCCGGCAGGTCTTCCGGCCGGGCATTCTGCTCCAGCCGCCGCAGTTCCGCCAGTTTCCTGTCTTTGCCGAGAACGTATTCCAGAATCGGCTTTTGCAGGTCTTCTTCTTTTATTTCCTGTTCGACAAAAGCTTTGGAGCGGTTTGGGGAACAAAAAACTTCCCCTGCGTTAACGTCGTGCTCCCCTTTTAATACTTTAAACAACGTCGTCTTGCCGCAGCCGTTATGGCCGACTATGCCGATTTTCTGCCCATCGGCAATCTGGGCGGACGCATTTTCCAGCAAAATTTTTGATGCAATCTGAACGGTTATGTTTTCCAGCTTTATCATTTATTTTTCCTGCCTTTTTATATCTTTGCCTGCGGCCGTTTCCGCCGGAGCAACATACACCGGGCGGAGACGTTTTCTCCACAGCTGTTCCGTTTCATAAAAACTCACGGGTTCGGAAAATTCACGCCCGAGAATCCGCGACACATCTTCCGGCGTAAAATAAAAGTCGGCAAACGTTTCCGGCAAATCCGGCAGACGGGGCAGCGGCACATTCGGAAGCGGGCTTTGCGCCATGCGCCGTTTTAACTCCGGAAGAAAGCGCTGCATTGACATATCGTTTTTGACATCATTTTCGTTATGAAAAAAATAATATCCGTAATCTATCGGCGTTCCCTCGGGATGTCCCCTGCCCTTTTTGTTCAGAAACTCGGCAAAAGACTTGGTAATATAATGGTTGACACGCGCCTTGTCGGCGGAAATGTTAAAATTCAGCATAAAATCAACAGGCTTTCCGTATTCGTTGACGCTTTTGCCGCGTACCGGGATATAATGATTGGAACCGAACGGTTTAAAATTTATCACGGCTTCCGGACGGACGATGGACTTGACGGTATGGTTCAGAAAGCGGGCGTGCGCCGTAAAGAATTCGGTTACCAACCCGTCCGGGCGCGTAAATGCGCCATTATCGCCGTAATTCATCCAATGCAAGCTGACTTCATCCGCTTCGGCAAACCGGTGCAGAAAATCCGCCATATCGCCGCCTTGCATCGGCACCAGAAACTCGTCCAAATCAATAAAAGCCAGCCACTCTGTTTCCCGGCCGTACCCGGCAACGATTTTTTCGTAACATTCGGCCTGTTTGTCAACGCCAGGAAGAGGGATATATGTTATCACGCCTTTGGCGACATACGGCTCAAGGTAAGCGTCCGTACCGTCGGTGCTGCCGTTGTCGCAGAGATAAAAATGTTCCACGCCCTGAAGCAGGTGATATTCCAGCCATTCTTTCAGGTACGGCTTTTCATTTTTCATAATCGCCGCCACGCTAAGAAAATACTTTTTGGGCAATAAATGCCGATACGGCAACGCATACTGGTACAACGCCGCTGCGAAAGCGGTAAACAAAGCAATGCAAATGGCTGCTGTTTTTTTACTCATTTTCCCTTACACAAAATTTTCCATAATGTTATGTTTGTGGCATGCGTCCTTAACCAGCAGCGTCGTTACCGGAGCGACGGAATATTTCTGGAACAGAATCCCGTGTCCGAGGCAGAGGCCGAAATTTATGTTAAAATCGGTCTGTTCGGCATTGAGATACTGCGCCTGCGACTTCGGATCGCACGAGGCACCCGACAACTCCGGCGACAATTCACACCCCATCAGCCCCGACTCTTTGCAGTTTACAAAAACTGCATCTATCCCTTCCGCGGCAAAAAACTCTTTCAGCTTTTCTGCGAAAGCCTTGACCGAAAAACAATAAGCCACGCCGATTTTCCTGTACCCGTTCAGTTTAATAAAACTTATCAGTTCCGCCAGCCGCGACTTATTGCACGCTTTGCCTGTTATGCACATAAACTCTTTGTCTTCCGCTGTATAGTTCCCTTTTTCCATAGTCCCGCCTTAAAAAGTTGTTAACTCTTCGTATTATAGTATAACAACTGAAAAATAACACAAGACAAATAAAGCAGGTTATTCTAAATTATTTATGCAGCCTGAAGCAAAAGGCGCGGAAAGGGTTTTCCGTTTTACCGACATTCTGTCCGGCTGTTGAAAAGAAAGAGCAAGATTATGAGTAAATATTTATCTTTTGTCCCTTTAAGCATGTACAATATCGCCGCCTTTCTGCGGTCGCAGCTGTTTCTGCTGCCGGTATTGCTGTTTTTCTATCAGGAAAACGGGCTGACAGTGGGCGACTTTTACCTTATTCAGGGGCTGATTGTCTTTTTTGCCTTTCTGTTTGAAATTCCGGCCGGATACCTCGGCGACATCTTTCCGCGCAAATATATTCTGATTACGGCCTACGCGCTGTTTCTCGGACGGCTGTTTCTGTGGATTTTCTTCCGCGGGTTTGAAATCATCCTTATCGGCGAATTTTTATACGCCTGTTCCAAAGCCTGTTTTGACTCGGTGTCTTCTTCCTTTATCTACGATATTTTGAAAAAGAACAACGAAGAGGCCAAAATGGTCAAAGCCTATTCAAACTTTAACGCTGCCATGTATATCGGGACCGGGATTGCCGCGCTGCTCGGCGCCGGACTATACGAAAAGCTTGGTTCGCACGTTCTGCTTATCGCCGAGTTTATCATTTATTCCACGGCTATATTACTGCTCTCTTTTCTGCCGAATGCCCATCGTCCGGCAAAAGACACCGTTGCCGGCTTTAAGGAACGGCTTAAAAAATTCTGGGTTGCGGTGCGGTATATTCTCAAATCGCGCAAATACTGCTATCTGGTGCTGTTTTCTGGCTTTATGGTCGGAGTGTCGCACTTTTTCTTCTGGAGTTTCCAGCCGCTGATGAAAAGCTCCGGCATCGACCCGTCGGTTTCTCTGACAGACCTGGCGGACAGTATCGGCTGGGACGCCCGTGTATTTGGCGAAACGGCATGGAACTACCTGCTCAGCCTCAACTGGCTTGACTATATCAAAGTTATGGGCGTGGTCATCTTCATCAACAATGTTATCCGTTCGTCTTTCAGCTATTTTGCCGCAGGTGTTGCCAAATATGTTTCGCTGTTTAAGCTCGGCAACATTTCTTTTGTTATGGAAATTATCGGTTGCGCGCTGTCCTTTATCCTGATGAAGACGGGGCATATCAGCCCGCTGAACTGCCTGCTGTTCATTATTTTCCTCTGCGTCTGCATCGGGCTGCAGCTGATGTTTACCATTTCGCACATCAGCCGCCTGCACCGGCTTATCAACCCGAAAATCCGTTCGCTTTCGTCTTCGGTCAATATGATGACCGGGCGGCTGCTGACGTCGGTTATGCTGATGGCACCGAAATTCCTTTTGGAACACGAGGCCGGAACGGCGGGCATCCGGGTTATTGACATTTTCTGGATTTACGCGATTGTCTTCATCCCGGTCGGGCTGTATTTTATTTATAAAATCTACAGATACAATGTCAAAGCCGAACATTCGCTGATGAATGTCAGCGCGGCAAAGGCCTGACAATGCACAGAGGCAGGCTGACATCGGTTCTGCTGCGGAGTGCAGCCCTGTTCTGGACAGGGGTGCTTATGCTCCAAACAGCGGAAGCAGCAGACATCGGCTTAAAGATTTCGGCAGAGAAAAACTGGCTGTCGTGGGGCGATTATATCCTGGGACAGGATATGAAGAGCGGGCTTGAACGTCTGGGCTATTCGGTACAGCCGGCGTATATGGACAATTTCTATCCTTCCGGCGCCGAGAAGAGTCCGGTTGACATTTATATGCACGGTTTTGTTCCGTTCAATCCGCCGGTGAATCCCGGCAAGATAAACGTGCTGTATCTTTATTACCCGCTGGAAACGGCGAATATGGATAAATTCAAAAACCTGAAACACACGGCAGAACCGGACTGGATGTCGTTACAAACTGAACTATGGGACTTTCAGCTGGCAGCGGTCGCCTCGCCGGGATATCAGAAAAAACTGGAAAAGTTCGGCATCAAAACGGTTTTTGTGCCGCAGTTTACCGACCCGCAGAAGTTTTTTTACGAATATGATAAGAACGCGGCATACGACATTTTGTTTGTCGGGCGGCCGGGATACGAACGCATCAGCGCCTTATGGGCGATGGAAAACGGATTTGACGTCGCCCTGTTCGGCGAAGGCTGGGAAGGCAAAGCGCCGGCGGAAATGGTCAAAGGCACCTACATTGACAACAAGGAGCTGCATAAATATTATGCGTCGGCAAAAATCGTCCTCAACGATACACGCGCGGATATGAAACAGGCCGGTTTTATCAGCAACCGCGTTTTTGACGTCACGGCCAGCGGCGGTTTTCTGATTTCAGACTATATGCCGGAAATAAAGGAATTTTACGGCGACAGCATTCCGATGTTTAACAGCAAAGAGGAATTGAAGCAGCTGCTGGAGCATTATCTGGCACACCCGGAAGAGCGCAAAGAAAAAGCCAGACAGGCACAGGAAATCACCCTACGGCATTTTACCAACGAGGCAGCGGCAAAGACAATTATGGATGCGGTACAGGAACTGCGGGAAAATACGGAGGAGGAGAGCACGACCAAAGCGGGCAGCGTACAGATCGGGGAAAGCAAGACGAACGGTACTGCGACCGAAGCGGGCGGCATATCGGACGGAGAAAATAGTATTGCGGACGAAGACGGCAATTTCGGCAGCAAAAACGGTTTGGACTACAACAAACTGGCCATTAAAAGCCCATGGGAAACGACGGCACGCAACATCGGCGAATACTGGCTGGAACTGGATTTGGAAGACGGCCTGCGGCAAAGCGGATTTGAGGTGCGCAATTATTATTTTAACCGGCAGTTTTATCCCGACGACTTTTATGACAATGCGGGCAACCTGCTGTATATGCAGTTCAAATACAATCAGACAGATTTTGAAGATGAGCGCAAGAATCGGATTATGTACCTTTATTTTCCGACGGAAATTCCAGATACGGCAAAATTTAAAAATACCAAAGACGTTTTTCAATATAACACAGATGCTTCGCTTAATGACGAATTGCAGTATTTTGACCTGATTGCCACGCCGGCCAAGGCGCTGCTGCCGGAATTGCGCAAGAAAGGCCATAAGGCCGTGTTTGTACCGCAATTTACAAATCCGGAAAAGTTTCGTCCTGAACCGGATACTGCGCTGCAAAGCGAACTCCTGTTCGTCGGTTCGCCGTGGTATGAACGCGTCAGCGTTACCTATGCGGTTGAATACGGCTATGATATTGCGGTTTATGGGCTGAACTGGCGGGGTAAAATCCCAGACAGGTTTATCCGGGGCGATTATGTTGACAATAATATGTTAAACAAATATTACGCTTCGGCAAAAATTGTCCTTAGCGACCATCCTGATGACCTGGCGGCAATGGGGCTGGTCATCAACCGGCTGTATGATGCCAGCGCTGCCGGGGCTTTTATCATTTCCGAATACAGTCCGTATATTGAAGAGATTTTCGGCGACAGCATTCCGATGTACAAAGACAAAAAAGAGTTCAAAATATTGGTTGACTATTATCTGGCCCATCCGGAGAAACGCAGGGAAAAAGCGTTGCGGGCAAGGGGAATTACGCTCCACGGCTATACCAACAAAGCCGTTGGGAAACAGCTAAAACAACTTTTTGACAATATCGGCAGGAGCAAAAGATGAAGAAAAAATATGCAATACTTTTCTGTTTTTTAATCGCGGCTGTCGGCATTGCTGGCTATGCCTTGCGGCGGCAGGAAAGGCATCCGGGACAAGCTACAGCGGCGGCACAAGTTGTTGCGAAAAATGCAGAAAATACTCACAACAAGACGGGTTCTGCCCCGGATGTTTCAGCAGTCCGCAAAATTTATATTAATGTCAACTCTATCAAAATTTCGCCGTTTTTCCGCGATATGCAGGAGTTGGCTCAAGCATTGCGCAAGACGGGAACCGAAGTTGTCCTGTCGGGAAAAGGTTCTTTTGCAACCGGAGATTTTAACCTATATGCCGCAGACAATATAGATAATCTCCCCGAAGTTGCCGACAGAAACGCCATTAACGTCTTATGGCTGCCGATGGTTCAGGGCTCTGACGACGCTGCGCGTCTGCGGCCGTTTGACGTGGTAGTCGTCAAAAGTATGGCGGCCTTCGGGCATCTGAAAGCAATTAACGTCCGGACAGCTTACATTCCGGACGCGATTAACATAAAAAATCCGGCAAACCGCCGACCAAACAACAAGGCAATGTTTTACGGCGACAACCGGGGATTTTCGCTGCCGCTTTATCTGGCGGGGCGTGCCGACATGAGCGTTGACGTATATGGCAAAGGGTTTGAAAATGTCTGGCCGACTGACGAGATTATGCCTGATGCACCGCAGCCTGAAGATTTCCAAACCTATTCTGCGGTTTTGCTTGACCAGAGCGACGAAGCGGTACGGGACGAGCTGGTATCCCCGCAGGTTATTGAGGTGATTGAAAACGGCGGGCTGCCCTATCTCCGCTTTAACAGCGGCATTTACAAAATTTTCGGGGAAGCATTGCCGATGTACGGCAATGTGCAGGAATTCGCCGCCGGCCTGCGGGAACTGGAACAAAATCCGGCTCTGGTTCAGCAGCGCCGAGCCGCCTTGCGCGAAACGGCGAAACAATGGGACAGTGTTTCACAGGCGCAGAAATTTGTGGAAATTTTTGCGATTATGCAGCAAAAAAGGCGGTGATAACAACCGCCTTAAATTTTGCCCGAATCATTTTTTCTGGCGTTTTTTCCGAAGCCGTTTTTAATTCCGGTACGACAGGCGCCCGTTTTCCAGCTTTGCGGTTCCGCCGAGAGGAATCGTCAGCAGCGGCGCGGAATGCCCGAAGTCCACATTAGCCAAAATCGGCATATCCTTTAATTCGGGTTTGGTGTTGAGAATAAACTCCAGCCCCTCGCGGGTAACCTGCGAACCTTTTTGGAAACGGCCGATAACAAGGCCTTTGACGTTTTTAAAGTCATCCTGATAAATCAGCGCCTGCAAATTGCGCTCAAAATCCGCAAGCGGACTGCTTTCGGTATCCTCAACAAAAAGAATTGTATCGGCGGCAAACCGCGGACGGTAAGAAGTACCGAGCAAGAGGTTAAACGTGCCCAGATTGCCGCCGATTATCGTACCTTCGGCAAAGCCGGCGCGAATATTCCAATAGCCCTCATTCGCTTCAAACTCGCGCTTGTCCTGGTCCAAAAACCATAAGTCGTCGCTCCAAATCTGCGAGGGTTCCACTTCATCACGACCGTCGGTTACGAGCATTTTTACAAAATGTTCAAACGTATAGTCGCAGCCTTTCTTCATCCCGAGCGAGCTGAAATGCGGCCCATAATAGGTTACCAGCCCGGTCTTGGCGAGAATGGCATTTTCCAGCGCCGTAATATCGGAAAAGCCGCAGAATATTTTTGGATTTTGGCGTATCAGCTCATAATCCAGATGCGGCAGGAGCTGGTTGGAATTGGCACCGCCGATAATGGTCATAATGCCTTTCACACTTTTGTCGGCAAATGCAGTATGAATATCGGAGATGCGTTTTTCAACGGAACTTGAGCCCATATAATCCCAGTTTTCATCCACCGCATTCGGGGCAAAAACAACCTCCAGGCCTAAACTTTCCAACCGTTCGCGCGCTATTTCACGTACATCTTTGCCGATAATTTTTACGCCTCTGGCCGGTGCAATGACCATTATCTTATCGCCCTTTTGCAACCGTTCGGGAATAATTTTCTGCATTTTTTTCTCCTAAAAAACTGTTACGCTGTAAACTTCCTTATCGTCGCCTTCGTCATCTTCGTCTTCTTCCCAATGCACCTGAAGCATGGTAACGGGCTTAATGTCCGTGGCATTGAAGACGCGACGACGTATCTGGCCGCGGATGTAATCTTCCGCCGCGTTGCGATGCGGATGTTCCGCCAGGCGCCGTTCAATCAGCGGCCGAACCTTCTGCATAATTTCCTCGTGCAGGACATACCATTCGTTCGCCTCCAAAATGTCTATCGAATCAAACTGCAGGGATTTTAATTCATAATCACGGCTGATGACGGCGGAAATAAACAAAGTGCAGTTATACATAATGCGGCGGCGGTTTTTAATTAATTCCGAGCCAAGCGATACACTGCGCCCGCGGTCGACTCCCATAACTTCCGCCGGAACCTGCTCAACCATTTCGATTTTTCCGTTTTGATACAGGCAGACATCGCCGTTCTGTGCAGAAAAAACATCTTCCACGCCGCAGCTTTTGGCAAAGCGTTTGTGTTCGCGGATAAATTTCTTGTCGCCGTGAACCGGCAGGACAATTTTGGGATTCAACAGTTCGTACATTGCCTGCAAATCTTTTTTGCAGGCATGGCCGGAGGTGTGCACCAGATAATCTTCTTCGGTTACAAGGTTGACGCCCTTGGCGAGAATTTTTTCCTGCAAGCGCTCAATTTTATCCTCATTGCCGGGGATAATCTTGGATGAAAAGATAACGTTATCTTCCGCGCAAAGCTTAATATGTTTGCTTTCATCATTGGCAATCAGCGTCATGGCGCTGCGATAGTTGGCCTGAGAACCGGTACAGATATACAACGCCTTATCGGAAGTTATGCCTTCAACCTCGTCTATTGTATGAATTTCAGGATATTCGGTCAAATATCCGCACTGGCGGGCGATTTTGACGTTGGTTACCAGGCTGCGCCCGGCAAGCACCGGCGTCCGGCCGGCTGCCCGCGCCGCCAGCATCAGGCTTTCCAGCCGCATAATGTTGGATGCGAAACAGGTGGCAACGATGCCCCCCTGCATTTCGGGAATTATCTTTATCAAATTTTGCCGCACTTCTTCTTCGCTGGCCTGAGGTTCGTCCACCATAACATTAGTAGAATCGCAGACGAAAATGTCAACTCCTTCGGATGCAGCGCGCTTTAACGATGCAAAATCGGTTTTGACCATTGACAGTTTATTGTCATCAAAGCGCCAGTCCGTTGCATGCATGATGTTGCCATACGGCGTTTTGATAAACAGGGCGGAGGTTTCGGGAATCGAGTGCGCAATCGGAATAAATTCAACTTCAAACCCGTCTAATTTTACTACCGGCTCCTTGTTTACCGATACCAGAGGAACAATGTCCTGAAGCTTATATTCGCTCAGGCGTTCCTTTACCAGACCCAGTGAAAAATCGGTGCCGTACACGGGGCATTGCAGCGCAGGCCATATTTGGGCGATGGCGCCGAGATGGTCTTCATGCCCGTGGGTGATAAACAGCCCCAAAATATCATTGCGGTAATTTTCCAGAAATTCGGGAGACGCATAGCACATATCCATACCGGGAAAATCATCATTCAAAAAACCGTAGCCGGCATCTACGACTATCAGTTTGCCGTTGGCTGCATACACAAACATATTCATTCCGATTTCATCGGCACCGCCCAGCGGCAGAAAATATATTCCCTTCTTCTTAAAATCATTCATCTTTTTATTATTCCTTTTTTTTTACATAAACAAGTCGCCGGCGACAATCCTTTCTATCCCCTCCCCGGTTTTCAGCATCAGATAGCCGTTGTCGTCAATAGTCAGAAATTCTCCGGTTTTTACAGCCGTTTCGGTTTTGACGCTGATTTTCTGCCGGCAGTTCAACGCCAGACCGAGCCACCGTTCTTTCAGCGGAAGAAAGCCTTTCCGGCGGTACTGTTCAAGGTCTGACGCAAATTTAGTCAGATAATAATGCAAAAATTCAATACGGTCAAGCATTATCCCATTTTCTTTTAACGAACCGGCTTCATAGCCTGTTCCGGACAATTCGGGCGCCGCGGCGACATTGACGCCGATACCGACGGCCCACAGGCTGCCGCAAATATTTTCAAGCAATATGCCGGAAAGTTTTTTTCCGCCTAAAAAGACATCATTCGGCCACTTTATCCGCACATCGCTTTGCGGCGCAATTTCCTTTACCGTTTCAGCCAGACTTAAGCCGATGAGACAGACATAACGGCTCAGCTCCGCAGCCGGAATGTCCAGGCTGAAAGTTAAATAAAGGTTCCCCTCTATTTCCTGCCAGCCGCGGCCGCGCCGCCCCCGCCCCCCGGTCTGGCGTATGGCACTTAAAGCGACAGACCTGCCGGACGACGGTACCAGCCGCTTTATTTCGTCATTCGTAGAACCGGTGCTTTCAATCTCATACCAATCCCACAAAGCAATTTTTTCTTTATAAACCGGAAGCATAAACTCATCTCCTAAACCGAAAATACCAATTCCGAACTAAACAATTGCATCTTTTCCGCCTATAATCCGACGACATAAAACATATCCTGCAACAAGTGAAACAAGCCGTACGGATTAAATGAAACAAAAACGATGCACAACATACAGAACATAGTATACAGCAGAACGGTTTTATTTTCCGCATCAAATATTTTGACCTTATGCTCAAAATAGGCGGTTTTTATGATTTCCAAATAAGCTTTCGCCAGAACGAGGAGAAAAAGCAAAATAATCCCCAAGCTGACATAACAGCCATTTTTCAGAAGTTCGGAAACAGCGCCAAGCTGCCCCGTAAACCCGGCCAACGGAGGCAGCCCTATCATGGAAAACAGGCTGACCAGAAGCGCTCCGGTTGTATACGGGCGGGTTTCAGCAAGACCGGACAAAGATGTTGTTGCCGCCAAATACTCGCCATGACTTTTCAGGCTGTAAAAAACCAGATAGCCGCCGTTCAGGCTCAGCGTATAAACAAAAAGGTAAACAAACGCGGCAAAGTCCGTTTCAATTCTGAAAAAAGACAGCAGGAGAAGCACAACCCCGAAATGATACATTGAACTGTATGACATTATACGATGCAGATTTATTCTGGCATTAGCACCAACGGCGCCAAAGATGGCGGACAACAGGGCGAATCCGACATATACCGGCGCCAGCGCCGCTTTATACGGGGCGAGAAGTTCTATGTTCAGTTTAATAAATGCTCCCCACAGCGCAACGGGCACAACCAAGGCAAAGTAATGGCTGACCGGCAGTATCCCCCTGCCGGCCTTGTCTTCCGCCATTATATGAAACGGCGCAATGCCAAGCGAATATAAAAAGGGGACGACAATTGCCACCGCCGCCAAAAACAGAGGAAGAGAAGCCGTATTTCCAGAAAACAACGCATAAAGTTCCGAAAAATCGACCGCTCCGTCCTGTATATAATTCAAGAACCCGAAACCGGCAGCAAAAATAAGGACAATCACAGCCGATACGCCCATATACCGCACGGCGGCCTCTGACGGCAGCTTTTCATAGCTGATGCCAAGCAGGCGGTAGTTGATGAAAATCAGAAGTATATAGCAGAACAGCAGCGCCACCAGATTAGATGCAGCCAGCAACAGATCTATGCCTATCAGTGCGCAAAGGACTAAAACGTAGTATCTGCAACCTGTCCGGTTTTCGACGGAAAACCAGGCTGACGACAACCCAAGCATAATATATGCCAAGAAGCCCGCCAACAGGCTGAACAGCAAAGTATAGGCATCATTTGCAAAATAAAGCGGGCTAAAAGTCTTATCGTAAAAAACAATGTTCCAGAATATGGACGCCAACAGCCAAAAACGGGATACCCGGGCATAAAGCCGCGCCGATTCATATGAGAGCATATACAATATGCCCAGGTGTACAATCCCCATCAACAACGACAATTCGGGAAGCGTATAAACAAGCTGGTGCAAAATCACGTCTTTTTCTCCTAAAATACAAACCACAACGGCTTAAAAAACGAAAAGAACAATATCAACAGGCAGCCAATATAAACGGCAAAATGGAGATTGGGCAAATCCGCCCCCAGAATACAGGCTGACGCTGCGTTGCTTTTGTCTTTCATCCGATACAATTCTTCCAACAGCGACAACGCCACCATAAACAAAGACAGCATTACCATTATTCCCAAAATCAGGTTATAGTTAAATATTTCGGAAATAATGAGAAAATTGTTCCAGAACAGCGACGTTACCGGCAGCCCGATACCGGCCAGAACAAACAGGGACAGGCATTTTGACGTACGGGGCATATAGCATAAAATTCCGCCGGCACTGTATATCCCGAGCTCTTTTTTCTGATGTTCAATATGGCTGATGAGGAATGACAGCACCGTTACAATAATAATATAGGAAAACAACGAATAGCCGATATTCTGCGTCAACACGTCCGTCGGCAGAAATACGCTGGTCAGATAAAGCAGGTAATAAACTGTCGTATAGGCAAAAAGTTTGTAGCGGATATCTTTATGGCTGAGGCTGACCAGCGAGATAAACAACATAGTTACAATGCAGACAATCTCAAAAACCGGCGCATATACGGCTATGGTCGCCGGCACACTGTTAGGCCAAAAGCGGATAAAGCCATACAGCCCGACAAGCGGAATCAGATTGCCGACCAAAAATACCAACGGATTTTTCAGACTGGCATTGATTGACGATATCCAGTAATGGAACGGCCATATCGGCAGCCGGGAGATAAAAGCGAGAAAGATGCCGAGCCAGACACAGTATTCCGTACAGCCGTTCAGCTCCAAGCGACCAGCCGCATTCAGCGGAACATTATCCCCGTTGAAATTATACATTGTCAGAACTGCAACCAGCAAAAGCAGCGCACCGATAAGGTTATAGAGGCTGAAACGGATTAAAACCGTTTTTTTGCGCTGGCTTCCATAGGTACTTATCAAAATAATCAGAGGAGCTCCGGAGGCGGCAAAAAAGATATAAAAAGACAGAATATCCGCGGCAACAAAATAACCGTTTACAAGGCTGACAAACAGCAGTTCTGACGCTATCAGCGTTTTGGAACGTTCCGTCCGGCGGCGGTCCAAACAAAGTTCTGCAATCAGAAAAGCCATATTGACGCTCAAAATCAGCAACAGGGAAAAAATATCAGCTCCCAGACTAATCTGAACCGGCGGAAAATCAAACCAGGAGAATTTCTCCATCAGCTGCAGCCCCGTTTTTTGCATATCAAACAGGGAAAAGCCATATAAAACCATGCCGACATTCAGCATCAGGCTTAAAATGGAAACGTTATATACGTTTTCGGCCGCATAATTACGGTCGTTCTTGGCGGTCAGGGCAAAAAACGACCCTGCCAAAGGAATTATTACCAACAACAGCAACACATATGAACTCACGGCAGTTCACTCCTATAAAAAGATACGACAAATGCCAAAAATCCCAACAGGATAAAAACAAAATAGGCCATATAGCTTTTACGGTTTATCTTGAAAAATACCGACAATCCCAACCGATTGAGTGCGGAAAGACCCGCCGTTATAATCTTTTCGGAGAAAACAAAATCAACCAACAGCCATAAAGTCCGGCTGATATACATCAGCGGCGTAACCAGCGCATAGAAGAAAAAGCTTTTGCTTAAGTCTTCCTTTTGCAGCCATTCAATGCCGTACACAGCCCGCAGGCGCGACAAAGGCAACAAAACAATGCCAGCCAGAAACAGAACCATAAAGGCTATATTATAAGGCGTAAAGGCATTTAAAACCCAAGAGCCATATATCAACAGCGAAAAATTAACGACAAATGACAACGGGCGGAGCGGATTTGGATTCAGGCTTTCCAAACGCCGAGTATGCGGCGACCTGTATATCTGATTTAAAACAAGCGCCACAGCGGCTAAAACAGCTGCACCGCCTCCCCAAATCCAGCCAGATGTGGCAAACTTCCCAGCAATTTTCCAGATGACGGCAAAAAATACGTTTGCGGCCAAGATAAGCTGCATCAGCGTTGCATTCATGAGAGCGGAATTGGTTTCCCGGCTGTTCAGCATTTCGCTGACCTGCACTTCATGATTCTGATAAAGATATATTTTCAGCAGCAACAGATTAAAAAAGCAGGCAGCAACATAATAGCCGGCGCAGAGCCAGCTCCAGGCGAATCCGTTTTTAACCAGCAGCAGAAGCAAAAATCCGATAAATCCCATATTCAGATACACCAGCTTCTTTTTTATATTGTCAACGGCGACAAAATATACAATACCCGCCGCCATTGTCAGCGTTCCCATAATTTTCAATAACGGAAGCGCCAAATCCGAAACGGTAACGAGGCTGTTCAGACGCAGCAGCACAATAATCCCGGCGAGAGGCGCAAACAGCATATTCACAGCACTCATCCGCTGAAAACGGGCAGCATGCAAATCCAGCAAATAACTTTGAAACATAAAACATCCGGTTTTTGCTAAAAGTGCAATGGCTGTCACAAGCCCGACAAAATCCTGATGCCTGCCAATTTCTTCATAATACGGAAGACGGTTTAAATTTAAGCTCTGTAATTTTCCGCAGGCAAGCGCCAAAACCATAAACAGGCACATATCGGCAAAAAAATTATATACCACATAGCGGCGCGACGAATCGACGTCTTTTAATATAAGGTACCCTAAAATATCGGTTATAAACACAGCCGTAATAAGCTGAACACAGTTTTCTGCGCAAACAAGCAGGCTTAATGATACAAAATTCAAAGTTACAAGCGCATTAAATGCGCTCTTTTTTTCTTCATAGCGAAAAATATTATTGTGCAAAATCGTAATCAAAGATATGAAAAACAACGGCAGCAGCAATTCTGCATCTTTGGGTTCCGGATGAAAATCAATGGTTATATTTCCAATTTGGGAAGTATTCCACAAAAAGGAGAATCCCTCCCCTCCGCTATTTAGCAAACGGCCGGAAAAATCTATAAACAAAAAGGCCGCAGCAAAAAACATCAGCCACGACACCAAGCGGTCATACTTCATTCTCAGCCTCAGAAATCCTACGAGACCGACAATAACCATATATGCCATTATTTTTATCATTTATCCCCAAGCCCTTTCATCTTATCCTTGCAGAATCTACATCAGCCAGAGTTTAGGGGAAAGATATTACTTAATCAAGGCTTTTACATCTTTTACTATACGCACGGGAACAACATATTCGCGAGCCACATCTTCATTTTCCACTTCGACAATCAGCATAGAACTGACAGATTTCAATGGCAAACGAGCCTCTTTTGCAACATTTTCAAAAACGACAGCACTATCTTTTGTCCGGTACAACAAGGCCGTAGCACCGCCGTCATAGACGAAACGCGGATTTTCGGGACCGCCGGCGCGGGAATTTATTATAATCAGGATATCGCCTTCTTCATTCTGCAAAATATCATACCTGCTTTCCTGATCAACTTCTTTCATTGTGGACATTTTCACCTCTTATAAAAGCTTGTTATTTTGTATTTTATGTTTTTTTAGCACATAATAGTTAACAAATAAATAGCCATGTGAAAAAAAATTATATTTTTTTATTGACTATCTGATTTTTATCCTTTATAAGTCCATTTCAGTTGAGTTGAGGGCCCGTAGCTCAGTCGGTAGAGCATTTGACTTTTAATCAAAGGGTCATGGGTTCGAATCCCGTCGGGCTCACCAATTTGGAGAGAGGTTGCATTTTTTAATGTAACCTCTTGATTTTTATCAGAAATTTGTGGTTCGTAAAAATTCATATACCCCATTTGCAGGTTTTCGTTATCATTTGCCTGAATACCTTGTTTCTCTAGGGTTTGCATCGGTTCGTACGATTTTGCAGCCTTTGCCCTCAAAATATTGTTATCCACAAACATCTCAAACGGAAATTTCAGTTTATAAGTCAATGTGCCTTCGGTTAAAGTCAGGCTTTCAAAAACAAATTTTAGCAACAAACGTTTCAGTTCAAGGTTCTGTGACCGGTCAAAAATATTTCTCGCCTGTGTCGCAATATCCAATAATCCCAGAATCGTTTCATCAAACCCAATATCTGCTTTTTCGTGGGCTGTGACCTTATTTTTTAAGCGATTTAGCTTAACTTGTATTTCATTACGTTTGATGTCAAAAGTTTCCCTGTCCAGCTCGCCATCAAGCCTTAAATCAAATAGATTATTCATCTTTTCTTTTAATTTATCTTGCTCGGCACGGAGTTTTTTAATCTCTTGAGCATAGAACTTACGCTCTGATGATTTTGAAGCTTTCAGTTCTTTTTGGAGTTCGATTACCACATTGTTGGGGAGTTTTATATGGTTCAGAACAGAACTGATGTGCTTTTCAAGCTCTTCCTCTCTCGTATAAATTCTTGTATGGTCATCTTTCCAGCAGACGACATAAGAAAACATTGCCTTTTTTAGTTCACAAGGACAGGTTCTGTTCGTTATTCCACAAGTTACCATTCCTTTAAACAGAAATGGTTTCGGGGAGTATTTGTCAATAAGTCCTGCTCTCAATGTTTTCTGTTGCTGACACAAATCCCATAAATCTTTTGTAATTATCGGGGTATAAACATGCGGCATTACTCCTCTAAATGTTCGCATTTCCCCATAATAGAAAGGATTGTTCAACATATAATACATCGTATTGGTAGAAACAGGTGTTCCTTTACGGCTTTTTAATCCCATCATATTTGCATAGTGCATTAGCTCTCCAACGCCTGTATTTCCCAGTGAATACATTTCAAATAATTTTTTGATGATGGTAGCATCCGGTTCTTTGGGACGGATAAACTTTTTTCCTTTTTCGTTTATATAATTTTCATAGCCCAGAGGAGCTTGCCCTGTAATTTCACCATTTTTGTTCTTTTGCTCATTAGAACGACGAACATTCTCGGAAAGCTGTAAAACATAGGCTTTTGCTCCCATAACCGAAAAATCCCAACGCATAATATCAACCGATGTAGAATTGCTATTTAAAACCATTCCTTCGCGGTAAAAATGCAGTTCTATTTTGTTTTGCCGCATTAACTCATCCAGCAAAACGCTCTCCTTAAAGCTTCTTTGCACCCTATCTACCGTATCGGCCACAATGGCAATTGTTTCGTGCTGGCGTTTGCAAAAGTTTATCATTTCCATAAACTGTTTGCGTTCGCCATGGGTAGAGCTTTCGATGATTTCAAAGGTTTTGATAACCTCTAAACCTTTACGCTCGGCATAGTCAAAAAGTCTATTACTTTGTGCTGTCAGGCTCAAACCCTCTTCCTGCATCTTGGTTGAAACTCTCGTGAGTATGACTGCTTTCATTTCTTAAAATCTCCTGTTTCATTGCAAGTAAACATTTGGCAAAACCTATCAGATTGCGCGTGGCGGCTTCTAATTCCATATCCGATAACGGCTTTGGGGCAATCTCTTGCAATATTTCTTTTAGTCTTGTCGTCATCTTATCCTATTCCTTTACTTAAACTCAAGCAAAAAGTTGCGTAATATTTTGTTTTTGCATGATTTTACATCAGAGGGGTGTTTACCCCTCTGACATAATGCTTGAGGGTTAGAGTTGCTCATAAAGTGAAATATTTGGTATCAATTCACGATTGAGCAGAGGTTCTGCTGCGGCAAGTGTTTTTTGGCGGGCCATTTCGGCTTTTCTTTCCCGTTCTTCTTGCTTTTTCAGGCGTCTGCGTTCATTGGCCTCCTTTTTACGCTGATTGGCTACATCCACCTCTTTGGCCAAGAAATTGACAATATCCTCATCAAACTCACCGTTAGACACACTCGTGTGAAAATCCGCTAAAAACTGCATTTTCTGCATAACATCCAGCAAATCAAGCGAGTAGCGAACTATCTTTTTGCCACCTAAACGCAAGCTGAAAATTGTATTATTTTCGGTGTCAATCATCAGTTTATTCATACGATTAGCGATACTCCAACTATCATTTTTGAAGTTTTGGATATTCTCTACCAAGAGGTTCAAAATCCGCTTTTTCGCTGTTTCCAATGTCAGTTTGCCTTCATCGGCAGAAGTCTCAATTTTTTGAGCTTTGTATTTTCCTAAAAATTCTTTCATTTTTGTTTCCTTTCAAAATATTAGTTTTCAGATGTAGGGGTTAATTGGTCATTTTGGAGCAAATCACTCATCAAAATGTTATCATCAGTAACTAGCGTACCTTCCGGAACATCTATACGTTCTAATTTGTAAGTTTTATCTTGTAGAAAAAGTTCCCAAATCATTTCGTACTGCTCTCTATTCATTACAAACAAACCGATAGTTTTCTTTCTAATTGCAATAGCTAGAGGCAGTAATGCATGGGATAATGTGCATTTTGCCAATATCAGCAGCAGCTTATTGTATAAGCTTTTCTTTATTTCGGCTTGGTAATGATTTTTTATGCCATCGTAGGTGTTGATAACAAATTGTGGAAGTGCAAAATTATCCTTTTTGCGTTCAAATCTCGGAACAATTAGATAAATTTGCTCCGGTGAAAACTTATTTTTCATATTTCTAATGTCGGTCATAATTCCGAAATACGCTGACATACATTTGGCTACTATATCATCATTTTCATCTTTCTCTATGAAATAAGAATCCTGATATGGGCAAGTATTGCACGATTCAGTTTTTTTGTGCTCTGTATCAAGATTATTTTCATTATTTTCAGTCATTTATTTTTCCTTTCAAAATTAGGTTATTGGTTAAAAAAGAGCATAATAATTCTGTATGGCACTTTGATATCCCAGCGAGCCATTTGGGTTAAATTGGTTATTTTATTGAAAAATCAGTTAATTATGGCAGTCCATCACATAAACCACATCATCGGGTTCAAACGGACAGCGGACATCAGTTACATAATAGATTTGTCCATCGGATGAAATATAGGCATATACCCCTTGAGGGCTTGAAATAACATCTTTGTAGCGTCCTATTCCTTTGAATTCAAAGTTGTCAAAATGAACAGATGCCTGCTTTTGCAATTCTTCCGGTGTAAAATCTGCGGCTTTGGCTACAAGTTGATAATGCATGACCGTTCTCCTAATAGGCAAAGCGAGCCGCTCTGATGAGATTTTTTAAATGGTTATATTCTTTTTTGGCTTTATATCCCTGCCAAAAAGAATTGATTATGCAGTATAAAAAATTCATTTTTATTTCCTTTCGTTAAATTATTCTCCAAAGCACCATTGCTTTGATGAGGTTAGTATGCCGACAGGAAACAGAGAAAGTCAATGCATTGTTTTTCAACGATTTTCTTGAAAAATGTTTTTAAATGTATTTAAATGGATATTGCTGGATTTATCGGGGTAAAAAGTTTGGAACACTTTGCTTAAAAATGCTCTATTTTATTAAAACTTGTATCAGAATCGGAGATTTTCTTATTTTTGAGGATTCGTATATTGTCTTTTTAAAGAATATTAAACTTTTTACAAAGTATGCTTGGTTTTGGTGTATTATACAAAGAGAAACGCTATGAGAGAATGGATTAATTTCAAGGTTCAGCAATTTAATAATGATACTTTTCTCAATGATGAATTATCAACAATAGAACAGCAAACGCTTAAATATAAGATTTCCTCTCTGCATCCTTATGTTTACAAAGGTGAATCCGCGAAAAATCTTGAAGAATATATCCGTGAATTACTAAAAAGAGAATATGCCAAAAATCTCGCAACACAGATAGAAAACAACAAATTTATCTACGGCAACAATATGGCTGACGTTATGTCGTTTGCCGAGCGTTTCATTCAAACATATTCTGATGTCTATGAATTAAATTCAAAAGCTGATGCTAAAAATGCAGGAACCTCAATCAAAGAACTGGTTAAATGTTACAAAGAATTGAATAATAATCTCTTTGATAAGAAAGATTTAGATGATTTAACTGATTTTCTTTTACGGCTCCCGACTACAATTCGTATTCAAAGTCAATATCTTGACCAATATGCCCCATATTATGCAAATGCACTAAAATTCTTTTTATCTGTCCTGACAACTGTATTCAACATAGGTCTAAAACAACCCAAACCTAAAGCATTAAGCGGTTTTAGCGAAGAAATCATCAATACCGATAAAAAAAGATTTGATGATTGGTTTGATAGGTTTGAAAGCGAATATACTTATGAGAATCCTGTGGTACAAAAGGATTTTAACGACTGTTCCGCTCATATTTATGTTTCGGAAGAAAGTTTTAATAATCTTAAAGTTTATTTTAAGGGTATTGAATTTTATACCGAAAATACATTTCAAACGATAACGGATTTATTTTTAGGTCTTGATTATGTCAGAACATTGGAATTTGAAAACTGTACTTTTAATTTCTGGTTTTATGGGAATATGAAATCCTTTCTCTTCAAGAACTGTGTTTTTAATGATGCTTTTAATTACAATGCTAAATTAAGTAAAAATTATCAGCAGGTTGTTAGTGTTTTAATGTTTGAAAATTGTATATTTAATTCAGATGTTACCATTGATGACATCAAAGAAGGTATGAGCAATACCTTAATATTAAAAGATTGCAGGTTTGCAAAAGATGCTAATTTCCGTTTATCAAATGTATTGTTCTTAAAAACAATTTTTGAAAATAATATCTTTGAGTGTAAAGTATTTTTTGAAAATATACGACTTTCCTCTTTAAATTGGAAAAATTTATTCTTTTTATCGGATTTTAGAAACAATAAAGTTGTTCTTGCATCTACTGCTAAAATCTGCCAACTACTTTTCGGGGCAAGAGTGGTTAAATCAGCCAATAAATCTATCAGTAATTTCATAAAAATCTTAAGAGCAAACAAAATTGCTGATTACGCTACGGAATTGGAAAATCTCTATTTTAATAATATGGATACGACAAAAAGTAAGACCGAATTTGATATTGCGATACAGTCAAATTGGCTTAATATGAAACAAACGGCCTCATTCTTGGGAATTTCCTATGCTACCTTACTCTCTATGCGTAAGGAAGATAAGGCCACGGGGATTGTACGTATTCCCTATGTTGGGGAAGGCAAAAGCACCAGATATTATGTTCCTCTCTTGCAAGCATATAAAGACCGCAATATGACGCTGGTTAATCAGTTGGCAAAAGAGATGGAAACGAAAAAATAATCTGCGAACTAAAAATGTCAAAGAATATATCTTCTTTGACATTTTTGCTGAAATCCTTGGAAAATATAGAGTTTCCGTTTGGCTTAAAAATACCTCAATCTCAAAATGTCAAACTTTGTTAGGATGTAGTACAAAGTTTAGCATTTTGCGACCATTACAATCCTGATATGTGATGTTTCATATTTTTGTTCAATATGGTCTCATTATTCTTCTTTGGTTTTCTATATTTTGTTTCAATATATTAACCTGATTATTCACAAACCATTCCCAGGCTCCAGTTTTTGCATTTGCAACAAAATCTCCTATAGATACCTGTATTACATATCTTATCGAGGCATTTTTCATGGGTAACAGGCAAAAAATACTATTTTTTATATCTGCTAGATTCTCTAAATGGCTCAATCCTTTAAAATCAAAAACAACTGGAACAGTGCTATTAAGCCAATTTTTGGGAAATATATCTTCAGGATAATATACTTCTATAATATTTCCCACTTGTCTGTTATTTTGACTGGGAATTATTATTGGAAATATAACCCTAGCTATGCTGGTATTATCAATAATCTTACTAAACTTCTTAAAATCATTTTTAAGTCTTGTGCCATCAACAACCCAATTCATATTTTTGTAAAATTCCTCTCTGGATTGTTGCTCTTCTGGTTTTATTGCTGAATGTTGAAATTCTAGTACGAATCCATTTTCTGTACATACATCGGCAATATGTTTTTCACCTGTCACCTGGTCATATTTGATAATTTCCTGCCACTTTTCAGGAAAATAACTTTTCCACATCAGGTGCCATTCCGTTTCCTTATCATGCCATGAATCACAAACTTTACAGGATTTATGAGCCCAGTGTGCAATTTTTTGCTCTCCACATTTTGCAATCACTTCTGATTTACAATAAGGGCATATTCCTTTTGCTCCTTTTGTTGCTTTACAGCGGATTCCATTTATTTCAGCTATTAACATATTATTCTCCTTATATAATCTATACTTAGGTATATATTAAGGATATATCAAGACTAATAATGGCTTGTTTTGAGCAAATATTTCAAAATTTCTTTAACTGTTTCAGATGGTATGTAACGGTTCGTATCCTTATGGCTGAATCTGTGAACAAAAACCTTGCCACGATAAATGTATGCAATATTTGTAGAACTGTCACCATATGATATTCGGTAATGAATTAATGGAAAATCTTTGTAAACAAAGCCATTGTTCCAGAGTTTCATTAGATTGCCAAGAGTTATTTTATCAATAGCATAGCCATAATAAGGACACCCGAAGGAATTAATAACAAATCCTGTCAGCACAAAATCGGCACAAGGTTTATCTTTCAATTTATCCCGATTGTTATAAATCCATTCACAGTGGTTTAAAAACCATACTTTATTAATTGTTCTCATCTTAAATCTTCACATTTTCCACGGCATTAGCGAGCATCTGCTCGTTGGCGTTAAAGTAGTGTTGCGTAGTGCTGATGTTCTTATGATTAGCCAGTTTTTGCACAATACAGATATTAACACCGGCATTGACAAGTTTGGATACAAAAATATGTCGTCCCAAATGGCTCGCCCCGTGAATACTGAATTTGCGATAAATGGAGGCAAAAAGCCGGCTGATGCTTGAACGGGCAAACGGCTTGTTCTGTTTTTGTGAAGTAAAAATGTAAGTTTCCGGTGTTAATCTCGCGCCCCACTTCCTTTGCAAATACTTCAAATATTCGCCAAACTCTTTCTTCATCTGCCCGTTGAGGTAATACGAACATTTGTTCTTGCCCTTATTCTTGTCATAGTCTAAGCAAATCACATCTTTAACATTGAGGTTTTCCGTGTAAATGTCCTTAACCTGCAAATAGCAAAAGTTAATAGAACGCATGCCGTTATGCGAGCATAAAAACATCATGCGGATTTGTTCAGCGTGTTTCATTCCGCTGATATAAATCAGAATGTCCTTGATTTTCTTGTCGTCCACAAACACCTCATTAACCATTTTTGCTCTCCTTAATCATCGCCTGATAAAATACTTTATAATGCTCACCTTGTGTCAAAATTCCGATACCACCTTGGCATTGCCAGCCGCGTTGGAGTTTCTTATTAACTGCGCTAATCAACCCATCAACACTTTCATCACAAAGAATATCATACTTAAACATCAATATTCCTCCGCATACATCACGGTCATAACACGATTAGTTAAACGAGGGCTGGAAACATCGGGCGAGAGATACAAAAACTCTCGGTCGTAATAGTCGATTTTCCAAAATATCTTTTTCCCCTTAAAATCAAATGCCCCGAAATCGTGCTCGCCGTACGGGTCATTATCTTCATTAAAATTATTGAAATTGCGCACATGAGCAATGATTTCCGCAATATCTTCTTTGGTGTTGCAGCGAATACCACTGGTCAGAACCAAAGTTCCTTTGGAAAGGTGGTGCCGAAAGTCGTCATTAAGCCTTGCAATTTCTTCTGATTTATTGTTATCCATTTGAATCTCCATGATTTTATCATCTCAATACAGAGGGACTATCGGACCAAAATGCTAAAGTCAAGGCCTTTTTTTAACATTTTTACGGTTTAACTGTTTGATTCTTCCGGATTTATTTTAAATTCAGCGGGTTAGATTCATAAAAAAATATTGCCCCAAAGCAATTTCTCTTAAATCTGCTGATAAATACCAATGTAGTCCTGAAACTACAAGTTTCTAATAAATTTCATTTGGAGGTGCGCGAAAGTGCGCCTTTTTAATTGCTTGAACTTCCTACCGAAAATCCACATTTCCCTTGCAAGCCCTCGCCAACATCGCCCGTTTTCTTGATTTTTATTTAGGTTTCTTAAGTTAAATCAAAGCACCAATTTGAGGTAGGAAATCTGAGTTTCTTTCGGCACTTCTATTTTCTTATTTAAGAAAAAAGTCTATTATAATAGTATTTTCTTTCTATTTTAATTCTATTATAGGGGCAAAAAAGAACTCTCAATCCCTTATTCTGCAAGGCTTTCAAGAAAATGCGGTGGAAAGAACCATTTCCGATACTGGAAATATTCATTTCCGCAAGTGGAAACCGTCATTTCCGGTTGGGGAAACAACCGTTTCCAAAGTCGCATTTAGTGGAAATAATCATTTCCGGCATCAATTTTGTTCAAATCAATTTCCGTAAAATTTCCCGATAAATAATTATGCAAATGAGATTTATAAGGAATAAACATGACTACAAAATTATCGCTGACCGCAAGATATTTGCTCACATACATCAGATTTAAGACCAATAACAACCGTCCGTTCTTTGCCGGTAATGACACCATAGCCAAAGTCATCGGCTGCACGGAAGCTTCTACCAAAGTTATTATCAATACGCTCATCCGCGAAGGCTATATCATCAAAACCATAGATGATAAAAAGCGCCGGAACTTATCGCTTTCGGGCAAAGAGTTCCAACCATTGGACGGGGTGTATATGAACAATGTTGAGAAACATATCCTGAAACAAGATGCTCAAAACCAAGAGGACTGGGCGAAATATCTGCAAAAAGAAAATGAGGCCTATAAAGCACGAATTAAGACTTTAGAAGCGGAAATAACCAGCTTAAACCAACAAATCTTCGAGCTTCAAAACCAAGAAACAGTCAAGCCCGTCCTTCAAAAACCAACCCCACAACCTGAATACACCCCAAACATTCCACAAACCGATGACGAAAGCATAAGTCCGGTCATCACCAACATTATGAAAAGATTTAACCTATAACAAGGAGCACAAGATGAATACTGATATAACAAATAGTTCAATTCCCGAACAACAGCTTGATTTGAAGCTTATGGATACAATCGCCGTTGCCAAAGGTGTGTTGCAAACCGTTAATAGCAACCTCGTAGATTTGCAGGCAAATGCTTGCTTTAAAAACATTATCCAACAATTTTACGACCTGAAACTGGAGCTGGTAGGGTTGTTAAATTATCTGGAAGAAGAAGTCCTCCTTCCGACACAGCAGTTGTTGTTGCAAAATATGGCCTCACCATATCGTTTTACCTTGATGGAGCTTGCGAGCAGATTTGATATTTCAAGCTATCGTGAGCAATTAGAGCAAATCGAGCAGATTTGTAACGGTCCCGAAGTGCAACTCCAAAAGCTTTGGCAACTCAGCCATAAAGCGACCAGAGAAACACGGATTATGCTGACTATCGCGGATTTACGAATGTCTGAACTAAACCCGTAATTCCTACTTTGATTTTTGAAAAATCGGCAAATTAGAGTTTTGCCACAACAATATTTTGATAAAAAAGGAGAAAAAATGAGAATTTTAATGGAAACAATAACCGGAAGACGGGGAATTAAGAATTTTAAGACTTTTAAGGATTTTGACCAGTTTATGTATGAAAATAGTCGTAAAATCAAGAAATATGCCATCACCGACCAACAAAAAGAGGACATCAATGAATGGCTGCAGGATTTAATAAAGCAATCAGAACAGCTCTATAACTATATTGCCCATGTGTTCTTTAATCTTGTCAATAAGCACGATGACTATAATAACCTCTTGGCCGCTGCCGGTAAAATGATTGATGTCCAAACCGCCCTTAAATCGTGTATAAAGTAGGAACTTGATTATTCTTTGAGCAACCAATCTAAAACATTAATCTGCTTAATACCATTATGGTCAACATTTGGCATAATATCCCTTGTAAGTAAATACTTGGGATAGTTATCTTTGATAGATTGGAGAGATTTCAGTTCTCTTTCTAAAGTATGTGAATCTGCAACAGAATGAGATACTTGATAATATTCCACAGTATCACGATTTGTAGCAACAAAATCAACTTCCGAATTATTATTCTTTCCTACAAATACCTTATATCCTCGGCGTAAAAGTTCCAAATATACGACATTTTCTAATATATGACCATAATCAGTAGGTTTATTTCCAAGCAACATATATCTCAAACCAATATCTACCAGATAATATTTTTCGCCGGATTGCAGATATTGTTTGCCTTTAATATCATATTTAGATGCGGAATAAATGACAAAGCTTTCTTTCAGCGCATCTATAATATTATCAACTAAATGGTATGATGTCTTACGACCTTCTGTAGTCAGACAGTTACTGATTTTCCTTAAAGAACATTCATTTCCGATATTATCTGCTAAAAATTTAATAATGTTTTCAACCTGTTGAACATCAGAAAATTTTCGTCTGGCAATAATGTCTTTTAATAGAACCGTATTGTATAAACCAGATAAATAATCATTGATATTGTCCTTATTGGTTAGTTCTAATGTGTAGGGAAATGAACTATTTAAAAGATAATCGTTGAATAATCTTTCAATATTTTGATTTTCTGAAAAAGCGGAACAATATTCTTTAAAAGATAAAGGCAGCATTTTGATTTCCACATATCTTCCGGAAAGTAAAGTTGCTAATTCTCCCGATAGCATATGAGCATTAGAACCAGTGATGTAAACATCCATATTTTCTTTGATAAACAAGCTATCAACTGTTTTTTCAAATTCAGGAACCAATTGAATTTCATCTAAAAATATATAATTTTTCTTATTTTTAACAGCATTTTGCATGATGTGCTTATAAAGGACTTCAAAATTTCTTAAATGCAAATTATCCAAATCTTCCAGATTGATATTTTGGATTTGTGAGGCATCAATGCCTTTTTGTCTTAAATATTGTTGATACAAGAGAAACAATGTTGATTTACCACAACGCCTGATACCCGTAACAACTTTAATCAGTTTCTTATCCTTAAAGCTGATAAGTTTATCTAAATACTGTTTTCTTTCAATCATAGCAACCTCTCTTTATAAGAATATAAACTCTCAAATAGCAAAAGTCAAGATAAAATGAGAAATTAAAATCTCAAAATACTATATTACAATGATGCCAATAGATAAAACTCTCAAAAAGTCAATAGTTTTTCCTTTATAAAAGAAAAACTTTCGGATTAGTGATGTTTTTTGTTGGTTGGAACGATAATTCATAAGGTAGTCAAAGATTCATACTTTTGTCGGATTGTGACTTGACTTTAGTCTGCCGGTTCGATAGTCCCAAAGTATAACCCTAATCAAAGGAGCGAAAAATGTGCAAAAAAGAGACAGAAGCAAAAGATGAATTAGTGGAAATATTTAAGAATATGACCGAAAAAGATTGGAAAAATCTTATTGAAGAGTTAGAAAATGTTGTAAATTCAGAAAAAAGAACCTCATCGCCTAAAAAGCAAAAAACTACTAAATCGGCATCAAATACGACAAATAACAGCAATATTAAAGGAATACTCAATAGCTAGTTCTTTATTACTACATTTCGGCTTAACTCTTGGGCTTTAATATCTAATATATTTAAAAACGGATATATTTTTTTCGCAAGTGTTAATAAAACTTCTTTTGCGGATTGTTGAGAAAACCTATTCTTTTCGGTACTTTCCAGTACTATAACTCCTAAACATTTATCTTCTTTGTGTATTCTTACAACAACGTAACATACACTATGCATGCTCATATTTTTAACTTCAGAGTGAGTATAATTGTATTTATGACGTGTATAATCAACATATTCCGTTAAATTATTTATTGGATTTGGAAATTTTTCACCAGATTCATAAAAGAAACCATCCTTGTATCCTTCAGCAATACACCCTTTATTAAAAGGATATATTTTACTGTTATTAATTTTATTATATTGGGGATTGAGTGAAAATCTATCTAACGCAAAAAAACTTTCATTCAGTAGAGCATAAACGGTTATTCTATCATTTTTATTGCTTTTAGAATAAAATTGTAGTTTCTTTGCAGCTTCCATTACCTTATTTCTTATTTTTGCAGTTGCATCATCAGATGTTTTTATGACTATATTCTTATAGCAATCTCTTTCAGCCATAACTTCTATTATGTTTTGCTCTTCCTTAACCTGTATTATTTTAATTATAGCCCAGATAAGTATAATTGTATATGCTCCAACAATTATTAAAAATTGAAAGTTTATAAATTTTCCAGGATTTAATCCATACTGTCCAAGAATCAGAGCTGCAATAAAAGACAGAACATCAAAAAATATTCCTATATAATTTAAATTACGCCGTAGTCCTTTAATCATTATTTTGTAGTCCTGCTGTCACTTTCTGCAATTTTTGATATAATATCCTTATTTCCTAAAAGAGATATTTTTAATTCACCTTCATCATTGTTTTCTAATATAGATGTTAAGGTTTGCAATTCACTTTCAGAGAGCGATAACTTAAATTTTTCTTCTATGTTCTCTATTATTTTTAATATTACCAATGATTTTCCTCTATCTAAATTAGCTAAAAAATCATCAATATTGATATTTT
The DNA here is from genome assembly GCA_001917135.1 of Acetobacter sp. 46_36. Taxonomy (GTDB): domain Bacteria; phylum Pseudomonadota; class Alphaproteobacteria; order RF32; family CAG-239; genus CAG-267. The sequence continues at coordinate 507,328 of MNTT01000016.1, forward strand.
TACCTTCTTTATCTTTATAAAACCAGGTCATACATCTTTGTATGCTCATTCAATTTCTCCGCATATAAAAATCTTAAATAAATTAACAAGCTATACTTAATTTAGTTAAAAAGAAAAACTAAATCAAGTTTTGCAAGCTATATTTTCATATCTATCATCTCATCACTTTCGTAATTAGCTCTCCGTAATTGCTTACGACATCATATCGTACTTCTTCGTTGCTTATTGCAGCAAAATGTTTGCGTGCACATTTGATTTTAGCACTTTCAATCTCTCTTAATTCCAAAGTTTCCATAGAACCTTTGGTTTCGGCAATAAAATAAATGTGTTTGACATGTTCTTGATTAAATGCGATTGCCCAGTCAGGATTATATTTTCCAACCGGAGTTGAAATATAAAAACCTTTTGGGAGTTTAACATAAACAACGACATCCTGACTTTCTTCTAATTGTGTTGCAAACTCTTTTTCTCCATTGGAATCATATAATAAATGGTCATAAATACTTTTTGTGGCTATCATAGTATTAATACCGAGTTTTCCTTTAAGCGTAGGTTCAGTAAAAATATCGGTACTATAAACACCTTCATCTCCTTCGATTTTGCTATAAGTAATATGTTGGACGATAAGAGTTGCCTTTTGCTCGTTAATAAGTCGTGCGGATTTAATTATAAATTCTTCTGGATTTTGCTTAAATTGTTCAAAAACACACTTTTCAATTCCGGATAAAATTTTTACAATGCACTCACGAGTTAATCCTGTTTCGTCAACTAACTTGCCTACTAAATCGTATTTTATATTTGTTCCGCTTGAACTTATGACCTCCATTTTTGATTGACTTGGTTTAGTTTCAAAAGCTTTTCCATCAATCAAAGCTTGCTTGGAATCAATAGATTTCATAGTGCCTTCGGTAATCTTCACATAAATCTTGGAAACTTCCAATTTGCTGTTCAGAGCTTCAATTGCATTATCAACTAGTTCTTGTCCCTCAAAATCAACGGCATAGATGGATTTTACATTAATCTTTTTCCAAAGAGCTAAAAACTCCTTCTTATCCAAAGCACCATCTTTGATTTTAATATCAACATTGTTTTTGCGGGCATCTTCCGGCATCATACCTTTAACATCATAAATTGTATCAATAATCTTGATTATGCTATCGCCACAATCTTTAACTTCTTCAGGAAAGCTCAGCGTTCCTGCTTTCTTATCTTCATAATATTTGTCGGTTAAAGCACCTGCATCATCAATGTAATCCTGCCTTACAAAATGATTATAAAGCTTTTTAGCCAAAGTTTTATCAATGGTTTGAGCCTCGCCGGATTCTGTGGTAATAACTTTACCGTCAAACAGCTCAACACTGACTTCTTTGGGTCTGTCAGTAACAATTGCTGCCAGTTCATCTTGTAAAGCAGTTGCAAAGTTTTGATAAGATTCATTGGCAATAACGGTCAAAGTATTGATATTATGAACATCTTCACCCAAAACAGAGGCATCCATTCTATCACCATCCTGATTAACAGATAATCTCAACCCACGTCCGATTTCTTGGCGTTTGCGAATGGTCGCATCACTTTCTTTTAAAGTGCAGATTTGGAAAACGTTAGGATTATCCCAACCTTCTTTTAAGGCAGAGTGAGAGAATATAAAGCGAACCGGCTCTTTTCGGTCAAGCAAACGCTCTTTGTTCTTCATAATCAAATCATAAGCATCAGTATCGTCTGATGAGGTTGAGCCACGTTTAAGTTCAGGGTTTATGGAACGTCCGTTTTTTTTATCAATGGAGAAATATCCGGCATGAGTTTTGTTGGGTTCAATAGTTTTTAAGAACTTAATATATTCATCATCACCAAGCTCACCAACATAATGGTCAAGAATGCGCTGATACTCTTCTTCAAACATATGGGCATAAATGCCTTTTTCATCGGCTTCCTGATAATCTTTATATTTTGCCACTTCATCAATAAAGAATAATGAAAGGACTTTAATCCCTTTGTAAAACAACTGTCTTTCACGCTCTAAATGGCTTTCAATCGTTTCACGGATTTGGATACGTCTGATTTGATTGTCATCTGTTTTAGAGCCTAAAATTTCGCCAACCTCAATTTTGATACCATTTGAGAGTTCTACAAAGTTAGCTCCAACTCGGCCATCAATTCGACTGATAGTATAACCTTTGTATTCTTCCAAATTGCCGGATTGCTGATATAAGCTGAATCCCTCATTAACAATTCGTGTTGCTTTTTTAATTCCGTTTACACCTTTGACATTAAATTCTAATGTTGCAGTAGGGCTTTTGTCTTTGGAAAGGTTAATGCTCTGCAAATACATATAGCCATCCGTTCCGCTGGAACCGGATACAGTAATTCCTTTAACAGCTATTTTCTTTACCAATTTCTTATTATAGGCTTCCATAGCGTCAAGGCGATAAACCATATTATAAGGATTTCTATGGGTTGCCGAATAACCGATAGTCATTAAAGGCTCAAATTTCCTAATAGATGCAAGAGTAGTCGGTCCTAAAACTGATTGCGGTTCATCAATAATCAATATCGGATTTGTCTTAGCAATAATATCAATCGGACGGCGAGAACGAAATTCATCAAGTTTCATATCAATTCTTCGGGCATCTTTACCTTTGGCATTAAATGCTTGTGAGTTAATAATCATAACATTGATTTTGTTATCACTGGCAAATTGGTCAATTTGGTTCAAATGTGCCGAATTATATATGAAAAAGCGGATTTTTTCGCCGTATTCTTCCATAAAATGGTCTTGAGTAATGCTAAAAGACTTATAAACACCTTCACGAATAGCAATGCTTGGCACAATAACGATAAACTTGCTCCAACCATAGGCTTTATGAAGCTCAAACATCGTTTTAATATAAGTATAAGTTTTACCGACACCGGTTTCCATCTCAACCGTAAGGTTATATTTTCCCTCTAATTGTTCAGAAGGTTTTATGAGGTTATTGCGTTGAATGGTTTGGATATTTTCTAAAATTCTACTCTCATCAAGTGATATTTTAGCATTTTTAAAACCGATAAAATCTTCGCCTAATTCCTGTTGCCGGCTGTCTGTCCGCCCTTTGTCAATAAGATAGCTCATACCGCTTTGATAAGGCTGTCCCTTAAAAACATCCACAACAGCCTTTGCGGCATCGGCCTGAAACTTCTGGTGCTTAAACTTTAACTTCATTGTTCCACCTCTTACAAAACTTTAATTGTTGTTTGAGGGGATTTAAGCTTAAATATCTCATCAACATTAATTCTTGTAGCAGGAGTAGCAAAAGAACTATCTTTGAATACGGCTCTTAAAGGCTTTTTATCAGCAATTTGCTTAATAGTGTCTTCAGAAACTTTATCATCAAAACAAGCTATCAGGTCGCCATCATTAACGATATGAACCTCATTATTGTTAATACGCAAAGTTTCATGCGGAAGTGAAAGTTCCAAACCCCAATCAAGCATACATTGATATAACAGGTCATAACCACTGCGACCGTCTTTGATGTTGCTGATACTTTCGACCAAATCACTTTGCGACAGCTCGTCAGGAGTGTAATAAACGTCTTTCATATTGCTGTCATCAAGCTTTAAGACACGGAAACCAATATCAAGGTCTGTTTTTCCAGTTTCCTCAACGATTTTCTTCCCTGCGCGGCGGATACGCTCTTTACCGATTTCGCAGATATTTGGATAGCCCGCCTTGTAAGCTTCGGACTTTTCATCACAAACCTCAGGCAACTGCACCATGATGAATTTACGCTTACCCCCATCCTCAGCATTGAGCTGCATTACCGCATGAGCTGTTGTTGCAGAACCCGAGAAAAAGTCAAGAACGACACCATCTGATTGTGAAATTTTAGCTAAATATTTTACCAATTTACTTGGCTTTGGAAAACTAAATGGAACGTTTAACAAGGATAATTCTTCACTACCATTTCTATTTAAATATCCTTCAAAAACATCTCTCGGTATATTACCTTTTTCCTGTTTATCTTTCAAATAACTCTTCGTGTAAATATTCCATTTTGCTTGTTTTCCATATTGATTTAATAATGGTGAACGAGATGTCTCCTTAAAGACTAATAAATCCTTTTTATTCATATACTGTGAAACTTCCCATCTCCATACCCCATCACCTTCTACAGGTACTGCTTTTGAACCATCTTCATTACTTATAGGCATTGTTTTACCTGGAGGAACAACTAACTCTCCATCTGGACATTTAATATAATATCTTTGGTTAGGCCTTGTTTCCAATGTTGACAGATAAAAAGCAATATCATCTCTATAATATTCTCCAGCTCTGCTTCCTGTTGTTTCAATTTTTTTGAATTGAGATGTATTATCTACATCGTCACAAAATTGTACAACTGCACTGATACTTTTTGCGTATACGAGAATATAATCCTTACTTGGAGCAAAATGATTCCCTCTAAAACTTGTAGTCTTTGCAATACGAACTACTTTACTAATAAAATTTTCACTTCCATATATCTCGTCACACATTTTTTTTAGATTATCCACTTCATTATCATCAATTGATATGAAAATAACACCGTCTTCAGAAAGCAAGTTTCTCGCTAATTTCAAACGAGGATACATCATAGAACACCAAGAAGAATGGAAACGCCCATTGGTTTCCGTATTCTTAAACATTCTATAACCGCTTTCGTCAATCGCACCAACTTCTTCATCATATTGGTCTTTATTGGTTTTGTAATCATCTGGATATATAAAGCTGTCATTACCCGTGTTATAAGGTGGGTCAATGTATATCATTTTGATTTTGTTCAAATAAGACTCTTGCAAGATTTTAAGGACTTCCAGGTTGTCCCCCTCAATATACAGATTTTCGGTTTTATCCCAATTAACACTATCTTCCAAGCAAGGGCGCAGGGTTTTGTTGGTCGGTTTGTTGGCTTCAACCATAGCTTGCTTTTTGCCAACCCAAGTAAAATCATAACTTTCATCTCCGTCAATCACATCGGACGAAAGCTCTTGTTTCAACTTCTCAAAATCAATTTTATGGACAAGATTACCTTGCTCATCTTTCGCTTCTGTAACCACATTCGGGAACAGCTCTGCTATTTTTTCTATATTAGCCGCAGTTAAGTCTGGTGAAGACATTTTCATCTTATCCATTGTTAGTCTCCGTAATGTTTAATTGTGATAAAATTGGTTCAAATGCTAAAATTTCTTCAGCCTTAATTGCAATACCTAAGTTAATTGGAATGTCTAGAATAGGTGTCGGTAATGAAGGAATATAGTCAAATTGTAGTATTCCTTTTTCAAGATTTCTGGGGCCTGCATACAAAATACCAATAAAAGCAATATGAGAGCCAATACTCATATGACCATTTATATCTTTGTAAATGCCCTCATTTAAGATAAAAATCGGTGAACCACTAGAACCATGAAAACTAGCTATATCCATAAGGAATTCTTTTTTTCCTAAATAATCTTTCTTTATATGGCTTGCGGTAATTCCTTGTCTTATTATTGGTTTATGATTATAAGTATCGGACAGTCCTTTAGGGTAACCAACCATAACAATATTTTCTACTGCTGTTGCTATTTTTAAATATTCGGGAGTAATAATATAATCTTTTGTCAGAGGCAAATAAAATAGATGTATTCCGTTTCTTTTCAATTCATTTAGAGAAGTTCCTATTGGTAAACAAGCTAAATCTACATCATTATTAGGATGATATATCCAAGGATTACCAGAATACTCAATAGCAAAAGTCTCAGTATCACGGGGATTATTATCTTCATCACATAAACACAGTTCAAAATATGTTCCATAGCTACCATCAACAACATGCTTATTTGTAATAAGAACGGGGATACATATGTTATTCACATTGTCTTGACATAAGTACATAATAAAACCAGTTCCAGTACTTATAAGTTCTTGTCCATCTTTCTTTACTTTACAACAAACCTTCGCTGTTGAATAAGTAATTCGTTCTGAAAGGCTCATCTTATCCATTGTTTAAGTCCTTTATCTGTTGTTGAAGTTGTTTTATCTGGCTTTTGATTTCAATTTGCCGATTGAATTGCTTTTCAGCATCCATTTTTGCCGTCAATTTCTCTATTTGCTTTTCAATTTTCTCTGTTTCTATGGTTTGTTTGACTTTCTCTTTAATGTTTTTCTCACTTACAATATCAATCTTCCCGCCCGATAACTGGCTTAAAAAGTTTTCATAGATACTTTCCAGTTTGTTTCCTTGCAGAGCCAAAATTGGTTCTTTGCTCCACTCACTATTAAAATAACGAACGATATTGGCCTTATTCGTGCTGTTGGCCGATTTCTCCTTATATCCCAACCAAATCTGATATTTTTCTTCATATTCCAAAACAAACAGGATGTAATAAGGAATAGCCTTGTCTATAGCCTCTAAAATTTTGGGATTAAATTTAGCGCTCTTTAATTTGATATGAAAAACTTCTAATTCCTTAAAATTATCATTTCCTGAGATATTAAGCGTTTTTGAGGACAATTTGTTTGCCCAAACAATCTTTTCAATATCATTTACAAAGCTTTCTTTTAAGGTGGAGCTGATGTCGGCTTTTTCATAAAACTTATTTTTAGCAATATTTTTATTAACTTCTGTGGATTGAGGCAAATTAAGCATTGTTTTTCCCCTCCACAACCAAAAAGCAAATCAGCTCAAAATCATTTAGTCCGCTGATTTCGTTTTCTAAAGCCGATGTTCCGCCATCGGAAAACAAGCTGTCAACATCGCTGTCTTCTTTAACCGATATAATGGAGCTGATGGCATCACTTAATAATTTTGAGTATTGCCGCATATCTCTGCCATCCTTAGTCTTTTTATTAAAATATTGGCAGATGCTTTTATCAACGGTAGATTTCCCCTTGCAGGCCAAACGCAATTTATCTAACAACTCTTTGGGTTGTAGGTGATTGCAAACAATCTCACCATTATCTTTAAGGTAAACCATATAAAATGGGTGCAAACGGTTAGTATTGTTAATATTGGTATCCGGATTGATGTTCTTTAAGATATAAATAACCCCTGACGGCATATCGGGTGTTGCCTTTACAATGGCGTTCATTCCGGTTGGATTCTTCTCAACATCGGAGTTTTCTTTAATATATTCCAGTAAATCAAGCCGAAATTCATTTAATCCCAAGTCCATAATAGATATACCGGTGTCCATATCTTCTATGTCAACGACTTCATTTTGCAGTTTTTCCAGCTGTTGCTTGCGATACTGTAAATCAGGGTCATCTTCCGGATTGATAACATTGTCATTACCGCCATTGGTAATGTTAATGGCTTTCATCCTGCCTTCAACTCTGGCTTTAAGCTTGATATATTCATCTAATTGCACCGGAGCCCAAAAATTGACAAGCTGAATGACATCGTTCTTACTTCCGATACGGTCAATACGCCCAAAACGTTGGATGATGCGAACCGGGTTCCAATGAATATCATAGTTTATCAGGTAATCGCAATCTTGCAGATTTTGCCCTTCAGAAATACAATCGGTTGCAATCAAAACGTCAATATTAGAGGGATTGTCAGGTAATAACAGATGTTTTTCTTTAGAAATCGGTGAAAAACAAGTTAAAACCGTATTCATATCTTGCGGCAGGCCTTTGATGGTACTTTTTCCGTCAACTGAACCACTAATAACCGCAGAATCCAGGCCAAAGTTATTTTTCACATATTTTGAAACATGCTCATATAAGTAATCGGCGGTATCGGCAAATGCTGTAAAAATAATGATTTTCTTGTTATTACCATTGATTGGATGTGTAATCTTTTGCTTAATTTGTTCTAACAGTGTTTGAAGTTTATGGTCTTCAGTTGCTGATATTTTGCTTGTTTCGGCATAAAGATGCCTCAAAATGACGCTGTCAGCCTTTAAATCATTACGCCATGAGCGATAATCCATATCTTTAAGCGAAATATTGACTTTGCTACCGATAACGACATCATAATCTTCATCTAAATCGTTAAAATCAGAAAAATCTTCCGCTAATTCATAGTTACTTTTTTGTTTTTCAAATAAATCAATGTGTTCTATGGTCTTATCAATCCGGTAGACAATACGAGAAAGAGTCTGATTGAACGAATAAACTGAGCTTTCCATTCGTTTCATAAGGTTAATGCTCATTAAACGGCGAACGCCTTGTTCTCGGTCAGATTGTTTGAAAAACACACCTTTACTGACATCTCTGCCGTAACGTTCCTCATATTCATCAATCTTACTTGGATATATATATGAAGACGGAGTATATACGCACAAAGTCAAATCTAATAAATTATTAAAAATCTCACTATAAGAAATAGTATTTTCTTTTAAGCTTAATATCGGGCGTTGATTGATTGGAGACAAACGCTCTGGAAATTTACCAATATCAGAGGTATTGTAATATTTTTCAATATGCTTGCGGGAACGAGCAATCGTAATGCTGTCCAGTAAATCAAAAAAGTCAAAAGAGAGCATATCTAGCAGGCGAGCTGTCGTTCTTTCACTCGGTTGTAAAGTGTTCCATTTATTAAAAGTCTTTTGCGCCTCGCGGAAAATATGGTCTATATTCTTGCCTTCGCCCAATTTCTTATTCATTTCGCTTGTATTTCCCTCATAGGCAAGGGCTAATTGATTTTTCAAATCAAGAAACTGGTTGTTAACCGGTGTTGCAGAAAGCATCAAAACTTTTGTTCTGACACCTTTACGAATAACTTTGTTTAATAAAACATTATAGCGGTTATCTTTTTGTTCACCGTCATCAGTTAAATAAGATTGGCCTCCATTGCGGAAATTATGACTTTCATCAATCACGATTAAATCATAATTTGCCCAATTGAGTTTAGCCAAATCAATACCGTTTGATTTACCTCGTGCGCGTGATAAATCTGTATGATACAGCACATCATAACGCAATCGGTCGGAAGCTATGGGATTATTAACATAATTTTCTTTGTAAGTTGTCCAGTTATCACTTAATTTCTTCGGACACAAAACAAGTACATTTTTGTTGCGGTTTTCATAATATTTAATGACGGATAATGCCGTAAATGTTTTACCTAAACCAACACTATCTGCTAAAATACAACCATTATATTTTTCAAGTTTGTTAATGATTGCAAGACATGCATCTTTTTGAAAATTATAAAGCTTGTTCCATATAGCACTCTCTTTGAAGCCGGTTCTCTCATTTGGCAGGACATCTTCGTTTATATCATCCAGGAATTCATTAAAAATGTTATAAAGTGTAAAGAAATAGATAAATTCAGGGGAATTTTCAGCGTATACTGCGGTAATACTATCTACAAGTTCTTGGGTGACATCCTGTAATTGGCTCTTATCATTCCATATTTCATTAAAGCTTTTAATATATCGTTGGCTTAATGGGGCTTCAAATTTGTTTATAATACAAAAACAATTATTACCTTTATCACAGCCCAAATCTACTGTTGTAAATCCATTGACCGGATAATAAGAGCAACTATCTTCTTTATTTTCAATATTAATTAACCCCGGAATAAACTGTCCGGTTTTATTTGATTTGAAGTTAACTTTTTCTCGTATCCAATCGGCACATTCTTTAGCTATGGCTTTTTGTGTCAGCTCATTACGGAGTTTTACTTCAAACTCTGTTCCATAAATACTTTTTTCTCTTTCAAGCCTTGGAATATAAAATTCTCGCTTTTCTTTAGGTGTCTTTTCAGTAACAAATGTCGGTGAAGTAAAGATAAACCTTAGTTCATCAATATCTTTTAGCTGTTTTTTCAGTTCTTCAAAGGCATAAATGGAGAAATAGGCAGAAGCAATAGAGAGCTTTGAATTGCTCTTTATTTCAATTTGTAAGTCATCTTTCAAAATAGATGATACATTATCAAAGACTTTATATTCAAAACCCACCGTTTTTGATGAGGGAAAAAATAAAGAATCAAAATAGTCGTGAGCAAACTGTTAAAATGATTGCTTTTCAAAAGATTGATGCTAATAATATAAGCAAGTTTTATGACTAGATAAATATGTAATTGCTACGGAAAATAAACGGTGGGTTTATTTCCGTATTATTTTTCTCATAAGTTATCGTTAAATCAAATAAATATAAATGAACTTTACAAAGGATTGACGATGATTTACGGATATTGCAGAATTTCAACAGAACACCAAGTCGTAAGCAACCAAAAGCACGGCATACAGACATTTGCAGATGAAAATAACCTCCAAATTGGTAAATGGGTAGAGGAAACTATTTCTTCCAGAAAACCACTCAATGAACGAAAATTAGGTAAATTGCTTAAAAAGCTCAAAAAAGGAGATATCCTTATTGCAACAGAATTATCCCGATTAGGCCGGAATTTGCTTGAAGTGATGGGAATTTTGCAAAATTGCTTGGAAAAAGATTGTCAAATATGGACTTTGAAAGAGAATTATAGACTTGGAGCTGACATCCAAAGCAAGGTTCTCGCTTTTGCGTTTAGTCTTGCCAGTGAAATAGAACGTCAGCTTATCTCCGACCGCACCAAAGAATCTTTAAAACGCGTCAAAGCTGAAGGAAAACACATTGGCCGACCTCGTGGCAGTACTTACCGCAAATTAAAGAAAAAACACGCCAAAATAAAGGAATTGCTTGATAAACACGTATCTAAAGCAGAAATTGCTCGTCTTCTCGGCTGCGATTGGAATACGTTACACCGGTATATTAAGGAATATTATGGCTGAACCTTATTTCTTTGTTTACTTAAGATATTCAAAAAAACGCTATTTCTTGCATCCGCATCTGCAATAATTGATTTCAAATCAATTATTGTAATATGCGCCTTTTTTTCCTTAAAATACGTATAATATGCTTTTCCGTCTTCAGCATTAGAAAATAGAGGTTGATATCTATCCTGATTTTTAATACTTCTTTCAAATTCATCATCTATATCAGTTATAATGTATCCCCATATTCTATTACATCCTGGAATATTTTGCCTTATTGTATCAATATTGTTGGGTAGCTCAATCAAGGATTTATCTTTCTCATCTTTTGAGGCATAAGCACCTTTCAATTCCATCAAAATAGCATCTTTTTGATTATCATCTTTATTATAAAATATTGCAATATCAGGTCTATCCGAACTCCTATATATACGTTCGTATTTTTCACTTATATCATTTATGATTTGTTTCATTGTTCTATCACTAGCAGCGTATGAATATGTCATGAATTTATCATCAAACAACCAAAAGTTTGTGAAATAATGTTTATCACTCTCATCAACCTGTTCACTTATAGATATCTTCATTTGCATAATTATATCATGGATGTAATTTTCTTTTTTATCTCTATCTGACAGAGCTTTTTTGAGTCCTTCTATTATTTGTTGTCTATATAGAATATATTCCCCTAATTCTTCTAATGCTACCTTATTAAGTTGTGCAATGGAGGCCTTAAATTTTTCAGGGTCAATATTTTTTTGTCTTAACATGCGTATAAATACATTACTAGCATTTTGTTTCTCTTTTTCAAAGACCTCTTTTGCTCGTTTAATAACATCATTCTTCTTTTTGATTATAGATTTATCTTCTTGGATATATGCTGTTAGATAAGGAGCCTCTTTTATAGCTGCATCTAACTCTTTTTTATTTTCCTTTGATATATTTGGATATTGCTTAATTAACAGTGTCTCTATATTATCTTTCAATGCTTCATTAATTTTAGGGAACGATATGCTATTATCAATATCCTCATTATTTTGTTGTTTTTCTATTATAAATCCATTCCGCTCATCATTAACTTTACTATCTAAATAATTAGATGTTAGCAACATTATAATTGAATCTTGATTATTCAGTTTACCTAAAGAAATAGTCTCTGGGAATTCACTTACTGTTCTACCATTTGCACAGTAAAATAAATCCTTTTGGTTGAGACCATCATTCACAAAATTATAGTAAAGCTTAAAATTTTGCTTATTTTTATTATAATCTTCAATTTGAAAATCTTGTTTTTTTAACTCGGTTATATCATCGTTATCAATTACTTTCTTTTCGTTTCCAATCTTTATAATAATTCGAAAATCTACATTATTTTCTTTCAACAATGCCAGCTTTACTAATAAATGTTTTTTTATTTTAATGTATATTTTATCTATATCCGCCTTTTCTCTAACATCATAAACATTACCAGTTTTCTGTTCTTTTCTATAAAAATTCTCTGTAACATCTCTAAAAGTTAATTTAGTTATATTTTCCTTATTTTGAACGTTATTTTTTTCTACAGGAATAATATTACTTGAATCAAAATCTTCTGAAAAACAAAAACTTATTTCACGATTTTGTATTTTACTTAAGATATCAATATGTTTATAAACCTTTAACCAAGTGAGCCTTCCGACACCTTTACAACCTAAACTTTTTTTCGTTGTTGTCCATAATTCTCCAAATGATTCTATATTTGTATCTGTAAAACCGTCGCCATCATCGGTTATAGTAAAACCATTTATTCTTTCCTGTTCCGAAATTTCTTTAGATAAATTTGTTTGTAAATTATCTACACAAAACTCAACACATATATTTTTTGCATTGGCTTCCAAAGAATTTGATATTGCCTCATAAACAGGCTGTAAAAATTCGACCTTGTTGTTTAATTTAGATAGAGCAGTCTTAACGCTAACTTGGAATCCCATTATAAAAATCCTTAAAGTTTAATATTTTTATCATTATTACAAAATATTTAATTTTTCAACATTAGTTATTAAAATTTGTTTCTTCGCTAGTTCAACTCTTCGGAGAACATTACGAAACATAAGCGTATTGTAAATTTGTCCTGCATATTAACAATTTTGCTACGTTTTCAGGAAAGTTATTGATTATTTTAACATTCGCATGCTATATAATATGTAACAGGAGTAAATCCTTGCGGATGGGGTTCTGAATGTTCTTCGTAAATAGTTCGTAAGGTTTCCTGTATTTTTTTATTTAAATAGCAAATAATCTTCAACAATGAATTTTTTTATCATTTCATAATAACTCTCGTCATTATGCTCGTATTTTTGGAATATTCCCCAAGATAGAAAATCTACAATTTGAAGACCTTTATGCTTTGATGATGAGTTTATTTCTAACTTCAAATCAATTCTATTTTTGACCTTTGCTGTGATGTAATCTGTAAATACTTTATTCAAATATTTGTTTGTATCCAACATTTCGCCGGTATATAATTGAAGATTTCGTTGTAATATGGTTTTCCCTTTGTGATTCCTTACTGAAACTGAACTTATGCGGCAAGCAATTCCTTTATCATTTGGACTTGTTCTTTCATCGCCAAGATTTCCTCACGGTGAGCCAAGAAAAAGTTGAGATTGATGACTGATTTTCGTGCGAGTTCGTTATTCCTCTGCTCACCAATTAAGGAAATCTCTGCAGAAATGCAGAGATTTTTTTGTGCGCTAAGACTTAGGAAATCAGGGGATTTGATGTAGTTGTAGTTCGGCGGCGGATTTTAGACTTTTGTTCGCTTCTTTTTAGACTTTTGCGGTCGTTTTTAGACTCTCGGCTTGTGTCTTTTGGCGAAACAACCACAATATATAGTGTCTTTTAATATTTAGACAATTTTGTCCTTACTCGCTCGTTTTTAGACTTTTAAGGGGCTTTGCAGCCCCTTTCTTTATATATATTATAAAGTATCAAAATCGACGTTGCTTATTAACAATTCGGCGGCCTGTTTTCCGGATTGGGTTCCGGTGGTATAGCGGGTGTTGACTTCCTTTATATAAAAGCCTTTGAATATTGCCCTGATTTCCGGCACATCGTTAATGCTCATTATAAATTTGCCTTTTAAGACTTTTAAGAGTTTGGCCAGCTCAGTAAAATCCGTTCGGCTGAAAAAGTCTTTTCCATAAAAACTTTCGCTTCCCCAGTAAGGCGGGTCAAGATAAAAAAGCGTATCGACCCGGTCATAGCGTTTTATAAACTCGCCATACGGCAGACACTCTATATACACGTTGCTTAGACGTTCATGTAACGCCTGAATTTGCGGGATAACCCGTTTGGAACTGAAGCGCACCCGGCTTAAATCCACCCCGAAAGCCTGGCTGCGGACTTTGCCGCCGAAAGCCGTCTTTTGTAAATATAAGAAACGAACGGCGCGTTCCAGTTCAGTCAGCAAAAGCGGCGGCGTAGCAAGCATCCGCTTAAATTCAGCCCGGCTGCAAATCTTAAACCGTAACATATCGGCCAGATAATCGGGAAATCTCTCGACCATACGAAACATATTGACCAGCTCATTGTTGATGTCATTGATTGCTTCGCATTTAGGCTTTTGTGTCCGCCTGAAGAAAATGCCGCCCATGCCGACAAAGGGTTCACAATATATATTGTGCGGGATTTTCTCAATAATAGGAACTATAGTCTTGGCCAGCAACCGCTTGCCCCCCAGATAAGGTGCAATCGGCTCTGTCGCTTTGACTTGTTCAAAATTAAAAATATTTTTTGACTCTACTTGCATTATGTTCTACTCCTGTTCTGCATTTTAAGATTAAGATGTAAAGAGTAGGAAGCCAGCCCGCGCGGGGCTTTCTCTGGCAGAATCGTTCGTTCTGTCGGCGGCGTGCGCCAACACGCCGTCCTTTTTATAATAATTTGTAAATGACAGTCTAAAAAACTTATTCCGTGCCAAGAAACGTGAGCCTTAGAAAACCTTGATTTCCTGCCTTGTTTGTGCTGCCGCCGGCGCCGAACTTGACGCCATCGACGCTATAAACCGAAGCGCCTCCTGCATTCTCGGCGTTTGGGATATTTGTCCACCCTTCGGCGGCGTTGCCGTTTTTCTTCAAAATCGTCTTTTTGACTGTGCCGGTGAAGCTGCTAACGGTGCCGCCCGCATTTTGGGTTTTGCCGTACGAACTTTTGCCGCCGGTGACCTGAAAATTAACCGAAGAGCCGCTGCTGCTCTTAAAATAAGCGTTTCCGCCGTTGCCGCCACAAGACCAAAACCCAGAAGCTTTGGTTTTGCCGGGTACATTATAATTATATTTGCCAGCAGTTAGGATAACTTCGACCACAATTGCCGCGCCTGAACCGCCGCCCGCCCAGATGTTTGAGTCCTGCCAGCCGGAACCTGCGGCGCCGGCAGCTTCCAACTCCAGTTTGAACCGGCCGGAACCTTGAATATCTATTGTTCCGGACACGGCCGAGGTTGAACTCGGACGAACATCAAGCAGCTTTTGGCTGACCGTGTAAGGTACTTTTTTCAGTTCAATTGTCTTGGTTGTGCTGCTTTTAACCGTTTGGCTGCCGGTTTGCGTATAATAGCCTGACGCCGACACGCTCCAGCTGACGGTTGCTCCGGGGGCGACGGCGACAGAGTTCCGGACTTTGCCGTTGATTTGAACTGTTGCCGTTTCGGGGCTGGCTTTAATGGTGAAAACTATTCCGTTTAACAAATTATGACTCCAGAAATTCAGCATAATTTTGCCCTCCGCCGGAGGCCAAAATTATTTACAAGCTCGGCAAGAGCGCCCCCTAGATTTCTGCCATTTTCACGCATTTTAACTTCTCCTTTTTCAGTTATTTTTTTTACAAAATACCGGCAGCTGGCTGACTTTATAAAGCCGGTTAAAATATTCGTTGGCAATTTTCCGGTCTTCGGCCGACAACCGCCGGTAAACCCCGCCCATTGCCGGGCCGCCTTTCGGAAATTCAATGCAGCCGGTTTCAGAGCCGGCCGTTGTCGAACAGGCGGCTAATGTCATCGTCGCCAAGATTTGGCTTAGCCAGAAGATTGCACGCTTTCCCTTTTTCATATTTCACCACCTCGACTTTCTTTTCTATATATTGAACTTCTGCCCGGCTGGTGCCCAGCTGATAGGCCAAAACGATTGAGGCGACCCAGCTGCCGATTACCAGGATATTTTTGAACATAGCGCCTCCACAATATTTAAGAACTGCCCGCGGATTTCCGGCTGCAGCAAGGCCAAAACAAAAGCCATAATGCCGAAAAGCAAAAAGACAAACTGCCGGCTGTTTAACCGTGCCAAGTGTTTTAAGACGATTGTTTTTAGACTTTTCGGCATCTCTCCCTCCTATCCGATAATCTCATAAGCAGTAATACCGGTCAGGACAAAGCCCCAGAGCCATTCGCCGATAATATAACCGGCACCATTGCGGAAACCCTGCGTGTGGATGACACTGCTACACAATTCCGGTTTTGTGTAGGACGAACCGCCACCGGCAACTATAACGCGGTTGGAATATTCTGTACCGCCGATACGGATATCGTCAAAAAGATTTTCCATACCGTTGACGGCTCCACCGTCCGATACTTTCAACGTATCGGAATACTGCGGCAAAAACGAACCGAGATGGAAGCGTCTGGCAAAGTCCCGACAATGGCTGTATTGTATCTGGTCGGCTTTGCTGTCTATATCACCCGGATGACTGCGGGTACCGTTTTCTTCATCTTCGTGCTGAACGGGATATTAATAAGGAAAAAATTGATTATGCATCACAAGTTACTGATTATAAAATAGAATCAAATTCTACCGGAATATGCAGTTTAATTGCAAGAATGCTAAATGATGAGCAAGGACATACTGCAAAACTGACAGGTAATAACGGAAAAGAGGTTAACTGGAAACAATACATAGAAAATGATTTTCTTTCTCTTCTTAATGAAGTTGTCGCCCCTGAAATAACATTTAAACGCATATATACCTTAACAGGTGCAAATAATTTGTATGAAATTTATTTAGAAGAAGATAAAAAAGGCGGCATTAAGCTTTCTGATTGCGGTAGCGGTTTAAAAACCATTATTGCCACACTAACGCTTCTGCATACTGTTCCCCGACTGTCGAACAATTATAAAAACATATTTGCTTTTGAAGAACTTGAAAACAATTTACACCCAAGTTTAGAGCGAAAATTGTTAAAGCATATTAAAAAGTATTCTGTAAGGTACCCCGATTCTTTAATATTCCTAACAACTCACTCTAATGTTGCTATTGATTTGTTTGGCAAAGACATAAATGCTCAAATTGTCAGAATTTGCAATGATGGTTGTAAATCAACTGTTGAACCGGCAATGTCTGAGAAAGCAAAACAAACTCTTTTAGATGATTTAGGCTTTAAGGCAAGTGATTTGTTGCAATCCAATTGCGTTATTTGGGTTGAAGGGCCTTCCGACAGAATTTACATTAAGAAATGGCTTGAGCTATTTGGCGGTAACGATTTGGAAGAAGGATTGGACTATCAATTTCTTTATTATGGCGGCACACTTCTTTCGCATTATACAGCTAATGTTGAAGAAAAGAAAAATACCGACAGCTTGATAGAAATGCTCAAAATCAATCGTCATTCTTATGTTGTAATGGACAGCGATAAAAAATCATCCGAAGACCAATTAAAGGATAGAGTAAAACGGATACAAAAAGAGTTCTCTAATGCGCATTGGGTAACAGCTGGTAAAGAAATTGAAAATTATTTACCGACAGAAGCATTGCATAATTATTTTGATTCATCTCTAAATGTTGAACAATTCAGCTTTTTCCCTGATATTTACAAAAATATCAAAAAGGTTGAGACTTTTGACAAGGTTAAATTTGCTTTGGATATCACAAAAAATAAGAATTATACTAAAGAGAATTTAGCCAAGTGTTTGGATTTACATAAACAAACAGAAATGCTCATTGACTTTATTCGAAAGAGTAATCAAGAAATTTGTTAGATACTAAGACATATAATTTGCTTCTTATTGTTGACGTCGGTGGCACTGTTAAAAACTCATCTGTTTAATTATCTGAGTGCATAACGTCTATTACAACTAACTCCGACTTCGTACCGGTTTTAAATCTGATTGCCCAATCCGAAAGTCCCGACGTGACGACGAAATTTGTCTGCCCGCGACGTTCAATACCATAGGTTTTATCGTTAGCCCCTATCCATTCCCCAACTTTATTCAAAGGAAAGAGCTGCCCGCCGTGAGTATGCCCCGAAAGGACCAAATCTACTCTTGCTTTTGCCTCTTTTTCATAATCATTAGGCTGATGATCCATTACAATGATAAATTTATTTTTATCCAGTCCGGAAACAAGTTCTTCCATATCTGCCCGAAAACCTCCCCTTTGAATTTCCGAAAAATCCCGGCGCCCGACAACATAATATGTATTATCTATCAACACTGTTTTATCCTGCAGGACACGGATATTGTTTTTTTCCAATTCCGCAATCAACTCGTTTCCGGTAAAACCTCTGACTTCCGGAGCATGATACCCTTTGTCATGATTGCCAAAAGCAAAATAAACGCCATACTTTGTTTTAAGCGTTCCCAGCGACCGGCACGCCGAAACCATTTCTTCACGCGTCGTACCGTCATCCACAAAATCCCCCACAATCAACACAATATCCGGGTTCAATTCTTGTATTTTTCTAACATGCCGTTCAAAACCTTTACCGCCAAACGTCGTTCCGATATGGGAATCCGCAAACTGAACAATACGCAATTTTTGTCCAGCCTTTTCTGATACAACCGTATAAGACGTTGTCCAGACATGGTGGTTCAAATACCAACCTAAACCAAGAACAGCACAGCTTAACAGAATAGCGGCAATGCCGGCATAATAATATTTGAACGGCTGCCTCCGAAAATGTCCGACCAAATAAAAGACTAAATCGCACAGCAGCCAGATACAGACAAAGTGAAGCAAACACACTACAGCATTAACAAGGTTTATGGTCAGGCTAAGTGCGGCAAAAATTAACAATATTAATACAAATCCGGCTGTTTTCCGGCATTGCGCATTATTTCCGTTCCGGTCAAACATCTTCATAAATCCAAATCTGGCTACCCTGCCACTTAAATAAATCAAGCCGGCTCCGGCAGATATGATGACTATTCCCAAAATTACATACCACATTAACATATTTTGTTTTTCCCTTTCGTTTCCATATTTTATCTTTCTGCCCCAAACGTAATTCTGCCTAATTTTCCTGCAATTCAAATGATTGCAATCAATTTATATTTTTCGTTCCCTCTGCCGTTTTTCTGTATAATCCGACTGATGCCCCCTTGCCGGTAAGCACATTCAACAACATTTACAGTGTCCGCCGGACTGAAACCCCTCCCGAATCTATTCTACGAGCACAACAATTTTGCGGTTAATCCTTTTTATTTTGCAGAAAAACTGATGTCTGTTCTATGCCCAATATTCCGGCAAGTGTTTCCGCTGTATCTGCTCCGGCGAACAATTTGCAAGAATCCAGACGCTTCATAGTTTCTCTCTATGTGATTATTATAATTTTTAGAGTAAGCTCTAAGTCAAGATATTTTTTATTTTTACCTACGGCTGTTTCAGTCATTGCTTCTCATCCTATTTTGAGGAAATTCTCCGTATTTTACACTATTCGCAATCCAGTCAACAGAACTACTTATTAATACCAGTCGTGTTTTTCGCTACAATCAAGCCTCCGTATTTTTTCCATATCTTCCTGAGTTAAACTGAAATCAAATATATCCATATTTTCTTTTATATGCTTAGGATTTTGGGAACCGGGGATTACGATGATGTTCCGCTGTAAATTCCAGCGCAGAATGACCTGAGCAGCCGTTTTACCATATTTTGCACCGATTGCCGCCAATTCCTTATTATTCAGCAGCGCTTCCGTATATCCCCGGCCGCCAAGCGGATACCACCCCTCGACAGCTATGCCCTGTCGCTGAATGTATGCGACGACATCTGTTTCCTGATAGTACGGATGTATTTCGTTTTGCACGACTACCGGTTTAATTTCTATTTGCGGCAGAAAAAATTCCAATTCTTTAATATAATAATTTGACAGTCCGAGGGAATTTATCTTTCCATCTTTTACCGCCTGCTCCATCACCTTATAGGCCTTTTTGTCGTTTTCGCCGGGGTGATGCAGCAGCATCAAATCAATGTACCCGCTTCCCAGCCGTTCAAGCGCCTGCTCTATGGCTTTCTCTGCTTGAAAAAACTGGTTTGGATATAACTTCGTGGCGATAAAAATTTCTTTTCTCGGAACCTCTGATTTCCGAATCGCCTCTGCAACATTTTTCTCGTTACCATAAAATGATGCTGTATCTATCATTCGGCAACCGTTCTTTAAAGCCGCCCCTACTGCCTCTGCACAGGCTTTCCCGTGCAAACTGTATGTACCAATCCCGATAATCGGCATTTTATAGCCATTATTCAGCTTTACAATTTTTGCATTTATATTGAATATTTCTTCTGGCATCGTTCCTTCTCCATAGCCGCGACCTCTTATCCAGAAAGAAACCGCACGACAAACATTATAACAAAATCAACCTAACTGTTTACAATTATTTTACACTAGCTTAAAAAAACTTTCAACCTTATCAAACGGAAGCTTATCCATTTGACGGTATAAATCAATTTTTCTGATTGGACAGTATTACAAACTTAAATATATATTATCTTTACAATATATCGGAGAAAAAATTATGGAATTCAGAGTATTGCGCTATTTTTTAAATGTGTCTGAAAAGGAAAAACAACAAGAGCTTCTGACTTTCTGCATATAGCACAACCGCCCATCTTAAGGCTGCTGAAAGAGCTGGAAGAAAATTCGGCTGGATAAATAGCTGCCGAATTTTGGCATTCTCATCCAATCGGCAAATTTGTCCAAATACAGTTCTGTCCAACTTTCTGTTCAAGACATCTGGGGCGTTATAATGCCCTCAAAATACGAATTGGCACAAAGACAAAACATTTCCAAGGCTTATTTAATCAGGCTGCTGCTGATATGTTCGCAACGGGTTCTGGTCAAAACATCTTTTCGCAATGAATTTCAAGGGTAGTTCGGTCCTGATTTCAAAAAACTGAATATAATAACGGCTCATAATTTGGTTTATAACGCCGCTTTGATGGCCGGACAAAATATCGGATATATTCTGAACCCGAATAAACTTGTCAACGCCAAGGACAGTACTGTTTGTTTCCGGCCGTTTACGCCTGCTCTGAAAGCCGGATTAGGCATTGTTTGGGAAAAATATCGTTTTTTTTCACCTGTTGCAAATTTTTAATGCCCTGCAAAAAAATTTATTGGATAAACAATGACCGGTACTTTCCTGTGCCGATTAATCCGCCGAGAGCCGTCTTCGCGCTGCAGGCCTTTTACAAATTAAAAGCGTTCCCGTAATTTTTTAAGGAGACTATAATGATATACGGATATGTCAGAGTATCTACAGATAAGCAATCTTTGCAAAATCAAGAATTTGAAATCAACAATTTCTGTCAAATGCAACAAATTAAAATTGACAAATGGATTGCGGAAATGATTTCCGGCACAAAAGATTTTGAAAAACGAAAATTGGGAATTTTGCTCAAAAAATTAAAAAAGGACGATATCCTGATTTGCTCTGAAATTTCCCGCCTGGGACGAAATCTCCTGCAAGTCATGACCATTTTAAATTTCTGTATGCAAAAGGAAATACAAGTATGGACAATCAAAGACAACTATCGGCTGGGAGCAGATATCCAATCCAAGGTTCTGGCTTTTGCCTTTTCGTTATCTGCGGAAATTGAACGGAACCTCATCAGCCAAAGAACAAAAGAAGCCCTTTCACGCATCAAAGCCAGCGGTCGAAAATTAGGAAGACAATTCGGCAGCAGAAACAAAAAACACATTTTGGACGGAAAAGAAAAGGATATCCTTAAACTTATCAATAAAGGCCTGCCCAAAAAACAGATAGCCAAGCTGATGCGGGTCAGCATTTTTACTCTTTACCAATTTTTGAAAAACAACCCGTATCAAAACGGCTAATCGTATATAGCACAGAATATTTTTAATCTGACGAACGTTTAATTCTTATACCCCTTTAATCCCATGAAAGTCAAGCTATAAATCTACTTATCTCATAAGATTCGGCTAAAAAGTTTATGCGGGACAACGAACTTTGGTTCTGTACAATATTAAGAATTAAACGTTCGTTAAACGCATAACCGCACAATTTTGTTTTATGTGCTTCTCGGACGTGGGATTTATGTTTAGCCTTAACTTTTATTGCTGATGGAAGAGACCTGCCGCCAATGATTTTAGGATATATCAATACTAAAGGAAGATATGCGTCTCCGTCCGAACAGGAACAATCTGTCCGCTCTTACGCTGACTGCTATAATCTGACAATTGACAAATTCCTTAAAACAGATGACCTTGCAAAAACTCTGCCGTGCAACCTGAAACAAGGCGATGTCTTAATTGTGGCTGACATTTCGATTATTGGTGAACGGTTTGAAGATATTATCAAGGTTATTGCCCTGCTTTCCACATACAAATTGCGAATCTGTACAATCAAAGAAAACCTGACCCTTGATTTGGGATTTCCCTTCCTAATGGAAGATTGCCTGAATGACGTTTTGAAAATCTATAAAGGCCTGCTTTCCATAAAAAACAAAGCTATTCAGGAAAATCTTCTGCAAACGGGGAAAAAACGAGGCCGCCCGTTTGGCAAAATGATTCGTACGTCTTTATCGGGTCAGGAGCAAGTAGTGGCAGAGCTTATTTCCGCCGGCGTAACCAAAGCAGAGATAGCAAAACGTTTGGGCATCGGCAGAACTACTCTTTATACCTTTTTAAAACGCTGCAAAGAAAGGAACATCCATGCCTGAAATTTTATTTTTGTTTTGCCGTTCGTTTGAGAAACCCTCTTTCTCTGTATTAGTACTCAATCGTTTTTATACGGCGAAAGTTTGGAGGCATAATGGCTGAATTCACTCAATACATTAATAAACTGCAGGCAAAAATAGTTAAATATTCTCAAAAAGCCAAAACGAGCAAGCGGCTTGCTTTGCGTATTATTTTATGGAACTTCAAATATATATTAAAAAATCTAGCCAAACAAAAAACTTCATACACGGATAAGAAAATACATATCGGCGTTGAAGCTCTCGGTGGTATGGGAGACCTGATTATCGCGGCGAAATATGTCTGCGCCCTTGAAAAATATTTTGGCACAGACGTCATTATTGACATTTTATGCAACAATAAGGATTTATGTTATAAAAATGTCATTTTCCCCAAAAATTCAGTATATACAAAAGAAGATGCCCCGAATTATGACCTGTATATTTCCTTTATCCGTTTCCCTGTTATTGAAAGCTATATACCAAATCGTCTAAATAAAAAGGTTTCCGCTTATATTGAAACTGTTAATCAGTTTCACCAGAAAAATTTATTTATCAACAAAAATGCTTTTTTAGGACTAGCCATATCTATGATGAGGGGGCGTACAAGAGAAAACCAGGGAGACATCAATAATTTACTCGGTATGGATAAGTTAGATTTCAAACTAGAAAGCAATTTGGATATTTACAGCGTTTTACAGAAATTTGGAATAAACACGCCGAATTATATTACCATTCAGACCGGATCCGGGCGCTGTTGGGAAAATATAAAAAATGAAACACGGCAATGGCCGGAAGAATATTACAGACGTTTCGTCAGATTGCTTAAAGATAAATATCCCGAAGTTCAAATTATTCAAATCGGCAGCAAAAAACAAACCCCAATTTCAGGTGTTGACATAGATTTGCGTGACCAAACAGATATGGAAGAGGCTTTTTCACTTTTGAAGCATGCCAAACTGCATATTTCTCAAGAGGGAGGAATGGTTCATGCACGCCATTTTTTACGCGGCGGCACATCCGTTGTCCTGTTTGGACCGACCGACGAGAGATTTTACGGCTATCCGGAAAATATAAATTTAAGCAGGAGAATCTGCCCGTTTGCCTGCGAATGGATTGAAGACGACTGGATGAGAAAATGCATCAAAACCGGATGTTGTGCCGATTGCATGCAGAGACTGACGCCCGAATTTATCATGGAATTTGTGAAACTTTAGTACGGAGACTATTTTATGAGCAATATGATAAATATAGCAATGATTTGCGATGAAAAATTCATCTGCCTAACCAAAACGTGCATAAGATCAATCATTGCAAATAAAAAAAACAATACACTTTATCATTTTTATATCATTGGTGTCGAGATATCAAAGCAAACAATTCAGGAATTTCAAAATTTAGAACAACCCAATGTAGTTATTACCATATTAATTAAAAATAATGATTACGAAAATATCGGACAACTAAAGCATCGAGTATCAAAAGCAGCCCTATTTAAATTTCAACTGCCAGCTCTTATACCAACCGATAAAGTTTTATATTTAGATGGTGACATTATTGCATCTGACGATTTAGGCGAATTGTATCATACAGATATTTCTGAAAACTATGCGGCCATGGCTGTTGACTGGGTTGCAGAAATCAGAAAAAAAGACCATATCAGATTATTGCATCGCCACTATTTCAATTCAGGGGTTATCTTGCTAAATCTAAAAAAGATGAGAGAAGATAGTATCGCTGAAAAATTATTGGCCTATAAAGAGCATGATACATTCAATCGTTATATGGATCAAGATGCCTTTAATGTAGTTTTATACCCAAAGATTCTTCTTTTAAACGAAAAATATAATTTTCATGAAGAATATGAAAAATTAAGGTTAAAAGATACAAATTATGCTTACTTACAGACAATTGATAATATTGTTTTAAGGCATTATACCGCATATAAACCTACTGAAGATTTAAAATTTCCTCATTCAGAACAATTTTTTCATTATGCTGATTATTCAGATTTTGTAAATTGCATAATAAAGACAATGAGAGATGATTATGCGAGATTATATCAACATTTTGTGATTTTATCTTCTAAGCATGAAGATTTAGTTAAAAGAGTAAAGATTTTAGAAGAATCCTTTTGGAAAATTCAATTTCGTAAACTTTTTATTCAAAAAGCAAATAATCAATATTCTTGTTTACTTTTAGGTTTACCGTTATTCAAAAAAACAACACGATCTGAAAATAAAAAATATTATTTATTTGGTTTACCGATAATAAGTATCTCTACAAAAAATAATATTAAAACCATTCGAATTTTTGGTATAAAAATAAGCCGTAAACAAACAATCTCTTCACTTTCCGACACTTTTTCCATTAAAGCAAACGATAAGGGAATTTTTGAAATTTCAAAACTTTCAGATTTGCCTGAATTACCCAAAGAAAAATTAAACATCGGTTTTTTATTGGCTGGAGGACTGGGTGACACATGTCTAGCCGCCAATTACTTATATTATTTCAGACAAAAATTTAACAATTATAATATTCATATTGATGTATATATACGTAATACGAATCCTATTGCTAAAACGGTTTTTGAAAATACCAATATTACCGATAGAGTTTTTACCACTTACAAAGACGGAAAATATACTGACGTTTCCTGTATTTATAAAAAATATGATTTATTTATCAGGATTGTCAGACTGCCGGAAATATCACATTTAAATGCAGCCAATATGACTAAATTTCCTTTGCTTCAGCAATATACAAACATACTTCAAAAATTCAGACAAGATTATTGCTCCTTATTTTCATCTGATTTGAATGCGTTGTCATATTGCAATTTAAAGAAAATAAATCGTGTACAACAAGCAGATATTAATAACTTTTTAGGAATACGAAAACAATTTACTTATACATTACCCATTAACATAAGTGTAATCGAAACACTAAAAAAGTTTAATTTATTAAATAAAAAATTTATCACAATCCATAATGAAACCGATTTACGTTATCCCGAAGGTTCCTGTAAACTATGGAAAGCTGAAAATTTCAGCAAATTAATTGAGCTTATAAAGAAACAACATCCTGATTATATTTTTGTACAAATAGGGGGCGATAAATTACGTTCTCCAGAAATTCCCGGTATAGATTTTTATTTAACCGGACAGACTAACTTTGAAGAAATAAAAGTGCTGTTAAAAGAATGCCTCTTACATATTGATATTGAAGGAGGATTTGTTCACCTGCAAAGAGCCATCAACGGTAGTTCCTCCTGTGTTTTATTTGGACCGACTGATATAAATTTCTTTTCTTATCCTGAAAATATAAATATTACCAACAATATATGTGCAGGATGCGAAAATATTTTTCCAAACTGGCAAAATGAATGCTTAAATCAAGAAAAAAATATTTGTATGCGCAGCATAACTCCCGGCGCAGTAGCACAACAAATTCTTTCTTATCTAAATAAAAAAGAATTGGAAACAAAAGACTGCTGTAAAATTTTATCATTAAAAGAAGCAAAAGCAAAATATAAAATCATTTATTTTTCTTTTAATGGATTAGGTGATACTTTACTATTTCGTTCCGCTATTGAAAAACTATCAAAACAACGCAAACAGCGTATTCTTATAGGTACAAAGAATGCTGAATTATTTAAAGATTCAAAATGTATTGATATTCTTGAAGGTATTGATGAATCGACATTTAATGCATTACAACGGCAAAAACTCTTAGAAAATAACATAGAGCCGATTTTTATTACTGGCGTCAAATACATTAAAGACCCCCAATTGGGTTACCGCAGACAATGGCCAAACGGACATTTATTAACATCACTTTGCAATAAGCTGGGTATTATTGGAAAAATAGAACTTGCCGGTTCTTTAAATTTAAATGAAACAGAAAAAGCTTACGGTCGCTTTTTTGAGAAAACACAAATTGCATTTATCTCAAAAGGTCTCAGCCAATACAAAACCATACCTTTACCTGTTATACAAGATGTCATAAAAAAATTATCCGATAAATATGATTTTGTACAATTGGGAAATGCTAAAGATCCGTTATTGGATGGTGTATTAGATAAGCGTGGCTGTCCCTCATTACGCGAAGCAGCTTCGATTTTATACAATTCAGATTTATTTGTCGGAGGAATCAGCGGATTAATGCATCTGGCTCGCTTTGTAGGCTGCCCCAGTGTGATTGTCTATAGTCATGCCGAACCTGAAACTCTTGTCCATTATTTATGTAATATAGACATTCATCCCAAAACATATACCTGCTCAGAATGTGGAAAAGGCAACTGTTTTCCTTATCAAATCAAATGCTGTAACAATTATGGCTGTATCTCAGGTATTACAAGCGATGAAATTATTGCTGCCATTGAACAGCAATTAAAAAAACGGTCTCACTTTTCCCCTCTAACTATCGGATATGAAACAACTACTCCTGCTAGAGTTAAAGGAATTGAAGAATTTATAAAACAGCATGGAGATTTAAAATAAAATGCCATTACTTACTACATACATAGAAAAATTCCAAGATATCCGAGTGCTGGTTATCGGCGACATTATGCTGGACCGTTTTATGTACGGAAAAGTGGAGCGGATTTCTCCGGAAGCCCCGGTACCGGTATTTAAGTTTCATCATGAGAAAAAAATGCTCGGCGGAGCGGGAAACGTAGCGGCAAATCTTACATCGTTGGGCGTACACTGCGATTTCATCGGGATTATCGGCAAAGATGAGGCTGGGCGGAGCCTTTCAGGTTTACTTTCGGCTGTCAACGTTCACAGCCATCTTCTGCGCCTTGCCGATTATCCGACAATTGTAAAAACCCGCCTGATTGCCGGCGCCAATCATCTGACCCGGGTCGATCAGGAAGAAATTCTTCCGGTCATTACAGATTTGCTTCCGCGTTATAAACGGATTTTGACACATGCCGTCAAAAAGGCCGACATTGTCTTAATTTCAGACTATAACAAAGGGCTGTTGACCCCGGTTACAACACAAATGATTATTGACATCTGCCGACAGTTTGGAAAACAGACCATTATAGATCCCAAAGGAACCGATTATTCAAAATACATCGGCGCGACATTAGTTAAACCGAATTTAAAAGAGTTTTCGGAAGCTACCGGATGCTTGTACAATCCGTTGGCAGCAGATTTTCACGAACAAATCACGGCCGGAGCTAAGATATTATTTGATAAATTTTATATTAAAAATTTATTGGTTACGCTTTCTGAATACGGTATGGTTTATATTCCTGCAGACAATCCGGACGAACTGATGCAAATTCCAACCGAAGCCAAAGAAGTTTTTGATGTTTCCGGTGCCGGTGATACGGCTTTGGCTACATTAGGCGCCTGTCTGGGAGCCGGAGTTCCGATTAAAGATGCGATGAAACTCGCTAACACTGCATCCGGCATAGCCATTGGAAAGCTGGGTACAGCAACCGTTACGGCAGATGAGTTAAAAATGGCACTTTCACAAAGGGCGATGCCGGATGACGGGTGGAGTCAGAAAAAGAAAATTATCACATTGGAGCAAGCTAAAAGCATCGTCAAACATCTGCGTGACCAAGGAAAACGTGTCGGTTTTACCAATGGTTGTTTTGACTGCTGCCATTTGGGACATTTAAACTCATTTATGCAGGCAAAAAAACTTTGCGACGTTTTAATTGCCGCCGTAAACTCAGATGCTTCGGTCAAACGTTACAAAGGGCCGTCGCGGCCAATTCAGGACGAAAAAACACGGGCGCTTTTATTAGCTTCATTGGAAATGATAGATTATGTTATCGTTTTTGAAGAGGATTCCCCTTTACATATTGTAGACGCACTACGGCCGGACATCGTTGCCAAAGAGGGGTATGCGTTGGAAAACTGGCCCGAGGGGAAACTGGCACAAAGCTATGGCGGCAAGGCGGTTATTTTAAAGAGGCTGGACGGATATTCCACTTCCGGCCTGGTAGAAAAAATGAAAGGATAGGATTATGAACCGGATAAAAAACATAGATTTTCTCAGAATTTTGTTTGCATTACTGATAGCCTTTCATCATTTTACCAATACGGGTGCTATCAAAAATTCTGCCGACATATTTGTCAGATCTTTGCCGCAAAATACATTTAACCTTCCTTTTATTGTAGATTTTTTCTTTATCATCTCCGGCTTTTTTTTGATTATTTCCTGGAAAAAACAACCGACAATTGCTTTTGTTAAAAATAAGTTTTCCCGCTTATTTCCTCTGATGCTGTTATATCTTGCGTTAATCAGGCTCTGGAAGTTTTTGGGAATTACCGACTATTCTTTCAGGGAAAGTGTCTTTTCGTTATTGTTACTGGACAATGTCGGCCTGTCTATCCACAACAGCGGCGTCGCATGGTTTATTTCAGCGTATTTTGTTACAATCTGTTTTTATTATTATTTGTTAAAAAACTTTAATTCCAAAAATGTACAGCTTGCCATATTTTTACTAATATATTTCAGTTATGCCTTTCTGGTACACAGGCAAAACGGCAATATTTCAGGAACTAATATGACTTATGGCTATATTTTCAATGTAGGAATGCTCCGGGCTTTGGCGGGGATTGGTATCGGATATTTTATCGGATTATGGTACCGGCAATATAATTATATAGAAGATACACCGCGGCAAAAAATTATATACAGCATTTTAGAAGCCTGCTCTTTGTCGTATATGATATATTTCCTGCTAATCCGTAATCCAAATCTGAATTCACTTCTTTACGTGATGACATTTTGTGTGCTGTTCACTTTATTTCTGCTGAACAAGGGAATTATCTCCCAGTTTTTCAATAATAATATTTCCGTTATATGCGGGCGTTATGCTTTAGCCGTATATATGATTCATGAACCGGTTTTGAGGATTACACGGCCACTGATTTTTGATAAATACTCTCAACTAGTTACGGATCACATCTGGTATATGACAGGTGTCTATATTACCATTGTTGCCGTTTCTGCTGTCATTGCATATCATTTTGTAGAAATTCCCGGAACAAAAATGATTAAAAAACTGCTCTTTCCTAAAGAAGAAAGTACAGCAACCGCAGGAAACCTAGAGAGAGAGAGAGAGAGAGAGAGAGAGAGAGAGAGAGAGAGAGAGAGAGAGAGAGAGTAACTTCTCTGCCTAGCTTTATACAAACGCTGTTTTGCCCAAAAATATTTTTTACGTTAAAACCGAATTACGAATTTACCAAAACAGTGTTTGTATGACAACAGTTACTGCAAAACTTATGAAAGGATGAAATCATGCAGGAATATATCAACGCACAATTTGACGAATTGACTTGCGGCGTGGCGGAATTGAAACAGCAGACGCCGGAGATTGAAAAAATCGCAAATGTATGTACCGATGCCCTCAGACGGGGACATAAAATCATATTTTGCGGCAACGGCGGAAGTGCGGCGCAATCCCAACATCTGGCGGCGGAACTTGTGGGGCGTTATAAAATGAACCGTCCGGCAATGAATTCCATTTCCTTGACGGTCGATACTTCGAATTTGACCGCCATCGGCAACGATTACGGCTACGACGTCGTTTTTTCCCGCCAGTTGGAAGGTGTCGGCCAAGGCGGCGATATTCTTATAGGCCTGTCTACCAGTGGCAACTCTTCAAATGTCGTTCAAGCTTTTGAGCAGGCACATAAAACCGGAATAAAGACGGTTGCTCTGGTAGGAAGAAAGGGCGGAAAGATGAAAGACATGGCCGATTATGCCATTGCGGTTCCGGCAGACACTTCTGCTCATATTCAGGAAATGCACATTGCCGTCGGGCACTTGATTTGCGATTTGATTGAAAGAAACATCTATGGTTAAGGCTTTGTTTCTGGACAGGGACGGTACGATTAACGTCGACTACGGCTATGTTTTCCAAAGGGAAAAATTCAAATTTATCGACGGCGTCATTGAATTGTGCCGCCGCGCCGAAGAAAAAGGGTATCTTATTATCGTCATAACAAACCAATCCGGCATTGCCCGCGGTTATTATTCCGATGCTGATTTTCAGGAAATTACCCGTTATATGACGATGAAATTTGCCGACAGCGGCGTGCATATTACCGACGTTTTCTATTGTCCGGATTTGGACGGAAACCGGCGCAAACCAAATGCCGGAATGTTTCTGGAAGCCCGTGACAAGTACGACATAGATATGCAAAATTCCATTTCCGTCGGCGACAAGCCGCGCGACATAGAAGCTGGAAAAGCGGCAGGCGTCGGCAAGAACTTTTTATTTGAAACGAATTTTAACGAAGTTATGGAGGCTTTATGATTATTGTAACAGGCGGAGCCGGCTTTATAGGCTCATATGTCGCAGCTGAACTTCAGGCGAAAGGATACAAGGACATCGTTATCGTTGACCGGCTCGGTTCCGACGACAAATGGAAAAACATTGCTAAAAGAGAACTGCGAGCCATTGTGGCACCGGAAGAAACATTTTCGTTTCTGGAAGAACATAAAACGGAAATAACGGCTGTCATTCACATGGGAGCTATCTCAACGACAACGGAAAAAGATGCAGATTTGATTATACGTTCCAATTTTCAATTAAGCCAGAAACTTTGGTATTTCTGTTGCGAAAACAATGTGCAGTACATTTACGCATCCTCCGCAGCAACCTACGGCGACGGAAACATGGGGTTCACCGATGACGAATCTCTGGATTTTCTGAACAGCCTGCGGCCGCTTAATCCCTATGGCTGGAGCAAAGCTTTGTTTGACCGCTTTGCCGCCCGGGAAATCATGGAAAAACGCCCGGTTCCCAAACAATATGCCGGATTGAAGTTTTTTAATGTGTACGGTCCAAACGAATATCACAAAGGCGGCCAGAAAAGCGTTGTCGCCCATATTTTCCCGGATGTTAAGAACGACCGGGAAGTTAAGCTGTTCAAATCCTATAATCCGGCATACAGGGACGGCGAACAATTAAGGGATTTTGTCTGGGTCGGCGATACAGCCAGCGTTATCCTGTGGCTGTTGGAAAATCCGCAGGTAAACGGGCTGTTCAATGTCGGCACCGGCGAAGCCCGTTCCTTTTACGATTTGGCCAAGGCTGTCTGGGCAGCAATGGGCAAGACCCCGAAAATAGGCTTCAAAGAAATGCCGGAAGAACTGCGGGGAAAATACCAGTACTACACCAAAGCCGATTTAACGAAATTGAGAAAGGCCGGATATACGGCTCCGATGACCAGCCTTGAAGACGGCGTGCGACAGTATGTCCAGCAATACCTTAATGAGGAAGATATGTATAAATAAAGGTTTCGAGAGTATACTGCAATAAAAAAGAGCGGATAATAACCCGCTCTTTTTTTAATTTTCCGTATTTCAAATCTGGTATAGCCGGAAAAAGTTCTCCATATCCTTTTCCGTCAAATTTCCCCGAGAAAGCAGATCCTGATATTTCCAGGTTTCAGTTTTCGCCAAATCCGGCTTCTTCCAATCTTCGTAGACAGGAAGAAGCTTAGTATGGTAATCCTTCCAATTTTCTGCACCGGTATCTTTTAAGCTTTCCAGATAGGCCTTTTTTTCAGCCTGTTCGGACAGTTCACGCGGAGCACCAAAGCTTTTCCATACCCGGTTTTGCTCTTGGGCAACGGCTGTATTGACCTTTATCATATAGCAGACCAGTTCCGTCACAATTTCAAGCTCATCCTCAGACAGTTCGTCTATATCATAGACACCGAGCTGTTCCAGATAATCCTCAATCGTAAGAAACCTCGGTTCTATACGAGCCTGAGCTTCCATTACGGCTTTAAGGCCGGCAGCTTTGATTTCTTCCCAGTCTTCATGCTGATTATACCAAACAGCAGAATATGACAGCTTTATCGCATTATAACGCTTATATACCTTTGCAGCAGCCTGATTCAGCCATAGTAACAGGGATAAATAGCTTTTGTCCGCCGGTTTCCTCAACTTCAAATACAATAAAGCTTTCAACCCCGGGCGGTACAACAATGGAAGCCTGTTGATTTCATCTTCCAAATCCGGCTTTTCGGGATAATGCGCGACAAACTTTTCCAACGGCGCCAAGTATTTGTCGGTTTTAATCGGACGGCCATCCAGAGTTGTCTGATAATATTCGCCGTTTTCATATACTTCTACCGACAAAACCGGGTATTGCCACGGCAACGTATCCGCAGATACGGGCGGAATCCAACCTGTGACGTTACCATAGCTAAGATGATATACTTTAACTCCGTTTGAAAAAAAGCAATAGCCGCTGTTGTCTTTGGTGATTGCGGAAATACGCCATCTGTTTTTACAAAATGTTTTCATAATGATATAATATTTAGAAAGTGAATAATAATTTTAATTTAGCGGCAGTATAGCTTTTGATATTAAAAAGGCAAGGTTTTTATTTGCTGCTCATTGCAGAAATTCAATCAAGTACTGCAGCACACGCGGCGTTACCTGATGTCCCATGCCGCGGATTTCCGCCGTTTCCGGTTTCAGCCCCAGCGATTCAAGCGTTTTCTGCGTCAGAACAATGCTGTTGGCGGGAATAACGTTGTCATTTGTTCCCTGTATGAGCAAAATATCCGGCTCGGACACAACCATATCCGCATCAAAATCGTCGGTCAGCACTAACGGAACGCCGGAAAGCGATACGGCGCGCCCGATGTGGTTGGGATTGGTCAACGCCGTCAGCACTGCCATCAGCCCGCCCTGAGAAAATCCGGTAACGTCTATATTTTCATACGGGATATCCAACTCATTATGAATCTCGTCAACCAAATCATGCAAAACAGCCACGTTGTCCATAGCATCCGCAAACATACGCCGGTACAGTTTCATCTCCGACATTTCCGCACCAAACGCAGGAATGGCAAACCACTGGTACCCGCGATGCGGCGCCCTGTCCGGAGCGGTCGGATAGTAAAACGCGGTATCGGGTAGATCCTTTTTCAGAGAATTGGTCATTCCCTGCATCCTGGCTCCGTTTTGCCCGTAGCCGTGAATAATTATCAGCGCCTTTTCCGGATTGTCTGGAATATAAGAAAGCGTTTCGGCGGAAGAAACATGCGGATTAATTAAAAATACAGCGGCAAGCAGCGCGAAAAACAAAAACTTTTTCATCAATCTCTCCTTATATATTTTAAGAAAAGTATAGCTTAAGAGGAGTATAGCGGAAATTTGTTAAATTTTTCTTCATTTTACTGACAGTAACGGAGAAAAATTTTACCGTTTTTTACGGAAGCTTTATTCTGGCGGTTCTTTTATGGTTTCAATTTTTTATGCCCGCCATAGCCGGTTCCGACGGTGCGGCCAATACTCATTATTTTCAATCCGATACAACTGCGGCAATGCACCGGCGTATCGTTCACGCAGATTTTTCCGGGATACAATTCATACAATCGGCGGTATTCGCCTTCGGTTACGTTTGGCATAACAACATTGGCTCCGGCCTGTAACGCCATAATCCGCCCGTTTGGATGCAGGCTCTCCATCGCGGTCGTGGCAGGAATGTTAATGTCCGGCAGCAGCAGGCGCATAACAGCCATTGTACGCAATGCCAAATCAAGCGTACCGCCCTTTTCATGTGCCAACGGCGTCTGCGGATGCGGAATAAACGGACCGATACCTGCCATATCTACCGGCAAATCCCGCAGAAACAGCAAATCTTCGGCTATGCTTTCATTACTCTGTCCCGGGAGCCCTACCATAATGCCGGAACCGAGTTCATACCCCAGTTCTTTTATCATCAGCAGACATTCATACCTCCGCTGCCAGCTCATTTGGGGATCAAGCCGGTGGTACAGTTCCTTGTTTGTGGTTTCTATACGCATCAGATAGCGGTCGGCGCCGGCTTCGCGAAAAGCTTTGTATTCCGTATACGTCCGCTCACCGATACTTAACGTTATCGCCACGTCAAATTTTTTTATTGCGGCAATTATCCGGCACAAGCGGTCTTTAGTGTAATACATATCTTCACCCGACTGCATAACAATGGTCTTAAAGCCCATATCGGCAGCCTTGCGGGCGGTTTCCACCAGTTCCGCCTCGTCCATACGGTAACGGCAGACGTGCGTATTGCCGCGGCGGATACCGCAATACAGGCAGTTATTGCGGCAAATATTGGAAAATTCTATCAACCCGCGCAAATGTACTTCATCTCCGACATTTTCCTTACGGACGGCATCGGCACGACGGAACAGCTCCTGTTGGTTTGCTTCGTTGCTTAGCAGGCGGACGATTTCCCTTTTATCCGGTACAGGGGCTTGGGGCGGAAGCGGAACTTCAGACTGCGGCATTCTGCGTTCCTTTTATAAAACCGCCGCCCAACACATATCCGTCATTATCATAAAAAACAGCGGATTGTCCGGCTGCCACAGCCTTTTGTCGGCTAAAAAAGCGGATTGCGGCCGTATCTGCAGACTGCGGCAGAAACTCGGCGGCAACCGGCGCCTGCGACGACCTCAGCCGTACCTGAATTTCCGTTTTTTCAGCCAGCGGCGGAACTGACAGCCAAGTCAGACCATCGGCAACCAATGCTTCTTTATAACACTCCTCTTCATATCCCAGGACGACTTCGTTTTTTTCCTTATCCAGTTTGATAACATACAGGGGACGGTCGGCACTGATGCCCAGCCCGCGGCGCTGGCCCACCGTGTAGTTCCAAATTCCGCGGTGCGTTCCCAATACTTTTCCGGCGGTATTGACAAAGTTTCCGGGTTTGGGCTCCGTTTGCAAAATGTCGTTAATATCTCCGGTATAAAAGTCCTGGCTGTCAGGCTTGTCGCTGACATTCAGACCATATTTACGGGCAATTTCCCGCACCTCGCTTTTGGTAAAATCTCCGAGCGGCAGCATTATTTTCGCCAGCTGCTCCTGCTGCAGGCGATAAAGAAAATAACTCTGGTCCTTTTTTTCATCAACGGCGCGACGCAGCTGATAACGCTGCAGCTTTTCATTATACGAAAGACGCGCATAGTGTCCGGTGGCAAACTTGTCAAATGCTATCCCCTGCTCGGCGGCGCTCAGCGGCAAGGCCGCAAACTTAATGGCTGCGTTGCAGATAACGCACGGGTTCGGCGTGCGACCGGCGAGATATTCCGACTTAAAATTGTCCAAAACGAGCTTTTGATATTGTTTGGTACAGTCAATGACGCAATAGGGAATATCCAGCTTTTGGCACAAGGCGCGCGCTTCTTTGATATCTTCTTCTTCATGCGGCGAAAAACAGGCATCTTTATGCGCCGTTATATTATAATGTTTGGCTTTGTCCCAGATGGACATCGTTGCACCGATGACTTCGTGCCCCTGCTCTTTCAAGATACAGGCAACGGTGGAGGAATCAACGCCTCCGCTCATTCCGACAAGTATTTTCATTTCAGTTCCTCTTTGATGTAATTTACAACTCACCAAAGAAATATAAAAATTCAAAGTTTTTACTTTCTTTGACGGGCTGAGTATAAAAGCGGTTTTAGGATTTGGCAACAAAAAAAGCGGCGCACGATGCACCGCTTTGGTTTAATAGCTAAAATATGCCGCAAATATTTTCCGGTAAATTTCCCGGCAAAACTGCAACGCCTGAGATGCCGATGCCTCATCGCACACGGCAATAAGGGCATATGCTGCCGAGGCAGGAGACTTTGCCGAAGTTTCTGCCGTCCAATAGTTTTCAGGCGTTATGGGAATATCCGGGCAATATACGGCAGGGACATTTTCTGCAGAATATACTTTTGCCAAAACGCAGCGAAAACTGTTTTTCCATGCGTCAAAGCGTTTCAACTCTGCCTTTGCAGGCAGGCGGGCGTTGTGTACTGCCAGATATTCTTCCATTTCCTGCCGAGACACACGCGTTTCCGGGGTTCTCAGAGTATCCATGATGATATAAGAGTTCTCCGACAGAAAAATCCCCTCATACGCCGTTTCTGCCGCCAAACCGTTTTTGACCGTACGAAGCGCGCCGCAGTGAGGAACCGATGCAGCCAAATACGCCTTAAACTCCGCAGGGCTGATGCCGACTGCCGACAAAAATCTTTCAAACAGTTCCTGATAATCTTCAGACGACTGCAGTGTAACATGTTCATGTTCCATAAAAATATGTTTTTAATGGTAAAAATTATAAATAACTGCGAAATATGGTATTTATAATTTGTATTATGTCAAGTAAAAAGCGTCAAAAAAACGCTTGATTTTGTCTTTTAATTTGTCTATTATTTTTTAATATTTACAGACATCACCAGATACGGACAATACAATGAAACGGACACTATTCAAAGCAGGGCTTTGTGCTGCGGCGGCATCGGCTTTATTTTTCAATGAAAAGAAGTGGGAAAACCGTCTCTTAAAAGAGCGGGCGGATTTTGACATACAAAAAGAAATCCTGCTGAATAAGATTAACCAATTGGAAAACCGGGATACGTCTTTCCGTTTTTATGAACATTTTGCCAACGGGGCTGATTATAAAACGATTAAAGCGATTGAACAGAGAACTTTTGTACGGCCGCAGAACAACATTTACGCCCAATACCGTCCCAAAGCACTTTCTGCCGAAGTGATTGAAAACAATTACGCCGCCATGGCAAAAAATCTGCACGACTCCGACCTTGAATTTAGACGCAGACAGGCACTGGAAGCCTTTCAGAACAGCGACAGCGTTCCGGATATTCTGGAAAACGGCAGCCGCTTTATGCAAGCGACGCTTGACATGATGAGCAAACATAACCATGCCATGGGCGGAAGCCTCGCCAGAGCCATTAAAAATTCCGACGCAGAAAACGAACGGGAGCTTAAAGCCCGATACCTTATGTTTGAGATGAAAACAAAGCATAAAATGTATTTCAACAGGCATGACCTCTCTGTCGATTTTTACAGAATCGTTTTCCTGAAAAACCTGTCTTTATACAAACAGACGGCAAAATTTATGACCTCGCTTACGGATTCGCTGGAAAATAATTATCTTAAAAAAGTTCAGCAAGACTCCCTGTTGTTTGAGAGAGAAAAACGGCGGCAAATCGATTCTATCATTAAGGAGAAACCCCGTATACCTCTGCTGAAATACAACTTTGCAGACCAAATGCCGGCGCCTTTTCATTTTCAATTTCCGAACCCGAAAAGTTGCCGGTAACGCAATACTTTCAGAAAAAGTACCCAAAGCGCTGTTTGAAGACGTTTTCCAAAGTTATTGGCGGATTTTTGCCATCATTTTGCAAAATAAAGCCCGACGGGCAGCTTCCCCTTCTTCCAATGCCGAAGCTATGCCGTACGCATCGGGTTCCTTTATAAGCAGGCTGTTTAAAATACGCTTAAGATTTTGCCCCGTGTCCTCTATATGCAACCCGGAAACAATGGCAGTCCCTGCCCCGTGTTTCTGCATAACGACAGCAGGCAGCGTTTTCCCCTCAAACTCGTATTCTGCCAATACTTGTATCCTGCTGTGCGGCAGCGGTTTAAAATACGGCCCGCCATGATAACTGGCAATATGCCGCTCATTATCGGCGCGCCATAAAACTTTTGCAGCTGCCATTGACCTGAAATCCTGCGAATACGGGGCTATTCCCAACTCCCGGTGCAGCGTTCCGACGGCATCGGCGTCAATTAAGTTCAGCCCGCATTGCTGCACGACAGCGGCATCTTTAATATCCGTTTCAAAAAAAACATTACGGCTGGCATAATAGGCTCCGGCGCATATCCCGAAATAAACGCCTCCACTCTGCACATATTCGGCAATCTTTTGATTACCTCGGACTTTCAGTTT
Organism: Acetobacter sp. 46_36; assembly: GCA_001917135.1. GTDB lineage: Bacteria > Pseudomonadota > Alphaproteobacteria > RF32 > CAG-239 > CAG-267. The sequence continues at coordinate 545,695 of MNTT01000016.1, forward strand.
TTCCAAATACGGCGTAGCACGACCGCCGGGCATAAAAAAAGCCAGTACCCGGCCATTCAGCCGGTCATTTTTAATTATATCATCAGCCGTAACGGTATCTATTTTTATCCCCTGCGGAGAAAAATACTCTCTCAGGCTGTCCCGCAAAGGCCGGATATCACCGGTTCCGCTGTCATTATATATTAAAATTTCATCTCTCATGGCGAAATGATTGTATGTAATATTTTTTAAATGGCAAGTCTGTTTCTGTAAAAGATTAATTGACAAAAAACATTTTTTTGATTATTTATAAACTGATTACTTTATTTTTATTTAAATTTTGTGTATGAAAAAATTATTATTTATGCCGTTAATGATGTTATTGACGTCATGCGGCGAAGGCGGTTCATTCCTCAGAGTCAACAACTCTCTGGGATTGGCAAGTTTTATCGGTGTCGGACTTCTTGTCGGTGCGTGTCTCGGGTTTATCTATGCAATAATGCCGCGTATTGACATTATTACGGGAACTAAGATTACATCTTGTGAGAAAAAAACCAGTTGCGTTATTGGCGGGGCTGTTATTACGGCATGTGTCGCCTTTTTGGCGGGTTTATGCTATTTTAGCTGACAATATGACAATAGATAATAACCGGCCTTATGGAAAACTTTATTTTAGCGGCGGTTCCGCCGACTGAATTAACCGTTTGGCAGTGTGCCTTTCTGGGAGCCTTGGGCGGCCTGTTGTTTGCTGCCGTCTGCTGGTACATTTACGGCAAAGATACAGACATTTTCTTCTGCCCCGCTTATAAATGCGGCGCAGCCGGCAGCATTCTTTTAGGTGCCGGATTGGGAATTCTGCTCTTGTGCTGGAATGATTTCCGAACGGCCTTGATGCCGCTGCTGTTTATTGTTCCGATATGGAACCTTTGCATTATGCACGCTTGCAAATACGATGCATTGGACGGCAGCTGCCGCCATTTGGTTAAAAGCAGGACTCTTTGGACATCTTTCGGCTGTTCAGGGTTCTGCCTTGGCGTTTTATGCCTCTTCATCCGGGAAATGCTCGGCTGATTTGGCCTCTTTTAATCAGGGGAGTTGTTTAATACAACTCCCGTTTTTATGTCCGGTTTTATATCTGGCGAAAAATTTCATCCGGACAGGACTGGGACAGGAATAAATTTTGCAATTCAGATTTATCCGGACATCTTTTGCGATTACAAATATCGACGGAAAATAAATATTGACAAAATTTATATATTTTTTATTATTTAAGCAGTTATTTTATCATTATAAATAAATTTTACATTATGAAATCTCTATTATTTTTATCGTTGGCAGCGTTTGCCGTATCAAACGGAAACGACGGAAGTTTTTATCAAAATCCGGGCACTTATTTCTTATTTTCGGGAATAGGTTTTGCAATCGGGGCTGTTCTCGGATTCTTTTTTGCGAGAATGCCTAACTTTGATTATGAGGAAGTAAAGGTCAGCTTAAAAACGCTGCTCCCATGTATGCTGATTTGGGGCATTATCATTGCCGGCATCGGAGCTATGGCCGCATATCTTCATATTATGCACTGTATCTCCCTGCAATAGCATTCAGCAGATGCGTTTACTACAGTATGCGTTTTGTTGCAATCTCCGGCTATTTCGGCGTTGTTGCAGAGTTTTGCATTTTACCGCTGCCGTTCTTGCCACAGCGTTCAAAAATCCCGTTTTGCCAAACAAAACGGGATTTTTATTTTATATAAACAAAATGTTGACAAAATATATTTCAAGTGGTATAAAAGTTATACTTTATGTTTTTTTGAAAAGGTTTAGATTATGCCGCAAAATAAAAATGTCAAAATTTACGATGAAAGCTGGTTAAAAACAATTGTTGAGGCGCAGGCCGGCGTTACTCCCGATTATGACCCCAAAGATACCTTTGGCGCATATTCCAGAGTTATTGAAAGGCAAAGCGCCGATTTCTTGGAAGATTATATTGCCGGTGCCGCAGTGCCTACAGCCGAAGCATCCGATTTGCTACCGGACTATTTTGCCATTTTGAGACAGTCTAAATACCACAGAATCGTCAAATCGCTGAAAAAGGCTGAAACTAAATATAAACTTGAAGCAATCAGCCGTCATAAAGAAGACGAAAAGAAAAAGGCTTTTCAGGCCACGCGTTTTAAAATCCTGAACAGCAAAAAAGAAGCGGCTCTTCTCAGTTCCAAAGATATGCTGCTCATTGCCTCTCTGCTTAAAGATGAAAAAGAATATTCCACTGTCAGGATGCAGGATAAATTAAGAAGTTTCGCCATGGAAAAAATCAACCGGACCTTGCGGGGAGAAATGCCGGCTGATGAAGATTTTGCCAAACTTGCAGACACTTTCGGAACATACCAGCAAAAACGGCTGGTGAAAGACGGAATTGAAAACGGCATCGCTGTTTCGCAGAAAAAAGCAGCAGACACATCTAAAGACAACCGCATTGTTTCGGCTGAAAACAAGAACACAAAGGCAACACCAGCGAATAGAACCCCGGAAGGAGGAAAACGCCAGAACAGTGAACACAAACCAGCTGCCGCCGCGAAGAAAAAAGAACGCAAAGAGTTCTTTGCAAAAATGCGGGGCTGGGCAAAAAAAGCTACTATGGCAGCCATAACCATTATTCCTGCATCTGCGGCAGCGGCAAAAAAATGGACAAAGAAAGCTGCGGTTGTTACCGGATTGGCTTTTGTCGGATATTTCGGAGGAAAATTTGTACAAAACCAGTTCAGCAAAGCCGATGACAACGCCAAGCAAAACAAGACTGAAGTTACGGTAAAACAACAACAGCCGGTTCAGCAAAAAGTTTCTAAATCTCAGAAAAATAAAGAATCTAAAACTGCTGATTTCACAAAAGAAATGAGCGCATTGGAAAAAGCCTATAAAAACCGTTTTGACACGGCTCTGAAGATTATTTTGGGAGAAACAGCCCGTGATAAACTCTACCAACAGGTTGATAGTTTGGAAAAAGCCGGAAAAATTGAATACAAAGACGGGACAACGCGTGAGTGGTATGCCCATGCTTTTACAATGTATAATCAATTGGCTCCGAACTCTAAAGAAAATAAAGCTGTTAAGAACCTTTTGTCAGGCGGGAATGAAGACAAGGCCTATATCCATTCGCTGGTTATCCAGTCGGGACGCGACGGCCGCGGCATTCAGGCAAGCGGTACGTACAGTGCATTTGACCATGCCGATAAAAAACTCCAGCAACAGCATCTGAAGAACAGAAAAGCCGTTAAGCTGGCGGAACAAGCTGCCTTGGCTAAAGCGCAACATACCCGATAATACGGGATATACTATTCCGGCATATTCCGAAAAGGCAACGGTTCTTCCCGGTTTTGCAAATCTCGCAGCAAATTTCGGCCTAATGCCGTTTTGATTCCGGCGGCGGCAGAACGGCGAAATTCTTCCAAGTCCTTATCCGGGAATTTTTGTTCATAATCAAGCGATTGTACATACATATCCAACTTGTCCAAATCGCTGGCCAATTGCGCTTCCGGCGTTTCTCCGGCCTCATATTCGGCAAAAAGTTCCGCTGCCGCAGGGAAATCAGCTTCAACAGCAATTTCGGCCATTGCGGCAGTTTCCCTGACGGCTTTTGAGGAGTAGGCGGCATCAATAGGAGTGATGTCGCCAAGCTTGCTCTCTGCCAGGTCATGGCACAGGCAGAGTTTTATAACCTTGTCAAAATCATATTCCAACGCATTGCCCTGCGAGAGATACAAAGCCATTAGCGCCATCTGCCAGCTGTGCGACGCCACTGTTTCGGGTTCCGGCACGCCTTTCCTTTTCCAGCCGGTACGCGGCAGATGCTTTATTATTTCAGAATAAACCAGCAGACGTTTCATATTGCTCTCCTTATTTTTTGCATATTGCAGTATAGATTTCCGATTTCATTTTATCAACTTCATTTTTCTCAAGATTTCCTCTGCTTCCTCCCGCAGCGGACAACGGCGGGCAAAAACAACGCGGTTGTTGATAACGATATGCGGCTGAAACAATATGCGGCGCCGGTACAGTTCCTCCGGTTCCGTAACCCGTTCAATACGGTATTCAAGCCGGCTGCGTTTCAATACGTCATCTATAACCATATACACGTTTTCGTATTCGCGATGTGTTTTCATGCAATAAATTTTGACATTTATCATAATCCGTTTTCCTTAGATGCTTTCTGAAAACGAATATATGGCCTTATAAAATTATTGTAAAATTTTCCTCTGCCAGGCATAACCGGTTATATATCTGCATATTTTTCGGATGGATGGTTAAGCAAAATTTGCAAAAATTGCATTATTTTTCAAATTTCGCTTTCCGAATCGTCCGATTTTTCTTCCGCCTCACTAAAACTTATTTTATTTCAATATCTTACCATGTCTCATTTTACTTTTTCACGTAAAAAAGGGAGCCGAAGCCCCCTTTTTCTTTTGCATTACCAACAATTATCAGCAAAATACGGCCTCGTAAAGCAAGTATGCCTTACAGACGATATGTCGCCTCATTGCCGTAATCGTCATAAAAACGAACCAATGCACTGCCGTTTCCGGTCGTCACTTCAATGCTTGTATAGCCGGCCAGATAGCTGACTGTCTGGTAACGATATAAATCAAGATACGACACACTGTTTCCAACCTGGACTTTCAACGTATTGTTATATCTTGTCAATATCATATTTCCTATCTCAAGCTTTGTCGGCGCGTTTATCGCACCCCAGATATAGTACCCGAGCAGGCTGTCAAAAAACCTGTTATGATACAACCGGTGACAGATAAAACGGTTATGATACCCGCCCCATGTGTACCAATACCAACTATTGAAATAGCAATGATGGTGATGGTGCAAATAACCGTGATGATGCCCGAAAACCGGTCGCCACGGACGATGCGGCGGCGGAGGCATATGACCGCGGCGCGGTGCAGGCGGACGATGGCGCGGAGCTGCATGCGGCGGAGCCGGTGGGCGTCTGGATGAAATACCGGGATTTCGTGAAGACGATGCCGGACGGCGCGGTGCTATTCCGTGCCTCTCCTGCGGCGTACCCGAACGGCGGGATATTATCCCTGTCCGTTCTCTCCGTGACGTTACGGCAGAACGCCGGGGCGTTTCCCGCTGCGGTGTCGTATTGCGCACGAATCGGGATGACGGTGCCCTGCGGCTTGATACTGACGGCCGTACTGACGAGCGACCGGTAATTGCCGGAGACCGACGAGGTGCCGGAGTGCGGGACGGGCGAACCGTACTGCGCTGCGGACGTTCCACTCTTGCACGACTGCGCGTGTTGCCTCTGTTTTCTCTCTGCGCGTAACCTTGAACTGCCGAGAGTATCATAACCAACAAGGTCATGATAAAAATTTTTGCCTTCATATCTATATGTTTTTAATAGTTTTCTGCTATTAAGGTAACATAATTTATCATGAAAGTCCAGCTTTTTTTGTCAATTTAGGATATCGTATAAAATATTTCCCCATTTTGCCACTCCGGCAGCCATATCATCAAACTCGGAATCGCGAATTTCTATAACGGCATTTTCGAGCCCGATATCCTCGCCGCAAATGGCTGCGGCGCCCGTGTTGTACCGGCGCATATCATAAGGCACGTTGGCATCAACCTTTAACTCCGGCAAATTCCGAAGTCCACGCAGAAGCTTCTCCGCAAAGGCGTTGGGGGTTACATACAAAATCCCGGCATTCCAAGGACGAAAGCTCCCTCCCCGCAGCTGAGGCGTAAAGCCATGGACGGAAAAAATCCGCGGCGTTACCCCCTGCTGCCTCAGGCTTTCAATCTTAGCCATAATTGCATGGTAATACGGACGATGATAATTTTCGATCCGATATTTCCGCTCGGCATCGCTTAAATTCTGATTACCCGGAATAATGACTTTGTCGCTTTCGTCAACAATCAGGCTTGCTTCAGTTTCACGGCGGTTATAATCTACAAACAGACGGGAATATCCGGCCAGAAATGCCGTACAACCGAGTTTTTGCGCCAATGTTTCCGTCAATTCCCGACAGCCTTTGTCTCTGGCAATATGCGTATCCAGCCACATCGGAGAAAGCCCCAGATTATCATATCCGGACGGAATTGCCGCCGAAGCGTGTTCGCAGGTTAAAATCAACGGGCGGGCGCTGTCCGGATTAATGACATCAAATACTTTATTTTGCTCTTGCATCTCTTACCCTCTTTAAAAACCAACTGTTGTAATATCCGAATTTTCCGGTTGCATTGATGGCATCAGCCACATGACGCGCGTAAACGTTTTCTTCATAAATCGTATGCGGGTCAACCTTTTTCTCCGGACGGAACTGATCATACGCCTTCTGGTAATAGTAGCTTAAAGGTTTCAAGACCGTCTTGTCGTCAACGGCTGCATTCTGCATCCAGTTAAACTTGTTGGCCAGCGGGCGATTAATATGCGTTCCGTCATTATTAACCGCACTGTTGACAAAATCGCGGTTAAACTGCAGAAAAGCCTCTACATAACGACGGTTAAAGTTGGCATTCATATAGCGAAACTCCACAGTCTTGGACGGCATAATATTCAAGGTCTTGTATTTATGGCCAAAGCCCACCATCTCACGCAACTCATTCAGATTGTCGCACAAATCCGTCATTACGCATAAAAACGGGTAGTCTCGTTTGCCATTGGAACTAAGATTGCGGCTGATATAAGTGGCGTACAGCAGTTTGTTGTTGCGGCGTTCCGGCGCGGCAAAGTTGCTGACGATGGCGTCTTCATGGTTCATCATACGCTTAACCAAACGCTTATAGGTATTTAAATCAAACCCTTCCGCCGAAACATGCTGGTGCAGGGAACAATGGACATTGGCATGCCCCTGGTCAAACGAATCCATAATTTTCAGGCATTCGGCCTCATCGGCTTTTGATTTCATAATACGGGACGCGTATTCTACCGGTGCAAGCCCGTTCATCGCGGCCAGGCTTTCATCGCGCTCAATTACTCCGGCTGACTGGCCGTCATTATAAACATCAGGATTTTTGTTGGTCGTATAAACTGTTTTCCAACCGTGTTTTTCTTTCAGGTAACTGATTAATTTGGAATAATCGCCATATTCTTCAGGAACATAAAATTCCAGTTCAAATCCGTTGGGGCGATATTTTCCAAACGGTGTCGGCGTACGGGTTTCAATCTGAAACAAATCCGTATAATCACGATACAGCCCGGTTTTATATTCCGTGCTCATCCGGTTGCGCAAGCTGACAAAACCTCTTACTGCCGCCTTGCGTGCGCTATAGGAATACCGGGCTTTATAACGATAATCCGATGCAATATTAGTACGCAGATAATTGTCGACAACATAACGCGTTTTTTCGGCAACGCTTCTATTTTCAAAAGAATTATAATGTTCGGAAATTTTGTTTAAGATATCAACGGAAACGGCCAGGCCATGCATATGAGAATACGGATAATTCGGCTTGAACGTCCACTGACCGAATTCGGCGACATAATCCTTTTCGGTCATAAAGCTATATGAAAACTGCCGAAATTCAAAGCTGAACGTTTCAATCTTATCAATTATATCCGAAAGTTCTTTGTCTTTATGGCGAATACCGGATTTGACCGAACAAAACTTTTCGCAGTCAATATTATACGTATTGACGCTGTCGCAAAAATCCCTGACAAAGCGGTCGAAGTGCGCTGCCGTATCAATGGGATACCGACGGCTGAAATAGTCTGCGAGCTCGGCAAACGGCTCTATCATGGCATCGATATGCCAGTCATAATAAAACTGCTTAAAGCTTTTGCGGCCAGCCATTTCAAAATATTGGTTAAATGCATTTTTTGCCGCTGTTACCGTTTCCGGTTCTTTTACTTTTGTGCCGTTTTCTTCCCCGGCACCATACCCATTGCTTGATTTTGACATTGTTTCCTCATTAATTAAAAAAGATTGGCTATTTTCCTGTTGATACCTTAAAGCCCTGAAATCATACCTCTAAGTGTCCGGGCTTTAAGCTTAAGCAAAAAGCACTTAGAGCCAGAGGCTAATAAGGAGAATAGCAATCATAATGAGGGGAAGAACGAGCGATGCACAAGCAGCTTTCAGACCATATCTTCTGAAAGCGAACTTAAACAAATATATGCCCATTACGGCTGTCATACAAACAGAACCTTTATTCTTCCATTTTTAACAAACTAGGGATAAGTTTATTTTCATATATCTGAAATGTCAACACTTTATTTTACCTGTTGTGAAAAAAAACATCTGTTATAAAAAAAAAATATCAACATTTTATCAGACTGACAACAGGAACCGATATCCGCGCCTGCATAGACTGGCCTGCCAACTCCAGTCAGAACATAAAGCAGACAATGTTGCCGCCAGCTTTTTCCACAAGACGGCATACAGTTCCTGCCATACCTCCGGCAGCAAGGCTGTTTTTCTTAATCGACTTTTAATTTTATCTTATCTCTATATTATTGTGAAATTATATTTTAAACGATAGATTTATTGAAAAAAGAACAGTAAAAATAAATTAAAAGTTTTATTAGAAAGAAGACGGGAATGAAAAAGAAAATAACATTGGCCTTGATTTTGTTAACGACATCCTGTTTGGGAAGCTATTTTTATAGCAACAGATATTCATTTTTTAAATATCTTCCTGCAGTTGAGGAAAATAAACAATTAAGAAACATAAATGGAAAACTTTGCGACGACAGCGGCATGCCTTTTAACGGAAGAACCCAAAGGACCGGCGGGGACTATCTTGATATATACTCTTACAAAAATGGTGAACTGGACGGTCTTAATGTTATTTATTATAAAAATAACATTAAAGAAGTCGGACATTGGAAAAATGGTGAACAACACGGCCTGTTCCAAATGTACACAGAAGATGGTATTCTTATTGACAGTGGTACTTTTAAAGATGGAGAAAGAGACGGACTTACAGAACAATTTTATAACGATACAGGAAAATTAAGAGTATCAGCAAATTATAAAAACGGAGTTCTTGATGGAGAATTTAAAGCATACTATCCAAATGGAAATCTTCAAGGAGAAGTAATTTATAAAAACGGCGAGAAGAACGGAGATTTTAAAGAATATCACGAAAATAAAAATATAAGACTTTCAGGAAGCTATAAAAACAACCTACAGGACGGCGAATGGAAATCTTATTTAGAAGATGGCACTTTAGAAACAATAATAAACTATAAAGATGGAGAGCTTAATGGCCTAAAAGAAGATTATTATAAAAATGGAAATGTATGGACAAGACAAGAATTTAAAAATAATGACTTAGACGGAGTTTATGAAGTTTATTATGAAAACGGAAATCCACAGCTGAAAGCCAAAATAAAAAATGGACAGACTGTAGAAGAGCTAAGATTTAATCACGATGGTACACCATACAATGAAGAAAAAAAAATAATAAATGATACTGCAAGTTCTGACGAAATAACTATAAAAGAGGTTTCTGATGATGAGATTGTAATATCAGAAAGCTCGGTGGATTTTTCAAAAGAGCTTGAAAAAGGAATGGAAACATTAGGAAAAAAAGTTGGAAATTCTTTAAGCTTTATGCTTGAAGCTACTGTAATCACAAATCTTGCGTATGTTGACCTTATGAGTTTTGAAAATATAGAAATTCTTGAAGAAAATTTAGTTTTTAATGAAGATGAGAAAGTTCCATTTAAAAGAAGCCATAAAAACGGTGTATACGGAGTTAATATTCCTTTTGAAAATAATACCTATCTGTGGGTTGAATTAAAGGAAAATACTGAGGGAAAACATCGATTATTTGCTCAAAGTTATGAAAAATTTAGAAAAATGGGCGATGATACAAAAGGAAAACTTGAAGAATTTATTTTTTCCTGGATAGACGATTATTACAGAGGAAACAACAAAGTACAAAAGTTCTTTGATATAACCTTATCTGTAAAAAATCACTCCTAAACCCAAAAAGACTATTTGAGCCCTGTAAATGAAAGGATACAGAATCCGAAGAGGGGAGAAAAGCTAAAGAGCACTGAGAAATACTGTAAAAATGCTGGTGCCGACAGAGAGACTTGAACTCCCGACCCACTGATTACAAATCAGTTGCTCTACCAACTGAGCTATGTCGGCGCTTATCGTGAAATTTTATATAAACGAAGGTTTTCGGAATGTCAATAAAAAATTTACAGCATCCTAATTTGTATAATATGTTTTCTACCCCTGCAACTGAACAGCCTGTTTCGGATTGAAATATTTTCCGGACTGACATGTCTGCATCCGGCTTATTTTGTGGCGATATAACGGCTTTTGTGGCGATGCCGTGGTTTTGTAACGACTTTCGTAACGATGTAAAAGTCTGTGCCTGTCCACTTTACGGTACTATTGCCGAAGCGGCAAAATTATCTCAAATTCAGTTCCGCACCCAAGTTTGCTCCCGGCTCGGATTGTCCCTCCGTGCAGGCTGACAATTGTTTCAGCCAGTGACAACCCCAAGCCCAGACCTTTTTGATGTCTTGATTTTTCCGCCCGCCAGAAACGGTCAAAAATATGCGGCAAATCTTCTTCGCTTATGCCTATTCCGTTATCTTTTACAGTTATTTTGACGGAAGATGTAATTTTTTCCAGCGTTATGGCTATTTTTTTATTGTCTCCGGTATATTTTACCGCGTTGTCCAGCAAGATACCCAACAACTGGCGAATCATAACCTTATCAGCCGTCAGTTCAATATTGCCGGTTTGGCTTTTTAGTTCAAATGTTCCGGGCTGGCACAGTCCAGACATTGATTTTATGACTGATGCTGCCAGCCGGTTGACGGAAAACCGTTCATTATGCATTATTACTTTTGAATTATCGTAACGGGCAATGGCCAAAAGCCTGTCTACCATTTCGTTTATGTGCTGAATTTCGTCTTTAAGTTCTGCTATCACATCGGTCTGTTTGGGATTATATTCGAGAAGTTCGGCATACGAATACAGAATTGTCAGCGGCGTGCGCAATTCATGTGCCGCGTCGGATACAAACTGTTTTTGCTTTTGGTAGCTTTGTTCTATATATTTCATCGAACGAGAAACAAAAAAACTGCCGACCAAATAAGCTAATACAATTATAATTCCGGCCGCAGTCAGAGCTATCTTGATATAGGCCTTGGCATTTTTCCGCACCGGCGTATAATTGGCAAGGACAAAAACAGTCCCCTGCTGCGATGCGGACAACCGGATATCTTGCTTTATGACAATAAAATACCATTTCTGTTTACCGGCTTTCATATTTTCGTGATAGATTTTTCCTGGCTGATATGTTTTCGTCAGCAGCCTTTGTTCCAACTGGCGGGCGATAACATCGTTTCCCGGTTGTTCGGCGCGGATGATTTTGCCGTCCAGCAACCAGTAGGTAAAATTATGCAGAGACCGGATATCTGAATTGATTGTATGCATCTCCGGACTTTCTCCGCCATGGCGGAAGTATTCCTGCGCTTCCCAAATTTCTTCTGCCAGATAATCATACAGGCTGTCCTGCAGAAGCTTTATCCCGTTATGGCGATATGCGGCATAACTTGCTGCAAAACCTAAAAACAATATACAGGCAATCACTGCGGTATATTTGACAATCAAAGCCCGGCGTATTTTTTCTATCATGGTTCTATTTCCATTTTATAACCGATGTTTTTTACTACTTTTATCCGGATTTCAGGCAATAGTTTCAGGCTTTTGCGCAACATATAAATATGCGAATCCAGACTTTCCATATTCGTGTCCAGTTTATCACTCCAGATTTTTTCAAAAATAGCCGTACGGGTCAGAACATTATTCAGATTAACAAACAGCATTTCAAACAAATCAAACTCTTTTTTGCGCAGATGCACCTCCCTGCCCCGGCAATATACCGTGTGCAAGTCCCGGTTGATTTCGACAGCGCCCCGGGCATACACCCTGTCGACAAAAGGTTTGCTCTTGCGGCGGTCAACAGCGTTTATCCGGGCAACCAGCTCTTTTATCTTAAACGGCTTAACCATAAAATCGTCTGCGCCCGTATCCAAAGCGCGCACACAGTCTTCTACCTCGCCTTTTGCCGTCACAAAAATAATGCCGCCCTGAAAATTATATTTATTTCGCAGCAAGCGGCAGATTTCTACCCCGCTGATTTCCGGCAGCATCCAGTCCAGCAGCACAATATCATAGCTTGCGGACAGGCTTTCCTTTACCATAGCTGCAGCTTCTGCCCCATCCTGCGCCCAGTCCACGGTGCACCCTTCATATGCCAGCAGTTCGCTCGTTGCTTTGCCCAGTTTTACGTCATCCTCCACAAGCAAGATTTTCATGACAATCCTCTTTCATTATAATACGTTTTTTATGTTGCTGCAGCTTTCCGCTGCTGTTACAGCGATTTTTATTACTGCCGCTTTATTCTTTCAGGACAGCGTAGTTGGTTGCGGACAATTTTTGCCGGCACGGGCAGACATCCGTCAGAACTGAGACACTTTTCGGCTCCGGCGTTTGCCTGTCTGTAAGCCTATCTTATTACTAATACGCAAAAAAAGTAAACCGGTTTATTGGTATTTATTTTAAAAATTTTCAGATTGATTTCAGTTTGGCTTTTAAATTCGGAAGAAAACCTATTCTTATCGGATGCAACTCTATCTTTACGGGAGAACACGATGAAACCTACAACCTTTTTTATTACGGCGGCAACGGCTGTTAGCATTTTGCTTATCTGCTGCTCTGAACAATGCGATCTTTTTCTGACCGGCTTGGTTTACCTAAACGGTTTTTATCTACACGAAAACTTATTTGTGGATGCAGCGGACACGTATGGAGAATATGCTATTTGCGCCTTATTTGCCGCCGTTTGCGGCATTTTCGCCCTGAAGCAAAAGTTCCGCATACTCATCAGCAACAAGTTAAACTTTATTAATGCCAAAACGATGTTGTTTTTATGCATTTCATTTTTCGGCTGGTGTACAGCTTTGCCCTACGGTTTCAAAATATTTTTCCGGCGGGCAAGGCCTTATCAGACGGATATTTTCGCCGGTGACTGCACCTTTACCAATGCTTTTGTAAAATCTTTCTGTCCGACCGGAGACTCCTTCATTTCCGGACATACTTCCTTTGCTATGTGGCTGTTTGCCCTGGCGCTGGTTATGCCGCAGAGAATCCGCACACCCTCCATTACGGCAGCGGTTGGAATCGTCTTAACCATTGCAGCAAGCAGGATTTTAGGCGGCTACCATTTCCTTACTGACGTCTATTTTGCCATACTGCTTACAGGCTGCGGCATCTGGGCGACATACAAGACAATGTTTATTGCCGAAAACTGCGCAAACCCGCCTGAAACCGGAACCCCAGTATCACACACAACAACAAGACTGTATGAAAATAAATTATAAAAAAAACAAAAACCATCAGAAAGGACATTGATATGCCTGCTTTTAAGTCAAAAGCAATAAAAACGGAACTTTACCGTAAAGCCGTACACTTAAGTTCACTCTGGATGCCTCTGTTTATCTTTACCGCTCCGCGCAACTGGAGCATCCTGCTTTTTTTCACCCTGCTTGCCGCCAATTTGTTTGTTGAGTATGCGGCTTATCAACGAACGGCCGTTATCGGTATGCTGTTTAAAAAGATGTTTATCAAAACGCTGAGAAACCGGGAAATCAGCCATTCTACCTTTACGCCGAGCGGATCGGTTTATATTCTGGCTGCAGCGCTTGCCGTTTCAGTCTGCTTTGCACCAAAAGCGGCAGCTGCGGCCATGTGCGTTATGCTGATTGCTGATTCCAACGCTGCCCTGTGCGGCAGATTTTGGGGCAGTTTCCGTTTTTACAACGGTAAATCTCCGGAGGGGACGCTTGCCTTTTTTATCAGCGCCCTAGGCATAATATCCTGCTTCTTTCCGGCATTGCCGCCCGTAACAGCCTTTTTTATTGCATTAACTGCCACCGCTGCCGAATTTTTTGAAAAAGAGCTCCGAATCGATGACAACTTTACAATTCCGCTGGTTACCGGCTTTCTGCTCAATTTAATTTCATACTGAAACCAACGGCATAATGAACATCTCCCTATCTTAAGGACTATCCCAAATGACCAAAAATAATCTTAATCTCGGCTCTACGGCTTTTATTGCCCTGACCAGCGCCTATTTTGCCATTGCTTTGAACATCAAGTTTTGGCAGTTTGCCTGCGAAAAAATTGACATCAACAGTTTTTCTGTCCTGTTTTTTGCTCTCAGCCTGCCGTTTTTTATTTATGTTCCGTTGTTTTGGTTTTTCAGCCTGCTTGTCGTTCCCCGTATCGGCAAGCCTCTGATTATGCTGCTGATGGTTTTATCCGCGGCATCTGATTACGCCTTGCAAAACCTTGGCGTCGTCATTAACTCTGACATGATACGCAACATTGCCGAAACAACGCCGAGGGAAGCTGCCGATTTGATTACGCTCCACGCCGCTTTTTATATCCTGATTGTCGGCATTCTGCCTGCGGTTTTGGTATACCGTACACATATAGAATTTGCCTCGTTCGGCAAAGAAATCCGCCGCCGGCTGCTGCTGTTCATGCTCGGACTTTCCGTCGTCGGTGCCATTGCCGCCGTTTCATACAAAGAATATGCCTCTTTCGGACGCAATAACAAACAGGTTCGCTATTATATCAATACATTCAATTATATTTACGCGGTCGGACGGTATTATAAACGTACTGCTGACGCCAAAAGGGAATTTGTCATTCTGGACAAGTCTCCGCAAACTATTCCCACTCAGGATGGAAAACCGCGGGTGATAGTCTTAATTGTCGGAGAAACGGCCAGAGCTCAAAACTTTTCCCTATACGGCTATAACAGGCAGACGAATCCATTGCTGGCACAAAACGGCGAAATTATTGCCTTTAAAGATGTCAGTTCCTGCGGGACGGCGACAGCGGTATCACTTCCCTGCATGTTTTCCAAACTGGGCAGAAAAGAATTTGACGTTACGGATGCCCAGTATATGCAAAACCTGCTGGATATTGCCAAAGCTGCAGGATATGACGTTTTTTGGAAAGACAATGACGACGGCTGCAAAAAAGTCTGCGACAGAATCGGCAAAACCGATGCCAAACAAGGCAATAAACAGCCTTATTGTTTCGGGAATTATTGCCATGACGAAATCCTGTTAGACGGATTGGAAAAACAGCTCCAAACCATAACCCGAAACACGGTTATCGTTTTGCATATGATGGGCAGCCACGGACCAACATACTATAAACGCTATCCCGACAAATTCAAACGTTTTACACCCGCCTGCGACACAGCCAGCCTACAGGACTGTTCGCGACAGCAGATTATCAATTCCTATGACAACACCATTGTCTATACCGACTATATTATCGCTTCCGTTATAGACATCCTCAAACGCCACAATAATCTGCAAAGCGGTATGCTTTATGTTTCCGACCACGGCGAATCGCTGGGAGAAAACAATCTTTACCTGCACGGCCTGCCCTACACCGTCGCACCGGAAGAGCAGAAAAAAGTACCGATGATTTTATGGCTGCCTGAACAGACGATGCACGCTATGAAAATTGACGGCTCATGCCTGAAAAAGCGAGCCGAGACGGTATCCTTTTCGCACGACAACTACTTTCATTCAGTCTTGCGCCTGCTTGCAATCAAGACATCGGCTTATGAAGAAAAAAACGACATTTTCCCATTATGCCTCCGACAGTAACGGCAGCAGCTGCCGCCAAGCGGTCTTGGAGCAAAGACTGACCTGATATACAGGCTGTGAACAAAGCTGCCTGACGGTGAAATCCGCTGATTGAAAAATAAGACAGACAGATTATATTGACCCGGCATACAGACAATTTTTCTGTCTGTCATAAGGAGTAAAATATGCGAAAATACTGGTTTGGCATAGATGAAAAAGTGCGTTTTGCCATTATGGCTTCAGTTAATATGGCTCTGCGTTTTATGATTTTCAGCGGGCTGGCTCTGCTTTTTTCTCCGGAAAGATACCAGCTGCTTCTGGCGGCGACATGGTTTGTTTCGTCCTTTATTGCTTTTGCTTCTTATAAATTTCTGGTTTTTCCGGCAGAGGGAAACCATTTGCACCAATATGCAAAATCTCTGCTGATATGGATTTGCAGCTATTTCATCAACATTCTTATTTTAACCTTCCTGATTGAGCGGGAACACTGGGATCCGTACCTGGCACAAGCAGCGGCGATATCCTTCCTGCTTATCGTCAATTATCTGTTATTTAAACATTTTGCATTCAAACCGCACCGACCAAGCCTGCTGGCGAAAATTTACGATATCTTCGACTAAAAAGTATTGCAGGTTCTCAAAATTTATGCTAAAATTTATTTAATATGAATTGCACGGAGAACGGTTATGGAAAACGCCATCAGACACAATAAAACGCCGGAAGAACGCAAAGCGGCTCTGGAAGAAGCCTTAAGGCGGGTGCGCCCGGTTGTTCTCGGACATAACGAGCCTGTCGGAAAACGGCTGGAGCAATTTGCCAACCGTCCCATTGACGAACAGACTAAAACCAGCGACAGAAAAAAAGCCTTAAAGCCTCTTTCTTTAGCGGAAATGGCAAAAAAAGGCACGGAATTGGAAAAAAAGGCCGAAAAAGCAGGGATTGACCTTAAGGGGCCGGGATTAGCCAAAGACATAGAAGAGAAAAACAAAGAGAAGAAAAAAGAAAAAGAGAAAGATAAGGAAAAAGAACTGACACCGGAAAAACAGGAACAAAAGATGAAAGAAATGTTTTCCAAAGTCAGACTTCCCAGCGGCATGGAAATTCATCAGGAAGGACCGAGCTGGGTTTTGGTCAGCAAAGACGGCAAGCAGCGTACCGACGTAACAGATGTTATGAATACCATTGACAAATTCAACAGAAATGTTGATGCCGCCAATGAAGAAAACCGTATGCAGAATAATGTGCAAAACAGCGCTGACAGGGCTGTTGATGCAAGCCAGAAAGACCTTATGAAAAATGACGGGCTGCAAATCAATGAAATCAGCGGCAAAGCAACGATGATTGGCGATGCTCTGCCGATGGTTAAAGATATAGACGGCAATCAGGTTTTCAAACCGGAAGACGTTAAGGCCGTTGCCGAGACAGCTCTAGCTATTTCCGACGAAAAAATGAAGCTGGAGCGCCTTGCTGACCCGAAAGCTTTGGAGCAGATGAAAAAACGTGAAAAAGACAATGAAGACAAGGCCGAAGCCAAACGCAAAGCAATGATGCTTTACAACCAGCGCCATAACGGACGCGGAGGACGCGAACCGACAGCTTAGGCAGAGAATCCTTTTCTCCGATGGACATGAAAACCTGTACAATACAGGATTTGAAACATAATGCAAACAATCCAACAAAAAAAGACCGGCAATGCCGGTCTTTACGTGTTTTTGGCTTTAAGGCTACAATTAAGGTTGGCGTCAAATATAAGAGATTTCGTCTGTGTAGACGATTGCCGAAACGGGAACTCCGTTTTCATGGGCAAAAGCCTCAACTTTGGCGCCGGAATGGGCAATCAGACAAAGGACACTCACATCGTATCCCATTGCTTTCAGTTCCTCAATCTGCGCTCTCAATTCCTTGCCGGAACGGAAAGACTGCTTTACGATGATCACATCTTTTACGGGATTTTGCAAATCTTTCAATTTTTCATAATTTCCCGTAACTAATGTTTCGACCTGAAGGCTTAACGCGACCTCGTTGATGAGTTTTCCCAACGGGTTATGGTCGCAGGCTGGCTTATACGAAGGGAAGAAAACGCAAGCATGCGGATTTTCTTTTACTTTCTTTACAACTGCCTGTACTGCCTGACTACGGAAGTGTTTGTCCTGAGACAATGCTTCCAAATTGATTTCTACACCTTTTTCACCTTTGGTTGCATAATGCGCAACTAAATTTCCTAATTCCATAATTATAAAAATTTAGAATTGTTTAACATAAGATTATTATCACGGTGTATATATTTGACAGAAACAAAATCATTTGTCAAGTACTTTTTGCATAAAATACGGCAAATTTATATAAATGCCGTGAAATTGCCGAGTTTTATCAAAAAACGGGTTTTATAATAAAAAAGCAGGCCGGAAAACGGTTTGTTTTTTCCAGCCTGTTTTGAGTTTACGACAAAGCTTCCCTGCGTGCTTTTCGTAATCTCACAATCTTTAATCCTTAACGCTGCTAAGCGCCTCTTTATACCCTGACGTTAACCTTTGGAGTTACTCCGGTATAAGAACAATATTTTAGCCTGAGGACGGCTAAAACGCCATTTAATACGAAATAATTGTATGTAAATAATTCTTACTTTTTCGTTAATTAAGACACCACAAAAAACTGCACTGCACAAGCAAAAAAACGACTTATGACAAACTATTTTTATGTATTATTTTAAATGGTTGAAATGGTGATATAAACGTTTTTTCTACTTGTTTAAAACATTTATGACACTTTTGCCGGAAGAAGCAGAACAGATTGGCTGCAAGCAAACAAGCTTTTTACTTTTTTCAAAAAATAAAAGGAACTTTCTCCTGCATACTGTAATAACTTCCCGGCGTGACTATTAAATGGTCATCTACTCTGACACCGATGGCTTTTAGCGCAAGGACAACCTGTTTGGTCATTTCAATATCTGCATTTGACGGCGTGGCATTTCCGGACGGATGGTTGTGCGCCAAAATAATTGCCGCAGCGTTGTGATTCAAAGCTTTGGACACAATTTCACGCGGACTAATCATAACAGCATCAATTGTTCCCACCTGTTCAATATTTTGGGCTATGTATTTTCCGTGCTTGTTTAGATAAATAATCAGCAAATGTTCCTGTCCCGAATAGCCGATGCAGCTGCGGCAGTAATCGACAATCAGTTTTTTATTGGATAAAATCGGGGCATCTTTGTTTTCCAGATTTTCCCAACTGATTTTATTCGCGCAGGCATGAATAATGCCGCACAGTATGGCAACACTCTCGCCTACACCTTCATTTTTGAGAAGGTTATCCAACGGAGCAGCCAATACGCTTGCCAAATTGGAATAGCGGCGCAACAATGCCTTGGCCAGAGGTTTGACATCCTTTCGGGGAATCGCATAAATCAAAATTAATTCCAGCAATTCATAATCGGCCATGGTTTTGCCCATATCGGCAACAAAACGGGCTTTTAAGCGCTGACGATGCCCGAAGTAATCCGGCACTTCTTTTGTTTCCTTTGTTTTCGGAGATTCGGATGCTTTCTTTTTAGTCACAGTCATATTTTTTTCCAAAGTCAAGTCCAATTCGGCCTTACAGCCTTTTTACGGCAGTTGGCAGCTGTTCAGCCGGCTTATTTTGCCGCTTTCACAAGGTCATTTTTTGTACGGCGGCTTATCTAACCCTTTGGGCGAATAGGTAAACACTTCGCAGCCGTCCTTGGTAACGCCCAGCGAATGTTCAAACTGCGCAGACAAGGTTCGGTCGCGGGTTACGGCAGTCCAACCGTTGGAGAGAATCGTACCATCCGGCTTGCCGATATTAATCATCGGTTCAATCGTAAAGAACATCCCTTCCTTAATTACCGGGCCGGTGCCCTTACGCCCGAAGTGCAGAACATTCGGCTCATCGTGGAAAACCCGCCCCAGACCGTGGCCGCAGAACATTTCCACCACCGAATAACCGTATTTGTGCGCATATTCTTCTATTACCGCACCGATATCGCCGAAATGCGCACCGGGTTTTACAACATCAATACCGCGCATCAAACATTCATAAGTTACCTCACATAAACGCGTTGCTTTTAGTTTAGGTTTGCCGATGTAATACATACGCGACGTATCGCCGAACCAGCCGTCCAGAGTTACGGTTACGTCAATATTGACAATGTCGCCGTCGGCAAGCTTTCGGTCATCGGGAATGCCATGGCAGATGACATGGTTAATCGAGGTGCAGATTGTTTTCGGATAGCCGTGATATCCCAGACAGGAGGGAATCGCATTATGCGAAACGATAAATTCCCGGCACAGATTGTCCAGATGTTCCGTCGTTACGCCGACATCAACAAAATCCGTAATATAATCCAGACATTCGGCAGCAAGTTTCCCGGCCCGACGCATTCCTTCAAAATCTTCCGAACGGTATAATTTTATGCCGTTTTCATCCGTTTTTATATCTTTTTCATCTATTTTAGCCAATTTTTTACTCCCATTGAATTTTGTTCTACTTTTGTTTATATGCTTTTTATTTAAAATTGCAATTTATTTTTTTATATTTTTACGGCAGTGATGTTTTTTCCCAAATGGAGCATATATGGTTATAAAGCCGCAAATATGGAGGATAAGATGGCACTTAAACTTATGCAGGGACTCTACAGTTTTGTATTGGTTTTGATTACGGCGCTGCTGGCCCGGTATTTTACCGAACAGGGCATGATTTCTTTTTACGATACGCTCGACATTCCGCCCGGAACGCCCGAAAACCATTACTTTTCTTATGCGTGGAGCGGAATTTACGTTTTGTTGTTTTTGAGCTTTTACATTGTGCTCAGGTCACGCAAGACTTTGGAACAGTTTGAAGATGCGAATGCCCTGTTTGTCAGTCAGCTGTTTTTGCAGATTTTATGGACATTCAGCTTTTTTTATATGGAACAGCTTACCGCGTCGGCGATTGTCATCGTCCTGCTGGATATCGTTACAGCGTTGATGATGCATACGTTTTTCTTTATCAACAAATGGGCGTTTGCGTTGACGGTTCCGTATCTTTTATGGCTGCTTTTCGCTACATACCTGAATATCTTCGTCGTTATGCTGAACTAGGTCAGTTTTTGCAAAAAACAAAAGAATCGGTTTCCCTGTTAAATTTAAACTGGACATCAGCAAAAAACCGCTGTAGTTTTATGCGGTTAAAAGTTTAATTTAATTTTTGGGAAGAAAAAAACAATGACGACCAGCGTTAATCAAATAAGAAAAACTTTCTTGGATTATTTTGCGAAGAACGGACACAAAATTGTGCCGGCATCTTCGCTTGTTCCTGACAATGATCCGACTCTGATGTTTACAAATTCAGGCATGGTACAGTTCAAAAACATTTTGGCAGGCAACGAAACCAGAGATTATACGCGAGCCGCAACTTCCCAAAAAAGCGTACGCGCAGGCGGCAAGCACAATGATTTGGACAGCGTCGGCTATGATGTGCGCCACCATACGTTTTTTGAAATGCTCGGCAACTTCTCGTTCGGCGATTATTTTAAGGAAGAGGCAATTTATTATGCCTGGGAACTGCTGACGAAAGAATTTATGATTCCGAAAGAAAAGCTGGCGGTTACGATTTTCCATACCGACGACGAGGCTTATGACATCTGGAAGAAAGTATCGGCGCTGCCTGACGAGCGAATTATCCGCATTGCCACCAAAGACAACTTCTGGCAGATGGGCGACACCGGTCCCTGCGGTCCCTGCTCGGAGATTTTTTACGACCACGGACCGGAAGTCTGGGGCGGGCTGCCGGGAACACCGGAAGAAGACGGCGACCGTTTTATTGAGATTTGGAATCTGGTGTTTGACCAATTTGAAGATTTGCCAGACGGTTCCAGAATTAATCTGAAAAAGCCGTCTATTGATACTGGTATGGGGCTGGAGCGAATCGCCGCCATTCTGCAGGGTGTGCATTCCAATTTTGATATTGACACGTTCCAGCATCTGATTAAGGCGATTGCGGATATGGCCAACACCGACCCGAAAGGACCGCTACAGGCATCGCACAACGTGATTGCCGACCACCTGCGGGCAATGAGCTTTTTGATTGCCGACGGCGTACTGCCTTCCAACGAAGGACGCGGTTATGTTCTGCGGCGGATTATGCGGCGGGCGATGCGCCATGTTTATATGCTCGGAGTAAAAGAGCCGATGATTTACAAGCTGTTGCCGGTTTTGCAGAAAGAAATGGGCGAGGCCTATCCGGAACTTTACCGCTTTGATAAACTGATTACGGAAACCATCAAGGCAGAAGAAACCCGTTTCGGCAAGACGCTGGACAAAGGCATGCGCCTGCTGGACGACGAAACCTCGCAGCTAACTAAAGGCGACACGCTCAACGGCGAAACGGCATTTAAACTGTATGATACCTATGGCTTCCCGCTTGATTTGACGCAAGATGCGTTAAAAGGCAAAGGAATTGAAGTTGACGTTGCCGGGTTTGATGCAGCAATGGCCAAGCAGAAAGAAGAAGCACGCAAGAACTGGGCAGGGTCGGGCGATGCCGGCACCGAAAAAATTTGGTTCGAAGTTAAAGAAAAAATCGGCGGAACAGAATTTTTAGGCTATAAGACGACCAAGAGCGACGGCATTGTCAAGGCTTTGGTTCAGGACGGCAAAGAAGTTGACGGCGTGAAGAGCGGCGAATTTTATCTAGTTGCCAACCAGACGCCTTTTTACGGCGAATGCGGCGGACAGGTCGGCGATACCGGCATTATCTGCGGCAAAAGCTTCAAAGCGGAAGTTTATGACACCAAGCGTAAGCTGGATACGGTTTTCGTTCATTGTTGCCACATGATTGAAGGCGAAGTTAAAGTTGAAGGCTTTGCATCTTTTGAAGTCAACGAAACGAATCGGAAACAGATTTGCGCTAACCATTCGGTTACGCATTTGGTACACAAAGCGTTGCGGACGATTTTAGGCGAACATGTTACGCAAAAAGGATCGCTGGTTGCGGCGGACAGAATGCGGTTTGACATTTCACACCCGAAGCAAATCACCGCAGACGAACTAAAGCTGACCGAAGATATGGTTAATGCGGCCATCCGTGCCAATTATCATGTCAACACGGTATTGATGAATCAGGATGAAGCCGTTAAAACCGGCGCAATGGCATTGTTCGGCGAAAAATACGGCGAAGAGGTTCGCGTGGTTACGATGGAAAAAGACGGAGAAGTTTATTCGCGCGAGCTGTGCGGCGGAACGCACGTTTGCGACACCGGAGAAATCGGCTATTTCAACATCATTTCCGAATCTGCGGTATCGGCCGGCGTACGGCGTATTGAATGCGTTACCGGCAAAGGCGCGGAAGAATATGTCGATGCGATGGAAGATAAGCTGCATTGTGCCTGCAACACGCTGAAAACCAACATCAACGATTTGGAAGCACGTATCGGCAACCTGCTGGAAGAAAAGAAAAAGCTGGAAGCGGAAGTGTTTAACCTCAAGAAAACGCTGGCCAGCGGCGGTGCGGCAAAGAGCAGCGAAACGGAAGTTGTCAACGGCGTGAAATTTATCGGCAAGGTTATCCCGGACGTTCATCCGAAGGAATTGAAAGCCTTTATTGACGAGATGAGCCAAAACATCGGTTCGGGCGTTATGGTTCTGGCAACCGATAAAGATGGCAAGGCATCTATTGTCGTTGGGGTTACCAAAGACCTGACAAACAAATATTCTGCGGTTGACCTGGTGCGAATTGCCTCGGCAGCAGTCGGCGGACAAGGCGGCGGCGGCAGACCGGACATGGCTCAGGCGGGAGGCCCTGATGCCAGCAAATTGCAACAGGCTTTTGAAGAAGTCAAAAAGGCTATTTAAACGGTTAACAAGCGGGGAAGGCGCCAATGTCGGCGCTTTTTCCGGATATTCGGCGTGGCAATAATTTACAGCCATGAATGCCCAAGAAGGTTAAACAACATGAAAATCGGAATAAGAAAACCGTCGCTAAAAAAGATGATTGCGGCACGTATTTCGCCGAAGCGTTTTATACGGCACAATCTTGGAATAAAAGCTCCGCGCGGCTGGGGCTGGCTGACCAATCCGAAAAAAGCACTTTATAACCGAATTTACAATCGAACGACGATTGATATTTTTTCGGTTTTAAAGAAATTGTTTAAGTAATGACACGCAAATCAGCTCGTGAAAAGCGCCCTTCAAAGGGCGCTTCGGAACAAAGTACCTGTTGCTATATCAAATTGTGCGCCAATTCCGCCTCGGTATTTGACTTTTCTATGATTTGATGCAGTTCTTGATTATTTTTTCCAGTCAATGCAGCCAGAGCCTGCATATATTCTTGATTTTCTATTTTGATTTCCGGATAATTAAACAAAGCAAATGCTTTTATTTTTGCTTCTTTGTTAAATTTTTTCTCTTCAGCATATCTCATTCCTTGAGGACGCATATTTATATATACCCCGCTCCTATTGTATTTCCACATAGAATCGGTGGCAAAATCGGTTGTCCAACTATACGGACTTAATAAATTCCACCATGATACCGTATTTATTTTAGATTTTATCTGACTAACAGCATCTTCATAACCACGAGCTTTTGCCATTACTATCAATGCTGACGAGCCTCTGTCTATATCTACGGTACACGGCGTTGTTGTACAAACCAACGCACCATTAGCATAAATATTGATATTTTTAACGTTCGAGTCAAATGTCAGCTGTTGTGTCGAACCACTAAAAATAGTTCCGCACGCGGTCAAGACCAATACGGACAATAACACCGATTTTTTCATATTTGCATCCTTTTATTCAGTTCAAACAAAAAACCCGCTTTAGAAAGCTAAAGGCGGGCGGATGCTAGAAAACCGTATACAACTTAAAACGGCTCGGCTTATTGGGGCAGAGCCTTATTCACCGACATCCACCCCATACGGAGGTATGACGTCGGCACTATTTTTAAAGTCGTGTGCGCACGACTAAGTTGTATTTATAAAGGGTTTTCTAGGCCCTCGGATTTATCCTTTTCTAGAGAACAAATCCTATTTTGAGATTAGTTTATTTTTTTGAATTAAGCAAGAAAATTATTGCAAAACAGGATAATTTCCGGCATTTTGAAAAAAATCCCGTAAAAATGCGGAAATATCCGGTTATTGCAACCAAAAGATATAAGCTGCCAAAGCCTATATGATTAAGAAAGGATAAGAAAATGGCATTTTGTTTTAATCACTTCAATTTTAACGTTACGAATCTGGAAACCAGCCTTGCCTTTTATGAGAAAGCACTGGGGTTAAAAGAAAACGGACGGATTGAGGCCGAAGACGGCTCTTATGTCATCGTTTATCTCGGCGACGGCAAAACCGGATTCCGGCTGGAACTGACCTGGCTGAAAGACCATCCGCAGAAATACGATTTGGGCGAGTGCGAATTTCACTTGGCAATAACGGCAGACAATTATCAGGAAGCATTGAAATTTCATCAGAAAAACGGCTGGGTTTGTTTTGTCAACGAGGCGATGGGAATTTATTTCATTGAGGATCCGGACGGTTATTGGATTGAAATTCTGCCGCCGCAAAAATAAATCGCAGCATAAATTCCGGAGGCTTTCCTTTGACGTCTGAAAATACAGAAAAAGCGGGGGCATTCCCCGCTCTATTTTTTCTGCTCCAATTGACATCAGCATACTAAAAGAAATAATATCGGATGCCGACGGTGAATTCCTGGATATTCTTCTTAAACGTATCGTCTTCCGGGAATACATAACGGTACATAGCGCGGATACCAATGTTATCGGTCGGATTAAACTGTGCACCGAAACCGGCACGATAGGCGGTGCCTTCAAAATCTTCCATTTTTTTGTTCAGGTTACCGCCGTCCAATGTATATTTACCATATCCCACGGTCGTTAACAGCTCTACTACGCCGAGATTCAACGTATCGGAAACCAAATCTATGCCGTATGCCGCAGGTTTTGTTTTGCTGCCGCCGAAAGCATCGGTTGACGCATACTGCTGATAATATCCTTCTACGGATAAAAAGCCTAAAACTTTTACGCCGGCACTGACTGCGCCGCCGTTCAGGCTGTCAATATCGCCAAATCCGTTCGGCGTGGCGGAAACATAATCCAAACCGACATGCGGCGAAATAATAAAAGCATGGGCATTAAACGAAATCAGCATAGCGACAAGCGCCAAATATATTTTTTTCATTACAAGTTCCTTTTAACAGTTAATATATATTATATTTTTTCTTAGAAGAGCGGCAATTAAGACAACTCTTTTATTACAATGTCCCGGGAAGCCGCATCGTAAACGATTCCCAGTTTTCCCTTGCGAAATTCTTCGGCCGTTTTGCCAAAGACTTCATAACGCCAGCCTTTGAGAATCTGATTTTTAGCTTTTGGATTTTTGATGTATTCGCGCAGATTCTTTTCCGACGTTATCAATCGCGATACGACACCGCAATCGTTACTTTTTATCTTCAGCAAAAGTTTCAGGACTTCACAAAGGGAATGCTGACTTGGCGGCAGAGTAACATCGCGTTCACGGTCTACACGTCCCAGTGTGCGGTCAAATTTGTCTTCGGTCAGCGATGCCAGAATTTCCGTCATTTCTTTAGCAAGGCGGCTTTTGGCAACATCCGGACGCACCCCGCGAACCCTTTTCATCTCTTCCATATCTTTCGGGAAGGCTGTCGCAATGTTTACCAGCGTTTCATCCTTGATAATATTCTGTCGGGAAACGTTGCGTTCTATCGCCATTTTTTCACGCCATTCCGCCAAAGCTTTCAACGCATTCAAGAATGACAAAGAGTGCCCATTGTGACGAATCCGCAGCCAAGCGTTTTCCGGATTTTGTTCATAATGCGCCGTATCGGCAAAATCTTCCATTTCTTCCGCAATCCAGCTTTCCCGTTTATTTTCTTTCAGATACGAGGCAATTTCGTTATAACATTTAATCAGATGCGTTACATCGCCCGCGGCATATTCCAACTGCTCGGCACTCAGCGGGCGCAGCTGCCAGTTGGTCAAACGGCAGGATTTATCCAGATCCACCCCGCAGTAGGCTCTAACCAGATTTTCATAACTGACACATTCGCCCAAACCGCAGGCCTGCGCCGCTATCTGGGTGTCAAAAACCGGCGTCGGCACCGCACCGGAAAGGTTGTACAGAATCTCAATATCCTGACGGCCGGAATGGAAAACTTTCAGCACTTTTTTATTTTGCAACAGGGCAAAGAAATCGCCGAAGTCCATATTTTCTGCCAACGGGTCTATCAAAAAAGCGCCGTCTTCATAACCGACCTGAATCAGGCAGGGAATGGGGAAAAATGTCTTTTCACGGATAAATTCGCAATCTATGGCTATAACTTTTTGTTTTTTTAATATCTTACAGGCGTCCTGCAGTTCTTGTGTCTTATCTATTAAATTCATTTGGGCGTTCCCTTGTCTTTTGGTTGCAGTTTACGGGGGATTGTTTAAGATTTTTTTAATTTTAGCTTGCATTTATGCCAATTTGGGATAAAAATGGCGGCATTGACGTTGAAACAATTTTTCAGGGGTACTTATGATTGAATACAGAACTCATACCTGCGGCGAACTGAGAACCGCCAACGCAGGCCAAAAGGTCAAGCTTTCGGGCTGGATTCACCGCAAACGCAATTTAGGCAATCTGTGCTTTGTCGATTTGCGCGACCACTACGGCATTACCCAGTGCGTAGTTGACAGCTCCAGCGATTTGTTTAAGAAGCTGGAAGATATCCGGGTGGAAAGCGTCATTACCGTTGACGGCGAGGTTGTGATGCGCGAGAGCGTCAATAAAAACATGCCGACCGGCGACATTGAGGTAAAAGTCAGCGATGTCGTTCTGCATTCCATGGCCGACGTTCTGCCGATACAGGTTTTCGGGGAAGACAACTCGCCGGAAGAGCTGCGCCTGAAGTATCGTTTTCTGGATTTGCGGCGCGAGAAAATCCACAACAATATCATTCTGCGCTGCAAAGTTATCAAACGCATGCGCGAGTTAATGAACGAGCAGGGTTTTCTGGAATATCAGACGCCGATTTTGACGGCTTCATCTCCGGAGGGCGCACGCGACTTTCTGGTTCCATCCCGCTTAAATCCGGGAAAGTTTTATGCTTTGCCGCAATCGCCGCAGCAATTTAAACAGCTGTTGATGGTTTCGGGCTTTGACAAATATTTTCAGATTGCACCGTGTTTCCGCGATGAAGATCCGCGTGCCGACCGCAGCCCAGGCGAATTTTACCAGCTGGATATGGAAATGTCTTTTGCCACGCAGGATGATGTGTTTGCGGTAATGGAAAAGACTATGGGTTCTATTTTCAACGAATTCGGCGAAGGAAAAAAAGTTGACCAGGCGCCGTTTCAGCGTATTGCTTTTAAAGACGCCATGCTGAAATACGGCTCCGACAAGCCGGATTTACGCAATCCGCTGGTTATTCAGGATGCAACCGCTTTCTTCAACAATTCCGGGTTCGGCGTTTATGATGGCAAGGCAGCCAACGGCGAGGGATTGCGTGCCATTGTTATCCCCGGCGCAGGAGAGAAACCGCGTTCGTTCTTTGACAAGCTGGACGGTTTTGCCAAAGAAGAAGGGTTCGGCGGAATGGCGTATGTTGCGTTGTCGGCAAACGGCGCCAAGGGCATTGCCAAATT
This sequence comes from Acetobacter sp. 46_36, assembly GCA_001917135.1. Taxonomy (GTDB): domain Bacteria; phylum Pseudomonadota; class Alphaproteobacteria; order RF32; family CAG-239; genus CAG-267. The sequence continues at coordinate 573,990 of MNTT01000016.1, forward strand.
TTTCTCTGAAGAAAAAATGGCTGAACTTAAAAATATGTTTGGGGTTAAGGACGGTGATGCGGTTGTCTTTATGGGCGGCAATAAAAAACTTATCAGCAAATTTGCAGGAAAAGTCCGCACAAAACTCGGTGAAGAGCTGGATTTGATTGAGAAAGACGCGTTTCGCATCTGCTGGATTGTCGATTTTCCGTTTTACGAGGAAAACGAAGAAACAGGCGCAGTTGAATTTTCGCACAATCCGTTTTCCATGCCACAGGGCGGAATGGACGCGCTGCTGAACAAGAATCCGTTTGAGATACTGGCTTATCAGTACGACATGGTCTGCAACGGCGTGGAATTGGCTTCCGGCGCAGTCCGAAACCACAAACCGGAAATCATGTACAAGGCATTTGAGCTGGCGGGATATGACCACAGCGTCGTGGACAACAAATTCGGCGGTATGATTAACGCATTCAAGTACGGCGCGCCGCCGCACGCAGGATGCGCTCCGGGGATTGACCGCACGGTCATGCTGCTTTTGGACGAACCGATTATCCGCGATGTCATCCTGTTCCCGTTAAACGGCAAAGCGCAGGATTTGCTGATGCAGGCGCCGAATACGGTTTCCGAGCAGCAGTTGAAAGACTTGCATCTGGATATCAAGTCCGACGCATTGGCCTAATATAGCAGACGGCGGCAACCAGATGGCTGCCGCCTTTTCTTTTCTCAGGTGTTTAAAATGCGCTACGGCTTCTCTCCGGAAACATATATAGCAAAAGTCTCCGCGGTGGTTATTTGGTTCTGTTTCACTGCCTTTTCTTTATATATTGCCCCGTTTCATGAAATATGGGCTGACGAAGTTCAGGCTTTTTTGATTGCACGCGATGCCAGTTTCAGCGAAATTTTGACAGTTATCCCGCATCAGGAGGGGCAGCCGGTATTATGGCATTTACTGCTGAAATTGCTTATTGCCATATTTGGCGAAGAATTAAACATTACCTATGTTTCAATTGCGGTTATATCCATAACGGTCGGTATATTTTTATTCTGCTGTTGGGTTCCATTGATTTATAAAATACTGTTGCCGTTCGGGCATTATTTCCTTTACCAGTACAATATCATTTCACGCAACTACTGTCTGGCATATCTGGCAATGGTTTTGCTTGCCGTGCTTTATGAAAAGAGGCATCGGTATATTTGGAGATATGCACTATCATTGCTGCTGTTTGCAGAATCTGCCGCTTTTTTGGCACCAGTTGCCGCTGTTCTCGGGCTGTTTTGGTTTTCGGAAGCCTATCGGCAGACTTCGGGAAAGCCGTTTCAATATATTGCCCCTATGTGTCTGTTGGGCGGATGCGGCTTGCTTATGCTATGGCAGATCCTGCCGGTCAATATGGTGCAGTACAATATGCGAATCGAGCATATTGAAAATTATCCATACAATGTGCTGGCTCATTTTCCCGAAGCATTTTTTGCCGGTGAAAATACGATGCTGAATCTGACTTTTTTGTTTATCACCGCTTTTTATGCGGTAAAAACGGCAATGAGCACATCTTTTTATGTTAATATGCGGAATAATTTGCCGGTCGTATTGCGTTTTACAACAGTTTGGAGCGTTTTCATTGCCGCTTATTTTGCTGTCCGCCCGATGTACTATCACCAAGGGCTTATATGGGGACTTTTTCTCTGTTCGGTTTATATGTTTTTTCCGAACTATGCCCAAAGCAGAAAGCATTATTTGTTTCTGGCATGTGCCGTTATGCAGATATACTGGAGTGCCGTTTCTGCCGATTATGAGATAAAAAACCCCTACTCTTCGCAGAATCAGGTTTTGGGAATGCTGGCCAAACATAACGTTTTCGAAAATCCCGAAGCAAAAGTTCAGGCTGTCGGCTTTCACACTCTGCCTCTGCAATTAATTCTCGGCAGAGATAAATTATATATTGCAGACAAAGCTCCGATGTACTGGCTCTGGACCGAAGAAGACATGGCCGTTAAAGGCGACAATATGCAGGAGCTTATTGACCGCCATCATGATATTGCCGTTATAGACGAAGACGATGCTGCGGGAGCCGATTTCAGCTATTATGAAAATCAGGCCGAATTTAACGGCTACAAAATCCCGGCAGCCGCCGTTTATAAGGGATATCTTTTTTATGAGCAGGGAGTGCGCCTTTTTATCCGCAAAACAGGCACAGGCCCCAAAGTCAAGCCGGATATGGAAAAGAAGAAACCGGACAAAGATAGAATTAATCAGGACAACAGACTGGTAAATAATTATTAATTTTAAATTAAAAAAACTCTTTACAAATAAAAATATTGCGGTATACATTGGTACGAATAACAGAGAGGGCTAACGGCATGCCTTCCTGTTATGTGTGAATCCAACTTAAATTTTTGAAAGGGATTGAAATGCCTAAATTAAAAACGAAAAGTTCGGCGAAAAAGCGCTTCAGCGTTACCGGAACCGGCAAACTGAAAAGAAATTTTGCGAAAAAGAGACACTGCCTCTTCTGCAAAACCCAGAAAATGAAAAGACAAGCCCGCGGCACGACTTTGCTTTCAGAAGTCGATGTCCAGATTGTTAAGAAATTTTTACCTTATTTGTAGTTGTAGGAGGATATGTAAATGTCTCGTGTAAAAAGAGGTGTTACGGCTCATGCCCGTCATAAAAAAATTCTGGATATGGCGAAAGGCTACAGAGGCCGCAATAAAAACGTTTTCAGAGTAGCTGTTGAAAAAGTTGAAAAAGGTTTGCAGTATGCTTACCGTGACAGAAGAGCGAAGAAAAGAAATTTCCGTTCTTTGTGGATTCAGCGTATCAATGCTGCTACGCGCTTGAATGATATGACTTATTCTCGATTTATCAGCGGGCTCAACAAGGCAGGTATTGAGCTTGACCGTAAAGTGCTGGCTGATATCGCTTACAGAGAGCCCCAAGCTTTTGCTAAGTTAGTAGAAACTGCCAAAGCGGCTCTGGCTAAATAATTTTTAGATTTAGTATAGTTTATATCAGATAGGAAAGAGTCGTCTTGGGCAACCAAGAGGACTCTTTTATATTTAAAATTGTTATGAACTTCCGCGGCATTTTTTACGGCAGCGGAAAAAAGACAAACAACAGCCGGCCTTTGGGAGCGGCAAAAGGGTGATTTCAGGAAACACTCCTGTTGTTTCTGGGAAATATCCTTCTTATAAGGTGAACAAATGAGTGATATTGAAGTTATAAAAACAAGCCTGTTGGAACAGATTGCCAATGCAGAAGACGCAAAAGCCCTTGACGAGGCAAGAGTTGCGGCATTAGGCAAAAAAGGACAGATTACCGAACTGTTAAAAACACTGGGCAGCATGCCGATGGAAGAAAGAGTTTCTTTCGGAAAGAAGATTAATGTTGTCAAAGCGGAAATTGAAGCAAAAATTACCGAAAAAAAACAGGAATTGGAAACCAAACAGCTGAATGAAAAACTGAAAAAGGAAGTTATTGACGTTACCCTTCCCTGCCGGCCGGAAACGCAAGGACGAATCCATCCGGTTTCCAAAGTTTATGAAGAAATTGTCGCTATTTTTGTCCAGATGGGATTTGAAGTGGCTGAAGGCCCGGACATTGAAGATCAGTTCCATAACTTTAACGCGCTCAACATGCCGCCGAACCACCCTGCCCGCCAAATGCAGGACACGTTCTACATCAATAATGACGCTAATAAGGAATTTGATATGGACTCCGCTTATGTGGTCAGGACGCATACGTCCGGCGTACAAATCCGTACCATGGAAAAGAAGCAGCCGCCAATCCGCATTATAGCGCCGGGCAGAACATACCGTTCCGACTACGATGCGACGCACACGCCGATGTTCCATCAGGTAGAAGGTTTGGTTATTGACAAGAAAACGACTATGGCCGATTTAAAGGGTTGCCTGTATGATTTTATGAAAGAATTTTTTGAAGTTGACGAACTGCCTATCCGATTTCGCCCGTCGTTCTTCCCGTTTACGGAACCGTCTGCCGAAGTTGATATCGGCTGCCTCAAGACTAAAACCGATTTAATTATCGGAGCAGGAACAGACTGGCTGGAAGTTTTGGGGTGCGGCATGGTACATCCGAATGTCCTACGCGCTGGAGGCATCGACCCAGACGAATATCAGGGATTTGCCTTCGGGGTCGGCATTGACAGGCTTGCGATGTTAAAATACGGCATTCCGGATTTGAGGACTTTCTTTGAATCTGACGTACGCTGGATTAAAAATTACGGATTTACCCCGCTCGACTTTTCATCAATGACAAGCGGACTGAGCAACAACGGAGGACTGGCACGATGAAATTTACATTATCCTGGTTAAAAGAACATCTGGATACAACAGCAGGCGTTGACGAAATCAGCGAAACACTGACTCGCATCGGCCTTGAAGTCGAGGAGGTCGTTAATCCGGCTGCTGCACTGGATGGCTTTATCACGGCACGCATTGACAAAGTTGACATGCATCCGGATTCCGACCATCTGCACATATTAGCCGTCAATACAGGCAAGGAAACACTGCAAGTCGTCTGCGGCGCGCCAAACGTCCATGAAGGGCTGGTTGGCATTTATGCTCCGACCGGAGCACTGATTCCTGCATACGGAGAACGCTTAAAAGTTGCAAAAATCCGCGGCGTGGAAAGCATGGGCATGATGTGCTCGGAAAAAGAATTACTTGTTGGCGACGACCATAACGGCATTATCGAGCTGCCGGCAGAGACCAAGGCCGGCATTCCGGCGGCGGAAGTTTTGAATATTGATCCGGTTTTTGAAGTTTCGATAACCCCAAACCGCGCCGAATGTTTAGGCGTACGGGGAATTGCCCGGGATTTGGCCGCTGCGGGGCTCGGCAGGCTGAAACCGTTGGATATTCCTGCAATCAGAGGAACGTTCAAAAGCCCGGTTAAAGTAACTGTTTCATGCCCTGAAGCCTGCCCGACATATACGGCACGCTACATCAGAAACGTCAACAACAAAGCGGAGACGCCAAAGTGGATGAAAGACCGTCTGACGGCTATCGGGCTGCGTCCTATTTCCGCCCTGGTGGATATTACCAATTATATCAACTATGATTTAGCACGTCCGCTGCACGTTTTTGATGCAGACAAGCTTAAAGGCGACATCCAGGTCAGGATGGCTCATGACGGTGAAGAATTTCTGGCACTGAACGAAAAAAGCTATATGCTGGACAACAAAGCACTCGGCATTTGCGACGACGAAGGCGTACAGTGCCTTGGCGGCATCATGGGCGGATTAAACAAAGGCAGCTATGAAGACACAAAGAACGTTCTGCTGGAGTGTGCATTGTTTACGCCGGCCTGCATTGCCAGAACCGGACGCAAGCTTCAGCTTGACTCCGATTCACGTGCCCGGTACGAACGCTGGGTTGACCCGATGTCAAATATCAGCGGTAACAATTATGCCACGAAAATGATTTTGGATATCTGCGGCGGCGAAGCTTCGGAGATGGAAATTGCCGGAGAAGAAAAATCTGTCGCCAAACCGGTATATCTGCGGCCGGAACGAATGAAAACTTTTATCGGTATGGAGGTTGCCAAAGAAACTTGTGAAGAAATTCTCCACAATCTCGGATTTGAAATCAGCGAAGAAAACGGCAATATCAAGGCGATTTCTCCGTCATGGCGCGGCGATATTGAATGCGAGCAGGATTTGATTGAAGAGGTCGTACGGATGATTGGGCTTGACAACATTCCGGCAACTTCAATGAAAACGGCCGAATTTCCGAAACCGGTTTTAACACCATTGCAGAATAATATTGTCATGGCCAAGCATGAGCTTGCTTCACGCGGCATGTACGAAACGGTTACATTCAGCTTTACCGACAGCAACATTGCAAAATATTTCCGCAGAAGGCCGGAAGCGGTATTTATTCAAAATCCGATTATCAATGAGCTTGACGAAATGCGGCCGTCACTGTTGCCGAATCTGCTTATCGGCGCCAAAAACAATATTGCGCGCGGATACGGCAATTTGGCATTGTTTGAGGCAGCACCCGAATTTTTCGGCCGTAATCCCGGCGAACAGCGGGCTATGGCTTCCGGCATTCGGGTCGGAAAGACCGCGAAAAAGGACTGGACAAACTCCATGCGCGCTTATGACGTATTTGACGTCAAGGCCGACGCGCTGGCAGTTATTGCCGCGGCGAAAGGCCCGATTGAGGCACCACAGATTACGACCGACGCACCGTCTTACTACCACCCGGGGCGCAGCGGCGTTATTCGACTCGGCAAAAACGTCCTCGCGTATTTTGGTGAACTGCACCCGGCGATTCTCAAAGCGCTTGACATCAAAACCAATGTTATGGCTTTTGAGGTTTTCCTTGACAATATTCCGCTGCCGAGGGATGCAAAATCCAAAGCTAAAAAGAAGCTGGAACTTTCTCCTTTGCAAGCAGTTGACAAGGATTTGGCATTCGTCGTTGCCCGTAACGTTTCGGCCGTCAGCATAGCGGCGGCTGCTAAAAATGCAGACCGCAGCAATATTGCCGATGTACGGATTTTTGATGTTTACGAAGGCGAGAATCTGCCCGAAGACAAGAAATCCGTTGCTATCAGCGTTACGTTCCAGCCGAAAGACAAGACCTATACCGATGCCGAACTGGAAGCATTGATGAACAAGGTCATTCTGGAAGTCGGCAAAAAGACCGGTGCAGTTTTGCGATAGACCGTTTTTTAATAATCGGTATAAAGACAGCCGCCGGATTATTCCGACGGCTGTTGTTGTAATCTGAAGAATTACTGTCTGGGTCGCCGGGCTGTTTTTGGGAGATTTTGTCTTTGAATGAAATTTCTTATATTGTCCCTTGCGACTGTTTTATTTTGCTTTTTGGGCAAATAGATATTATCGGGCAGTTGTTCTTCAGAAAACACAGTATTTTTGAAAACAAACATAATCCCCGCTTTCGCAGGGGATTACATTTTTGTGCCCGGAAAAGTTACTGCTGCAGATACTTCAGCGTTACGCCGTCGCCTTTCAGCTCAAGTTCTTTCCCTTTCAAATTATAGGTTCTGACCTTGTCCAGATTTTGAAAATAAGCATGTTCCTTTTTCATCTCGTCTTCAGGGCCGGCCATCATTGTAGATGCGACAGGACCAAATTTAATGTTATCCTTTTCTGCCTTGTAAGTACCGAAATAATTATTCAAGGCTTTTCCGTAAAAATGATCTTCCTTAGCATCAAAAGACAATGTGATATTTTTATCCGTTGCCAGTGTGAAGTTTTTCCCTTTCAATGATGCGGGGTCAGCCTCCGAACAGGCATTCAGCATAAACACAGCAGCCAGCGCCAGCAGTATTTTTTTCATATTTCTCTCCTTAATAAAATCATGACACGACTACTATATATGACAAACAAATCCGGTTATCAACAAAATTCTCGGCATATATTAATTTCTGCCAAAGGAAAACGCATTTTATTGAAATTATTTATTGACTTTTTAATATGTATTAATTATTATATATATTGTATATGATACATATTTTGGAGTCTATTTATATGAAAGCATTTTTTACCTTATTATTGTTTTTAACGGGAACAGCGGCAGAAGCTTTGGCTAATCCGGCCTGCATCGTTTGTACCGTTGCAATCGGCGCTTCGCTGGAAATTTCCCGCAAGCTCGGTATCAGCGACGACATTGTCGGTTTATGGACAGGCGCGCTGTTTTCTCTGCTCGGATATTGGACTATCCTCTGGTTTGAAAAAAAAGGGTGGTACTTTGCAGGGCGCAATGCAATTCTTATGCTTGCCTGTATTGCATCTTCCGGCTTTGTTTATTTAGGGCTGCTGCCATACACCCCGAAAATTATCGGCTTTTTATATATTGATACATTTCTTTTATCAGCATTAATCGGAGCATTTCTGTATATTGCATCGCAAAAACTGTATCAATATATGAAAAACAAAAACGGCGGACATGCACATTTTCCGTTTGAAAAAGCGGTATTTCCGGTTGTTTTGCTGTTCGCGGCCAGCGTTATTTTAACATATTATCCATTATAATTTATCAAGGAGACAAATGATGAAAAAAGCAGAAAACGTCAAAGAATTCGTGGAACGGATTGACGCGACGAAGAAAGTTAATCCGAAAGACCTGTCATCGGATCAGGATTTGACAATTGCGATTATGAACCTGATTTCAATTGAAGAACATCTAGTCTTTTCCGGCGCAAAAACCGGCAAAACATCTTTTTACGACTTAATCGAAGACGTGCGCGAAACCCGTAAAAAACTGATGATGAAGATTATTCCGTCGTACGAGGGAGAAGTCTGGTGCATCTCCAAGCACCTGCTGGCCTCGTCCATGCGGCTGATGGAAGTCGGCACCAAGCAACAGAGCCTCGGCAACAAAGAGCAGGCCTACGACCTGTTTAACAAGGCGTATGACCTGTATTGCCTGTTCTGGGGATTGAATATGAATATGCTGAGCGTGGATGACGTCAAATGGGTGAAAGACAGCGCGGAAGACGTCAAAAGAATCAGTGAGAAAGTTGCAGCGGCAGTACCTGCGGAAACCGGAACGGAAACTGTCCGCGAAACAGCGGAAGCCATAGAAACCGGAGAAACGGGCAAGGGCGAACCGCAGACTGCGTTTGTCAAGATGAAAGCCTTTGTCCGCAAGGCTGTCGACTGCTGCATCGAATAAACAAGAAAGGAGAATATAATGCGTTATATTTCTTATTTGTTCATTATTCTTGCCGGATTATGGGGCGGAATTTTCCCTGCCCGGGCTGACGACGCCTTAGAGAGCGAAAAGATTTATTTTTTCACTTATGACGGATGCCCATATTGCAGACAGGCTGACAAATACATAACCAAGAACCATCCGGCGCTGGCTATGGAAAAAATTGACATATACAAACCGGGCGGCATGTACTTATTTAAGAAATGCGCTGAAAAGTTTAAACTCGGCAGAAACATCGGAACACCGCTGTTTTGTATGGGAGATGACTATATTATGGGCTGGTCGGATGAAAATCAAAAACGGTTTGACGAATTAAGCACCAATTTTCAGAAATAATTTTTTCAGCAGTTTCCATCCTTATCCCCCGGCTACATAACCGGGGGATTTTTATTGCAAAGAGGGATTTTTTCTGCTATATAGACAGGCAGAGATTTTACAGACAGGAATTGTGTGGATTATGCAAAAACCGCTGCCAACCGAAATTATGAAAAAGGCCGTTAAAGGCATCAGCTATATTTCTCATCCGTTGCGGCTGCGCATCTTGGAATACCTTGACGTCAACGGGCAGTCTTCCGTTTCCGCCATTACTAAAGCGCTTGGCGCAGAACAGGCAATTGTTTCGCAAAGTTTGAAAAAAATGCGCGAGAACAGCCTGGTTAAAACGACAAGACGCGGCATATTTATTTATTACGACATTTGTGAAGAATATCCGGCAAGCATTTTTGTCTGCCTGCGCAAATTATATGCATATATGACGGACTGTTTCTTTTTTCTGCAGGACGGCGTCAAAGCGGTACTCCCGGCCGATTATACAATGATGACGGCAAACAGGATGAAACTGTTTGCCCACTATGACAAAATGCGCATTTTGGAATGGCTGACACTGAACGGCAGGCAAAACGTTACCGAAATCGTTAACGGAACCGGGCTGGAACAGCTCAAAGTTTCACAGTTTTTGAAAAAGCTGCGCGATGATGGCTTTGTTACCGCCGACAAGCTTGGTCGCTTTGTTTTTTACAACATTACCGACGGCGTACATAAAACATGTATTCAATGCATCCACAAACGGTATGACAGCTTAACCGACAAAAGCTGCTTCTGACTTTAATTTTCGGGAGTTTTCCCGCTTATTTTCCCGTTTATTTCTGTTTTGTAAATCAAGAAAGCGATGCGGGCTATTATCTCTGCATTTTCTTTGTCGGATAAACGGGAATCGGCAACCATAACTGCCAGGTACCAGACATTATTGCCGCTTTTTATAATAGCGACGTCATTATCGGCAATTTTTTTACCATCAGTCAGACGGGATGATGATCCTGTTTTGTGAGCTACGGATACGAATGACGGCAGATATTTTTTTATTTTGTCGGTTCCGGTAGAGGTCTTTTCCATTATCGCCAGCAACTCCTTATGCAGTTCCGGCGCAAAAAGTTTCCCGCCGTCAATCAGCTGCAACAAGCGGATAATTTCGGACAACGGCGCTTTATTGGCATATTGCAACCGTACATTTCGATTCATTTCCGTTTCGGTTACGAGAATTTCCGTCTGGCGGAGGCCTATTTTACGGCTATAGGCAGCAACTTTTTTCACACCGCCAAGCCACCTTATTAAAATATCGCAGGCATTATTGTCGCTTTCAGCCACCATATAGCGCAAAAGTTCACGAAGCGGCAACGACAAATCGCGTACACCGTATTTTTCACGAAGAGGGCTGTATAAATCTGGCTTAATTTCGGCAGAGAGAATCTGAATCCGAGAATCCAGCGCAATATTTTCCCTATCTGCCCTATCTAAAACGGCTACGGCGACATGCAATTTGAAGACGCTTAACAGCGGATACTGACGGCTGCCGTTTTGCCGGTATTTCCCTGATGAAGCATAGGCCACGCCGACATCAGCTCCGGCGCCATCGGCAATTTTTTCCACAGCTGCCGGGATATTTCCGGATTGTTTTTCGACAATATCCGGTACCGCTGCCGTTAACAACGGAACACAAAATATCAATAAAAATATTATACTGCGGATTTTCATTTCTTGTCCCTGCTCCATATTCCTGTAAAAGCAAAACTTCTTATAAAAGAAAAACCGTTTTCCTTATCAGAAAATGGTTTTTAATGGCTCCGACTGCTGGGCTCGAACCAGCGACCAATCGGTTAACAGCCGATTGCTCTACCACTGAGCTAAGTCGGAATAATACTTACTGGAGGCCGGTACCGGAATTGAACCGATGTACAAGGATTTGCAGTCCTCTGCATGAGCCACTCTGCCAACCGGCCAACTCAAAGTACCAACGTCAACGTGGTGATTTGTATATATACATAAAAAATTTTGAACGTCAACATATTTTTTTTTAAAATGTGAAAAATTTTTTATCTTGTGCATATCTGACATTTTCCTTATATTTAATACAAAGTTTTGCTAATAGTGCTGAGAAACAGAAAGGGAGGCGCATTATGAAAATCGCAACGGCTTCAGACCATGCCGGGCTGGAAATGAAAAATATCATCAACGACTTTATTGCCGAAAAAGGATATGAGGTTTTGGATTTGGGAACTTATGACTGCTCGTCTGTCGACTATCCGGCCTATGCAGACAAAATGGCTGCCAATATCCTGGCTCAAAAAGCCGATTTAGGCATTTTGGTCTGTGGTACGGGAATCGGCATTTCCATCCGGGCCAACAGGCACAAAGGCATCAGAGCGGCTTTACTTTATTCTGACGAGGTTGCCGAGATGGCAAAGAAACATAATAACGCCAACGTCATTGTCTTTGGCGGCAGGACGATGACCCCGGAAGATGTCCGTAAACGGATTGAGATTTTTTTGAATACGGAATTTGAAGGCGGACGTCATCAGAAAAGGCTTGATATGTTAGACTTATAACGGCAGGACTGCCGATGTATGCATCCGAGGCATAATTGTGCATATCGCTTAGCGGAATGATGCGACAATGAAGCGCATAAACTGTGATTTATTACGGAGACAGAATGTACAAAGAAACTTTGAAAAATTTTGACAGCGAAATTTTTAACGCTATCAATAAAGAACTGAAACGCCAACAGGACAATGTTGAACTAATCGCGTCGGAAAATATCGTATCCAAGGCAGTTCTTGAAGCGCAGGGTTCCGTCCTGACCAATAAATATGCAGAAGGGTACCCGGGGCGGCGTTATTACGGCGGCTGCGAATATGTTGATGAAATTGAACAGCTTGCCATTGACCGGTTAAAGCAGTTGTTCGGCGCACAGTATGCCAATGTCCAGCCCCATTCGGGTTCACAGGCAAATATGGCTGTTTTCGGCGCTCTGCTTAAACCCGGCGACACGGTGTTGGGCATGAGCCTTGATGCCGGCGGACATCTTACTCACGGCGCTAAAGTTTCTTTTTCGGGAAAATGGTTTAATGCCATACAATACGGTGTTGAACGAGAATCCGGATTAATTGATTACGAGCAGGTCAAAAGCCTGGCCGTCCACCACAAACCGAAGCTTATCATTGCCGGATGTTCTTCATATCCGCGGCAGATTGACTTTGTCAAATTCAGAGCCATTGCCCATGAATGCGGAGCAATGCTGATGGTTGACATGGCGCATTTTGCCGGACTGGCGGCAAGCGGGCTCTATCCCAATCCGCTGACTTATGCCGATGTCGTTACCACAACGACTCACAAGACGCTGCGAGGTCCCCGCGGCGGCGCCATTCTGACCAACAATACCGATATTGCAAAAAGAATCAATTCTGCAATTTTTCCAGGTATGCAGGGCGGCCCTTTGGAACATATTATTGCAGCAAAAGCCGTTTGCTTTAAAGAGGCAATGAGCGAAGACTTTAAGCTTTACTCTGCACAGGTTATAAAAAATGCAAAAGTTTTGGGTGATACCCTGCTTAAGCGCGGGTTAAAACTGGTTACGGGAGGAACAGACACGCATTTGCTTTTGGCCGACCTGACGCCTAAAGGAATTAACGGCAAAGAATTAACCGAAGCGCTGGAACGTGTTAACATTACGGCCAACAAAAATGCCATTCCGTTTGACCCGCTGCCGCCAACGGTTACGTCCGGCATCAGGCTCGGCACGCCGGCCGGAACGACGCGGGGATTTAAGGAAGCGGAATTTGAACTTATCGGCAATGCAATCGCCGATATTGTCGATGCCCTGCATACGGACAAAGAAACGGAAATTATGTCCGGCGTTAAAAAACGTATTGCGGCTTTGACTGCAGCTTTTCCTATTTATGAGGCATAGTCCGACACCGCTAACCATGTCTATATTATCAAATGCCGAGGTTGCAAACGCAGAAATTGCAAACGTCGGGAGTTGTTTCTGATTACGGGAAAAATTTCAGGCGTTTTGCAGCCATGGCGCGAAGCCGCTTTTTATCTTCTTTGCCAACTCGGTACGAATCGCATATTTTGCTTATACTTTTACGGAAAACGAATTTATCCGGTACTGCTGTTTGTAAAAAATCTTCAACTTCATGAGGAAATTTTACATAAGCTACGGAAAGAAACCATGCTGCCGCCATTTTATCATAAAACCCGACAAATACCTGCGAAGAAACAGCGGACAGCAGCTCCGGCAAATATTCGGGGGTGAGGAAATACATCAGCGCCAAAACATAAAAGAAGCGTATCTCATATTCTCGTGCACTATGCAGATATGTTTTGAACTCCTGATAAAACGGAGCGGGATTTTTACCGACTTCCTTTAGGTCCCCGCAGAAAATATCGCATACAGCCCAATTATTTATGCAGGGAACAAAATTTTTAATCATAGCGATTTTGTCGGGTTCGGGGATTTTTATCCCGGCTGTTAAGAGGGCGTAAAACATAAACTCTTCATGATAAAACAGACTCGAACGGGAAAGCGCCAGATATTCTCCGGCTTTTCCCTCCTTGATCCATGATTTGGCCAATTGACGCAAGCGCGGAATACGGACGCCGAGCAGCGGCGTTTCCGGAGGCAGAAGTTTCCCTGAAAAGATACGATACGGCTCGTCCGCTTCCTGCCGCAGCAGCTGCAGAGCTTCAACACGCAGCAACTGCTCTTGTTCTGTCCGGCCGGAGGCGGAAGAATGAGGCGAGTGAGGATTAGACATGTGAGAGCGGGATGAGTTTTCAGTAAGCATTGCGTTCAATATCTTTTAGATAAGAAACTGTTTCCTGCTCCAGCTTGGAGGCAGCATCCTCATCGCAGACATAAATCCCATGGCGGTGCATCTGCAGAGCGCTGACAGCCCAGCGGTGATTGACGCTGCCTTCTATCGCCGCTCTGGTCGCTTCGGCTTTGGCGGCACCGGTCGCCAGCAGCATAACTTCACGGGCATCCATAATCGTACCTGTTCCAACCGTCAAAACCGTATGCGGCACCTTGCTGATATCTCCCCCAAACAATTTGGCTTTAATTTTCATCGTTTCGGTTGTCAGGGTTTTGACGCGCGTATGGGAATCAAGAGAAGAAAACGGTTCATTAAAAGCAATATGGCCATCGGCACCAACCCCGCCGACAAACAAGTCTATGCCGCCTTTCTGACGGATTGCCAGTTCAAAATTGGAGCACTCTTTTTCATAGTTTTTGGTTCTGCCGTCAAGAATATAAATATTGGCGGCTTTGGTATCTACGTGCTTCAGAAGATATTCGTCCATATAGCTCTGACAACTCTGAGGCGCATTTTTCTCAAGTCCGATAAATTCATTCATGCAAAAAATAACCACATTGGCAAATGACAATTTTCCGGCACGGTTTAATTCTACCAGCTTTTTATACATTCCCTTTGGAGTGTCCCCCATCGGCAACCCTAAAACAAAAGGTTTGACCGGCGTAGGACGGGCACGGTTTATCCTGTATGCAATGTAGGTTGCCGCCCAATCGGTTACTTGTTCATAATCCGGTTTTATAATTACCCGCATGGTTCGTCTCCTTTTTGCAGAGGTTAGTTCTTTATGCTGATAATATACAAAACGATTAGTAAACTTTTTGCTAATTCCAATCCTGATATTCATAGCTTTTCGTCCGCGGATTATAGCGGCATCGGTAGCTTTGATATTCCGGTTTCAGGATATACAAATCGTCGCGATTCAGCGGAATGTACATTTCGTTCAGCAGGTGCGAACTTATCCAGTGTATCGGATACTTTCCTATATCGCCGCGGTATTCGCGGTATGTGTCATAGTAATTTTTGCCGTAAATAATTTTCGGGCGGTATTTGCGGATAAGGCTTTCCAAATCCGCCGTCGGGCGGATGCCTATGGTGGCGGCGATAACATCTATCTGCCCTTTCAGATTCCAAATAAAATCAATATCTTTATTAAACAGATTGTAGCCGATGCGATATCCGTTTACGACATAATCGCAGGGATTTACCAACCGCAGGACAAATCCCGACGCACCATATTTGTAATCGTCGCCCACGGTTATCCGCCGACTGTATATATCGGCATAAATTCCCCCGAGTATGACAAAATAACCTGCAAACACCAACGCCAGCCACTGCCTTTTCCTTATCATTTCCGAAGCAGCCACGCCGGCCATCGTTGACGCTACGGCATGAAGAAAGGCAAAATAATAAACAAAGGGTGTGAAATAATAAAAACGAATGATGTATTCAAACGCGAAAACCGCACCGATGATTTTTACATACAGGTTTCCGCTCCAAACGCAGCGTGCCAGAGCGTAAAAGGCCAACAGGAGCGGAACAGTCATCTCAAAGCTCGGATGAATAAAACGCCTAGTATAAAAGACATCGGGTATATGCGAATTCAGCTCAAAATTGGCTTTGAAATACATTGCCAAAACATCTTCATAGTACAAAAATGCAAGAAAAGCTGCATATAAAAGCACAGGCAATGCCGCCGCAACCAGACAGTCTTTCCAGACAGCACGCCCCGTGTACAACAGCCATAAAATAACCGCCCCCATGCCTATTAAAATCAATGCGGCTTTCTGTGTAAACATAAAGGCGGCGAAAAACAGCAAAAAGGACAGAACAAGCGCACTGACGTTACGAGACTTCAGATAACGGAAAAGATAGTAAATTCCGGCAACCAATGCCAGTGCCATAAAATTATCAGGCTTAAAATCCTTATTATATAAACTTTCCTGCGGCAAGGCACAAAAAGCCGTGGCTACCAGCCCGCCAAAACGACCGGACAGGAAATCCCGGTGCAGGCGGTAAATATAAAACAGCATCAGCAAAAAAGCCGTTACCGTCAGCATATTGACGGCATCAACCGCACGCAGACTATATTCGTAGAAACCGACCAGCGGCGCACCGACATACCATAAAAGAGGATTGTGGTGCTGGAAAAAATCCTTATACGGAATTTTACCTGACCAAACCAACCATGAGGAATGTACGTGCTCCAATGTATCGCCGTCACCCGATCCGCTGTATATGACAACCCAGTACAGCAAACCGGCACAAAAAAGCAGATAAATTCCGATAATAAGCGCCGCTGTCTTTTTCAGCCCCCAAGTCATCTGCCGACTGTCTCCTCTTTATTATAATTCTCTTTGTAGTAATAATCCCAGCTTCCGGTTTCCACGTTATAACGGCAGCGGCGCTGTGCCTGATATTCCGGCTTTAAGATAAAAATATCGACAAAGGCCGACTGATTGTAATATTTATCCCGCAATTTCTTGTCTATCCAGTGAACCGGAACGTCTATATGCTTTTTGCGGAGGCGTTCATTCCAATACGGCCCGGTATAAATAATGCGCGGCAGATATTTCTGTACGGCGCCATTTAAATCCGGCAGCGGTGCCAGCCCGATTTTACTGCCGATAACATCCAACTGCCCGTTTAAATTCCAATAATACGTTACATCTTTGGAAAAAATACCGTAAGTCAACCCGTAGCCATTGATAACAACGTCGCAGCGGTTAGTCTGTTCAAGCACATATTTTGGTGTTACATAACGGTGGTAATACGGTTTCAGCCTGTTTTCCAGACAATAGTTTCTAAAGACCAAACAGCCGGACAGCGACAATACTGCAAAAACATACGCTGCAATCCGCCATTTTTTTATTATTTCCCACGCAAATGTACCGGCAAGCATCCCGTTGAATATTTGCAGCTGATAATAGTAGTGCCTGTCCAGCGAAAAATAGAAAAAGCGTTGCAAAGCTTCGAAAACCCACAGCAGACAAATTATCCGCGCGTATATGTTTCCCCGATACAATGAGTAAATGCAACCGCATAAAGCCAAGGCACTGACAACATAAAATTCCGGCTTGGTTTTCTCGACCAACCCGCCGTAAACATCGGGAATATGCAAATTAAAAATGTAATTGGCCAGCCAATAGCGCCCGACCATATCGTGCGCAAGAAGCCATGCCAGAAACACTATCCCGCCGATGCACGGCAGAATCAGTGCTTTCAAAAAATCCCGAACAGAAATTCTGCCGACATACAACTGATAAAAAAACACTGCAGCAAAAAAGGCCAGCAGAAAAATGACTTTCTGCATAAACAGGAAAGCGGTAAACATCGCCATAAAGGACAGCACCAAATCCCTAAGCTGCCGACGTTCCAAATAGGCAAAAAACCAATACAGCCCCAACATAAACATCAGGACCATGTAGTTGTCGGGACGGAAATCCTGCCCGCTGAAAATGACGTATGACGGAAATACAGATGCGATACATAGCACCCCGGCGTACCAGTTTCCTGCCATAAAACGTTTTACTATCAATGCCGCAACATACAGGCTCGCAAACATAACGACGGTCGATATTATACGGACGACATCGAACAGAACCAAATCATAGGCAAAGTATCCGGCTAAAGGTGAAAACAAATACCATAACAGCGGATTGTGATGCTGAAAAAAATCAATATAGGGAATTTTTCCTTCATGCACCAGCCAGGCGGAATGCAGATGTTCAATATCGTCGCCGGTCTGCGGCTGATGATTATAAAGAAGCCAGAAAGCAAGCCATACGCCGACAATAACCTGAATTACAAAATAGACTAAGGGCAGCCAGCCATATACAGGCTTCAGCGCCGTTTTTCCTGCCGGTTCAGACATTTCCTCTCCACCTTTCGTACGCAACGGTTATTTTGAAGAAACAAGAGTACGGTTTGAAACAACATTTCCGACTGTTCGCCGGCAATATACCGCATTCGGGCTATTGTATTTCCTGCCGAATGTATTGCCTGCCAAAGTTTCTGCCGGCATCCGGCAAGAAACTACGGTTAAGCCTCTTCCGAAGCAGGAGCAGACGACGCATTACCAGCCGGGGCGTTTTCCTGCGGAATAACATCCGGCAACATGCCGATAGCCTTTTTGCGTTTCAGCTTGTTTACAAATTTTATAGACCGTTGAGCGTCCCATTTTTTCTTGCCTTCTTCCCGCTGGAAGATGTGTTTGTAAATTTCTATCGCCTGGTCAAATTCGGAAAGCTTTGTCAGACAGGAAGCCAAACCGTCATAAAGCTTATGATGATAACGCCCGTCGACCAAATTCTTGGCTTTATTGTAGCATTTCAGAGCATCTTTGAACTTAAACATTTTCTGATATACGAAACCAATGCTTATCCACGCCTGAATTTCAGTACTGTCAATATTCAGGATTTTGGTAAAGCACTTCAAGGCCGAATCGTTATCCCCCATCAGCTGATAGGTAACGCCGATACCATTCCAGGCTTTAACATTGGATTTATCAAGAGCCAGAACCTTTTTAAAATACCCGATTGCCCGTTCATACTGCTTCAGTTTTTGCAACGTAACGGCAATACTCAGCAATGTCTGGGGGTGTTTGGGGTCAACCTGATAGGCCTGTTGTAAAACATCAAGAGCTTCTTTGAACAAAAACATATGCTGCAAAGCAATCGCCTTGCCGTTCAAAGCCTCAAGAGAAGTCGGGTCATTGGCAAAAGCCTGTTCAAAGCAGGCAATCGCCTCTTTGTACAGTCCGCGCATGCTAAGCGTAACACCTTTATTATTCAGCACCTCAACCGATTTCGGGTTAATTGCCAAAGCTTTATCAAAACATTCGACAGCTTCCGTATATTTGCTCATCTTCTGAAAAGCAAACCCTTTGGAATTTATAGCTTTCCATGAATCGGGCTGCTGGGCCAAAAACTCATCAAACTGAGCTATTGCCTCCCTGCACATCCCTGAATCCAAAAGTTCCTGCCCCCTTTTATAGGCATTATTATCACTTAACTTAACCATATTCTTTCTCTACATAGTTTTACAAAATAATTTATGTTGCATTATATGGGAATATATTTGCTTTTGTCAATACAAAAAAATGAAAAAATAATATTTTACCCAGTTTTCTTCCCCTGAAAATATTTTTTTGCTCTCAGAAATATATTTCCTACTTTAGCAGTCATGTCTGTTATACATTAACACCGTAGTTTACGGATAAATTACCGGCACGGCACCGATTGCTTTATAATATCTCCCTGATTTTACCGATACAATCCACTCTTGACAAAAATATGCTTTTGCCATAAAAAGGATATTCTAAAATTAATTTTATGTTTCACTATTAAATTTTATTGTTATGGATAAAAACAAAAAAAGATGCAAGTTATCTTATTTTAAGAAGCTTTTGATGCTTCGGGAACTTCAGCAGCAAGGAACGTTAGAAAATTTTCCGCCGCCGGAATGCCAACGGGCTTTTCTTAATGCATTGTCCGTTAAGGAATTCAGCAAAGTTTACCGCAACCTCAATCGATTTGAAGCTGCCGCCTTTGAAATTCTGCTTACGGACAAAAACAAAAAGAAATTTGACGTACATATTCAGCAAGGCTGTTCTCTGAGTTCTTTTAATGATGCTATTGCAGCCAAAGGCTCTGACGAACAGATTCTGGCTATGTTGTCGGCTTCTCTCGGATATATACCTCACAGCAGTCTCCTTATTGAGCAATCAGAGAAGTTTTTTCTTCCGGTTCTCAGAAAACGAAAAAGTTTGCCTCATTATGTCCTAGATAACATTATTGAGCAAAAACGGGAAGATTTGCTGATTGCCTATTTTGAAGAAGCCCAGCCGACAAGTTTTGACCGTTCGCTTTCCTATAAGCTTATGGAAAGTTCTTTGGACAAGGCTAAGGAGGCATATATTACGACTTGTCAGCACCTCTCCGAAAGTGCGGCGGTTTATGCCTTTAGAAAAGGCGATGCCAAACTTTGCAAAGAGGTATTGAGCAAAAGACTGATGGAATGCAATCAGGAACTTGAAGCGCTTTTCAATCTGAACAATCCGGAATTTCTGCTTTTGGCTGTTGACAAACTGAACAAAGAAACAGAGGCTAAAACAGCCAACAGGGCTCACGGAGAAGAGAAAGACGACGCGGAACCGTATTGTTTTCCGGAACCGTATGAAACACTGCTGATGGAAAGCGGATGCTTTGAAGCCATTCGTGCTTATCTTTCCGGCCGCATTTTAGGCTATAATGCCGAAATAGCTCTGGTCAAAAGCAGAAACGGAGTTTTTATCAGATTGTACCTTGAAAGCAACGATTTGGAAGACGGGCTTATCAATGCAGCTGCTGAGATTATATTTTCCGGGCAGGATAAAGACCTTAAGTCTTTTTATCTGGAAAAATACGGACTGCCGTATACGCTGGAGGCAAAATTAATTTCTGACGGCGACTGCAATGCGCTATGTTCTTATATTTCTTCGCATCAACTATGCAGCATTAATGCTGCAAGGCTTATGGAATCCGGTTTAACCGAAGCAGCCAGACTCTATTGCGAAAAGCATGGCTTAAAAAAACTTGCAGCCACGGTTTTAATGAAGCGGGGCGATGCCGAGGTTCGGCATTTCTATGTTGACCGGCTGCTGGCAGAAGGAGAGCATCTGACTGACGATGCCGAATTCCACTTTTTGGAAAACGGCTGTAAAGAACAGGTTTTCAGGTATATCACGGTAAATAGCCGAAAGCTCAAGACCCAATCGGTTACAGCTTTGTTAAACCGCGGTGACCTTGAGTTGATTGAAGCTTACGCCGAATTGTTCGAAATTCCGACAGAGGCGCTTATACTGTTCGCAAAACTGGGGGCAAAGCGGGCGCTGGAAACCTATATTGCTTCCTATGCCCTGGCAGACGAGGCTGAGGAAGCTTTGGTCGAACGCGGCGACTGCGAATTGCTGATACGCTATTTTGAACAAAACGAATTATATTCCAAAGCGGAATGTAAACTCATGCAGTCAGATTTTGCCCGGACTGGCGCTGCCGTCCGGTTTTATCTGGACAAATATGACCTGTTTGAAGATGCGGAGGTTGAACTGGTTAAACGCGGAGACCGCGCAATGCTGGACGTTTATATTGCCAAACATCCGCTCGGGCCAGACGCCGAAAACCTTATTGTATCCGTTTTTTAACAAACGGATACGGCTGGGTATATTTTAACGCAATTAAAACCGTTTCCGGCAATGAGCCTGTTTCCTTTTCGGAAACAGGCTTTTTTGTTGACAAAAATTATAATCGTGTTAGCGTAGGCAGGCTTAAAATGAATTATGTCTAATCATTAATTTTTATCATTATGGAACAATTTAAAACAAAAAAGCCCTCGCGTTTCAATACCTGGTGCGCCATGGCTACATTCCGCCTCTGCGATGCGGAAATCGAAGAACAGCACCATTGCAACCTGATTCAGGGCAAGGGCTGCAGCCGTAAACAGTTCGGCCGTTATGTCGCGCAGTATCCGCTGTCTGACGAAGCTGTCGGAATGCTGATTGACGCAGCAGACAACAATATGCTGTTTTTCTTTTTGGAAAAAACTTCATTTGACATCAGCGACGACAATGAAGCGGAATTTGTGAAGAAATACGGAATTGTGCCGCTGGTCCGAACCGGCAGAATGTTGTCCGAACAATCAGAGCTTATCCTTGTCAAGGGCAGAGATACGGCTCTCATCGGCGAATATATCAGAAAGCATGGCCTGCATTACATTGCCGAAGAAACGCTTTTTGAAACCGGCGATACGGATTTTTTAAAGATTTATGCCGCAACGCAGCAGCTTTGCGCGGAAACACAGGAATTTCTGATAATTAACGGCAAAGAGGATTATGTCAGAATCTATGCGACGGATAAAGAATTGGACGATGACGCCTATACGGAATTGTGCCGCAGCGCATCGGACGACTTGGTCATCTTTTATCTTGAGCACCGACTGACCTGCCCGACGGCCAAGGAATTCAAATTTCTGCTGAAACGGAAGAATCCTCAAATCATAAAGGTACTGGACAAGTGTTTCGATGACTTTTTCGATACGGAAATGCTGAAGCTCCTGCTTAAAGAAAATGATGACGGATTATTGCAGGCCTTTATTGAAACCAGAGCAGAGAGGAATGTCCCGTTACCCGATAAAGTGTGGCACAGCCTGTTTGCAGCAAAGGCGCGGAAAGAACTACTGAAAGATACTTTGCGCCGTTTTTCCCTGCCCTCATATCTGGAAGTCAAACTGCTCTTGACGGAAAACAAAGAACTGTTGGACTGCTACCTGAAACACGGAACTTTACAGAATTTCGGCTTTGCCATTCTGCTGGCACAAAACGACCGCGGCAGGCTGACAGACTATCTAAAGTCCCATCGGCTGCAATGGCAGGAAGAATGCCTGCTGATTGACCAGAAAGACAATGAACTGCTGGAATGTTATCTGACACATCACGCCTTGAGTCCCTTTGCTCTGGGGTATCGGATAAAGTCTTCCGCTTTTGCCGAAGCGCTGAACATCGTACAGGATATTGAGGATTTCGACGACATGGTTCTCAGTGCATTGCTCTTTCATAACGAAAGGGAACTCTGGGAAATATATCTGAAGAAATGCGATTATGACTTTGATGAAGACTTCCTGTCGGACTTTTTGCGCAAAGCCGACAAAATGGCTGTTCTGGATTATCTGAACAACCATCTGGAAGACAATACGCTGGTTTTCTGTTTTGCCGACGGCAATATGGAGGACGAGGCATACAAAATATTGTTCAGGCGGCATGACAGTGACTTGGACGATTTTCTTCTGCAGCACGGAACATTTTCCCGCCAGACGGAAACTTTCTTAATTCGATATGCCGAAAATCGTACGGTGCGGAAGTTTCTTGAAACTTACTGCAGCGGTGAAAACAGTCTTGGCGACAATGCCGAAAAAGCCCTGATTCTTCGCGGTGACGGAAATTTGATTGGCCTTTATCTGTCTGAACATTCTCTGAGCAACGATGAAGCCGTGCGAAATCTGGCTGTCCTGCTCACCCCGGATTTGTTGGACTGCTGCCTGCAAAACGGCGATTACAGAAACAACTACAGATTAGATTATTATTTATCCCGCTGACAATTCTGTCAATTTTCAAACAAAGCCTTTCTCAATTGAGAAGGCTTTTTTCTTTGATTTCCTGCATTACTTCTTTCATAATTTTATTGACAAAAAATATTTTTCAACTATGCTGACGGCACTAAAAATAATTTTATGTCTAATCATTAATTTTTATCATTATGAAGAAAGAAGTACAAAAACCTTCGGCTTTGATGACAAAAATCGAAGTTTTAAAATTCAGGCTGAAGAATTCGTATCAGATTCCGGCCGCGCATCATCTGAATATGGTCTTATTCAAGGGGTGCAGCAAAACCGATTTCGTCCGTTATCTGAATTGTGAACACAGGCTATGCGACGAGGCTGTCCTGCTGCTGATAAAGGCACCGAAATCGGAAGCTTTTCCGCTTTGGCTGAGATATAACCAATACAATCGTTTGTCTCCGGAGTGTGAAACGGCTTATATCAAAAAATTCGGCATTCTGCAACTGTTGAAAAACGGATTTGTGCTGTCGGAAGAGGCTACCCTGGCGTTGCTGCAAAAAAACGGCGCCCAGCTGCTTCCCGAATATCTGGACAATCTCGCAATTACCGAAAAGACCGAAGCTGCAATCCTGAAGCTGCATGACGAAAACTTTACAATTGCCTATCTGGGCAGGTACAGCGTTTATGAAGCGAATAAGGAGCTGCTTCTCACTTATGATAATCCGCTCGCTTATCGGGCATTTGGGTACAGAAACGGCATATCCGATAAAATCATAAGTGAAATTATCCGTAAAAAAACGTATGATGTGTTTGAAGCAACGATTGACGTTTATTCGTATACACATTTAGAGCAGACCGACGAAAAAGCGCTTATCGACAGAAAAGACGCGCGTTTTATTAAGGCTTTTCTCAGAAAGCATAATTTTTCCTCCGACGGAGAAAAATACCTGGCAGAAAAAGGAACCAATGAACAGTTTGCTGCTTTTGTCCGCAACGGATGTTTTGACGGCGAAAACAATACGGCAGTCTACGACCGCTTGTTTGCACCGGAAAATGCAGCTTTGCTTAAGGAGTTCCTGAGCGAGTACAGAGTTCCGGGAAAATATGAAATCCGCCTGTTGGCAGAAAACGACGCCGAACTGATTGATACTTATTTTGCCGACGGTATTGAGGTCGAACCGGAAACGATGGAGTGGCTGTGGGAACATGATTCCTCCGAACTGGCACAAAAGCTGCTGAATTCAGATGCGCAGCTCGGCTACCAAACGGAAACAAAACTGTTCCAATCCGGCGATTTGAAACGGATTAAGGCTTATCTCAACGAACATAAGCCGTGCGCCTTCAGCGAGGCGATGCTGTTTATGCATGCTCCGGCAGAAATTCTGCTGTCATACATGAAAAGCAATGTTCCCGACCGTTTGGCGCAAATTGCTCTTATTCGGCGTAAAGATGCGGATATCATGCATTCGTTCTGGAAAGAGGACTATCGTTTTGACGAGGCTGCCATCCGGGTTTTTCTGGCTGAAGCTGACGAAGAAATGATTTTGGAATATTTCCGATTACTCTCTGACGGTGCTCCGTTTTATTTGTATGACGGCGCGGACAACGATGAAGTTTTGTGCAGCGAAATCCTTTTCCGGCGCGGTTTAAAAAAAGCCGGCGAATTTTTTGTCAGAAACGGAGATTTTGATGAACAGGACGAAAAAAGTCTGGCGGCATACGGTTCACCCGAACTTGTGAGCCTTTATTTTGAGGAAAATACTCTGGAGGGAGAAGCCTGCTATGCATTTATTCTCCGCGGCGACAAAAAACTGATAAGGGAATATATCTCCCGGCATCAGCTCAGTCCGTCGGGGGAATACGCCCTTTTGTCCCTGCTTGATCTTGACCTGATTGTGTATTATGAAAAGCTGTATGGCTTCAGCGATTATGATGTCCTGACGGATCTTGGGCTTTAGCCGTTATCTCCGATGTTTTAACCAAAGGCTCCTTTCTTCTGGAAAGGAGCCTTTCTTATTGACAAATATACAAAATCTATTATAGTAATTTTTGTTTTTATAAACTTATGTCAAACTATTTAAATTATATCATTATGGTACAACAAAATGTTAGCACTGAAAAAGCTAAGCTGTTAAAAAAGGCCAGACGGGCTTTTATCCTAAGTTACTGGTTCGGCAGATACTTTCCGGAAGAGTACCTTTGTATGGCGGTTAATCTAGAATGCTGTTCCGAACACGGGCTTAAGGGTTATCTTATGGATCACGGCCTGACTAAAGAATCTGAGCTTCTACTGGGAGACAACTGCCTGACAGGAAAGCTGAACATACAGCTGCTGCTTGATTATATCAAGCAGTACGGGGTTTGCGATGATGTCCTGATTAAAGCTGCCACAGCCGAAGAGACCAATGTTTTAATGGAATATATAGAGTTTCGCAAAAATGACTATGCCCACTCTTATACCTATTTTACGGAAAACTTTTGGAAGAAGTTTATCCCCTTGCGTAACAGATACATATTTGACTGGCTGCTGCGCAAAGGCTGCGACCTTTATAGCACTTCAATTGAAGAAATCATAAAGCTCAATGATTTGGAAATGTTTCGCATTTACTGCCAAATAAGACCGTCTTCAACTAAAGGATTATCCTGTTCGACAGAAAAACTTCTTCTTGAAAGCGGCAACAAAGAAATGCTTAATCTTGCCTTTGAGGCGTTTCAGTTTTCAACCAGAACGCTACTTGCCTTGGTTAATGCCGGCAATGAAGAAATACTGAAAAGGTACTTTGAAATTCGGGGTCTGGAGAACTGGCAACAACAGGAGCTTATCCGAAACGGGAACAAAAAAGCAATTGCCCTGTACTTGTCAAACCGGCCTTTGGATAAAGACGCGCAAATGCTGCTGGCTAAAAAAGAGTACAAAGACCTCTTAAAAATGCATTACTTAAAATACGGCATCCACGACGACGTTTTGGCTTATCAGGCTAACCTGAACAATTTTAAAAACTATATCGGCGTATAGAACAGGCATAACTCCGTTCTATGCCGATATGAAAAAACCTTCCTTAACAGAGCCCCTTACGGGAAATGCTCTGAAGGAAGGCTTTTTTTTTACAGGGCAAGGACTGTTGAAGAACAGTCAATCCCTTTTAACATGTGCGTTATCTGTTCGCATATTACGCGCGGTTCTATACAGTCTACACTGTATATGTTTTTAGCAAAGCCAAAAGGTTTTTGGCCGCTTATATTCCGCTCGTTATGCAATATCCAATACAGCCCCAGAGAAACAAATCCGCCATACAGTTTTGACAACATATCTGCCGCCAGGCGATTGCCGTGAAATGCAAATTTTCGTTTGTCCGGTACCGTCGGATATTCTACCAGAACCTGCAATTTTTCCATGGGAATCCGAGCCGTATCTTTTGCACCCGCAATGTAAGCGGCCGCACCGCCGGTTTCGCTGCAGCCGATATACTGGAAATACAAAAAGTCTTCCCACTGGAAAACCAATTTTACTTTCATTTTCTGTTCAAGGCAGGCAATGAATTTTTGTTTTTGATCTTGGGTCAGCATAATTTTTATGTTTTTAATTGGTATAATAATCGTTTTCTGTATAAAATTTACTCTCCGCAGATTTTTTTGTCAATCTTATTTCTGATTTCCGGCAAAAATATCGACCTGAAAATTACTCTCCCTTATGGTTTTATCTTTTGACTTTTTTATGAGCGGTGTTTATTTTGTATAGCGGACGGGCTGTTTTACAGCAAAGTTTTATGATAAAACGATACAAAGGAGGAGAAATGCGGCAAAAAACAGGAAAGGTTGCGACGGCAATCGTCAGCGGCTGTGCCTTATATATTTTTCTCCTCTATCTGTTGCAAAACTGTTTTATCATTTTTCCGGACAGTTCATACATTTCCCCGCAGCAGGCGGGTATTCCCCGATTTCAGGAAAAGCCGTTTACGGCAGATGACGGAACAAAAATTATGTGCTGGTACGCCAAAGGAAACCCGGACAAACCGGCTATCCTTTTCTTTCACGGCAATGCCGGACAAATAGCGACATTTTCATTGCAGATGGCGGCTTACCTGCGGAAAGGCTATTCGGTTATGATGCCGGAATATCGGGGCTTTGCATCAACGCCGGGAGAGTTTTCGCAAGAAAACATTTATCGCGACGGCGCGGCGGCTTATGATTTTCTACACCGGCAACTCGGCCATTCAGACATCATCATCTTCGGTTATTCCATGGGGGCGGCGGCTGCGGCGGCCGTGGCAGCGCAGCGGCCGGCACAGGGGCTGGTTCTGGCGGCACCGTTTTATTCGCTGAAAAAAATCGTCGGCGAAAAACCGGTGCCCGGTGCAGCTTTGATATTGAAAAACGAACTGCCGTCTTACCGTTTTGTCAGTATGTTCAGGAAGCCGCTGTTTATTGTTCACGGTGCCGAAGACAGGCTTATCCCGCCCAGCCACGGCAAAGCTTTATATGGCCTGAGCCCAAGCAAAGACCGCGAATTGAAAATTCTGGCCGGGCAAAGCCATAACGCGTTATTCTTTGAAGATGACGGGCACAAAGCCATATTAGACTGGCTGTCCAGACATTAACGGATACGGATGCAGCGAACCGGGACGGCTGTTTCCGGGCAATTCAGAACGCGGATACGGGCAGCCCCTCTTTCCAATTCCGTTCAATCTGCTCCAGTGAGCGCCCTTTGGTTTCAGGAATATAGCGCCAGGTATAAAATAGGCTGAATATGCCGACGATACCGAATATGGCAAACGTTGCACTCTCGCCAATTGAAGCCAGAAGCGTCGGGAAAATAAGCGCAACGATAAAATTAAATACGAAGTTTGACATCGTGGCGATACTCATGGCTGTACCGCGAACCGCCAACGGCATAATCTCGGAAATCAGTATCCAGGCAATCGGCCCAAGCGAAAAGGCAAAACAGGCAATGAACGTTACAATACTTCCGACAGAAAGCCATTTTGTATCATATCCGTAAGTGCCGCCCAGCCAAAACGAAACCGAAAGAACAAACAGGCTCAGCGTTATTCCCGAAAGGCCGGCATACAGCAACGGCTTGCGTCCCAGCCGGTCGGTAAAGAAAATGGCGACGAATGTCATGGCAAAATTTACCACACCGACACCAACGGACGCATACAACGCACCGATATTATCCGTAAAGCCTGCCGCTTTGAAAATTGTCGCAGCGTAATAAATAATCGTATTAATGCCGGTGCAAATCTGAATAAACATAATGGCAACTCCGACCATTATCGGACGCAGCATCCAGCGTTCAAAAATATTCTTCCGATTGTTTCCGCTTTGTTTCAAAGTTGATTTTATCTCCCTGACCTGCGCCTCAGCATCGCATTCCGGTTCAATTTTGCGAAAAATAGCCTTTGCTTCCTTTTCACGGCGGCGGCTGATAAGCCAACGCGGCGTATCGCCAAGAAAGCTGATGCCGACCAACAGAATAACCGCCGGTATCAGTCCGGCACCAAGCATCCAGCGCCAGTTATATTCGGACAGAGCAAAAATACGGTTAATCAGGTAAGAAAACAAAATTCCGGCGGTAATCGCCAACTGGTACAGCGACACCAGCATACCACGGACTTTTTGCGGCGACAGTTCGGACAAATAAAGCGGAATAACAAAGTTTACCATACCAATCGCCAACCCCAGAACTATTCTTCCGGCAACAAGCCAGCCTATACCCGGCGCCAGACCACAAAGGACAGACCCCACGGCAAAAACTGCCGCAGTGGCGACGATAACCTTTTTGCGGCCATAAACATCTGCCAAAACTCCGTTGACGGCAGCCCCTGCAACAGCGCCAACCAAAGCAGAACTGACGACCCACCCCTGCGCCAGCGTGCTAAGCGGCCAGGTTTCGTTGATGTATAAAAGCGCGCCGGAAATAACGCCAGTATCAAATCCGGACAGCAACCCGCCCAGCGAGGCTATAGAGGCAATGACGTAAAGCAAAAAATGTTTAATCCGGGGCTTATTTTCGGAGATTTCTACGGACATGGCAGCTCCTTTCTTTCAGAGTTTATTTATAACAGAATAAATAATTTTAAAAGGGTTAAAAAAATCTTTAATATGGATAAAAAGCTTTCTTGACTCTGCTGTCAGCCATGATATCCTGCTAATGTTTATTTAGCGATATGAAAATTATTTATAACTGATAAATTATTGAAAAATGAAGAAATTGACAATTTACCGCCACGGCGAATATGACAAACGGCTCCATCTGCTGCCACAGAGCGCTTATGAACTTTTTTCACAAGCCAAAAAGCTTAAAGACGAGCTCGGCCCGGTCGAAGCCATTTATGTTTCTCCGGTTATACGGGCCTTGCAAAGCGCTGCAGTCATCCAGCTGGTTATGCAGGCAGAAACGTTCAAACGGCGACCGCAACTGGCTGACTATAATGCGGCGATTATGCGGCCGTTTGCCGAAGAATTTGCTGAAGACGTCAGACTTAATCATCCCGGTGCGGAACATATTCTCTGGGTAACGCATGAACCGAATATACATACCCTGTTTTGCAAAGACATTTATATGGGGGAGAGTTTTACGGTTCAGGCTGAGGCTTGGAATGACATTTTTAAGACCGACCGGCGTGAAATTACTACGCCTTTAAGCAGAATCGAAGCGCGAACCAAAGACAGCAATGAAGCGATGGAGATGCTAAAGGCTTTTTATTGCGATGATTGTACGGTTGATGAACGCCGTATGATTGACGACAGATTGTCGTTTTTCACTTATTAAGTTAAGCCTCCCCGTTTGGAGAGGCTTTTTTTGAGCAGACAATCATGCGGAATGAAATTTTTAATTGAACTTGATAAAAATAATATGACGCATTTTACGGAGGGAGAAAATGAAAAACACAACAGACTATGCCGCTGCGGCACAAAAAAACGAACCCCATGCCCATGCTGTTATCCGAAAAAGCGGCATTATTCCGGCATGGAAAAATATCGGCGCAGAAATTAACCTTGTCGGATCGCTTAAAATCGGAACACTCGGCAAGCACCCGGATATAGACTTCCATACCTATACGCCGGAACTGGACATTAGGCAGAGTTTTGCAGTCATGGCGCAAATTGCCCAAAATCCGCAGGCAAGGCGCATTGAATTTGTAAATCTTGCCGATACCGAAGAGTGCTGTTTTGAGTGGCATATATGGTTTGATGACAATAACGGAACATTGTGGCAAATTGATATTATCCAGATTAAACGGGGTACAAAATACGACGGCTATTTTGAAAAACAGGCAGAGGAAATTAAGGCCGCAATGAGCGAAGAAATGCGGCAAACCATCATCCGGCTTAAATTTGAAACGCCGGACAATTTCAAGATTGCCGGCATTGAATATTACAAAGCGGTTATCCAAGACGGCATTACCATCTTTGATGATTTCCTGAAATGGCGAAAATCCCATAATTTTGAGGGAATTATCACATGGTAACCGAACTATTAAGTGATATCTGAAACGTTATATCACCTGCTTGCAGACATCTATCCACCCGGCCGGCCCGACATAGCGTTCCAATTCATCCGGCGTAACCTCAATGGCGCTGTTGGAACTGCCACAAGCGGGAAAAACCGTCTGAAAACGTTTTAACGATACATCCAGATAAACCTTTGCATTTTCAGGAACGGCGAAAGGACAAACGCCGCCGACGGCATGCCCTGTTCTGGCTAACGCTTCGTCAGGCGAAAGCATTTTGGCTTTGACATGAAAAAACTGTTTGTATTTGGCGTTGTCAATTTTGCAGTTTCCGGCCATAACCACCAAAACCGTTCCGCCGTTGACGTCAAACGACAAAGTTTTGGCAATCCGGCAGGGTTCGCAGCCTAAAGCCGCGGCCGCCAATTCTACGGTTGCACTGGAAACAGGAAATTCCAAAATCCGGTTTTCAACATTAAATTTTTTTAAATACGCCCGAACGTTTTGAATACTCATCTTACATTCTCCCTACTTTGAATTTTATTTATCGGCTGTTAATTTTTACTTAATTGAGATTTTGCGGCAATGTTGTAAAATGCAAAACGCTTCTCACGTTTTTTCAGATGAATAATACGACGCTGTCTGCCGCCTAAGTTATTATCTGAAAGATGCCGGATATGGCCTGCGGGATTTACCTTCCGCCGAAGAGATTGCCGGAGAGAGGATGGATATGGCCTGCGAGGCTTACCTTCCGCCGAAGAACTTGCCGAGGCAGGAGGATGGAGGCGGCAGGCGGGGCTTATCTTCCGCCGAAGAGCTTGCCGGAGGGAGGATGGACACGGCCTGCGGGATTTACCTTCCGCCGAAGAGCTTGCCGGAGAGAGGATGGACACGGCAGGCGAAGCTTACCTTCCGCCGAAGAACTTGCCGGAGGGAGGATGGACACGGCTGGCGGGGCTTACCTTCCGCCGAAGAACTTGCCGGAGAGAGGATGGACACGGCAGGCGGGGCTTATCTTCCGCCGAAGAGCTTGCCGGAGAGAGGATGGACACGGCAGGCGGGGCTTACCTTCCGCCGAAGAACTTGCCGAGGCAGGAGGATGGATGCGGCAGACGGGATTTATCTTCCGCCGAAGAGCTTGCCGGAGGGAGGATGGACACGGCAGGCGGGGCTTATCTTCCGCCGAAGAGATTGCCGGAGGGAGGATGGACACGGCAGGCGGGGCTTATCTTCCGCCGAAGAGATTGCCGGAGGGAGGATGGATGCGGCAGGCGGGGCTTACCTTCCGCCGAAGAACTTGCCGGAGGGAGGATGGACACGGCCTGCGGGGCTTACCTTCCGCCGAAGAGATTGCCGGAGGGAGGATGGATGCGGCAGGCGGGACTTACCTTCCGCCGAAGAACTTGCCGAGGCGGGAGGATGGATGCGGTATGCGGGGCTTATCTTCCGC